>JAQGMI010000081.1 GCA_028292435.1 Betaproteobacteria bacterium
AGTTCAAGGATGCGGTTGATCTCGGTGTTCAGCTTGCTGACAACGGCAAGCGGCGTACCAGCAGGCGAGAGCACGCCGAACCAGCCCGCGGCTTCATAGCCGTTCAAGCCGGACTCTGCGATCGTAGGCACTTCGGGCAACAGGCCCGAGCGCCTGGCGCTGGTAACACCGAGCGCGCGCAGCTTGCCGCTTTTCACGTGCGGCAGGGCGGTTGGAAAAGCCGACATCGCGAGCTGAACCTGGCCGCCGAGCAAATCGACGACGGCGGGCGCGATGCCTTTGTACGGGACGTGCACAATCGACACACCGGCGGTCGCGTTAAAGAGTTCGAAAAATAAATGGTTCCAGGCGCCGGTACCCGGCGAGCCGTAATTGAGACGGCGCGGGTTGCTCTTCGCGTACGTAATCAGTTCTCTGACCGATTGCGCCGGCACGGTCGGGTTTTCAACCAGCACGCCGGGCGGCAATGAGACGAGCGCGATCGAGGCAAAATCCTTGAGCGGATCGTACTTGAGATTTTTGTACAAGCTGTTGGCGACGATGATGTTGCCGAACGAACCCATGATCAGCGTGTAACCGTCGGCCGGCGAACGCGCGACCAATTCGGCGCCGACCGTCCCTGCGGCACCGGCACGATTGTCGATGATCACTTGCTGGCCCCAGGCCTCGGCGAGTTTCTGGCCGAGCAGGCGCGCCAAAATATCGGTGTTGCCGCCGGGCGCATAGGGCACGACGAATCGGATCGGCTTCACCGGATAGGCTTGGGCGGCGGCGCTTGGCGCGAGGGTGAGCGCTGACGTCGCTACCGCGATTGCTGTTACTGCGTTCACGCCACGCGCCCTTCAGTAACTCGTCGGCCAGTTTTTCAACCGGTGCTCGCCGACGCCGTTGTTCATGCGCAACCGATGCACTTCCAGCGTGCGAATCAGGTAATCCCGTGTGTCGCGCGGGTCGATCACGGTTTGCGCTTCGTACAATTCAGCGAGCGCCCATGCCGACGTGTCGCGTTGAACTTCAGCGACGAGCTCCTTGAAGCGCTCGGGATCATCTTCTTGTTTGATGCCGTGCAAGACATTTACGCTGACGGCCGGATCCATGAAGCCGAGATCGGCCGTCGGCCATAAAGCGACTTCGTCGGCACCTTTGCCGCCCGCCATATTGATATACGCCTGACCGTAACTCTTGCGCATGATCACCGTCAGCTTGGGCACGGTGACCTGGCTCAACGCATTCATCCAGTTGATGACCTTGCCGGGCATGCCGCGAATTTCGCCTTCGACGCCGATCAGGAAACCCGGCACGTCGACTAAGAACACCAGTGGCACGTTGAACGAATCGCACAGCACCATGAAGCTCGTAATTTTCTGGCACGCGTCGGCATCGAGGGCGCCGCCTTTGAACATCGGATTGTTGGCGATGAACCCGACACTTTTGCCGTCAAGCCGCCCGAATACGGTCGCGACCGACTTGCCGTAGCGTTCTTTGAGTTCGAACGTCGAACCCGCGTCGGCGACGGCAACAATCACCTTGCGCACGTCGTACACCTTGTTGCGCGACTCGGGAACGATGTCGAGCATGTTGCGGCATGCTTTGTCCGAATCTGCAGGAACCGGGTGCACGGGCGGCGCTTCGTTGCAATGGCTCGGCAGGTACGAGAGGAAGCGCTTGATCGCGTCGAGCGCCTGTTCGTCTGTATCGACGGCAAGATCGGCGAGGCCCGACACGCCCGTCAGCAGTTTCCAGCCGCCCAGTTCTTCGGCGCCGATGGGCTTGTTAATGGCAATCGACGTGACGCCAGGGCTGGCGATGGCCATGATGGCGCCCTTGCGCATCACGACAAAATCCGACATTGCCGAATACCACGTGGATGAACCGTAGCAGGCGCCGAGCAAGGCCGAAGCCCACGGCGTTTCGCGCAAGCGCTGATACTCGGTTGGATCCTGCGCGATGATCGCGCGCCCAGCCGAACCCATGCGGTCCGGCATGCGCGCGCCGCTCGATTCGCCCAGCAGCACCAGCGGCAGGCCGCGTTTGGCGCCGACCTGCTTCACGTGCTTGATCTTCTTCATGTTGATGACCGACGACGAGGCGCCGAGCACCGTGAAGTCGTTGGAGACGAGCGCAACCTCGCGGCCCGCGATCCGGGCAAAGCCCGCGATCTTGCCGTCCGCCGGCGTTTTATGTCGGACCTCGGGACGAATGCCGACGGCGAACATCCCCGATTCGTAAAAGCTGTCGGCGTCGACGAGATAATCAATCCGCTCGCGCGCGTTCAAGTGCCCTTCGGCTTTGCGCTTGGCCAGTTTGTCGGCGCCGCCCATCCCAAGCACGCGCGCAGTGCGCTCACGTAATTCTTTCACCAGATCTTCAAATGCCACTACGGACTACTCCTTGTGTGACGCAGGCTAATGGCCCGCGTTGCGTATCATATTGCGCGCGATGATGAGCTGCTGGATCTGGCTCGTGCCTTCATACAGGCGAAACAAACGCACGTCGCGATAAAAACGTTCGATCGGCGAATCGGCCATGTAGCCGGCGCCGCCATGGACTTGCACGGCGCGGTCAGCGACGCGGCCGCACATTTCGGATGCGAAATATTTACAACACGCCGCTTCCATCGTGACGTTGCCGCCTTCGTCGCGTTTGCGTGCGGCTTCGAGCGTCATGCTGCGTGCGGCGAAGATATCGGTCTGGCAATCGGCGAGCATCGCCTGCACGAGCTGGAATTCGGCGACGGGCTTGCCAAATTGCTTGCGCTGCATCGCGTAAGTGAGCGCCTCCTCAAGCATGCGGGTCGAGGCGCCGACGCACACCGCGGCGATATTGAGCCGCGCCTTGTCGAGCACCTTCATGGCGGTTTTGAAGCCGACGCCTTCCTTGCCGCCGATGATGTTTTCGGCGGGCACGCGCACGTCGTCGAAAATAACGTCGGCCGTGTGTGAACCGCGCTGGCCCATTTTACGGTCGGGCTTGCCGACGGAAAGCCCCGGCGTATTGCGCTCGACGATGAATGCCGACACGCCGCTCGCGTCTTTGGATTCGGGATCGGTGCGCGCCATCAGCGTGAACACGCCGGCTTCCGGCGCGTTGGTGATATAGCGCTTGGTGCCATTGATAACGTAGTGATTGCCGTCGCGCCGCGCGCTCGTCGTCAACGAACCTGCGTCGGAACCGGCGCCCGGCTCGGTCAACGCGAACGAGCCGATCAGTTCACCGCTCGCGAGTCGCGGCAGATATTTTTCCTTTTGCTCAGGCGTGCCGTCGATAACGATGCCTTGCGATCCGATGCCATTGTTAGTGCCCGCGATCGAGCGGAATGCGGGCGATGCCTGGCACATTTCAATCGAGGTCAGGACTTCTTCTTCGGTGGTCAGTCCCAGACCGCCGTACTCGACCGGGATTGTCAGGCCGAACAAGCCGATTTCGCGCATCTCTTTCAGAATTCTCGCGGGGATTTCGTCGGTTTCGACCAACTCATTCTCGGCCGGGATCAGGCGCTCGCGCACGAAACGCCGCAACGTGTCGAGCAGGATGTTGAATGTTTCGGGATCGCGAATCATGGCGCAGTCATCAACTCATTGCAGCTCAACGTTGGCTTCCTTGATGACCTTCGCCCATTTCGCAATTTCTGTCTTGATGTGGGCGGCAAATTGCTCCGGCGTGCCGCCGACTGGTTCTGCGCCCAAATCGGACAAGCGGGCGCTTACATCGGGCTGCTTCAAGATACGCGCCGTTTCGCGCGACAGTTTGTTCACGATGTCTTTCGGCGTATTGGCCGGCGCGACCAGGCCAAACCATGCGCCGGAGTCATAGCCGGGAACCCCGGCTTCGGCGACGGTCGGCACTTCAGGCAGTGCGGGCGAGCGGCGCGTCGGACTGACTGCCAGTGCGCGAATCTTGCCGGCTTTGACCTGCGGCACATACGGCGGCATGTTGTCCATGGTCGTTATGATTTGCCCGCCAATTACATCGGCGAGCACACCCGCGCTGCCTTTGTACGGAATATGCTGCATCTGCAGGCCGGTCATAGACTTGAAGAGTTCCATCGACAAGTGCGCGGTACTGCCATTTCCAGGCGAGCCGTAATTGAATTTACCCGGATTGGCTTTCACGTACGCGATAAATTCTTTGAGGTCTTTCGCCGGCACCGCATTGTTGACGACGAAAATATTGGGCACCATCGCGACCAAGCTCACTGCCGCAAAATCCTTGGCCGCATCGAATCCGAGCTTGCGGTAAAGGCTGGGATTGATGCCGTGCGTGCCAGCCGTCACCATCAGCAGGGTATATCCGTCAGGCGTTGCCTTGGCCGCGTACTCGCTGCCAATATTGCCGTTTGCGCCCGGCCGGTTGTCGATGATCACCGGTTGTCCCCACGTCTCGGTCAATTTCTGGCCGACCGTTCGCGCCAGAATATCGGTCGCGCCAGCTGGCGTATAAGCGACGACGATCCTAATCGGCTTGTTCGGATAGGCGGCCGGCTGTGCATGTCCGGGCTGCGCGGCGAGCAAGAGCACAGCACTCGTGATGACGGCGTAAATGCGCGCGGACATATTGGAATCCTCCATCGTTGCGGTTAACGCCTCGACTCGATCAACTCGAGCGTTTTTTTCAGCGGGTCCACTCTGACGATATCGCCGGTGTGAATCCAGACATAAGGATCACGCGCCCAGCCCTCGGTGATCGTGATGCCGGCAAATACTGCGCCTTGGACCATCACAGGGTTAGTCACGCCGAAGACGAACGCTTTGGGCGCAATGCCTTTGTGCTTGATGTCGTAAAACGCCCAGCCGGCCGCGATCCCGCCTTTAGCGCTGGGCGTGATCAGAATCTTATCCTTGAGATTGTGGCCCTCGAGCGCATGACCCGGCCGCGAGATCAAGCCGGTCCAGCGATCCAGATCGTAGCGCGGACTAAAACCTTCGCGCGAAACCAGCGCTTCCCCTTCAACCACTGCGCCGAACGCGCGCTTAAGCTTGATGGACGGAGCAGGCGTGCGCCGCTTCATTGATCTTCGCCGGTCAATGCGATGCGGATGCAATCCTCGGTCCGCCGCAAGATGGTGTTGAATTTGTGCGCGCCGATGATATTCGCGAGCTTCGCCGAGTTGGTGACGAGATTGCTCCAGCCGTTCTGCACGCGCATCTGGCCGATATTCTGCAGGATGTAAAAGCACACGCCTTCGAGCACGATGCCGCCGGCCGTTTCGATGGTCTCGAGGTAGCCAAGCGCTCGCGCGGCGCTTTTCACGCCATTGCTGGTCGTCACGAACAGGTGGCTGCCGGATTTTATTTTCTTTCCTGCGAGCAGCCGCGCGAGGTTCTTCATTTCGAATAGCGACTGTTGCGGGCCGGAGAACACCACCAGATTGAGCGGATTATTTTTCGCGCCATAACCGGTGTAAACGCGGTGAATGTCGCCGTTCATTATCGTGACCGTTGCACCCGGTTTGGCGCCGCCAAATGCGGCCTTCAGCGTCGGCGCCTCGGGGGTCACGCCAATCATGTGAAACATGCCCATCGAGCCGTAGCTCGCGAGCGATGCCCCGAGATGCTTCAATTGATCGGCGGTCGGCCGTTGTTTGATGCCGTTGAACACCGGGACCGCGAAATAATTTTGATGCGCTTCACCGACGAGCTTGCCGAGCGCGCCCCAGTCGGCAAAGTCCGTGAGCTCTGCTTTGACATTGACGAGCACCGTGCCTTTGCGATGCGCGTCGAGCTGGAATCCGTATTCGGCAACACGACCGGTAATACCGGCGGCGAGCGCTGCGGGACCGGCTTCAAAGTTGGAGCGGGCGCCGAAGACCGAATTCGCGTAAATCACCGTACCGGTATCGCCCCATGCGACGCGCTCGCCCAAATGCGGCTGATACAGCGTTTGATAATTAATGCAGGTGTCGGCGGTGATGACGTCCATTTTGCGCAGATACGCGATCAACTGCTTTTCTTTCGCGGCCTCGTTCGGGTCCTGTTTCAGTTTTTCAACGTACTCAAAGTCGATGCAGCGCGCATTGGTGGTCGTCGGCACTGCGCATTGCGCGCCTGCGGCGCTCATGCGCTCGAGGAATGCCTTGCCGCTGTCGCCCATGACTTCGATGTCGCCCATCATGTGCACATTCGAAACCTGCACCAGGCGCTTGGCCCCGAAGAACTTGCCGACTTCGATTTGCAGCTCGAGCGCCTCCTTGACGGCGGGACCGGCGCCGCCCTTCAGCATTTTCTTTTCGTCCGGCGTGAGCTGCATGAAAGGGATCGTGAATTAAGCGGAGCGGAGAAAAAATTGCCCCGGAGGTCGTCCGGGGCAAAATTTTTAACTGCAGAATCGAAGCGGCGGGTTTGCTTTAGTCTGCGCTTTCGTAAACGACCTCGGCGCGTTTCTTCCGCACCTGCGGTGCCACAATGATGACCAACAGTGCGGCGGCGACAATCAACATGCCGCAGCTGATCGGACGTGTGAAGAAGACCGAAGCGTCACCGCGTGAAATTAACATTGCGCGGCGCAGGTTCTCTTCCATCAGCGGTCCCAATACGAAGCCGAGCAGCAGCGGTCCCGGTTCACAACCCCATTTGCTGGAGAAATAACCGAAGAATCCGAACAGGCCAGCCAGATACACTTCAGCCGGGCTGTTGTTTACGCTGAAGGCGCCGATGCAGCAGAACAGGATGATGCCGGGGAACAGCACGCGATATGGGATCTTAAGGAACTGCACCCACATGCCGATCAACGGCAGGTTCAGGATGACCAGCATCAGGTTGCCGACCCACATCGAAGCGATCATGCCCCAGAACAAGTCGGGCTTCTGCGTCATGACCTGAGGTCCGGGCGCGATACCTTGAATCGTCATCGCGCCGACCATCAGCGCCATCACGGCGCCGGTCGGAATACCGAGAGTCAACAGCGGGATGAAAGACGTTTGAGCGGCGGCGTTGTTGGCCGATTCCGGACCAGCGACACCTTCGATTGCGCCTTTACCGAAACGCGACGGGTCTTTCGCGAGTTTCTTCTCGAGCGTATAGGACGAGAACGAAGCGATAACCGTATGCGAGCCGGGCAAAATGCCGAAGATCGTGCCGAGCGCGGTGCCGCGGACAATTGGACCAAACGACATTTTCAGATCAGTCCACGACGGCATAAGACTGCCGACTTTCGACGTGTTGACCTCGCGTTCTTCGCCCTGTTCGAGATTCGAAATAATTTCGCCAAAGCCGAACATGCCCATCGCAACCGATACGAAGCCAATGCCGTCCGACAATTCGGAAATGCCGAAGCTGTAACGTGCAATGCCTGAATTTACGTCGGTACCGACGATACCGAGCAGCAGGCCAACGAGAATCATGCACACCGCTTTGATCAACGAACCGTGCGCAAGCACGACCGCGGATACGAGACCCAGCACCATCATCGAGAAATATTCAGCGGCGCCGAATTCAAACGCCAGTTCGGCGAGCGGCGGTCCAAACAACGCGATCAGAATGGTGCCGACGCAGCCCGCGAAAAACGAACCGAGTGCGGCAATCGCAAGTGCAGGTCCCGCGCGTCCCTGCCGTCCCATTTGGTAGCCGTCGATACACGTGACAACCGAAGAAGATTCACCGGGCAGGTTGACAAGAATCGCGGTGGTCGAGCCGCCGTAGCTCGCGCCGTAGTAAATGCCCGCGAGCATGATCAGCGCCGGCGTCGGCGGCAGGTTGAAGGTGATCGGCAACAGCATCGCGATCGTGGCAACCGGACCAATGCCGGGCAACACACCGATCAGCGTGCCGAGGAAGCAGCCGATAAAGCAATACATCAGATTTTGCAGGCTCAGCGCGACGCTGAAACCAAGGCTCAAGTGCTGGATAAGTTCTGTCATGGTGCGCTCCGTTATCTCGTATCAGTCAGTCGCTCAAGACCAGGGGAAAAGTTTGAACGGCAGGCCAAGCGCCTTGTCGAAAATCGCCCACACCGTTATCGACATGAGCACTGCCGAGATAATCGCTTCTTTCCATTTGAACTCGTGACCACCAAGCGCGGAAACGATAATCAGCACTACGGTTGCAGTGATGAGGCCGCCCGTGTTGATCAGCGCAGCGAATGCGCAGACCGAACCGATGACCATGATGAGCGGGCGCCATGCCGTTGGCGCAGGCGCTTCATCTTCGACGATGAATGACTCGACGAGCACAAACAAACCTAACAGCACGGTGCCCCATCCAAGGATGCTGGGGAAATATGCCGGACCCATTCTGACCGCGGTCCCCATCGGATATTGACTTGCGCCAAGCGCAAACAAGCCGCCGATCCCGATAAACATCAACCCGGCACTAAAGTCTTTCATGCTCCGGATTTTCAACGCCATTTGAGCCTCTCCAATTTGATGAAAACTAGTTGTTTGCCGTGCTTAAATTCGCTTGCCGGCCAGCGTGACGGCGCATGATAACTGGTTTCTTGACCGCTAGCCACAACGGTACCCGCGCTCCCACTCGGGCACAATTCAGGTGCGGTTTAACTCGCCATCATGCTGCCGCGGCTTCCTTTTCCATTTCGGGTTTGTAGCGCCCGAAACATGCTGCGCTATTGAGTTTGGCGCGCTGAAACAGCGCTTTTTGCGCCGCCGCGACGTTGCCGGGCTGACCTTTCCACACTTTGAGCGCCGGCGCCTGCAAGGCCCGTCCATAGGAAAAGGACAGCGGCCAAGGCAAATCGGCGTTGCCTGCGTTCATCGCATTCAAGTGCGCGGTAGCGAGTTCATCGCTTTGGCCGCCGGAAAGAAAGACGATGCCGGGCACGGCCGATGGCACCGTGCGCTTTAAACACTGCACCGTCGCATCCGCCACCTGCTGCACGCCGGCTTGCTGCGGGCAACTCTTGCCCGAAATCACCATGCTTGCTTTCAACACCAGATGTTCCGCGGTCACGCGCTGACGGTGAAGTTCGTGAAACAAAGCGTGCAGCGTATGTTCCGTCACATCGAAACAGCGCTCGACTGTGTGTGCGCCGTCCATGATTACTTCTGGTTCGACAATCGGCACGATGCCCGCTTCCTGGCACAGCGCTGCGTAACGTGCGAGCGCATGCACGTTCACATGAATGCAGTAGTCGCTTGGAATTTCTTTGCCGATGTTGATTACCGCGCGCCACTTGGCGAACGTTGCGCCGAGCTTTTTGTATTCGGCAAGTCGTTCGCGCAATCCGTCGAGGCCTTCGGTCACTTGTTCGCCCGTGGCCGTGGCGAGATCCTTCGCGCCGGCGTCCACTTTGATACCCGTCAAGATGCCGGCTTTCTGCAGTGCCGCCGGAAAGGGCGTGCCTGATGTGGTCGCCTGCTTGATCGTTTCGTCATAAAGAATCATGCCGCTGATGTACTGTCCGAGTCCCTCGGGCGTGATCAGCAAGTCGCGATAAGCGCGACGATTCTCGACATTCGATTCGACACCGATCGTGTCGAATCTTTTTTTAATGGTGCCGCTCGATTCGTCGATGGCCAGTATACCTTTGCCCGGGGCGACCATGGCCGCCGCGGTTGCTGCAAGTTCACGTTCAAACATTCACATTCCTCCTGCCGACCCACTCGTGCCGGAAGTTGGCACGCTGAAAGGGGATTTAATTCTACGCTCCGGGAATTACCTTGACCATCCTGAGACATGCAAAGCGTGTGGGCGGCGCGACACGAACTTTATAGAGCGTCGCTTACGCCGAACTTACGCGTAAATATTACGGATGCTGATGTTCCTGAAAACATCACGAATGGCGATGCTCTCCGACCTTAACGATTTTCATCGTGTTCGTGCCGCCGGCCTTACCGAAGGGTTCGCCGATCGTGAGGATGATGTAATCGCCCTGATTGACGGCGCCGCGTTTCAAAAGCTCGTCCTCCGCCATGTTGAGCGCGCGTTCGGGATCGCGCGCGCCCTTGAATTTAACCGGGTAAACGCCGCGAAATAAAGTCACGCGCCGGCGTGTTTCAACCACCGACGACAATGCATACACGGGCACGCTCGAAATCATGCGCGACATCAAAAGTGCGGTCTTGCCGCTTTGGGTGAGGGCCGCGATGGCTTTGATGCCGAGGCTGTTGGCGGTAAAGATCGTGGCGCGCGCAACCGCTTCTTCCACTGTTCCGGGCGCACCGGGACGCCGACGCTCCACGCTGAATGCGTCTTCCTTTTCGGCTTCAAGGCAAACGCGCGCCATCGCCGCGACCGTCTCGACCGGAAATTTTCCCGCCGCCGTCTCCGCCGACAACATGACGGCATCGGTGCCATCGAGGACAGCGTTCGCGACGTCGGACACTTCGGCGCGAGTTGGAATCGGGTTGTTGATCATCGATTCCATCATCTGGGTCGCCGTGATCACGAGCTTGTTGCGTTCACGCGCCATGCGAATCATGCGCTTCTGCAACGCCGGCACCACCGCATCGCCGACTTCGACCGCGAGGTCGCCGCGCGCAACCATGATCGAATCCGATGCATCGACGATTTCTTCGAGCGCCGGGATCGCTTCGGCGCGCTCGATTTTTGCACACAGCAAAGCTTTGCCGCCCGCCTTCTGCATGAGATCGCGTGCCCACTGGATGTCGGCGCCCGAACGCGGGAACGACACTGCAAGGTAATCCGCTTTGAGCAGCGCCGCAGTTTTGATGTCCTGCATGTCTTTCTCGGTCAGCGCCGGCGCCGTCAGGCCGCCGCCCTTGCGGTTGATGCCTTTGTTGTTCGACAGCTGACCGCCTTGCTCGACCAGGCAGAATATTCGCGAGCCCTTCACTGCGGTAACGGCCAGCACGATGCGGCCGTCGTCGAGCAACAGCGTATCGCCGCTCGATACGTCTTGCGGCAGGTTTTTGTAATCGAGTCCGACGCGCGTTGCATCGCCCATCTTGCATTCGGCATCGAGCACGAATTTGTCGCCGATGTTCAAACTAATACGGTCGTGTTCGAAACGGCCGATGCGGATCTTGGGACCTTGCAGGTCGACCAGAACGCCCACCGAACGGCCGGCTTTACGTGCGAGTTCGCGCACGAGCTCGACACGCTCGCCGTGTTCCTTCGCGGTGCCGTGCGAAAAGTTCATGCGCACGACATCGAGTCCGGCCTCAATCATGCGGGCGAGTGTTTTGCTGTCGCTCGAGGCAGGGCCGAGCGTGGCGACTATCTTGGTACGGCGTGGCATGAGATCAGGTTAGTGATTGAGATGTGAACCGGAGCGTAACCGGATTTACCCAAATCCTCAAATCGTCAACCGCGTTCTTTCGCGCGCTGTTCGAGCACTTCCACCGCAGGCAGCTTTTTTCCCTCTAGAAATTCGAGAAACGCGCCGCCGCCGGTCGACATATACGAAACCTTGTCGGCAATGCCATATTTGGAAATCGCGGCCAGCGTGTCGCCCCCGCCGGCGATTGAAAATGCCGGCGACTCGGCAATTGCACGCGCAATGCGTGCGGTGCCGGCGCCAAACTGATCAAGCTCGAAGACGCCGACCGGTCCGTTCCAGATAATTGTCCCGGCCTTCGCGATGAGCGCCGCCAATATTTCGGCGGTTTGCGGTCCGATGTCGAGAATCTTGTCGTCGGCGCCAACCGCATCGGCAGCGACCAGATTCGCACGCGCGCGCGCGGAAAGTTCGGCGGCAACCACGACATCGACCGGCAACGGCACCTGCGCGCCGCGTGCTTTCATGTAATCGATAATCGCATGCGCTTCGCTGACCAGGCCGGGTTCGGCGAGCGATTTGCCGACGCGCTGTCCGATTGCCAGCATGAAAGTATTGGCGATACCGCCGCCCACGATCAACTGATCGACTTTTTCTGCCAGCGATTTCAGGATCGTCAGCTTGGTTGATACTTTCGAGCCGGCAACAATCGCGAGCAGCGGCCGTTTCGGATTACTCAGCGCCTTGCCCAGCGCTTCGAGTTCAGCCGCCATCAAAGGCCCGGCACAGGCGACGGGCGCAAACTTTGCAATGCCATGGGTGGTTGCTTCGGCGCGGTGCGCTGTGCCGAATGCGTCATTCACATAGATATCGCACAAAGCCGCGATTTTTCGGGCGAGCGCGTCGTCGTTTTTTTTCTCGCCTTTGTTGAAGCGGCAATTCTCGAGCATCACGACATTACTTGGCTTTACGTCCACGCCGTTTACCCAGTCGCGCGCGAGTGCTACAGGCGCATGTAAAAGTTCGCTCAGGCGATGCGCGATGGGCTCGAGCGAGTCGGCCGCATTGAATTCACCCTCGGTCGGTCGCCCAAGATGGGAAGTCACCATAACCGCCGCCCCTGCATTGAGCGCGGATCTGATCGCCGGCACAGAAGCGCGTATGCGCGTGTCGTCGGTTATTTTGCCGTCGTCATCCTGCGGCACGTTCAGGTCCGCGCGAATAAACACGCGTTTGCCCGCCAGGTCCAGATCGGCCATTTTGATGACGTTCATGCGGCAGGACCGGTCGTGCTGTTATTTCGCGGTTACCCGCACCATCTCAAGCACTTTGCAGGAATAACCCCATTCGTTGTCGTACCACGACACGACTTTGACGAAAGTGCTGTCGAGCGCGATGCCCGCCTCCGCGTCGAACACCGAGGTGCAGACTTCATCGCGAAAATCGGTCGACACCACCTTCTCCTCGGTATAACCGAGCACGCCTTTCATCGCGCCTTGCGATTCTGCTTTCATCTTCGCGCAGATCTCGGCGTAGGTAGCGGGCTTGTTGAGTTCCACCGTCAGGTCGACGACCGATACATCGGACGTCGGCACGCGGAACGACATGCCGGTCAGTTTCTTGTTGAGTTCCGGAATCACAACGCCGACCGCCTTGGCCGCACCCGTGGATGACGGAATGATGTTCTCGAGGATGCCGCGGCCGCCACGCCAGTCTTTATTGGAAGGGCCATCGACTGTCTTCTGGGTCGCCGTGGTTGCATGCACCGTCGTCATGAGGCCGCGCTTGATGCCCCAATTGTCGTTGAGCACCTTCGCGACGGGCGCGAGACAATTGGTGGTGCACGATGCGTTGGAAATAATCGTCTGACCTTTGTACGTCTTGTCGTTGACGCCGAACACGAACATCGGCGTGTCGTCTTTTGACGGCGCCGACATGATGACTTTTCTTGCGCCGGCCGCCAGATGCTTTTCGCAAGTTTCCTTGGTCAGGAACAGCCCGGTCGATTCCACAACGACATCGGCGCCGACATCTTTCCACTTTAACTGCGCCGGATCCTTCTCGGCGGTGAGCCGGATGCGCTTGCCGTTCACGATCAGGGTGGTGCCGTCTATCGCGATCTCGCCGTTAAAGCGGCCGTGAACCGAGTCATAGCGCAACATGTACGCGAGGTAGTCCGGCTCGAGCAAGTCGTTGATACCCACGATCTCGATGTCCGGAAAATGCTTTACGGCTGCGCGGAACACCATGCGTCCGATACGTCCAAATCCGTTAATGCCGACTTTGATTGTCATGCCTGTCTCCAGAATGTCGCGCCTGCTGGCGATGCGTTTACTGCAGATTTTTTACCACCGAGACTACGTTCTCGACGGTAAAACCAAAATACTTGAACAATTCTCCTGCCGGCGCCGATTCGCCAAAACGATCGATGCCGACGACTGCGCCTGCTTTCGAATCGACAGCGCCGACGTATTTGCGCCAGCCGTCGGTGACGCCGGCTTCGACCGCGACACGCGGCACGCCGGCCGGCAATACCGACGCGCGGTAGGCCGCATCCTGTGCATCGAACACCAAAGTGCATGGCATCGAGACAACGCGCACGTTGATGCCCTCTTTCTTGAGCTGCTCATAGGCGCCCATCGCGAGTGGCATTTCCGAACCCGTAGCGATGATGACGGCGCGCGGCTTGCCGCCGTCGGCATCGGCAAGCACATAGCCGCCGCGCGCTATGGCGGCAATCTGCGCCGGATTGCGTTTTTGAAACGCGACGTTCTGGCGCGACAGGATAAATGTCGTCGGTCCGTCGCGGCGCTGCAATGCCGCGCCCCACGCGACCGCGCTCTCGACGGTGTCGCACGGCCGCCATACCGCCATATTCGGAATCAACCGCAGACTCGCCGTCTGTTCGACGGCTTGGTGAGTCGGGCCGTCTTCACCCAGGCCGATCGAGTCATGCGTGAACACGAAAATATTGCGCAGTTTCATCAATGCAGCCATGCGAAGTGCATTGCGCGAGTAATCCGAGAACGTCAAGAACGTGCCCGTCTCGGGAATGAAACCGCCATGCAGCGCGAGGCCGTTGGTAATTGCCGCCATTGCAAATTCGCGTACGCCGAAGTTGACGATATTGCCCGCAGCGCCGTGCGTCACGACTTTGCTGCCCGGCCAATTGGTGAATACACTGCCCATGAGATCAGCCGAACCGCCAATGAGTTCCGGCAGCTGCGGTGCCAGCTGTGTCAATGCGAGCTGTGAAGCCTTGCGCGTGGCGACGGTTTCGCCTTTCGTGTTCGCCGTTTCAATTGCCGCGGCGAGCATCGTTGCAAATTTTGCCGGCAGTTCGCCCGCCATGCGCCGCTTGAATTCGCTTGCAAGGTCGGGATGGACGGCGGCGTAAGCCGTTAAGCGCGCTTCCCAGTCTTTTTGCGCAGCCGCGCCTGCGGTGCGACGGTCCCACTCTTGATATACGTCCTGCGGAATTACAAACGCCGCGGGCTCCCAGCCGATGTTCTTGCGCGTCGCTGCGATCTCGTCGGCACCCAGTGCTTCGCCGTGGGCCTTGGCTGTTCCGGCCCGCGTCGGCGCGCCTTTGCCGATCTGGGTCTTGCAGCAAATGAGTGTGGGCCGGTCGCCAACGTCCTGCGCAGCTTTAAGTGCCGCCTCGATGGCGGCCGCATTGTGGCCATCGACGTCCGGCACGACATGCCAGCCGTACGCTTCGAATCGTTTAGGCGTGTTGTCGGTAAACCAACCTTGCACCGGGCCGTCAATTGAAATGCCGTTGTCGTCATAAAACGCGATTAACTTGCCAAGCCCGAGGGTTCCCGCGAGCGAACAGGCTTCGTGCGAGATGCCTTCCATCAGGCAGCCGTCGCCGAGAAACACATAGGTGTAATGATCGACAATCGTATGGGTCGCGCGATTGAATTCGGCCGCCAGCAATTTTTCCGCAAGTGCCATGCCGACCGCATTGCTGATGCCTTGTCCAAGCGGGCCCGTCGTTGTCTCGACGCCAGGCGTGATGCCAAGCTCGGGATGGCCCGGTGTCTTCGAATGAAGCTGCCTGAAGTGCTTGATATCGTCGATCGACAGCGCGTAACCGGTCAGATGCAAGACCGCATATAAGAGCATCGAGCCGTGACCGTTCGACAACACAAAGCGATCGCGGTCTGCCCAATGGGGATCGGCAGGGTTGTGCTTCAGATGATGCCGCCACAACACTTCGGCGATTTCCGCCATGCCCATCGGCATGCCCGGGTGCCCGGAATTAGCCTGCTGTACAGCGTCCATCGCGAGCGCGCGGATCGCGTTGGTCAGTTCTAGGCGTGAGCCCATCGGGAATTGTTCCTTGCGGCGTAGCTTGGGGACTTGCGGGAGCCGTAATTATCTTAGAATCCGCGGCCTTTGGCTACGGAACGTGCGTTGCGATCCGTGCGAGATGAACTAGTCTTCGGCGCGCCGCGCGAGCTTGATGCCCAGCTGTTTCAGCTTGCGATAAAGATGCGTGCGCTCGAGTCCGACGCTGTCGGCGACGCGGCTCATGTTGCTGCCTTCCTTCGCAATGTGATGCTCGAAGTAAACGCGTTCAAACGCATCGCGCGCCTCGCGCAGCGGCAGGTCGAGTGGCAACGCCGAAGGCGCGGTCGCCGCGGGCGCTCCGTAACTCGGCAATGCCTGGTTGACTTCATTGACGCTAATTTCATCGCCCGTCGCGGTCAGCGCCAGCGTGCGCACGACGCTTTCGAGTTGGCTCAGGTTACCGGGCCAATCGTAATTGCGCAGCGCATTCAAGGCAGCGGTGCTGAAATGGCGCGCCGGTACTTCCTTCGCTTCAACGCCGCGAAGCAGGAAAAGGTTCGCCAGATCCGGAATGTCCTCGCGATGCTGCCGCAGGCTCGGTACGTTGACGGTGACCGCGCCGATGGCGGCGTATAGTTTGGCGTCGAATCCGCCCTGCGCGACGAGTTCGGGCAGCGCGCGCGACGTCGCGCAAATCAGCCGCGTGTTGTATTTGTCGAGTTTCGCCGCGATTAGCAGCAGGCCTTTTTGTTCCGTGCGGTTTAAATCACCGACTTCCGCAAGAAACAACGTGCCTTCGCGCGCCTGGTTCAATAGATCGAGCGGCGCCTCAGCGAGTGTGGCGAGATTTTCAGGCTCGACCCACGGGGCATTGGGTTTGCCCGGCAACGAATTGGGCTGGTGTACGAAGCGCGCGCACAACTCGGCGCCGCTGCCGGGTTCGGCAACCATCATCAAGGGCGACTTCAAATTGGCAACGCGCTCGAGCCGTTGCTTGAGCTCCGTCACGACCGGCGCGCGGCCGAGCGTTGCGAGCATGAGCATCGGCTTGACCTGCGGCTCGCCACGCTTTAATGCGCGGCCGACCGTCGCCAACAGTTTTTGCAGTCCGATCGGCTTCTCAAGAAAATCGTACGCGCCGATACGCGTGGCTTCGACGGCGGTATCGATAGTGCCGTGTCCGGACATCATGACGACCGGCATGGTCAGTAAGCCCGCACTCGCCCATTCCTTCAGCAGGGTGATGCCGTCGGTATCCGGCATCCAGATATCAAGCAAGACGAGATCGGGCCGCGCCTGCGAGCGCTGGGCGCGCGCCTGCCCGGCATTCTCGGCAAGCCGCACCTGATAACCCTCGTCGCGCAGGATCTCGGATAACAACTCTCGAATCCCGACTTCATCGTCAACCACCAGAATTTGCTGCATAGCTCCGTTCCAGTCTAAGCGCGTGCCGCGGTTTTAACAGCCGCCAGCTGCACGGCAGCGGCGGGAAAATTCAGCGTCACTCGCGCACCGTGTGGCGAGACATTCGAAATTTCAACCGTGCCGCCGTGCTCCTCGATAATTTTTTTCACGATGACGAGCCCCAGGCCCGTGCCCTTGGGTTTGGTCGTCACATAAGGCTCAAACACGCGCTGCATGAGGTCGTGCGGAAAGCCACTGCCGTTATCGGCAATCGTGACGCGCATGCCCGCGCCGGCCGCTTCGGTGCGTACCATTATGCAAGGCTGTTCGGCGTCGGTGAGCGCGTCTTCAGCGTTTTGCAGCAGATTATGGATAACCTGCCGCAACTGCGCGGGATCGCCGACGATGCGCGGCACATTGGAACCAAGCTGGGTTTGCAAACGTCCCGCAAGCGATTCGTACAACATCAGCACTTCACGCAAGAGATCGTTGAAATCGAGTTCCTGGCGCGTCGCTTCGGGCATGCGCGCATATTGGCGGAAAGCCTCGACCATGTTCTTCAGTGCGCTGACCTGATTCACAATCGTTTGTGTCGACCGTTGAAGCATCTCGGCGTCGGCAGGCCCGAGCTTGACTGCGAGCTTGTGCTGCAGCCGTTCGGCCGACAACTGAATCGGCGTCAGCGGATTTTTGATTTCATGCGCCAGCCGCCGCGCGACTTCAGTCCAGGCGGCATCGCGCTGCGCCTGCAAGACGTGCGTAATGTCGTCGAACACGACGACGAAACCGGTGCCGCTGCCTAGCGGCAGCCGGGTGCCGCGCAAGAGCAGCATCTGGTTGCCGCCTTTGCCGGGACGCTCGATTTGCTTTGCCCATGCGTCGCCTGCGCCCTTGGCGAACGCAGCCGCAACGTCGTTCGCAAGCTCTTTTAATGCGGGCACGCGCTCGTGCCAGCGCGCCAGTTCCAGCCCGCTTAACTGCGAAAAATCAACGTCGAGAATTGCAGAAGCGCTGTGGTTGAATGAGCGCAGCTGCAAGGACTCGTCAAACGCGAGCACCCCCGCCGACAAGTTCGCGAGGACACTTTGTACGTAGGTATGCGCATCGGTAAGCTCGGCCTGGTTGCGCTCGGCGGTCGCGCGCGCCTCGCCGAGTTGCTGGCGCATGGTGTTGAACGATTGCGTAAGCACACCCAGTTCGTCGCCGCTGCTGACGGTTTCGCGCTGACTGAAGTCGCCTTGCGCAACCGCGCGCGTGCCCTCTGCCAGAAAACTCAACGGCGCCGACAGCCGTTCGCTAAGCAGGAATGCCAGCGACAGCGCAGTCAGAAGCGCGAGCAACAATGTCAGCGTCAACGTGATGCCGTACAAGCGCTTCAAGCCCAGGCGTGCGAGTAACAGTTCCTGATACTCGCGTTGCCCGGTCTGTACGACTTCCGCATCGAGCGCGAGCTGCTCAGGCACGCGTTGCAGCAACTGCAGCACGCGCATGTCCTCCGACAGACTGATCGTGTTGACTGCAACCAGCACGCGCAAGTAAAGGCCTTTGTCGGGCAGTGCCTCGACTGCGCTGTACATCTGCTGCTGGCGCAATTGACGCAACACCGCCGGTCCTGGCAAATCCGGCATGAGGCCGGTGCGTTCGTTACCGGCGTAAACGATGACTTTGCCGCGCGGCGTAAACAGCGTGGCTTCCTGCGCGCCGACCTGCTCGCGCAACATGTTCAGCGCCGCGAAATGCTCGGTCGCCGGCCGCACCGACAGCGACGCGGCCATGATGTCCGCTTTTTTGCGCAGATCCTTCAGCAGGTTGTCGAGCGTGCTGCGCCCGAGATTCAAACCGCCTTCGAGCGCTTTCTCGACCCGCACGTCGAACCACGATTCGATGCTGCGCGCAACGAACTGGACCGACACGCCGTAAACCAGCGCGCCCGGCAACACGGCAACCAGCGTGAACAGCAGCACCAGTCGCAGCGTGAGCTTGGCGCCGAAGACCCCCGCTTTGAGTTTCTGGCGCAGCGAATACAACTGATAACCAAGCAGCGCGGTCAGACATACCGCGAGGCCGCCGTTCAGAGCGAGCAGTGTTGGATAGTGCTGCGCGAACAGCGCGGTGTTGGCGCTCGCTGTTGCGAGCAGATACATCGTCACGGCTCCCACGACCGTGCACACGATCAACAAGTACTTGACCGCGCCGCTGCCGAGCGCCAGACGAATGTCCGCAACGCTCGTCGTCATGGCGTCACGCTCCAGCGGCGCCACTCCGAACCGAAATTCCAGTCACGTGAAGCGAGCGCGTTCAATTGGAACGGCTTGGGCAGCTGCGACACGTCGAGCCGCATGCGCACGCCGGCGGTGTACGTGGTGCCTTTATCGAGTGTGCCAGCTTCGAGCACCTGCCGGCGGCGCACGCGCGAAAGAAAATCGATCGCCTCCGTGAGCGAAGCAAAATTCTGATACAGCGAGCCAAGGCCCAACCGGTACTGCCGCGTCAATGCGTTATAGGCGAGCCGGTATTGCTGCTGCGCGTTGAGAACTTTGTCGTTAAACCAGTACCATCGCGGACGAATAACTTCGAATTCGAGCAGGAAGTAGAGCGGCACGCCTTTGTTGAGCGCTTCTTCGAGCGTTGCATTAAGCACGATTTCAAAATCGGCCTCGAGGAAGTAGCCTTCTTCGTCCGGCACCAGCGCGGCATTGCGCACCTCGATGCCTTCAGCGTGTGCGGTCGCGCCCAATCCGAGCGCCAGCGCGCAGCAGACGAGCGCGGCGAGCGATTTAAAGCTTTTGGAGCAGCGCGAAAAAAAAGCCATCATGCTCGTTGTCAGGCAGCAACTGGCCGTCCGGTGTCCCGTCCACGGTATTCACTCCGCTCAGTGGCAGTTGTTTGGCATCGGCGTGCCGCACCAGAAAATCGGCTACCTGCAGTGAGTTCTCTTCCTGGAAAACGGAGCACGTTGTGTACAGCAATTTACCACCACTGGCCACTAACCGCCACAGACTGTCGAGCATGCGCCGCTGCTGTTTTGCGAATTGCGCGATATCGCTCGCGCGCCGCAACCACTTGATGTCGGGATGGCGGCGCACGACGCCTGACGCGCTGCAAGGCACATCGGCAAGCACGCGATGAAACGGCTGGCCGTCCCACCACGCATCGATGTCGTTGACATCGGCGCACATCAATTCCGCATTCATATCGAGGCGGGATAAATTTTGCCGCACCCGTTCAAGCCGTTTTTCATCCTGATCAACCGCGATGAGTTCGAGTTCGGCAAGCTCGAGCAAGTGAGTGGTTTTGCCGCCCGGCGCGGCGCACGCATCGAGTACGCGCATGCCGGGCTCAACATCGAGCAGCGGTGCAGCAAGCTGTGCCGCGGCGTCCTGCACCGACACGAAACCGTCGGCGAAACCGGGCAGACGTTCGATTCCAACCGCGAGGGCGAGCGTCAAGCCGTCTATGCCGACTGGCGTCGCCGCTAAATCGTTCTGCGCGAGCAGATCGAGATATGCGGCTCGCGTCGTCCGCCGGCGATTCACGCGCAGCGTCATTGGTGGATGCAAATTGCCGGCGGTGAGAATGTGGGCGAAATCGCGCGGGTACTGCATCCGCAATTTTTCGATCCACCAATGCGGATAGGCATAACGACCACTGTCCGTTGCCGCCGCTTTCGCCAGCAGCGCTTCGCGCTTGCGCAGGAAATTCCGCAGCACTGCATTGATCAGCCCGGCGGCCTGCGGCTTACCTAGGCCTGTGGCGCCGCTTACCGCGTGGTCGACGATGGCGTAAGGCGCAGCGCGCGTGTAATGCAACTGATACAACGCGACCAGCAGCAACCAGCGCAGCGCGTCGTCCTGCAGCGGCTTGGTCAGCAGCTGCGCAAGAACCGCTTCGAGTTCGATGCCGAAGCGCAGCGTGCCGTAACAAACATCGGTGATCGCTGCGCGCTGCTGCGCGGTCAACTGCGGATGACGCGGCCACAACGCGGCGAGTACCGCATTCAGATTTCGGCCGCTGGCGACGGCAGCGACAGTCGCGCCGGCAAGGCGCTGGATCTCAAGCACCGCTTGCCGCGCGCCGGGTCAATGCGCCAACGCGAGCAGGCGGGCGATACGCTCGTGAGTTGCCGGATGGGTGCTGAAAAGCTGCGCGATACCGCTCGCGGTCAGCGGATTGATAATCATCATCTGGGCGGTTTCCGGATGTTGTTCGGCCGCCGCCATCGGCACGCCGCGCGCGTAGCGTTCGATTTTTTCAAGTGCGGACGCAAGCGCCTGCGGATCTCCCGAAATCTCGGCGCCGCCGCTGTCGGCACCATATTCACGTGCGCGCGAAATTGCGAACTGAATCAGCATCGCCGCGAGCGGCGCCAGAATCATGACGATCAAGGAAACGATCGGGTTCGGGCGGTCTTCGCCGCGGCCGCCGAACAGCAATCCGAAATTGGCGAGCGCCGATATCGCACCTGCCATCGTCGCCGCAATGGTCGAAGTCAGAATATCGCGGTGTTTGACGTGCGCCAATTCGTGCGCCATCACCCCGCGCAGTTCGCGGGCGTTCAATATCTGCAGGATTCCCGTGGTCGCGGCGACCGCCGCATGCTCTGGATTTCTCCCGGTAGCGAAGGCGTTGGGTTGCGCCTCATCGATTAAATACACTTTCGGCATCGGCAACCCGGCCCGCTGAGCCAGTTCACGCACGACGCCATAAAATTCTGGAGCACTTGCAGCATCCACTTCGCGCGCGCCGTACATGCGAAGCACCATTTTGTCGGAGAACCAGTACGCGAAAAAATTCATGCCGCCCCCCAAGACGAGCGCGAACAACATGCCCTGAGCACCGCCCAGCATGGCGCCCACTGCGCCAAACAGCGCAACGACCGCTGACATGAGCAAAGTCGTCTTAAACCAGTTACCAAACATGTCGTTTCCTCTCGCGGATGTCGATGGGTTTCCGCGACCTGTAGATATGCATCATAGTCGTAATTTCAAGTGCCCAGACGCGTCCCTGCGCTAAGTGTCGTGCCGAGTAAAAACCGGTCGGCGGTGAGCCGTTTGCCGCCAGCTTTTTGCAACTCGGTAATAACAACCGCGTCGTGTCCTGCAGCAACCCGAATGCCATCACCTTCAGACCGCAGCACTGTACCGGGAGTTGCCGGGCCGCTCGATATGGGCGTCGCGCGCCAAATCTTGAGCGCCGCGCCGAGCCAGGTCGTGGCAGCACCCGGGGCCGGATTGAATGCGCGCACCTGCCGGCAAATGTCGGCCGCATCGCGCGCCCAGTCGATCGTCGCTTCCGATTTGTCGATCTTCGCGGCGTAGGTTGCACGTGCCGCGTCCTGCGGGCGCGCCGGCGGGTTCTCGCGCAAAGCGCGCACAATCGCCTGCGCGCCTATGGCCGCTAATCTGTCATGCAGTGTTTGCGCCGTGTCGTCGAGGCCGATCGGTATACTTTCTTCGAGCAAGACAGGGCCGGTATCAAGTCCTTCGTCCATCTGCATGATGGTCACGCCGCTGTGTTCGTCGCCGGCAAGAAGCGCGCGCTGAATTGGCGCGGCGCCACGCCAGCGCGGCAATAAGGACGCGTGAATGTTCAGACATCCCCGTGGCGGAATAGTCAGCACTGCGAGGGGCAGGATCAGGCCATAAGCGGCTACGACCATGGCATCAGCGCTGGCGCTGCGCAGGGTTGCGAGAATCGCCGCTCCTTTTAAATCCGGCGGTTGTGCGACGGTCAGTCGATGCGCCTCGGCACCTTGCTTTACCGCGCTAGAGTGTAGCCGAAGTCCTCTCCCGGCGGGCCTATCAGGCTGAGTAAGCACTAACACAATTTCGTGTCCGGCAGCGACTAAAGCATCCAGCGCAACTGCGGCAAACGGTGGTGTGCCGGCAAAAACTAACTTCATGGATGATTTGTAACGCGATGCCCGGGAACGCTCACAGCCGGCGTCAACGCCCGTTCACAATATCTGGCGCTTTTGCTTTTTAAGGCGCGCAAGAATCCGTTGCTGTTTAAGACGCGATAAATAGTCGACAAAAACTTTGCCTTCGAGGTGATCAATTTCATGCTGGACGCACACCGCGAGCAATCCTTCCGCCTCGAGCGTAAAAGATTCCCCGCGGCCGTCGAGTGCACGCACGGTAATGCGCTCGGCGCGCGCAACTTTTTCAAAAATTCCCGGGACCGACAAACAGCCTTCCTCGCACGTCGCAACGCCGCTCCGCGCGACGATCTCCGGATTAATGAAAACTTGAAGATGATCATGACTTTCGGAAAGGTCAATGACGATCACGCGACGATGATCGTTTACCTGAGTCGCCGCCAGACCGACTCCCGGCGCCGCGTACATCGTGTCGGCCATATCTTTGATCAGCCGTCGAATATCCTCATCGACTGCGGTAACGGGTGCTGCAACCGTGTAAAGCTTGGGATCAGGGTATTGGAGAATGGGCAATAAAGCCATAATTGTTGCAAATTTAACAAATTAGGGGCACAATTTAAACTAATGTGTGATGTTTAGGCCGGGGGTGGAAATACTGCCAAACCGGGCCCGCGATAATAAGACGGGGGTGCGATGAAGAAGCTGATTATATCGCTGATTATATTGTGTAGTTACGTCGCTGCGGCGCCAGCCGCGACCACTTCAGATCTCGCCGTTGATGCGCCCGACCGCTATGTCGTCGTGCCCGGCGACACGCTATGGACAATCGCCAAGCGGTTTCTGAACGACCCCTGGAAATGGAATGACTTGTGGAAAACCAACCAGGAACAGATCAAGAATCCGAATCGGATCTATCCGGGCGACGTCTTGGTACTCGATCGCGCGGCCGAGGAATTGCGCTTGCGCCTGGTACGCGCAGAAACTGTCCGTGTCATTCCGGCGACACTCGCGCTTGATCGACCGCCTGAGCCGGTGCCGACGATCCCGACTGCTCATATCGAACCGTTTTTGAGCAAGCCGCTCGTCATTGCGCAAAATCAGCTTAACGATGCCCCGCGCATCGTGAATACGCAGGAAAGTCGCGTCGCCGTCGGCGCCGGCGACAGCGCATACGCAACGGGGCTCACGAAAGAGCAAGGGATTTATTGGCAGGTGTTTCGGCCGGGTTCACCGCTAATCGATCCGGACACCAAAGAAACGCTCGGCTACGTTGCGATTTATCTTGGCGATGCCAAGGTCAGCAAAATGGCGGACGTCAGCACCATCGAAATCGTCAACGCCACGCAGGAAATGTATGCGGGCGACTATCTGCAGCCGGCGCCGCGCGAAATTCCATTCAACGGTTATGCGCCGCATGGGCCGGCAAAAAAAGTCGATGGCCATATCATTGCGCTTTACAACCAGCTGTATGAAACGGGTCCCAACGCCATCGTTACGCTCAACAAGGGCACACGCGATGGCGTCGAAGCCGGCCACGTATTCGCCATTTACCGCAATCTCAACGCACCCACATTTACGTTGCGCGACAGCCCGCTGTGGGGCCGTACGGGATTAATTTACAACGAGAGCAATCCAGGCGGAAGCTATCAGAACGAACCGCTGACCGACCGCAATTCCCCAATCTATGGCCGCATTGGCCCCGCGGGCGCGCAATTCAAGAACGATAAAACGAACGTGCCGGTCGTCAAGCTGCCGGATGAACGTTATGGCCTGCTGATGGTTTTCCGCGTCTTCGATCGCGCTTCGTTCGCACTGGTCATGAGTGCTTCACGGCCGGTCAATGTGCTCGACATCGTGACCAACCCCTAAAACGCAACGCTCGTTGCGGGTTCGATTGACCTTTCACCGCGCCGACGCGGGATTACGTGCCAACCACCGATCCAGTTGAAGCAGGTCAGTGGCTGCGCCTTGCGCTGATTCCGGGCGTCGGCGCTGTCACGCTGCGCTCGCTCTTGACGGAATTCGGCTCGCCGGAAGCGATATTGGCGGCGTCACAGGCAAGTCTGCGTAAGTTGGCTCCGCCCGAAGTCGCCGCCGCGATCGCGGACGGCGGCAATGCCGAAGCGACGGAGCCCGCGCTTGCGTGGCTTGAGCAGCCCGACAATTACATCGTCACACTGGCCGATGCCGAATACCCGCAACTGCTGTTGCAGACTGTGGACCCGCCTCCCTTACTTTATGTCAAAGGCCGGCTTGAACTATTGAATCGACCCGCATTGGCTATCGTCGGCAGCCGCAATTCAACTGCGCAAGGCGCCGAGAATGCAGCTGAATTTGCGCGTGCGTTGAGTATCGGCGGGCTCACGATCGTCAGCGGCTTAGCGCTCGGCATCGACGCAGCCGCGCATCGCGGCGGACTTGCCGGCGCGGGCAGCAGTGTTGCATTCGTCGGTACCGGCCTCGACGTGGTTTATCCCGCACGCAACAAATCCCTGGCCCACGAACTCGCCGCCAAAGGCGCGCTGATATCGGAGTATCCGCTCGGCACGCCGCCGCTCGCGGCGAATTTTCCGCGGCGTAACCGCTTAATCAGCGGCGTGAGCCTGGGATG
Organism: Betaproteobacteria bacterium; assembly: GCA_028292435.1. Taxonomy (GTDB): domain Bacteria; phylum Pseudomonadota; class Gammaproteobacteria; order Burkholderiales; family SG8-41; genus PALSA-1004. The sequence goes on from JAQGMI010000081.1 coordinate 25,323, forward strand.
CCTTGTGGTTGAAGCGGCGCTGCAAAGCGGTTCGCTGATCACTGCGCGGCTTGCCAACGAGCAGGGCCGGGAAGTGTTTGCACTGCCCGGATCGATTCATTCACCGCTCGCTAAAGGCTGCCACCGTCTGATCAAGCAGGGCGCCAAGCTCGTCGATGATGCCAATGACATTCTGGACGAACTCAAGCTGACGGGACATGTGTCTAATCCTCGCATCCCGCCGGCGGTCGACAGCGAGCAGGCAGCGTTGCTTGAACACCTCGGCTATGAGCCCTGCGAGTTCGATTTGCTGTGCACGCGCGCCGGTATCGGCGCGGATACGGCAGCGGGGCTGTTGCTCACGCTCGAACTCTGCGGACTCGTGGAAAGCTTGCCTGGCGGACGTTACCAGCGCATTCGCTGAGCCGGTTCTTGTATCAAAGCACCGTGTTGTTTTGATTGGCGCACCGGTACTTGCTTGCTTAGTCCGGTTTTTGTTCTTATTATCTTGCGCTCGCTCGGTCCGGGCTCTGACGCCGTGATCGCCGTGACTTAACTCACGAATCGCCGATGGCAACCAAAAAGTCCGCTGCAGTCAAAAAGTCCGTTGCGCCGAAAAAATCCCCGGCCGTCGGCAAAAAATTAATCATCGCCGAGAAACCTTCGGTGGCGAATGACATCGCTCGCGTGCTGGGCGGGTTCACGAAGCACGGCGATTACTTCGAGAGCGACGAATACGTGCTGTCGTCTGCCGTCGGCCATTTGCTGACCATCGTTCCGCCAGAAGGCGCCGAGGTCAAGCGCGGCAAGTGGTCATTGGTCAATCTGCCGGTGATTCCACCGCATTTCGATTTGCTGCCAATCGAACGATCGGAAGAGCGCTTAAAGGTATTGCTCAGGCTCGCGAAACTTAAACAGGTTACGTCGCTGCTTAACGCATGTGACGCCGGCCGCGAAGGCGAGCTTATTTTTCGTTACATCGCGAGCTATGCCAAGACGACCAAGCCGGTCGAGCGGTTATGGCTGCAATCGATGACGCCGGCGTCGATCCGCGAAGGGTTCGCGCATCTTCGCAGCGACAAGGAAATGCTGCCGCTGGCCGATGCGGCGATCTGCCGCTCGGAGGCCGACTGGCTGGTCGGCATCAATGCCACGCGCGCCATGACGGCGTTCAATTCAAAGTCGGGCGGCTTCCATCTGACGACCGTCGGCCGCGTGCAAACGCCCACCCTCGCGATCCTGGTTGAGCGTGAGGAGAAGATTAAGAAGTTCGTGTCGCGCGACTATTACGAAGTGCATGCGACTTTCGCGTGCAAGGCGGGCGAGTACGAGGGTCGCTGGATCGATGAGAAATTCAGCCGCGACAAAAAGTCCGAAGACAGCGATATTCGCGCCGAACGCCTGTGGGAACGCGCGCGCGCTGATGCGATTCATGCTAAATGCGAAGGCAAATCCGGCAGCGTCGAAGAGGAAAGCAAACCAACGACGCAGCAATCGCCGTTGTTGTACGATTTGACGAGCCTGCAGCGCGACGGTAATTCGCGTTTCGGTTTTTCGGCCAAGACGACGTTATCCATCGCGCAGGCCTTGTACGAGAAACACAAGGTGCTGACTTATCCGCGTACCGATTCGCGCGCGCTGCCCGAAGATTACCTCTCGACGGTGACCGCGGCGATGCAGGAACTCGACAAACCGTATCAGCCTTTCGTGAAGCAGATCCTCGCGAACAAATGGGTGCGTCCAAACAAGCGGATTTTCAATAACGCCAAGATTTCGGACCACTTCGCGATCATTCCGACGTCGATTGCGCCGAAACATCTGACCGAGGCCGAGGCGAAGATCTACGATATCGTCACGAAACGGTTTCTCGCGGTATTTTTCCCGCCGGCTGAATTTCTGATCACTACCCGTATCACTCGCGTCGAGAACGAGCCGTTCAAGAGCGAAGGCAAGATCATGGTCAATGCCGGCTGGCTGCAGATTTACGGCAAGGAAGCGGAAACCGATGACACGCCTGCATTGGTGCCGGTCGTCGCCAAAGAATCTCCGCGCGTCGCCGACATCAGGGTCGCTGCGTTGCAAACCAAGCCGCCGGCGCGCTACTCGGAAGCAACGTTGCTTTCAGCGATGGAAGGCGCGGGCAAGCTAATCGAAGACGAAGAGCTGCGCGATGCGATGCGCGCGAAAGGGCTGGGGACGCCTGCTACTCGCGCCACGATCATCGAGGGATTGATTTACGAACGCTATGTGCATCGGACCGGCCGTGAATTACAGCCGACCGCCAAAGCATTTTCGCTGATCACGCTGTTGCGCGGTCTGGAGATTGCCGAACTGAGTTCGCCCGAATTGACCGGCGAATGGGAATACAAGTTGGCGCAGATTGAACAGGGCAAATTGTCGCGCGATAAATTCATGCGTGAAATCGCCGACATGGTGCGCCGCCTCGTGAAGCACACGAAGGAGCACGAAAGCGACACGGTGCCCGGAGATTTTTCGACGTTGACAACACCGTGCCCGAAGTGCGGCGGCGTGGTCAAAGAAAATTACAAGAAATTCCAGTGCCAGAAGTGCGATTTCTCGCTATGGAAGATTCTGGCAGGGCGCCAGCTCGAGCCGGCGGAAGTCGAGGAGCTGATCACCAAGGGCAGCGTCGGCCCGCTTCAGGGTTTTCGCAGCCGCATGGGCAAACCGTTCATTGCGGTCATCAAGCTGAGTGCTGAGTTCAAAACGGAGTTCGACTTCGGTCAGGCCAATGAAGCTGACGCGCAACCCGTCGATTTCTCAGGGCAGGAAGCGCTCGGCGCGTGTCCGAAATGCGGCGCAAACGTCTACAGCCACGGCGTCGCCTACGTCTGCGAAAAAGCCACGGGCGCCGACCGCACCTGCGATTTCCGTTCGGGCAAGATTATTTTGCAGCGACCGATCGAGCCGGAGCAAATGCAAAAGCTGCTGACCACCGGCAAGACGGATCTTTTGCACCGCTTCATTTCGAAAAAAGGGCGGCCTTTCTCGGCTTTTCTAACGCGCGGCGAGGGCGGCAAAGTGACGTTCGAGTTTGCGCCGCGAGAAGCCAAGGCACCCAAAGCAGCGCCTAAAGCAAAAACTCCGGCCAAAGCGAAAAAGGTCGCGGCCGGTTAATCCAACGTCGTCGTCAGACGTCCAGATTGCGCACGCCCAGCGCGTTGCTTTCGATAAACGCGCGCCGCGGTTCTACCAGGTCTCCCATCAGCGTCGTGAAGATTTCATCGGCCGAAATCGCGTCTTCGATTTGCGCGCGCAGCAACCGGCGCACACTCGGATCCATGGTGGTTTCCCAGAGTTGCGACGGGTTCATTTCGCCCAACCCCTTGTAACGCTGAATACCCATAGTTCTCTTGACTTCGTCGAGCAGCCAATTCAGTCCGTCCTTGATGTCTGAAACCAGGTGCTTGTGCTCGCCGCGCTTCACATACGCCCCCGGCTGCAGCAATCCCTGAAGCACGTGCGCTGTGGTCTTGATCTGCTCGTAATCGCCGCTTTGCAGGAAATCCTGGTCGAGCGCGGTCTGGTGCAGGTTGCCGTGCTGGTTGCGTTTGATCAGCAACAGATAGCGTTCGGTCTTTTCGTCAAATTTGGGCTCAACCTTGATCCCGGCCGCCGTAAGGGCGGTAGTCAGCCGGGCAGCACTTTGCGTCGCTGCTGCTTCGTCTGCCACGCTTAACCCGGGATCCACCAGCAAACACTGGAGAACGGCCGGATCGATCAGTCTACTTAAGCGATCAATTACGGCTTCGGCCAGAAAGTATTGTTTCGCCACCTGAGCGAGCGTTTCTTTAGTCAGCGCCGCGGCATCGGCGGCGGGAAATAACTCGGCGTCATCCAGCGCGAGCGTCAACAAATGCTCTTTTAATTCGTGCTCGTCCTTGATGTAGCGCTCGCTTTTGCCGTGCTTGACCTTGTAGAGCGGCGGCTGCGCAATATAGATGTGGCCGCGCTCGAACAGCTCCGGCATTTGACGGTAAAAGAAAGTCAGCAACAGGGTCCGGATATGTGAGCCGTCAACGTCCGCATCCGTCATGATAATGATGCGGTGATAGCGAAGCTTGTCGGCGTTGTATTCGTCCTTGCCAAAACCGCAGCCGAGCACATTAATCAGCGTCGTGATTTCCTGCGACGAAAGCAGCTTGTCGAAGCGGGCCTTCTCGACATTCAGGATTTTTCCCTTGAGCGGCAATATCGCCTGGAACTTGCGATCGCGGCCTTGTTTGGCCGAACCGCCCGCCGAGTCGCCCTCGACGATATAGAGTTCGCATTGCGCCGGGTCTTTTTCCTGGCAATCCGCAAGCTTGCCCGGCAGGCCGAGCGAATCGAGCACGCCTTTGCGCCGCGTCATCTCGCGCGCCTTGCGCGCTGCCTCTCTCGCGCGCGCGGCCTCGATGATCTTGGTCGTAATGATCTTGGCGTCGTTAGGATTCTCAAGCAGAAACTCATTGAGTTTAGCGGCAATGATTTCCTGAACGACCGGCTGCACTTCGCTTGAAACCAGTTTGTCTTTGGTTTGCGAAGAGAATTTCGGTTCCGGCACCTTGACCGATAACACGCAAGTCAAGCCTTCGCGCATATCGTCGCCCGAGGTCTCGACCTTCGCGCGCTTGGCAAGCTCATTTTGCTCGATGAAACTGTTTAGAGTGCGCGTCATCGCCGCGCGCAGTGCGGTCAAATGCGTGCCGCCATCGCGCTGCGGTATGTTGTTGGTGAAGCACTGCACCGATTCGGCGTACGAATCATTCCATTGCATCGCGACTTCGACGGTAATGCCGTCTTTCGAACCTTCGGCATAAAATATTTTCTGGTGCAGCGACGACTTGGTGCGATTCATGTACTCGACGAATCCCCTAACGCCGCCCGTGAAGGAAAACGTTTCCTGCTTGCCCGAACGCTGGTCGATCAAAGCGATTGCAACGCCGTTGTTCAGGAACGAAAGTTCGCGCAGCCGTTTCGCCAGAATGTCGTGGTGAAACTCGACCAGGGTAAACGTCGCTTTGCTCGCGAGAAAGTGCACCTCCGTACCGCGTTTCTCGGTCTTGCCGGTTTCTTTGAGCGGTGCAACCGGCACGCCGTCACGAAACTCCATCTGGAAGCTCGCCCCATCGCGGCGGATCGTCAGCCGTAACCACTCGGACAGCGCATTGACCACGGACACACCGACACCATGCAGGCCGCCGGAGATCTTGTATGAGTTGTTGTCGAATTTACCGCCCGCATGCAGCTCGGTCATCACGATTTCCGCGGCGCTGCGCCGCTGCTCGTCATCGTTCTTGATCTCGGTCGGAATTCCGCGGCCGTTGTCCTGGACGCTGATCGAATTATCGGGATGAATCGTGATCGTAATCGTGTCGCAATGACCGGCGAGCGCTTCGTCGATCGCATTGTCGACGACTTCGAAGACCATGTGGTGCAAGCCCGTGCCGTCGCTGGTGTCGCCGATATACATGCCCGGGCGCTTACGCACGGCCTCGAGGCCCTTTAATATCTTGATGCTATCTGCATCGTAGTCATCACCGTTGGTCGGCTGCTGATTATCGGTCATAGAGGTCGCTTAATAACATTGCAAGTTCTGATTCAAACCATTCGAAGTAAAAATCCGGCACACAAAGGAATAAATCGGTATCAGATCCGCATCGGCATGACGACATAGCGGAAGTCGGCGTCTTCGCTGATGGTGATCAACACGCTACTGTTCGCATCGCCGAACGAGCACGTGACTTTTTCGCTCGACAGGTTGGCCAGCACATCGAGCAGGTATGTGACGTTGAAACCGATGTCGAGCGCCTCGCCCGAATAGCTGATTTCGATTTCCTCGAATGCTTCCTCTTGTTCGGTGTTGGTGCACGAAATCCGCAGTTGGCCGTCGGTCAGCGTCCACCGCACGCCGCGGAATTTTTCGTTGGAAAGGATTGCGACCCGCTGCAAGGCCTGCTGGAGAATACTCCGTTCGATCAAAAAATGCTTCTGATAATTGGTCGGTATCACGCGCGTGAAATCCGGAAATTTTCCGTCAACAACTTTGCTCACGAGCTCGACGTCCTGGATGCTGAACTTGACCTGCGTTGCCGCTAATTCAACGGTGACATCATCGTCGCTGTCATTCAGAAGCTTCACCAGTTCCTGTACCGCCTTGCGCGGCAAGATCACTTCGAGCGGTTCGACCGCCTGCGAAAGTTTCATGCTTGCGTAAGCGAGGCGGTGGCCGTCCGTCGCAACCACCTTGAGAACGTCGCCGTTCAGAACCAGCAGCATCCCGTTCAGGTAGTAGCGGATGTCCTGCTGCGCCATTGCGTACTGAACCAGCAGCAGCAACGACTTGAACGCCTTCTGCGGCAGTTTGATTTTTATGGCGGCAGCCGGCGCTTTTGGGAGTTTCGGGAAATCCTCGGCGGGTAAAGTCTGTAATGTGAAGCGGCTCTTGCCGGACTTCACGAGCAATCGGTTGTTTTGCGCTTCAAGACCGATATCCGCCTGTTCGGGTAGCGAGCGCAGGATGTCCTGCAATTTTCGCGCAGACGTGGTGACCGCATATTTGTCGCCGCCTTTTTGCGAATTGCTGAAACTCGTCGAGACTTGAATTTCGAGGTCCGTAGCCAGGAGATGTAAACGATCGTCAAGCTGTTCGATCAGCACGTTCGACAGGATCGGCAGCGTGTGACGCTTTTCCACGATCCCGGTCACGGCTTGCAGCGGTTTGAGCAAGTTGTCCCGCTTGGTTTGTACAAGTTTCATATATATATATCCTAGTAGTAATAATAACAGTCGCCTTTTTTGTGGATAAGTGACTGGCGGTGCGGCTACAGCGGCTTTTCAGGTGTTTTCGTCATCAATAAAGCACGTGATAGCGTGTGGATAATTTGTTGGTGAAAGCGGCGAGCGCGTCTAAAACGGGCTTATGCACAAATTGACCCGTAGTTATCAGCCACGCAGGACCTTGATCAGTGAATCGAAATCTCGTGTGATCTCATGGCTCGTTGTTTTCAATGCCGCGATCTTGCGGCAAGCATGCAGAACAGTCGTGTGATCGCGGCCCCCAAAAGCTTCGCCGATGTCGGGCAGACTCAGATGAGTCAGTTCTTTAGCTAAGGCCATTGCAACCTGGCGCGGCCGGGCAATGTTGCGGCTGCGCTTTTTCGAATACATCTCCGAGACTTTGATCTTGTAGTAGTCGGCAACCGTTTTTTGAATATTGTCGATAGAGATCTGCCGGCTTTGCAGTGCAAGCAGGTCTTTTAGCGCGTCCCGGCACAGGTCTACCGAAATCGGCCTGCCGGAAAAGCGCGAGTACGCGAGGATTCGCTTAAGCGCGCCTTCGAGTTCCCGGATGTTCGACTGGCTGTGCGTCGCGATAAAGAAAGCCACCGTCTCTTCGAGCACGACATTTTCGAGCTCGGCTTTCTTGAGCAGAATGGCGACTCGCATCTCGAGTTCGGGCGGCTCGACCGCGACCGTTAAACCCCAGGCAAAGCGCGAGATCAACCGGTTTTCCATGCCGGGGATTTCGCGCGGATAGGTGTCGCAGGTGATGACGACTTGTTTGCGTGATTCGATCAGCGCGTTAAACGCGTAGAAGAATTCTTCCTGGGTGCGGCTTTTCCCGCTGAAGAACTGGATATCGTCGATCAGCAGGAGATCGAGCGAATGGTAATAACGTTTGAAGTCATCAAACGATTTGTGTTGGTATGCGCGCACCACGTCCGAGACATACTGTTCGGCGTGAATATACCGGATGCGGCTTTGCGGATTGCGCTGCAGCAGCAGATTGCCAATCGCGTGAATCAGGTGCGTTTTGCCCAGGCCCACGCCACCGTATACGAACAGCGGGTTATAAGCTTCGCCCGCTCGCTCCGCGACCTGGATCGCCGCTGCGCGCGCGAGTTCGTTTGCTTTGCCGGTGACGAACGTGCCGAAATTAAAATCCGGGTTAAGACGGGAAATATCACGCGTGCTCGGCTTGGCGACTCCCGTTGCAGGCACCAGTGCTTTAGGCGCGGCCGTGGCTTCTTTTTCGGCGAGCACAAGGACGACCACAACTTCGCTGCCGAATCGCTCGGTGGCGAGACGTTCGATTTCAGCCAGAAAGCGGTCGCGTATCCACTGCAGGACGAAGCGATTCGGCGCGGTCAGCGTGAGCTGATTTTCAGCGGCCTCGAATTTGAGCGGTTTAATCCAGGTTTTGAATTGCTGGGGCGGCAGCTGCTGTTCAAAATGGGCGAGACATGAGCGCCAGAAACTGTTCATCGAGAGCCAGACATTGTTTGTTATAGGTAAGCGGAAAAAGACGGCGACTCAACGTCCGATTTTAGCGTTTTTGGCTTGAGTTATCCACAACCGGCGAGCCTCTAAACACACGCGGACAGAGCGCAGAATCGGATTGACAGAACCACTCGTTAACGGTTGTAATAGCGGGCTTTTCACACGAGCTCAGGTAGAAGACCATGAAACGCACCTATCAACCGTCGACGACCCGTCGCAAGCGTACCCACGGTTTCCGTGTGCGTATGAAAACCCGCGGCGGCCGCGCCGTGCTGCGCACGCGTCGTGCGAAAGGCCGTGCGCGTCTCGGCGTTTGACGCGAGCGGGCACCCGATTTTCTTTTTCGCGGGCGAACCGACTCGAGGGACGCCACGCGTTCGCCGCCGTGTTCGCCTACAAATGTTCGGTGGCCGGTAAATTCTTTCAGGTCTATGCCAAGCCTTCCAGCCGTGCCGAGCCGCGGTTGGGCGTGACCGTTAACAAACGTTTTGTGCCGCGCGCGACGGCACGCAATTACTGCAAGCGTCTCGCGCGCGAGACCTTTCGCGTAAACAGCCGTTTTTTTTACGGCGTCGACCTGGTTGTGCGCCTGCGTTCTGACATCGCAGCCAACGCAACCGCCCAAGCGCGCACGGAAATTCTCTCTCTCATGCGTCGCGTCTATCAGCTGTGCGGCGATGCGACAGACGCCGCTCCCAAGAGCTAATCGCTTCAACCATTCGGTTTATACATGGATACCCAGCGGCTTATTTTGTTCATGCTGTTCACGTTCTCGACGTTTTTTCTGATTGACGCTTATCAGAAAGACGCGCATCCACCTGTGCTGGCGCCGGCTGCATCCGCTCCGTCAAGTTCGCCCTCCGCTTCACCCGTGCCAACGGCAAGTCAGCCGCTGGCACCGACGCCCCCGCTCGCCGCGCCCGTCGTCGGCGGAGACCTGCAGAAAGGTGAGCAGGTGCGAGTGCAGACCGATACGCTGACCGCGATCATCGACACCGCGGGCGGCGACATACGCCACCTTGAATTGCTTTCCCAACGCGACACGCTCGACAAGAAAAAGAATTTTACGTTGTTGGAACTGCAGCCGGAACGTACTTACATCGCCCAATCCGGATTGATCGGCAAGGATCTGCCGACTCACCGAACCTTGTACACAACAAGCGAAAAAGATGTGAAGTTGGCGGACGGTGCCGCTGGTGTTTCGGTTCGGCTGTCGACGCTAACGCCGGGCGGCGTCAAGGTGACCAAGGTTTACGGTTTTCATCGCGATAGTTATGTAATCGATGTAAGTTACGAAATCGAAAATCATAGCGGTGCGCCGCTGCAGGCAGACGCTTACTTTCAGCTCGTGCGCGACGGCAAGCCGCCAGTCGGCGACTCCGCGATGTTGCCGACATATACCGGCATTGCGGTTTACACCGACAGGGAAAAATTTCAGAAAGTCGCGTTCACCGATGTGGACAAGGGCAAAGTCAGTTATCCAAAAAAGAGCAATGATGGCTGGATTGCCATGCTTCAGCATTATTTTTTGAGCGCGTGGCTGCCGCCTAATAATCTGCCGCGCGAGTTTTATACGCGTCGTCTCGATAACGGTTTGTATGCGGCTGGCGTTATTCTGCCGGTCGGAACCGTCAACCCCGACGCTGGTTCAAAGCTCACGGTGCCGCTCTACGCGGGCCCGCAAGAGGGGGAAAACCTCGCCAACCTGGCCCCGGGCCTCGATCTCACCATCGACTACGGCTGGTTAACAATCCTGGCCAAGCCGCTGTTCTGGTATCTGCAGTGGCTGCACCAGTGGTTCAGCAATTGGGGTGTCGCGATCATTATTCTGACGGTAACCTTGAAGGCGGTGTTCTACCCGTTATCTGCAGCGAGCTACCGCTCGATGGCACGCATGCGCGTACTCGCACCGCGACTGCAAAAGCTCAAGGATCAATTCGGCAACGATCGCCAGCGCATGAATCAGGCGATGATGGAATTGTATAAGACTGAAAAGATTAATCCGTTAGGCGGTTGCTTACCGGTTGTAGTACAAATACCTGTTTTT
>JAQGMI010000114.1 GCA_028292435.1 Betaproteobacteria bacterium
CGCGCACCGATCACATGATCATGTATCAGCTCGCGCAAAAGTTTGGATACGCGGACCAGTTGATCGGCAAGCAGGCCGACGGCAAGTCGAAAATCAAGCTGGTCAAGGGTAAGGGCGGCATGGATGAGCCCGACATCGAAGACATGACGCGCGAGATCAACCGCAGTTGCTGGACAATTGGTTACACAGGCCAATCGCCGGAGAGGATGCAAGCGCACATGCGCAACATGCAGGTGTTCGACACCAAAACACTGCGCGCCAAAGGCGGCATAGATGCAAAGACCGGCTACGTGCTCGACGGCGATTACTTCGGACTGCCGTGGCCGTGCTATGGCACGCCCGAACTCAAGCATCCGGGTTCGCCGGTGCTGTACAACACATCGCTGAATATCATGGACGGCGGCGGCAATTTCCGCGCGAACTTCGGCGTCGAGCGCGACGGCGTCAATCTGCTGGCGGAAGACGGCTCGCATTCAAGCGGCGCAGATCTGACGACTGGTTATCCCGAGTTCGATCACGTCCTGCTCAAGAAACTTGGCTGGTGGGATGAACTCACCGAGGACGAAAAGAAGGCGGCTGAAGGCAAGAACTGGAAGACCGATTTGTCCGGCGGTATTCAGCGCATAGTGATGAAAAACCACAGTTGCCATCCGTGGGGAAATGCCAAAGCGCGCGCCGTGGTCTGGAACTTCCCCGACCCGGTACCCTTGCATCGCGAACCGCTGTTCAGCCCGCGCGCGGACCTCATTGATAAATATCCGACGCATGACGATCAGAAAACCCGCTGGCGCATGCCGGTGCTGTTCAAGACGGTCCAGCAGGCGAACAAAGATGCCGGCAAGCAGTATCCGTTGATCATGACGAGCGGACGCCTGGTCGAATATGAAGGCGGCGGCGAAGAGACGCGCTCGAACCCATGGCTCGCGGAACTGCAGCAGGAGATGTTCGTCGAAATCAATCCGAAGGACGCGAACGATCGAAGCGTGAAGCACGACGAATACGTGTGGGTCGAAACGCCGACCAAGGCGCGGCTCAAGGTCAAAACGCTGGTGACCGAGCGGGTAGCGTCGGGCACCGTATTCCTGCCGTTCCATTTTTCGGGCTGGTTCATGGGCAAGGACTTGCTCGACAAATATCCCGAAGGCGCCGCACCGATCGTCCGCGGAGAGGCGATTAACACGGCGACGACTTATGGTTACGACATCGTCACGATGATGCAGGAAAGCAAAACTACGCTGTGCCAGATCAGCAAATTCGCGTAAAGCTCACGTCAGCGCACGTATAAAGCCGGAGGAGTCCCGACATGGCAAGAATGAAATTTTTGTGTGATGCCGAGCGTTGTATCGAATGCAACGGCTGCGTGACTGCTTGTAAAAGCGAGCACGATATCCCGTGGGGCGTGAACCGCCGCCGCGTGGTGACGCTGAACGACGGCGTCCCCGGCGAGAAATCGATTTCGGTCGCGTGCATGCATTGCTCGGATGCGCCGTGCATGGCGGTGTGCCCGGTCGATTGCTTCTACAAAACGTCGGAAGGCGTCGTGCTGCATGACAAAGACCTTTGCATCGGCTGCGGCTATTGCTTCTACGCGTGTCCGTTCGGTGCGCCCCAGTTTCCGCAGGATGGCGCTTTCGGCTTGCGCGGGAAAATGGACAAATGCACGTTCTGCGCCGGCGGACCCGAAGCCGACAATTCCGAGGCCGAATACAAGAAATACGGCCGCAATCGGCTCGCCGAAGGCAAGCTGCCTGCGTGCGCCGAAATGTGCTCGACCAAGGCCCTGCTCGGCGGTGACGCTGATGTGATTTCGGACATCTATCGCAACCGTGTCTTGAAGCGCGGTAAGGGCTCGGAGATCTGGGGCTGGGGCACCGCCTACGGCAAGCCTGACGCCAAACCCGCAGCGCCGCCCGGAGCAAAGTCATGACCCTCCGTAAATTGCTGGCCGCTTGCGCTGCAAGTATTTCGTTATTCGCTCTCTCAGGCTGCGGCGACAAGCCCGTTGTCTACAAGCAGGGCGAATATCAGGGCAAGCCCGACAGCCTGCCGTGGAACAACGCCCAATTCAAAGGTGATCGCGTAGAGTGGGAAAAAGCCATTAAAGCGCGCAACCAAGGGCAGGACGAATACTCGCGCACCGCCGCGAGCGCGAGATAGGGGCGATGCGATGATGCGGTTGTTTTCGTGTAAACGCCTCTTCGCGCTGCTGGCAGTCTTGTTCGCCTTGGCCGTGCCGGCGGCCGTGCAAGCGGCAGAAGATTCCGGCGCCAAAGAGCAGGCTCAACGCCAGCAAGTACAACCGGGTAACAACGCGCCGGTATGGCGCGACGTGCGCGAAGGTGTCAATCCGTATCAGACGACGCAGGTCCGGGGCGTCGAAACGAACGTGCTCGTGCAGCCGTCGGGTCAATCGTGGCGCCAATTGCGGCCGCCGATTGCGTTGACGGGCGGCCTGCTGATCGCGGGGGCACTGCTCGCGGTGTTCGGATTTTACTGGTGGCGCGGGCCCATCGAGGTGCACGAAAAGGGAACCGGCAGGCTCATTAAACGGTTTTCCGATGTCGAGCGGTTTACGCATTGGACGGTGGCCATCAGCGTCTGTGTGCTGGCGATAACCGGCTTGATAATCTCATTTGGCAAGTACGCGCTGTTGCCAATCCTCGGCTATACGCTGTTTTCGTGGATCGCGATCACGGCCAAGAACCTGCACAACTTCGTCGCGCCGGTTTTCTTTTTTACGCTGCCGGTGATGATTGTGCTGTTTATTCGCGATAACTTCCCGGAAAAAGGCGATCTGAAATGGCTGCTCAGCTTCGGCGGACTATTTTCGAAGAGCGGCCGCGAAACGCCGTCAGGACGCTTTAACCTCGGCGAAAAAGTACTGTTCTGGCTGATGGTTTGCGCGCTTGGCATTGCAATCGCGGCGAGCGGCGCGGTCCTGCTGTTTCCCAATTTCGACCAGGGCCGCGAACTCATGCAATCGGCCAATATCGTGCATATCGCGTGCGCGATGACCATGATCGTTCTGGCCAGCTTTCATATATATCTCGGCACGATCGGCATGAATGGCGCCTATGAAGCCATGCGCACGGGTTACGTCGACGAGACGTGGGCGAAAGAACATCACCAGCTCTGGTATGACGAAGTGAAAGCCGGCCGCGCTCGCCAGCACTTCGCTGACGATGCGCCGGCCGACGTGCGCACCCAGGTCGCCGAGGGTCTCAAAGCTTGATGTATCAGGGAGAGAAATGATGAAAATCAATAAAGCAATGCTGATCGCCGCTCTATGCGCAATCACGACGGGTGCAGTCTACGCAAAACTGCCGCCGCCTCAATTGACTGACGAGCAGAAAACCAAGGCCGACGACGCGAAGGCCAAAGCGGCGGACGCGGCGAAAAAAGACGGCGAAATACTCACCAAGTCGCAAGACCGTGTGGCTGATCGTTACATCAAGGCACAGAAAGCGAAAGGCATCACCGTGAAGCCGACGCCGATCGCCGTTGCTGCTGCGCCAGCGCCAGTTGCAACCGCGGCCGCAAAAAAGTAATCCCATCCCGCTCTAAGCGAAAGGCGCACGCGATTGCGCCTTTTTTTATTGCGGTTGGAATCAGGGCAACTCCCGCAGGGACAGCAGTTTTCTTGCACTCGTTTTGCCATAAACCCTTCGCTTAAAGCAGGGTTTCTATTGCATGCACGCGATTTGAATCCGGTAAAATGCGCGGTTACTTCGGCAGTCGACTCACTTTGTTGCACCCGACGAGATCAAACAAATGAAACCACGACATAAACGCATGGCCATCATCGCCGCCGGACTCGGCGCGCTGGGCATCGCCGCGGCGCTGGTATTAAATGCGTTCCAGAGCAATCTCGTGTTTTTCTTCAGCCCCACTCAAGTGCTCGCCAATGAAGCGCCGCGCGGCAAGGCGTTTCGCATCGGCGGTATGGTGGAGACGGGTAGCCTGAAGCGCGAGAACGACGGGCTCACAGTGCATTTTCGGGTGACTGACACTGCGCAGACGATTCCCGTCACTTACACGGGGATACTGCCGGACTTGTTTAAGGAAGGTAAAGGCGTCGTTGCGCAGGGCAAGCTGCAATCCGACGGCGACTTCCAGGCCACTGAAGTGCTGGCCAAGCACGATGAAAACTACATGCCGCCCGATGCGAAACATGCGATCGAGCAGGCCCAGAAGTCGCAAAAAACGGTAGTCGCTAAATAAGGCATAACAATGGTTCCGGAGATAGGCCAGTTTGCATTGATCCTCGCGCTGCTGCTCGCAATCACGCAGGGCGTACTGCCGATCGTCGGCGCGGCGCGCGGTAACGCTGTCTGGATGGCCGTCGCGCGGCCGGCGGCACAGGGCCAGTTTACCTTCGTTGTCATCGCGTTCGGCTGTCTCGCGTGGTCATTCGCGCACAACGATTTTTCCGTCCTTAACGTCGCGACCAATTCCAATTCGCAGTTGCCGATTCAATACCGGCTGGCGGCGACCTGGGGATCGCACGAAGGCTCGTTGTTGTTATGGGTGCTGATGCTCAATGTGTGGACGGTTGCGGTGTCGGTTTTCAGCCGGCATTTGCCCGAGCAAATGGTCGCCCGCGTGATCGGCGTTATGGGCCTCGTCAGCGTGGGTTTCCTTCTGTTTCTGCTGCTGACCTCGAATCCATTCGAGCGCCTGTTTCCGGCTGCTGCCGATGGGCGGGATCTAAATCCGCTGCTGCAGGATCCCGGCATGGTGATTCACCCGCCGATGCTGTACATGGGCTACGTCGGATTTTCAGTCGCGTTCGCATTTGCAATCGCCGCCTTGCTCGGCGGACGGCTCGACGCCACGTGGGCGCGCTGGTCGCGTCCGTGGACGACGCTGGCATGGTGCTTCCTGACGATCGGCATCATGCTCGGCAGTTGGTGGGCGTATTACGAGCTGGGGTGGGGCGGCTGGTGGTTCTGGGACCCGGTCGAGAACGCTTCATTCATGCCATGGCTGGTCGGCACCGCGCTCATCCATTCGCTCGCCGTTACCGAGAAGCGCGGCGGCTTCAAAAGCTGGACGGTGCTGCTCGCGATTTGCGCGTTCAGTTTGAGTCTGCTCGGCACGTTCCTTGTGCGCTCCGGCGTGTTGACGTCCGTGCATGCGTTCGCCACCGATCCGAAGCGCGGCATTTTCATCCTGATTTTCCTTTCGATCGTGATCGGCGGTTCGCTCGCGTTGTTCGCGTGGCGCGCGCCGCGCGTGGGCCTGGGCGGCGCATTTGCGCTCGTGTCGCGCGAATCGATGCTGCTTGCAAACAATACGTTGCTCGTTGTTGCAGCCGGATCGGTACTGCTGGGCACCTTGTATCCGCTGTTTCTCGATGCGTTAAATCTCGGCAAGATTTCGGTCGGTCCGCCATATTTCGACAGCGTCTTTGTGCCGTTGATGACGCCGGCGCTGTTTTTGATGGGCATCGGTCCGCTCGCGCGCTGGAAAGAGTCCAGCCTGCCGGATCTCGCTATCCGTCTCAAATGGGCGTTTGGTGTAAGCATTGCCACCGCGCTCGTGCTGCCGTTTACTCTCGGCGCGTGGAGTCCGCTCGTGAGCTTCGGGCTCGCACTGTCGTTATGGATCGTGAGTGCGAGCGCGATCAATCTGCAAACGCGCCTCTCATCGTTGACCGGCAGCTTGCGTGAGCGACTCGCCAGCCAGCCGCGCGGCTATTACGGCATGCTGCTCGCGCACTGCGGCGTCGCCGTTTTTATCGCGGGCGTAACCCTGGTGAAAGGCTACGAAAGCGAGCGCGATGTGCGCATGGCAATTGGCGACAGCATCGCGGTTGGCGGCTATGCGTTCCGTTTCGACGGCGTCAGAAATGTGCCCGGTCCGAATTATCGCGCGGCGCGCGGAAACGTGATGGTCAGCCGCGACGGCAAGGAGTTGATGGTGCTGCATCCAGAGAAACGAATTTACAACGCGCAGCAGATGCCGATGACCGAGGCCGCGATTTCAACCGGATTGTTTGGCGACCTGTATGTTTCGCTCGGCGAGCCGGTCAGCGACGGCGCATGGAGTGTGCGCGTGTATCGCAAGCCGTTCGTGACGTGGATCTGGGGCGGCTGCATCCTGATGGCGCTCGGCGGATTTGTCGCCTTGACCGACCGGCGCTATCGCAAGAGCGCGCGGCGTGCGGCTGACGCGTTGCCTGTCGGCGCCAGGCCGGTCGCCGGTTGAATCGGCCCGCAGTATGAACCGCTACCTGATTCCGCTCGGCATTTTTCTGGTGCTCGTGGTGTTTCTCGGCATCGGGCTCGGTCTGAATCCGCGGGAAGTGCCGTCGCCGCTGATCGGCAAGCCGGCGCCGGCATTTCGGCTCACTGAGTTGCACGAAGGCAGCAAAGTGCTCGGCAAAGAGGACTTGCTGGGCCAGGTCTGGCTGCTCAACGTGTGGGCGTCGTGGTGCGTGTCATGCCGCGAAGAGCATCCGGTGCTGGTGGAATTTTCCAAACGCAAAGTCGTGCCGATCTACGGCCTCAATTACAAAGACCAGCGGGAAGACGCGCTCAAATGGCTTGCGCAGTTCGGCGATCCCTACACCGCGAGCATCGTTGATCGCGATGGGCGCGTCGGCATCGATTACGGCGTATATGGCGTGCCTGAAACTTTCGTCGTCGATAAATCCGGCGTGATCCGTTACAAGCAGATCGGCCCGATAACGCCTGAGGCGCTGAAAACGAAGATCCTGCCGCTGGTGCAGCAGTTGAAGCAGTCATGAGAGTGCTGCAGCGCTTCGGTTTACTGACGCTGTTGTGCCTGGCGTTGAGTGCGAATGCTCAGGGGCCGCAACCGATGGCGCAGGACCCCGTTGCCAATAAACGCGCGATGTTGCTCGCTGAAGAGTTGCGCTGTCTCGTCTGCCAGAACCAGACCATCGCCGATTCCAATGCCGAACTTGCCGTCGATTTGCGGCGCCAGATCCGGGAACAGATTGCGCAAGGCAAACAGGACAGCCAGATCATCGACTACATGGTCGAACGTTATGGCGACTTCGTTCTGTATCGACCGCCATTGAAAGCGACGACACTGTTGTTATGGTTCGGTCCGCCGCTGCTGTTGCTGTTCAGCTTCATGTTTCTGTTTTTTTATCTCAAGTCGCGCCGGCAGCGTGTCGAACAGGCGCCAATGTCGGAAAGCGAGCAACGCGAGGCTCAGGCGCTGCTCGCTGAAGCCGCTGGCGAGCCCAAATGACCGCATTCCTGATCATCGCCGGCCTCATGGCTGCCGTAGCACTCGTGTGGGTGCTGCCGGTGTTGCTGCGGCGTCGTGAGCCGGCAAACGCCGTGCAGCCGCGCGCCGCGAACCTCGGCATACTCAAGGATCAGCTGGCTGAACTCGATGCAGACGTGGCCGCCGGGACTTTGCCGCAGCAAAGTTACGAACAGGCTCGTCACGACCTTGAGCGGCGTGCCATCGAGGAAACGCGCGATATGGTGGCGCCCGCCGCGATTGCGGCCAAGCCGGCGCGCGTGACCGCCGCCGTTATTGCGATTGCGATTCCGGTGTGCGCCGTCCTGTTGTATGTGCAATTGGGGACGCCGGAACGCATCAACCAGAACCAGATGGCCGAAGGACATGGTGCGGCAAGGCCCTCGACGCAGGAAGTCGAGGCGATGGTGGCGAAACTCGCCGCACGCATGGAACAGTCGCCGGACGACGGCAAGGGGTGGGCGCTGCTCGCACGGTCTTATCTTGTCATGCAGCGCACTGACGAGGCGGTCGCGGCGTACGCGCGAGCGACTTCGCTCCTGGCCGATGACGCTGACCTGCTCGCCGATTACGCCGATGCGCTTGCCATGCAGCAGGGCCGCAGTATTGAAGGCAAACCGCTGAAGCTCATCGAGCG
Organism: Betaproteobacteria bacterium; assembly: GCA_028292435.1. GTDB lineage: Bacteria > Pseudomonadota > Gammaproteobacteria > Burkholderiales > SG8-41 > PALSA-1004. The sequence goes on from JAQGMI010000114.1 coordinate 7,880, forward strand.
CGCGCTGAAAATCGATCCGACGCAATGGAAAGCACTCGCCATGGCCGGATCCGCTGCGTTCGATCGCAAAGACTATAAAGGCGCAATCGCTTACTGGCAGAAGCTCGAAGCTCGCGCAGAACCGGGTTCCGAATTTGCGCAGCAGATAACGTCGAACATCGAAGAAGCCAGTCAACTTGGCGGCATCAAGGTTGCCGCCAAGGCTGCGCCGCAGCAGGTGCAGGAAGCGAAGCCCTCTGTGCACGCCACGGCCGGTGGTTCAAGCGTCGATGGCAGCGTGACGCTCGCTCGCGAACTCGCGGCCAAAGCAGCGCCGACCGATACCGTATTCGTGTTCGCCCGCGCAGTCGACGGCCCGCGCATGCCGCTTGCGATCCTGCGATTGCAGGTGAAGGACCTGCCGGCCAAATTCCATCTCGACGACAGCATGTCGATGTCGCCGGCGGCCAGGCTTTCGAATTATCCAGAAGTCGTGATCGGCGCCCGCGTATCGAAGGCGGGCAGTGCAATGCCGCAGCCGGGCGATTTGCAGGGCACGAGCAAGCCGGTCAAAGTGGGAACGGCCGGCGTTGCAATTCAAATCAATCAAGTCGTGCCTTAATCAAAGGCAGCGGGCCGGACGTCAGCGGTTGTCTGCGCCGCTGCTGAGGCCACGCAACGTCGCACGCCGGCGTGCGCGCAGCACAATCAATTCGAGCACGAGGCACACCGCGGTCACGCCAAACGAACCCCACACGAAGGTGCCATAGCCGCCCATTGCAAAAAATGCCGCTGCGCTGTCCCAGTTCATGCGTGGCGCTCCTGCAGTGATTTAGCCCAGTCGCTGTTGCGCTCCCGCTCGAGGATGATGCAGCGCAGGCGCATCAGCGTTGTGGCGATGCTGTACATCCAGAACGCCAGCGCCATGATCAGCATGCCGAGCAACATGGTTTGCGCCATGGTCGGGCTGCGCGTGATGCTTACCGACGCGCCCTGATGCAAGGTGTTCCACCATTTAACCGAAAAATAGATGATCGGCACATTGACGACGCCGACCAGCGCGATTACCGCGCCCGCCTTGTCAGCCCGCCGTGGATCGTCGATCGCCGCCTGCAGCGACATGAAGCCGAAGTAGAGAAACAGCAAAATCAATTCAGACGTCAGGCGCGCGTCCCAGACCCACCACGTGCCCCACATGGGCTTGCCCCATAAAGCGCCGGTCCACAGCGCAATGAATGTCATCATCGCGCCGGTTGGCGCGAGCGCCGACGCCACCATTGACGACAGCCGCGTATTGAAAGCAAGGCCGACGCCGGCCCACGCTGCCATCACGACGTAGATGAACATCGACATCCATGCCGCCGGCACGTGAATGAAAATAATCCGGTACGCCTCGCCTTGCTGCGCGTCGGTCGGTGCCACGAAGAAGCTGATGTAAAGCCCGGCGAGCGTGAGCAGGCCCGCAGCAGCGAAAAACCACGGAATCAGTTTCCCCGCGACCGGATAAAAGCTTGCGGGCGATGCGTATTTAAACCAGTTGATGGCCATGAGTGTGCGCCTAACTTTTTATTCGACAGCGATGCGTACTGACACGGCAGTGGCCCACGGCGCGAACACGAGTGCGATGAGCAGCAACGCGCCGAGCAGCGACAGATGAGCGCCTGCGCCAAGTCCGGCGGCGCTTGCTTCCACCGCACCGGCACCGAAAATCAATACCGGCACGTATAGCGGCAACACCAGCAGCGATAGCAATGCGCCGCCGCCGCGCACCCCCAGCGTGAGCGCCGCGCCGACCGCGCCGATCAGACTCAATACCGGCGTGCCGAGCAGGAGAGATCCCAGCAGAACGAGTTGCGCATCGGCGTTCAGATCGTATTGCAGGCCTAGCAACGGCGCGATGACGACCAGCGGGAAGCCCGACGCGAGCCAGTGAGAGAAAATCTTCGCGAGAACTGCCAATGTCAACGAGTGCGGCGACAACGCGAGCTGCTCGAGCGTGCCGTCGCTATAGTCGCCAGCGAACAATCGCGTCAAAGCAAGCATGGACGCGAGCAGGGCCGCTACCCACACAACACCGGGACCGATCTGCCGCAGCAGCGCGGTGTCAGAGCCTACACCCAGCGGAAACAGGCTCGCGACTATTACAAAAAAAATCAGCGTCGTGAGAACGTCGGCACGATGCCGTAAGGCGCTGAACATATCGCGCCGCGCGACGGCGATCAGTGCGTCAGCCAGGCTATTCATTGGCCAAGCTCCACTCGTCGCGTCGCGGCCGCCGTGATCGAAACTTCCTGGTGGGTGGTAAGGACGACGATGCCCCCGGCGGCGAGTTGCAATTCAATCAGATTCTTGATCACGGCAAGCGCCGCGGCATCGAGCGCAGTAAACGGCTCGTCAAGTATCCATAGCGGCCGCGCTGCCGCGAGGCACAGGCGCGCTAGTGCGACGCGCCGGCGTTGTCCTTGCGATAAAGTCCTGCACGGCGAGTCCCGGAATTTGCCTAATCCCAGTCGATGCAATGCGGCGTCAACCGCCGCTGTGCTCGTCGTCAGACCGCCCGCGGTGGCGCAGAAACGCAGGTTCTCATACGCGGTCAACTCGTCTTTGACGCCGCTCAAATGTCCAAGGTAAGTGAGGCGGGCGCGGAATTCATCGTCGAGCGTATGGATGTCGGAACCCGACCAGAAAATGGTTCCCGCAGCGGGTTGAAGCAGGCCGCACAGAATACGCAGCAAACTCGTCTTGCCGCTGCCGTTGGCACCGCGGACTTCTAGCAGCGTCCCGGGCGGCGCGTCAAAACTTAGACCGGAGAACAGGCGCCGTTCGCCACGTATGCATTCGAGTTGTTTTGTTGCAAGCATGTCGCCGCCTGATCGCGGACCGGGGAGGTCGTTGCGTAGCGCGCGATGATACCCCAGTTGGCAGCGGGCCGCGTGCGCGTAATTTGCGCTAAATCAGATCTGCGGAGATGATTTATGCGAAGCGAAGACGGCGCTAACTCAGCTTGCCCACGCCGGCTTCGAGCAGCGTCCACGCTTGGCGACCGAGTTCTTTTTTCCATCGCGCATAAAAACCGCCGGCGAGCCGCGCTCGAAAGCTGGCGATGTCCGGCCGCGTGAATTGCATGCCGCCCGTCGCGAGCTTTTGCTCAAGGTCGCGATTGAGCTGTGCCGTATGCGCGCGCTGGCGTCCGATGTGCATTTGCACATTACGCACGACAATCGCCTGTAAATCCGCGCCGAGCCGTTCCCAGAACGCGAGATTCGCAATCAGGTTGAAGCCGGACCACATGTGCGATGTGAGCGCTATATGACGTGTCACCTGCGCGAGTTTTAACGATTCGGTGATTGCGAGCGGATTTTCCTGGCCATCGACGCGGCCTTCAGCGAGCGCGCAGTGAAGATCGAGCACAAATACCGGTAGCGGCGTCGCGCCGAGGCTTTTGAACGTATCGTCGAAGATGCGGCCTTCGGGCACGCGAATGCGCAAGCCTGCGAGGTCGTCCGCGTTCATGATTTTTCGTTCGACCGTCGAAATGTGGCGGAATCCGTTTTCCATCAACCCGAACGGAACGGCGTAAACGCCGCGCGCCGCAAGATCGTTGCGCAGACACGTACCCAGCTCGCCGTCCATCAACGCGTAGACTTGCTCTTCTGACGTATAAGCAAACGGCACGCCCTGGATTTCGAAGACCGGCGACAGTTCGCCGAGCAGGCTGCCCATCACGGCGTAAAACTCGATTTCGCCGGTTCTCACCTTGTCGATGATTTCGGCGTGCGAAGCTTTCAGCCCGTCGTTGTCGGCGTGAACACTGACATCGAGGCGGCCACCGCTTTCTGCCCGCACGGCGGCCCACAGATCGACGAGAAACGGATGGATGTGGCTTGCGACGGGTTGGTAATGAAACTGCCGGCCCTTGAGCGGGGCGGTGCTCACATCATCACGCGGCCGCCGTTGACGTCGAGCACCACGCCATTGATGTACGCGGCGCCATCGGAAGCGAGATACAACATCGCGGCGGAATGATCCGTCGATTCGGCAAGGCGGCGCAGCGGCACCTGCGCAGAGATGCGCGCAATATCTTCTTCAGTGCGCAGTGCCTTGACGCGCGGCGTCAGCGTCGTGATCGGCGCAATCGCATTCGCCGTGATGCCGTTGGGCCCGAGCTGATGGGCGAGAAAACGCGTGAGCTGGATCACGCCGGCCTTCGCCGAACCATAAGCGGGCGAGGAGGCCGCAGTCACCGTGCGGCCCGAAATTGACGCCACGTTGATAATGCGGCCGGCTTTGGATTTTTTCAGATGCGGGATGACGGCTCGCGACATCAAGAACACGCTGCGCAGATTGAGTGCGATCGTGTTGTCCCACTCGTCGAGCGGCGTGTCTTCAACCGTCGACAGCCGGCCATAGCCGCCGGCGCAATTGACGACGACGTCGATGCCGCCGAACTCGGTAACGACACGAGCAACGGCGACGGCAACTGAGTGATCGTCCGTCACGTTCACCGCTACGGCCAGCGCACGACCGCCCGCAGCGGAGATTTCCTTGGCCACTTTGGCGGCGCCGGCCTCGTCCAGATCGAGCAGCGCAACGTGTCCGCCGTTTTTCGCGAAATCTTTCGCGGTGACCGCGCCGATGCCTTGTGCCGCACCGGTTACGATGATGCTGCGCCCCGCAAACTCCGGATATAGAGGCACGTTAAACGACGCTTTCCATGACCTGGACTTCGACGACCGTACCGGGCGAAACGTTGCCCTGATCGGTCGGCAGGATGATGAAGCAGTTGGCTTCGGTCATCGAACTCAATATGCCCGAGCCCTGTTCGCCGGTGACGCGCACGCTCCATTTGCCGCCGGCATCCTGGCTCAGAACGCCGCGCTGAAACTCGGTGCGGCCCGGTGCTTTCTTGAGCGTGCTCGTGCACGGCACGGTGAAGGTCGGCAACACTGGCACGGGGTCGCGCCCCGCGAGTTTGAGCAGCGCATCGCGTACGAATTGATAGAAGGTCACCATCACGGAAACTGGATTGCCTGGCAGTCCGAAGAAATGCGCGCCCGCAATGCGCCCGTAGGCCAGCGGACGGCCGGGTTTCATGGCGATTTTCCAGAACACGACTTCGCCCATCCGCTCGAGCAGCTCTTTGACGAAATCGGCTTCGCCCACGGACACACCGCCGCTCGTGATGACGACGTCGGCGCAGCGCGCGGCGTCGTAAAACGCTTGTTCAAGCAGTTTTGGATCGTCGCGCACGACGCCCATGTCGATGACTTCGCAGCCCAGCTGCGTCAACATGCCGTGTATCGTGTAGCGGTTGCTGTCGTAAATCTGGCCGGCGCCGAGCGGCTTGCCGATCGAAACGAGTTCATCGCCCGTAGAAAAGAACGCCACGCGTAATTTTCGATAGACCGAGATTTCACCGACGCCGAGCGAGGCGACGAGACCGATTTCGGCAGGGCGCAGCAGGGTGCCGCGCTTTAACGCAACCTGGCCGGTCTTCAAATCTTCGCCGGCGCGCCGGAGGTTCTGGTTTTTGCGATGACCGCCGCCGATCGTCACCTTTTTGTCCGCGGCTTTGACATGCTCCTGCATGACGATCGTATCGGCGCCTTCAGGCACCACCGCGCCCGTCATGATGCGCACGCACGCGCCCGATTGGACGTTGCCGTTAAACGGGACGCCGGCGAACGCAGTGCCGGCAACAGTCAGCGTTACTTCGCCGTCAGCCTTCAAATCGGCGAAACGCACGGCATAACCATCCATCGCCGAGTTGTCGTGTGATGGCACGTCGAGCGGTGAAACGATGTCTTCGGCGAGCACGCGCCCGAGCCCGGCGCGAATGTTTACGCGTTCAACGACGGCGACCGGCGTCAGGAAGCGCGCAATGAATTCACGCGCTTTGCCGACTGGCATTGAATTGGGATCGTAGTCGTCGGCGCAGCTTGCGGCGCGGATAGAGTTTTCGGATGTTGTCATGGCGGAGGAAACCGGAAACGGATGACGCCGAATTCTACCGGAATCCCTCGTCAAAGGATGCAGTCGGCGCTCGACTTCGCGGTATCATGCGCCTCGTAATTCGTCATCGAAGTCGGAGGAGAGTCCGTTGAAAGCCCGATTTTTTTGCGCCGCGCGCACATGCCTTGCGCTGGTCTTGCTGGGCTGTGCGGGAATAAACGCCGCTGCAGCGCCCGATTTGAGGCTCGCCACGACGACGAGCACCGAGAATTCCGGATTGCTCAAAGTGATCCTGCCGCTGTTTGAAACGTCTTACGGCGGCAAAGTTCGTGTCATCGCGGTAGGCACCGGCGCCGCGTTGAAGCTGGGCGAAAACGGCGATGCCGACGTCTTACTCGTCCATGCCCGCGCGCTCGAAGACAAGTTCATGGCGGCGGGTTTCGGCTCAGTGCGCAAGGATGTGATGTATAACGACTTCATCATTGTCGGTCCGGCCAAAGATCCGGCTGGCGTGCGCGGTATGAAGGATGTAATCGCCGCAATGAGAAAAATCAGCGCGAGCGGCGCGAAATTCGTTTCGCGCGGCGACGAATCGGGCACCCATGTGATGGAGAAGGATTACTGGAAGAGCGCCGGCGTAGAGGCCAAAGGTCCTTGGTACGTGTCCGCAGGGCAGGGCATGGGCCAAATACTGACCATGGCCGGGCAACTCGAGGGATATACGCTGACCGATCGCGCGACCTACGCCCCATACAAAGACAAAACCGGGCTCGAGACGCTGGTTGAAGGCGATCCAAAAATGTTTAATCCGTATGGCGTGATCGCCGTTAATCCTGCGCGTCATCAAAAACTCAACGCGGAAGGTGCGACGGCGTTCGTCAACTGGATTACTTCACCCGCGGGTCAGAAGGCAATCGTCGATTTCAAAATCAACGGCGTGCAGATGTTTTTCCCGACTGCCAAATGACTGTTACCTGTTGATGGATTTTTTCGAGCCGACCACCGACGCATTTCGCCTCCTGTTTTCCGGCGACGCCGACCTGTGGCGAATTATTTTTACCTCGCTCGGCTGCTCGCTCGTGGCGCTCGTCCTGATTTCGCCCGCGGCGATCGCGCTCGGTTTTTTTATTGCGAAAGTAACTTTTCCAGGCCGGCGCCCGCTTGTCGTATTGATCCAGGCACTGCTGTCGTTCCCGACGGTCGTCGTCGGGCTTGTGATTTACATGCTGCTCTCGCGCCAGGGACCGTTGGGTTTCCTCAAGCTTTTGTTTACGCCCGAAGCCATCATCATAGGCTACATGATGATCGCGCTGCCGGTGCTCGTCGTGTTTACTTTGTCCGCAGTACAGGGCGCAGATCCGCGCATTTATGAGACTGCGCGCAGTCTCGGCGCCGGGCGCTGGCACGCTTCGTTGACGACGTTGTTCGAAGTCCGGTTTGGCGTGATGGCCGCCGTTTTCAATGGATTCGGGCGCGTCGTCTCGGAGGTCGGGTGTTCGATTCTTGTCGGCGGCAACATCGCGGGGCTCACCCGCACGATGCCGACGGCGATCGCGCTCGAGACTTCGAAAGGGGAATTCGCGCAGGGAATCGCGCTCGGCTTTGTGCTGATCGCCGCCGCGATTGCAATTAACGCGGCGCTTGCCTGGCTGCAGGGGCGTGGGGGACTGGAATGAGCGCGCCACTGCTTGCATTGCGCGCGCTCGACAAGCGTTTCGGGCAACGCGTGTTGTTCGCCGACATGACGCTGGAGCTCGAAGCGGGCAGCGGCTATGTGCTGACCGGTTCCAACGGCAGCGGCAAGACGACGCTGCTGCGCATGGCGGCGGGACTCGAGCCGGCGCAGCGCGGCGAAATCGGTTTCAGGTCGCAGTCCGCCGCGCTCGCCGCGTATCCTGAGGCATGGCGGCGCGAAATCGTTTACGTGCATCAACAACCGTATTTGTTTCATACGACCATCGCCGACAATCTCGAGTACGGGCTCAAGCGCCGCGGCATGCCGGCCGCTGAGAGCGCCGAGCGTGCACGTGAAGCGCTCGCATGGGCCGGGCTCGACAACAGGCGCGACGTGCCGCCGCAAAAACTGTCAGGCGGCGAAAAACAACGTGTCGCGCTCGCCCGCGCCAGAACATTGAATCCGACATTACTTCTGCTCGACGAGCCCACCGCCAATCTCGACGGCGACGCGCGCAAGCAGGTGCTGGAGCTTGTAACCAGCTTATGCATCGAGAATCATACGGTCGTCGTCGCAAGTCACGACCCTGAGATCATCCGTCTCGCAATCCTGACACGTCTGCATATCCGCGAAGGCCGGATCGAGGCCAATGATTGAAACGACGCGGCTGGTAGAATTCGGTTAATGAAGATATTCGGCATTGCCGGTTACTCGGGTTCGGGTAAAACCACGCTGATCGAGAAGTTGATCCCGTTGTTTACCGCGCGAGGCCTTAAGGTTTCGCTGTTAAAGCATGCTCACCATACCTTCGACGTCGATCAACCCGGCAAGGATTCACACCGGCACCGTCATGCGGGATGCCAGGAGGTGCTGGTTTCATCGAGCCGCCGCTGGGCGTTGATGCACGAATTGCGCGGTGCGCATGAACCGACGCTGCAGGAACTCGTCGGGCACATTTCGCCATGCGACCTGCTGCTTATCGAAGGTTTCAAGCACGAGGCGATTCCGAAGCTCGAGGTGTATCGCAGCGTGGTCGGCGAGTCGCTGCTGCATCCGCAGGACGCGCATATTGTCGCCGTCGCGAGCGACCAGAAGGTCGAAACGTCATTGCCGCAATTTGACCTCAATGACGCCAAGGCGATTGCCGCGTTCATTATCGAGCGCGCAGGCGCGCAGGTTTCTAACCGGCCTGCCGCTGGCGCATAATATTCAAATGGTCAACATTGTTTATTTCGCCCGTCTGCGGGAAGCGCTTGGCAAAGCATCCGAAGAGCTTGCTTTGCCAGCCAATGTGCGGGATCTGAACGGATTGCGCGCATTGCTTATCGCGCGGGGCGGCGTATGGGCCGCCGAACTCGCCGCCGAGCGGCCGGTGCGCGCGGCCGTCAATCAGGACATGGCGCAGAACGATACGTGCGTTAAGGACGGGGACGAAATTGCCTTCTTTCCTCCGGTGACGGGCGGCTGAAATGACCGTGCGCGTGCAAAGCGAGGACTTCGACGCCGGGCGCGAAATCGCGTCGCTGCGCAATGGCAATCCGCAAGTCGGCGCCGTGGCGTCTTTTGTCGGTGTCGTTCGCGACATCAATGACGGCAGCAAGGTTGCCGACATGGAACTCGAGCACTATCCGGGGATGACGGAAAAAGCGATTACGGAAATTATCGAACAGGCGAAATCGCGCTGGAACATTTTCGAAGTACTGGTCGTGCATCGCATCGGCCGCTTGATGCCGACCGACCAGATCGTGTTGGTGGTCGTAACGAGCGCGCATCGCGGCGACGCGTTTGCTTCATGCGAATTCGTGATGGATTATCTGAAGACCCAGGCACCGTTCTGGAAAAAAGAGAAAACGCCGGATGGTGCGCGCTGGGTCGAGTCGCGTGCGAGCGACGACACGGCGGCCGAGCGCTGGTCGAAGGGCTGACGCGTCGATGAAGCACGTCAAGGCGAGGCCGCGGATCCGCGTGCAGCTCGGGCCGGCATTCGCGATCGGCCCGGGCAAGGCAGACCTGCTGCAAGCCGTCGCGAAGACCGGTTCGATCTCCGCCGCTGCCCGGCAGATGGACATGTCTTATCGCCGCGCGTGGCTGATGCTCGACACGATGAACCGATGTTTCCGCGAGCCCGTGGTGGATACGGCCACCGGCGGCAAAGGCGGCGGCGGCGCACAAATTACGGCATTCGGTAAAACCGTTTTGAAGTCCTATCGCGCGATGGAAGCACGCGCGCTGGCATCGATGTCCAAGCAGATGCCGGATTTTTACCGCTTACTGCGAAAAACACCCCCCATCGGCAAAGTCTACTGAATCGATACGCGCCGCATGCGCGTTGACATTTGCCCGGCAATCGTTATATTCGTGGAGATATAACGATTGCTAAAGAGGACTGATAATGACAAATCGCGTAGGCCCGCCGTTGTTGTACGTTGTGCGCCGGTTGCCGGCAATGTTGCTGGGCGCGCTGCTTGCTGTCGGCTTCGTGCATGCGCAGGATCTGAAAGTCTTTGCTGCCGCGAGCCTCAAAGAAGCGTTGGATGAAGCGGGGCAGCAATTTCAGCGCGCCAACTCTCAGAAGGTGGTGGTTTCCTACGCCGCGAGTTCGGCGCTGGCCAAGCAGATCGAAAGCGGCGCGCCCGCGGACGTGTTTATTTCGGCCGATCTCGACTGGATGGACTACGTCGACCTGCGCAAGCTCATTAGGGCAGGCACTCGCGCGAACCTATTGCGCAACCGGCTTGTGTTGATCGGACCGGCGGATGGCAAGGCGCAGATTGAGATCAAACCGGGTTTCGCGCTCGCGAAATTACTCGGCGACGGCAGATTGTCGATGGCCGATCCTGACAGCGTACCGGCTGGCAAGTACGGCAAGGCTGCGCTTGAAAAACTTGGCGAATGGAGCAGCGTCGAAAGCAAAATTGCACGCGGTGACAATGTGCGCACGGCTCTGATTTTCGTCGCGCGCGGCGAAGCACCGCTGGGTATCGTCTACGAAACCGATGCTTATGCCGAGAAGAAAGTGCGCATCGTTGCGCGGTTCCCCGAGAATACGCATTCGCCCATCATTTATCCCGTCGCCGTCATGGCGTCGAGCAAAAAACCTGCGGCGCCTGCTTTCGTCATTTATTTGAAATCCGCCGATGCGCGTGCCATATTCGAGAAATATGGCTTCAGCATGGAGAAGTAGTTGCCCGGTTTGACCGCTGCCGAGTGGGAAATAATCCAGCTCAGCCTGAGGGTCGCATTCTGGAGCGTGCTGTGCAGCTTACCGCTTGCGGTAGCCGTCGCAATGCTGCTCGCCCGCTGCAATTTTATCGGTAAGGGTTTGTTCGATGCGGTAGTGCATCTGCCGCTGGTATTGCCGCCGGTGGTGATCGGCTATTTCCTGCTGTTACTGCTGGGACGGCGCGGGCCATTGGGCGCTCTGCTCGAGGAATATTTCGGCATTGTCGTGGCTTTCCGCTGGACGGGCGCCGCGATTGCGGCCGGCATAATGGGTTTCCCGTTGATGGTGCGTGCGATCCGTTTGTCGATTGAATCCATCGATACCGGACTCGAAGCCGCTGCCCGGACGCTAGGCGCTCATCGCTGGCGCGTTTTCCTGACGATCACGCTGCCGCTGGCGATGCCCGGCATATTGACGGGCACGTTACTTTCATTCGCGCGCGGCCTCGGTGAATTCGGCGCGACGATCACTTTCGTATCGAATATTCCCGGGGAAACCCGCACGCTGCCGTTGGCGATTTATACGTTGACCCAGGTCCCCGGCGGCGACGCCGCGGCTTTGCGCTTGAGCATTATCGCCATTGTGTTGTCGATCATTGCGCTCATGCTGTCGGAATGGTTCGTGCGGCGCGCGCAGCGGCGCGCGAAGGGACACGATGCTTAAGGTCGACGTCAGCAAGAAGCTCGCGAATTTCGAGCTCGACACGCAATTCACGAGCGACGCCGGCATCACCGCGCTGTTCGGGCGTTCCGGCTCCGGCAAGACCACCTTAGTCAATGTCATTGCCGGACTGGTGCGTCCGGACCGCGGGAATATCGAGGTCAACGGCGTCAGCCTCTTCGACAGTGCGGCGGGCCGGAATGTGGCCATCGAAAATCGTCGCGTCGGCTATGTGTTTCAAGACGGGCGGCTTTTCCCGCACCTGACGGTGCGCGGCAACCTCGATTATGGCTTTGCATTGGCGGCGCCGGCACAGCGCTATGTCGCATTCGAACAAGTCGTCGGTCTACTCGGGCTCAAACCGTTGCTCGACCGCCGTCCGTCCAATCTGTCGGGTGGCGAAAAGCAACGTGTCGCGATCGGCCGTGCATTGCTGACGAGTCCGCGTGTTTTGCTGATGGACGAACCGCTGGCAGCGCTCGACAATCCGCGCAAGCGCGAGATCCTGCATTACATCGAATCGCTGCACGCTGAAATCAAGGTCCCGATCGTCTATGTGACCCACGCAGTCGAAGAAATTTTGCGGCTCGCTGACGTCGTCGTGCTGATGGCGGCGGGCAAAGTAGTTGCGACGGGTAAGCCGAGCGAAGTCATGGGACGCCCCGAACTGCGTGCGGACAGCGGAATATTCGAAGGCGGTACGGTCATCGACGCGGAAGTCGTCTCCCACGATTTACAGTATCGCCTGACCACGCTCAATTTTGCGGGCGGGCAGCTCGTCGTGCCGGGTGTCGATGCAGCACCGGGGCAATCGATTCGCCTGCGTATACGCGCGCGCGACGTGTCAATTGCACTGACGCGGCCGCACGATGTGAGTACGCTCAACGTGTTGCAGGGCCGCGTGGTGTCGGCGACGGCGAATGCGGATTCGGGCTGCGATCTGCAAATCGATGTGGGCGGCGTGAAGCTGGCAGCTCGCGTCACGCGCTTGTCGGTGGACCGGCTGAAGCTTGCGCCCGGCCGCGACGTCTTTGCGCTGATCAAGGCGATCCCGCTCGCGCGCTAAGCGTGTTAAAGAGATCGAATAATGACAACTCGGATTGGTCGATCCGAAACAAGGCCATCCGCGACAGTCAGCACTACTTTTCTATACGTCCTTAAATTTGACGGAATGCCGCTTTCCGTCGAACTTATACGCCCGCGTCTTGCTCCGCGGATACTCAGAAATATCAATCGGTTTACGCGTGCCGCCCATCAGGTAGACAAGGTCGTCCTTGAACGGATTCGACATGCCGTGCGGCAACGATTTCTTCGCAAAGCCCATGAAGTCGCCGGGCCCGATTTTAATTTTGCGCTTACCGATTTCGGCGATGCCGCTTCCTGACAAAATGTAGATGAACTCTTCGTCGCAGTAGTGCGTGTGGTATTCGGTTGACTGGTCGCCGGGCGCGATGCGGACGAGGTGAATGCCCAGATCGCTCATGCCGACGGCGTCGCCGAGCGATTTTCCATGCCGTACTGCGCGCTTGTTCAGTACGTGGACGCGTCGGAACTCGTCCATGTTCGCGATGGTATCCGCAGTCAGTAAAGGAAAGCGCGGGCGCTTGGCGGGCGGCATGATGGTTCCCTTTAATCCGGGCGCTGCAAGTCGGCAATCATCGCGGCCATGAAGCGTCCGGCTTCACCGCCCGTCACGGCGCGATGATCGAACGTCACGGACAGGGGCAGCATGCGATGCACGGCGGGTTTGTCGTTGACTGCAACGACTTCCTTGCGCACGCGGCCGGCGCCGACAATCGCGACAGTCGGCGGCACGACGATGGGGGAGGCATAACGGCCGCCGATCGGGCCGAAGTTTGAAAGCGTAATCGTGTTGGCGCGCAAATCTTCGGGCGGTACTTTGCGGTCGCGCGTATCTTGGATCAGCTTGGTCAGGGCGGTGCTGAGGTCTTCAGGCGAGCGCTGTTCGACATTGCGCAGCACTGGCACGAGTAAACCGTCAGGCGTATCGACCGCGATCCCGACGTCGACGTTTTTGAGCAACCGCCTGCCGACCGCCTGGCTGTCGTACCATGCATTGAGCGAAGGTTCGGCCCGGCACGCAGCAACCAGTGCGCGCATCAGGCGCAGCATGAACTTGCTGCCGGCAGACCATGCATCAATGTCGGCATCGTCCATCAGCGTGGCCGATGCAACTTCGGCATGGGCGAGCGTCATGCTTTGCGCCATGACCTTGCGCACGCCGCGGAGCAATTCCTGCGGGCCGATTTCGGCCAGGATACGCGCCGCCCGCTGCACGTCGTTGGACGTGACGAGGCCATCGGCGCCGGTTGGCGTCACCATCGCGAGATCGACATTGAGTTTGCGCGCGAGCGCGCGTACCGCAGGCGTCGCTTTGATGCCATGCGCAAGCGGTGTTGCGGCGGGGGGCGCGTCGCCCATGACTTTCTGGCCGACTTCAACTTTGCCGACGACCGTTCCCGAATCGTCGTCGCCGCCGTCGAATGCGACGAGCGGCTGCCCGACATGCGCGACGTCCCGCTCGTTGCCATAAAGCTTCACGATCTTGCCGGCGTAGGGGGAGGGCACGTCGACAATCGCTTTGGCGGTTTCAACTGATGCAAGCGGCTGGTCGATCGCGACGGTATCGCCGGCCTTTACGTGCCAGGTCACGATTTCCGCTTCCTGCAGGCCTTCGCCGAGATCGGGCAGTTTAAAGATTCTCATGATCGTTTTCAGTCAGAAGCGATGGCTTAATTATTTAGGGTTTTACGCTTAAGCGAATTCGAGAACCTTGCGCACAGCGGCGGTAATCTGCTGTTTGCCGGGCAGGTAGTGATGCTCAAGACGGGACAGCGGAACGACGACGTCGGGTGCGGTAACGCGCTGCACTGGCGCGAGCAGGCTCAACAATCCATGCTCTGCGAGGTTCGCGGCAATTTCTGAGGCAACACTGCAGTGACGCGGCGCTTCGGTCACTATGACGCAGCGTCCCGTGCGCCCGACCGACGCCAGTATGGTGTCGAAATCGATCGGCTTTAACGTGGCGACGTCGATGACTTCCGCGGCGATGCCTTGCTCACCCAATTCGTCGGCGACTTGCAGGGTGTCGTAAACCATCGCGCCCCAGCTCACCAGCGTGACATCGGTGCCTTCGCGCAACGTGTAGCAGGCGTCGAGCGCTAAGCTTTGGCCGTCGTCGGCGACTTCTTCCTTGAACAGACGGTAAAGCCGCGTGGGCTCGAGGAAGATGACAGGGTCGGGATCGCGAATCGCCGCGAGCAGCAGGCCGTAAGCGCGGCGCGGCGACGATGGATAAACGACGCGTATGCCGGGAATGTGCGCGAACATCGCATCGGGGCTTTCCGAATGATGTTCAGGTGGATGAATGCCGGCGCCGCACGGCGTGCGCAGCACGAGCGGGCAGGAGAGGCGACCGCGGGTGCGATGACGCAGGCGGCCGGCATGATTCAGAATCTGATCGATGATCGTATAAGAAAAACCGGAAAACTGAATTTCAGCGACCGGCTTCAAACCTTCCGCCGCCATGCCGATGCTCATGCCGGCGATCAGGTTTTCCGCGAGCGGTGTATCGACGACGCGTTCAGGACCGAATTTGCCGAGCAGGCCGAGCGTCGCCCGGAACACGCCGCCGTCACGGCCGACGTCCTGACCAAGCACGACGACGTCGGCATCGTCGCTCATCGCGCGATGCAGCGCGAGATTGACCGCTTCGACGAGCGTGATCTGCGCCATGATCAGCCGAGAATTGCCGCGCGCTGTGCGAAGAATGCCGCCGGCAGCGTTGCATACAGGTGATCGAACATCTGGTCGAGCGGCGGGGGCGGCGTGTCGATGTATGCCTGTGCGGCAGCCTGCACTTGCTCGTTGCACTGCTTTAACAGCGACTCCTCACGCGCCTTGTCCCACGCGCCCGTTTCGCTCAGGTAATTGCGCAGCCGCAGGACCGGTTCGCGCTTCCACGCATCTGCAACTTCCTCCGGCGGGCGATAGCGCGAGGCATCGTCGGCTGTCGTGTGGTCCGCGAGCCGGTAGCTGACTGCCTCGATGAGCGTTGGCCCGCCGCCCGCATGCGCTTTGGCGAGCGCTTCATTCATCGCATGATGCACGGCAATGACATCGTTGCCGTCGATCTGCACGCACGCGATGCCGGCGGCGATGCCTTTCTGCGCAAGCGTCTGCGCGGCGCTCTGCGTTTTTCGCGGCACCGAGATCGCCCATTGATTGTTGGTGACGAAGAATATGACCGGTAATTGCCACGTGCCGGCCGCATTGAGGCTTTCGTAAAAGTCGCCTTTCGATGTGGCGCCGTCGCCAATCGTGCACACGGCCGCGCGCTTCTGCTTGCGCAGTTTCATTGCATAGGCAACGCCGGTCGCATGCAGGCATTGGGACGCAATCGTGATGCACACGGGAAAATCCCGGCGAGGGCCGGCGAAATCGCTGCCGCGTTCGTCGCCGCCCCAATACAGCAGCAGTTCCTGCATGGTGACGCCGCGCATGATCTGCACGCCATTTTCCCGGTAGGTGCAGAGAAAGACATCGTCCTTCGACATCGCAGCGCCGATGCCGGCTTCGACTGCTTCCTTGCCTAATAGCGATGCATAGGTGCCGAGCTGCCCGGTGCGCTGGAGCGCGATCGCTTTGGCGTCGTAGGTGCGCATTAGCACCATCGCGCGATAGAGCTCGGCAAGTTTCCCGGCGTCTTTTGCAAAGGCCGGCAGCGGCGCGACGACCTTGCCATGCGCGTCGAGAAACTGCAGGTAGTCGATCTGGAAAGTAGCGGCGGTAGTCACGATTCGTGAGTCGCGTAAGTTGCGGCATTCTAACCTTAATCTCACGCCGCCGGCCGTACGGTCTGCCACTGAACTAGCGGGTATAATGTGGTCATTCGTGGCCGCCCGCAGCAGTTTCGCCGGCGGTTTTTTAATTGTCCGGACCGTCGCCTTTAATGGAGCGGGTTCGCAGCAGCCGCTAATCTGAATATGGACGCACCCACTTTCCCCGCCGATCTCGTGCGCGATGTCGCGAAGCGGCGGACCTTTGCCATCATTTCGCACCCGGACGCGGGCAAGACGACGCTGACGGAGAAGCTGCTGCTGTTCGGCGGCGCAATCCAGATGGCAGGCACCGTGAAGGCGCGCAAAAGCGCGCGCCATGCGACCTCCGACTGGATGGAGATCGAAAAGCAGCGCGGCATTTCAGTGACGAGCTCGGTGATGCAGTTCGATTACTCGGGCCACACGATCAACCTGCTCGATACGCCGGGCCACGAGGATTTTTCGGAAGATACGTATCGCGTGCTGACGGCGGTCGACGCCGCAGTGATGGTGATCGACGCAGCGAAGGGCGTAGAAACGCAGACCATCAAACTACTCGAGGTCTGCAGGCTGCGCGCGACGCCGATCATTACCTTCGTTAACAAGATGGACCGCGAAGTGCGCGAGCCGGTTGAGCTGCTCGAGGAAATCGAGTCGGTGCTCAAAATCGACTGTGCGCCGGTGAGCTGGCCGATCGGTATGGGCAAAAGTTTCCGCGGCGTGTTCGACCTGCGCGAAGACCGTCTGGTGCGCTTCACGCCGGGCGAAGAGCGCAGGACGGACGACAGCGAGAACATTGCCGGCCTCGACAATCCACGTCTCGACGAATTGTTTCCGCAGGAAATGACGGCGCTTCGCCGCGATGTCGATCTGATCCGTGGTGCAAGTTCGCCGTTCGATTTGGATGAGTTTCTCGCCGGCCGGCAGTCGCCGGTGTTCTTTGGCTCGGGTATCAATAATTTCGGCGTGCAAGAAATTCTGCGCGCGCTGGTCGAATGGGCGCCGCCGCCGCAGCCGCGCGACGGCGGCAGCCGCGTCGTACATCCCGCCGAACCGCCGTTCAGCGGCTTCGTGTTCAAGATCCAGGCCAATATGGATCCCAAACATCGCGACCGCATTGCGTTCTTTCGCGTTTGCTCGGGGCGCTACCTGCCCGGTATCAAGGTGCATCACGCACGCATCAAACGCGAGATCAAGCTCGGTAATGCATTGACCTTCATGGCGAACGAGCGCGTCAGGAGTGAAGACGCTGTCGCCGGCGACATCATCGGCATACACAATCACGGTCAGCTTCAAATCGGCGACACGCTGACGATGGGCGAAGAACTTGGCTACAAGGGAATCCCGTACTTCGCGCCCGAACTCTTCAGGTTGGCGCGCGCGCGCGATCCGTTCAAGGCAAAGCAATTGCAGAAAGGCCTGCAGGAACTCGGCGAAGAAGGCGCGATCCAGGTCTTCGATACCGGCAGCTCGCTGCTGCTAGGCGCGGTCGGCACGCTGCAGTTCGAGGTCGTCGCGCAGCGCCTGCAAAGCGAATACAAGGTCGATGCAGTTTACGACGCCGCGAATATTTTTACCGCGCGCTGGCTCACCTTTCCGGACGAGACCATGCGCAAGAATTTCGAGCGCGAGCTTGGTATCAACATGGCGAGCGACGTCGATGACAATCCAGTCTATCTCGCGCCAAATAAATACAACCTGCAGCTGGCGGTGGAACGCTGGCCGAAAGTCGGCTTCCACGACACGCGCGAGCACGGCCAGAAGCTCACGCACTGAACAAAAGCCAGACATTGGACCGCAAAGGACGCAAAGGAAGTCCAAAGCATGAGGGAACAGTGGGTGAGTTAGTTTCGGCCCGCCGCGAGTTTTGTAAATCATAGGGCATCTCAACGCATTGGATGGTTTCCTTCGCGTCCTTAGCGGTTAACGATTGAAC
>JAQGMI010000132.1 GCA_028292435.1 Betaproteobacteria bacterium
CGCGCCCGCGGCAAAGGTGCCGCCCAGCAGACCAGCCGCCAGCGCATAGGCGCCGCTGTGATCGGCGACTGCCGCCGCTGCGAGTAATGCGCCGCCGGGTATGCGCACAAACGTCTGGAAGCTGTCCCAGATACTGTCGAAGCCCGGAATCTTGTCGGCGCCGAATTCAAACGCAAAGAGGGCACCCGTCGTCAACATCACAATCGGGTGCATTAAAACGGAAAGATCCGCCGGCAGTGTGATGAAACCAAAGTAGCCAAGCGCACCGATAAAAAACAGCACTGCATACAGCCGCAGCCCGCTGGCCCAGCCGAGCCCTGCTGCCATTGCGATAGGTGCGACGACGTCCATGAGCGGATCCGGGCGGTCATGCGAAACGCTGAGATGCCGTCAGTGTAACGACCGCGATTGCAGCGGGCAACAAGGCGAACGGACTTAAGAACGCAGAATGGTTCAGGGCTTGCCGACGCCGAGCTCGAGGTAAGTTTTACGAATGTCCGCGCGCAAGCGCGGCAGCTGTCGCCAGAGAACAATCGCCCCAATCACGCAACACGCGCCACCGGCGAACAGAGTGTGGCCGGCGCCGATTTGATGCGCGAGAGAGCCGGCGACGAAACTGCCAAGCGGGCTCATGCCGAGAAACGCGACCGTGAAAAAACTCATCACGCGACCGCGTTTTTCGTCCGCCACTATCGTTTGAAAAATCATGCTCGTGCCCATGCCAACCAGGATGATGCCAAAGCCCGTCAGCATGATTGCCGCGAGCGAAAGCCAGAGCACTTTCGATTCGCCGAATACCATCAGGCTCACGCCGGCGAGCAGCGCGCCGAATGCAATCAGACGTGCAAGACCGCGAACGTCGCGCCGCGCCGCAAGGTACAGAAGACCGCTCGATCCGCCGAGCCCTGCTGCACCGATCAGAAAGCCCAGCATGCGCGCGTCGCCCTTGAAAACCTCTGCGGCGAAAATCGGCATCAGCGCCTGATAGGGCGTTGCCATGAAACTGATCAGCGCAACGATCGGCAGCAGCAGCCTGATGGGCAGCAGGCTCGCCGCGTAAACGGCGCCTTCCTTGAGCCCCCGCAGCATCGGTGCGCTCGCCGCCTTGACGGCGCGGACGTCGATTTGCATGAGGGCGACAATAACAATAACGGCTATCTTGCTTAAGCCATTGGCGAGGAAGCAAAATGCTTCACTTGAGATGGCAATCAGCAAGCCGGCAATGCTGGGCCCGATCATGCGGCCCGCGTTCTGCACCAGACCGTTCATCGCGATTGCGCCGGGCAGATCGGTTTTCGACGGCACGAGCTCAGTGACAAACGATTGTCGCACCGGCGTATCGGTTGCCATCACGACGCCAAGCAGCACCGCCATCACGATTATTTGCCAGACCTCGATCACGTTTGAATAGGTAAGCGCCGCGAGCGCCAACGCCTGCACGACTGCGAACGCCTGGGTCGCGATAAAGAGCTTGCGGCGATCGAAGCGGTCGGCCCACAGGCCGCCCAGCGGTGCGAAAAAGAGTATCGGGATCTGGCTCGCGAACGCGGTGACGCCGAGCAGAAAGGCAGAGCCGGTCAGGCGGTAAACGAGCCAGCTCATGGCGACCTGCTGGGTCCACGTCCCGAGCAGCGATAGCGATTGGCCGAAAAAATATAGCCGGAAGTTGCGGTATTGAAACGCGCGAAGCGCGTGAATCATCCGAGCCGTTCGAGCTGGGCGCGCAATTTAGCGACGGTGGTTTCGAACTGAACGAGGCGCTGGCGTTCCTGCTCGACGACGGTGGCCGGCGCGCGCGCGACGAAGTTCGAATTGGCGAGCTTGGCGCGCGTTTTTTCGATTTCACCGGAGATCCGCGCCATTTCCTTGCCAAGCCGCGCACGCTCGGCGGCGGCATCCACTTCAATCTTGAGCATCAGCTTAAAGTCGTCGACGATCGAGACTGGCGCGTCGACTTGCGGTAGCTCATCGACGATGGAAACTTCCGTTAGCCGCGCGAGCGGCGTCAGGTAAGGGGCCAGCGCAGTCAGCGTCGTGCGGTCGCCTTGCGCGAGCAAAGGCACTTTTTGCTGCGGTCCGAGGTTCATTTCGCTGCGCAAGGTGCGGCAGGCATTGGTCAGTTTTTTCAACAGCGCGACATGCTGCTCCGCCGCTTCACTGATGCGGGTGGCGTCCGCTTCGGGATACGGTTCAAGCATGATGCTCGCACCGCTGATGGCGGCAAGCGGTGCGACTTTCTGCCACAGCTCTTCGGTAATGAACGGAATGATCGGGTGCGCAAGGCGCAAGGTTGCTTCGAGCACGCGCACGAGCGTGCGCCGGGTCGCGCGTTGCTGTGCTTCATTGCCGCCGGCCATCTGCGCTTTGGCGAGCTCGACATACCAATCGCAGTATTCCTCCCACACGAATTCATAAATCGCGCGCGCCGTGTTATCGAACCGGTATTCGCTGAATCCTTTGGCAACTTCGGCTTCCGCGCGTTGCAGGCGGCTCACGATCCACAAATCGGCGGGCGAGTATTCGAGCGGCAGCGTTCCGTCGAGGCCGACATCTTTGCCGTCGCAGTTCATGAGCACGAAGCGTGTCGCGTTCCACAGTTTGTTGCAGAAATTTCGATAGCCCTCGCAGCGACTCAAGTCGAAGTTCAGCGTGCGCGCAAAGGTCGCGAGCGATGCGAAAGTGAAACGCAAAGCGTCGACGCCGAAAGACGGGATGCCGTCCGGATAATTCTTGCGGATGTACTTTTCAATCTTGGTTTTGTGATCGGCACGCAACAGCCCGACCGTCGATTTGGCGAGCAGCGCTTCAAGCGTGATGCCGTCGATCAAGTCGAGCGGGTCAAGCGTATTGCCTTTGGACTTCGACATCTTCTGCCCCTCGGCATCGCGCACGAGGGCATTGATGTAAACATGCCGGAACGGGACCTTGCCGGTGAAGTGCAGGGTCATCATGATCATGCGCGCGACCCAGAAGAAAATAATGTCGAAGCCGGTCACCAGCACGGACGAGGGCAAAAATACGTCGAGGTCCCTGGTCTTTTCCGGCCAGCCGAGCGACGTGAACGGCACGAGCGCCGACGAGAACCAGGTGTCGAGCACGTCGTCGTCGCGCTTGAGCGCACCGCTATAGCCGTTCGCCGCCGCTTGCGCGCGCGCTTCTTCCTCGCTGCGCGCAACGTAAATCCTGCCGCTGTCGTCATACCAGGCGGGGATCTGGTGGCCCCACCACAGTTGCCGCGAGATGCACCAGTCCTGGATGTTCTCGAGCCACTGGTTGTAGGTCGTGGTCCAGTGTTCGGGGAAGAATTTGACTTCACCCGCAGCGACCGCATCGAGCCCGGCCTTGGCGAGTCCGTCCATTTTTACGTACCACTGATCCGTCAGCATCGGCTCGACAATCGCGCCGGTGCGTCCCGAGCGCGGTACGCGCAGCTTGTACGGCTTTTCGGCAACGAGCAGTCCTTGCGCGGTCAGGTCGGCGAGCACGCGTTTGCGCGCTTCAAAGCGGTCGAGGCCGCGATACGGCTCCGGTGCGGAATCGCTGATCGTGGCGCTCAGCGTCAGGATGTTAATCATCTCGAGTTGGTGGCGCTGCCCGACTTGATAGTCGTTAAAGTCATGTGCCGGCGTAATCTTGACGCAGCCCGTGCCGAATTCGCGGTCGACATAACTATCTGCGATCACCGGTATGGTGCGGCCGGTCAGCGGCAACTGAACCCGTTTGCCGATCAAATGCTGGTAACGCCAGTCGTCGGGATTGACTGCGACCGCGGCATCGCCGAGCAGCGTTTCAGGTCGGGTGGTCGCCACTATCAGGGCGCCCGTGCCGTCAGCCATCGGGTATTTAATTTCCCAGATCTTGCCGTCTTCTTCTTCGCTGTCGACTTCGAGGTCGGACACCGCGGTGCCAAGGACCGGGTCCCAGTTGACGAGCCGCTTGCCGCGGTAAATGAGTCCATCTTCGTGCAGCCGCACGAAGACTTCGACGACGGCGCGCGACATTTTCTCGTCCATCGTGAAGTAGCCGGCTTTGTGGCCTTCCGTGTCGGCGTAGTCCCAGTTGGCAGATGTGCCGAGGCGCCGCATCTGCCGGGTGATCGTCGAGCCGGACTCCTGTTTCCATTCCCATACGCGTTCGATGAACGCCGCCCGGCCGAGATCGTGGCGCGATTGGCTTTTTGCTTCGAGTTGGCGTTCGACCACGATTTGCGTTGCGATGCCTGCGTGATCGGTGCCGACCACCCAATTGGTGTTGTCGCCGCGCATGCGGTGATAGCGGACCAGCGCATCCATCAATGTCTGCTGGAACGCGTGGCCCATATGCAAGGTGCCGGTGACGTTCGGCGGCGGCAGCTGAATGCAGTACGGCGGGCGCGTGTCATCGCCGGATTGGCGGAAATAGCCACGGCTTTCCCATTCGGGATACCAGCGACTTTCAATCGCGTGGGGCTCAAAGCTCTTGGCGAGTTCCATCTCAGCGGGGGGTGGTGCAGAAGAGCCGCGGATTATACCGGACGTGTCGACGGCATCAGGCAGCGCGGCGGTCAGTTCTGCAACTGGCTGAGCGGCTGGCTCGGCTACCGGCATGGCAGCGGCGGGCGCAGCGTCAGTCAATCGCAGCTGCTTTAGCTGCTGATGCAACGTTTCTTCAATTGAGGCGCGCACCATCGCATTGATGCTGGTTTTTAATTCGGCGTTGATTTTGTGCAGCGCCTGATCGAGCGCGCCGGCGACATCGGGCATGAACTTGCTATGCAGCACGTCGGCGATCTGCGCATCAAGCCCTTGTTTCAACTTCTGATAGACACCGTGTTCCAGGTTCTGCGCCTGCACGCGGGAAATGATCTCGCCGCTTTGTGCCGTAGTTTCATCGACCGCCGTCGTGCGCTGCACCGCCGGCTCGCCGACGATGTCGGTCAACGTCGGAATCTGCAATGCGTCAAACTCGCTTTCGACGTGCTCGAGTAGCGTGGGTACGGCGCCGGCGTCGACGCGTGGTTTGATTGCCGAACGATGGCGCTTCAAGAGCGCATCTGCGCGTCCGAGAACGTCGTTGGTTGCTGTTTGATCATCGTTGTCGTCCACTGTACTCATCGTTCCGGGTGCGCTTACTGGGCGGCTTTTGAAAGATCGTGGTTCTGGATCGCATAGCCGCGATCGCGATAGAACTTGAAACGCGCGCGTGCATTGCTGCGGTCTTCTTCGTCGAGACTCACGATCTCAATCAGGCGCTCGAAGCGGCTGAAGAACGGCGGCCAGTCGGCGCGCAGGTTGATCAAGACTTGATCGTGCGCCGGCTCAGTTCCTTCGTGATCGACAATTACGGGCGTGACCGCCGCAAGCGGGTCGCCCGGCTTGCAGTGCGGAATGAAGCTAACGGCCTGCGATGTCCACAGCAGCCGGCTCAGTTTCTGGCTGGCCTCGGCGTCGGCGCAATATGCGAGAACTCGCATGCCGCGCGCGCACGCTTTGGCGCTCAGCGCGCACGCCATCTGCAGCTTGTTCTCGACGTGAAAGTAGAAATCGATCTGCGTCATCGCGCGCCGGCGCAGCCGCTGACCGCAGGCCGGCCGGTTATCATGAGCGCTGTGACGCGCGGCCGATCAAATACTGAGACAGCAGCGGCACCGGCCGCCCGCTCGCGCCTTTGACGGCGC
>JAQGMI010000136.1 GCA_028292435.1 Betaproteobacteria bacterium
CTTACGGCTATGTTGTGTGTAATGGCTTTGCCGTTAGCATACGTGGAAGGGTGGGCTTGGGCACTATTTGGGATTGTTGCACTAGTCGTTGGCTCCTATCTGACATACGCTGGTGTCAAGGTTAAAGACAGATCTCCTTGGCCCCCTTACAGTGGCTAGACACCTAACTATCGCATCCATACAGACGCGCGAAACGACGCCGCGCGCTGGTGATGCGCGACGTTAGGCTCAATATCAATCGGCGCCGATAAGAAGCAGAGGATGGCTAAATGACAACAATCACAACCTTCCTGATGTTTTCGGGCGACAAGCACGGCAAAGCCGAGGAAGCAATCAACTTCTATGTTGCGCAGTTTCCGAACTCGCGCATTGATAGCATCAAACGGTATGGGTCTGGGGAGAATGAGCCGGAAGGCACCGTCAAGTTGGCGAATTTCTCCCTGAGTGGACAACAGCTCATGGCCATCGACAGCGCGGCTCCGCACCAATTCAACTTTACGCCGTCGATGTCGCTCTTCATTCAATGTGAGACAGAAAAGGAGATTGTTCGCCTTTTCGGGGTATTGGCCGAGTCGGGCCAGGTGCTGATGCCCTTGGACAATTATGGATTCAGCAGAAGCTTTGGATGGGTAAATGATCGCTTCGGTGTTTCCTGGCAGCTCAATCTTGTCGCGTAGCAAAGGCATGCAATCGACTCGCAAAGTCGGCGCGGCTTGCTTTCGCAATAGGCACTTCCAAACGAGCATGGGAAACGACGGGATACGATTTCAATAGGCCTTACAGATACGCGGGCTACTTTCAGAATCCCGACGGTCATCTCTGGGACATTGTGTTCAGTCCCAGCTTAGCATCGCTCAACTAGTCCCACAGCAAACGAGCCGCTCGCGGGGAAATGGCTGCTAATCCGCCCCCCTCGAGCGTCACCTCTCTAAACTTAGCTGTGGCGCAACTTAATGCGCCGCGGCCGCAGCCGCCGCATTGCTGCCGCCGCGCGCGGGCCGCGCGAACCACACCAACACCGCAAGCACGATGAACAGTACCGCCGACGCGTTGAAGATGTCGGTCGCCGCGAATGTGAAAGCCTGCTGATCGACGAGCTGGTTCAGCATGCCGCGCGCCTGGTCGGGCGACAAGCCTGACGCCTGCAGGTTCGCAATCGTCTGCGCCGCTGCGGGATCGTACGGCGTCAGGTGCTCGGCGAGCTGCGCATGATGCAGCGACGCGCGGCTCGCCCACAGCGTCGTCGCGATCGATGTGCCGAACGAGCCGAAGGTGATGCGAAAGAAATTGGTGAGTCCGGTCGCGGCCGGCACTTCGTGCGGCTTGAGTCCCGACAGCGTGAGGCCGATCAGCGGAATGAAGAACAGCGCTACGGCAGCGCCCTGGATGATTGTCGGCACCATGATCGTCGGCAAGTCGACCTGCGTCGTGAAATGGCCGCGCATGTACAGCACGAGCGCGAAAATTACGAACGACGTCGACGCGAGCAGGCGCGGATCGAATCGATTGCCGAAGCGGCCGACGAACGGCGTGATCAAAATCGCCAGCAAGCCGACCGGCGCCAGCGCGAAGCCCGCTTCGGTCGCCGTATAGCCCATGAACTGCTGCAGCCATAGCGGCAATAACACGAGATTGCCGAAGAACGCTGCGTAGCCGAGCGATACCGCGAGCGTGCCGGCGACAAAATTGCGGCGGGTAAAAAAATGCAGGTCGACGACGGGATGCTTTTCGTACCATTCCCAGACCAGAAAAAGCGCGAAACCGATCAGTGCCGCGAGGCCGAGCGCAACGATTTGACCCGAATGGAACCAGTCCAGGTCCTTGCCTTTGTCGAGCATGATCTGCAGCGTGCCGACCCAGACCACGAGCAGTACCAGTCCGACCGTATCGATCGGCAGCGCTTTGCGCGGCGTTTCCCGCGCTTTATAAATCGACCATGTGAGCGCCGCGGCGCCGAGACCGACCGGCACGTTGATATAGAAGATCCACGGCCACGCAATGTTGTCGGTAATCCAGCCGCCGAGCAACGGCCCGGCAACCGGCGCGACCAGCGTGGTCATCGACCACATGCCGAGCGCAACCCCTGACTTTTCGCGCGGATAGCTCGACAGGAGAAGCGTTTGCGAAAGCGGAATCATCGGCCCCGCGGCGGCGCCCTGCAAGACGCGAAAAAACACCAGCATCGGGAAAGAAGTCGCCATGCCGCACATGAGCGACGCGACCACGAAAAGCAGCACCGACGCGGTGAAGAGGCGCACCTGGCCAATACGCTGCGAGAGCCAGCCGGTGAGCGGCAGCGCGATTGCGTTCGCAACGCCGAAACTGGTGATGACCCAAGTGCCCTGATCGGGCGACACGCCAAGATCGCCGGCGATCGAGGGAATCGACACGTTCGCGATCGACGTGTCGAGTACGTTCATGAACGTCGCGAGCGACAGCGCGATCGTGCCGAGGACGAGCGGCGCGCCTGTCAGCGGTGCCGCGTCCCTGCGTCCGGCGGTCGCTTCGCTCATGATTGCCTCGACGTTTCAGTGCGCCGACTGGGCGACAGCGGGCGGCATTTCGCGCTGTATGACTGCGGCGGCGCGCGGCGGCTTTGCTTTGGCGACGTTACTCGAAGCTCGAACGCCGGCAACGCCTTCGTTGGCGGCAATTATTTCGCGCACGCGCGCTGTGGCGAGCTCGTCGAGCGAGCCGAAGACGTCGGTTTTGTATTCCGTCGCCCTCGCGACCTGCGGCAGGCGCTCGCCGCCGCGCTCATGCGTATCGACGGTCGCTTCCATCGACAGGCCGATCTGCAGCGGATGCTGCGCGAGTTCTTCCGGATCGAGCGCGATGCGCACGGGCACGCGCTGAACGATCTTGATCCAGTTGCCGGTTGCGTTCTGCGCCGGCAGCAGCGAAAACGCCGCACCGGTGCCCGCCCCAAAGCCGACGATGCGGCCGTGATATTCGACTTTGCCACCGTAAATATCAGCTTTCAAAGTGACGGGCTGGCCGTCGCGCATGTTCGCAAGCTGCGGCTCCTTGAAGTTCGCATCGATCCACACCTGGTTGAGCGGCACGACCGCCATCAGCGGCGTGCCGGGCGCGACGCGCTGACCGAGCTGTACGTTGCGCTTCGAGACGAAACCGGAGACCGGGGCAGGCAATGCGGTGCGCGCGCGCGTGAGATACGCGTCTTTCACCGTCGCTGCCGCTTTCTGCACGTCGGGATGCCCCTCGATGGTCGTTCGGTCGACGAGCGCACCGGTTGCGGCCGATTGTTGTTTCGCCGCAACGAGCGCCGCCTGCGCACTTCGCAGCGCGTCGCGCGCGTGGTCGAGTTCCTCGCGTGACACGGCGCCGGTCGTCACCAGCCGCTCCCGCCGCGCGACGTCCTGCTGCGCTTTCGAAACGTCCGCCTCGCGCACGTTGACATTCGCCTGCTGCTGCGCATTCGTTGCATACAGGTTGCGCACGTCACGAATGGTTTTGGCGAGATTGCTTTCGGCCTGCTCGAGCGCGACCTCGGCGTCGGCCTGATCGAGCCGCACGAGCACCTGCCCTGCATTTACGAACTGCGTATCGTCAGCGTTCACGGCGATGACGGTGCCCGCGATCTGAGGAGTGATCTGCACGACGTTGCCACCGGCGTAGGCGTTGTCCGTGGTTTCCACGTAGCGTCCGGCCAGCATCCAGTAAGCGCCGTACGCGATGCCCGCCAGCATGAACACGCCGACGATCCCGCCGATCAGCCGTTTGCGCTTGCGCGAGCGGGCGTCGTTGCCATCGGCTTCCGGCGCCGGATTCAATTCGTTTATGGCTTCACTCATACGTTCTCCTGCGGATAGGGGTAATGACGGCTAGCCGCCGAAAAGGCGCGCGAGCCAGGACGATTTCTTTGCGGGCACCTGCTCATCGTGCACTTGCGACGTGGGCATCCGGACCGGCTCGAAGCCGCCGCCCAACGCACGGGTGAGGTTTACCGATAAGCTAAGCTCGCGCGCGCGCAGATCGACACCGATGCTCTGCTGCGTGAGAAGTTGATTTTCGGCGGTCAATACTTCGAGATAGTTGCCGATGCCTTCACGATATCGCTGCATCGCGAGGTCGTACGCTTCCTGCGCGGCGGCTTCACTCAATGCCTGGTCCTTGCGCTGCGTCTCGACGCTCTTCATCGACGTCAGCTGATCGACGACATCGCGCATTGCGTCGACAAGGGTCTGGTTGTATTGCTCGACGGCGACGTCGTAACCCGCGTTGCGTTGCGCGAGATTGCCCCGCAGGCGTCCGGCGTCGAAGATCGGCAGGGTGACGGCCGGCCCCAATCCGTAAGTCGCATTGCCGGCCTGGAAGAATCCGCTCAAGCCGATCGTTTGCAGACCGATGAACGCCGAGAGATTCACGTTCGGATAAAAGTCGGCTTTCGCGACGTCGATGTTTTTGGCCGCCGCTTCGACGCGCCAGCGTTGCGCCACGAGATCCGGACGCCGGCCGATCAACTCGGCGGGAACCGCTGCCGGCAGTTCTGCCTGCATGGCGGCGTTGACCGTCGGACGTTGTAAGGCCAGGCCGCGATCGGGGCCTTGCCCTGCAAGGGCGGCGAGCTGATGCCGCGCGAGGTCGATCGCTTCGTCGAGTTGGGCGATCTGCTCGCGCGCCCCGGGCACGGCGGACTCCGCCTGCTTAACGGCGAGACGCGTATCGAGTCCGCCTTCGAAACGCTGGCGCGTCAGGTCGAATAACTGCTCTCGTTCCCTCAGATTTTTTTGCGCAACGTCGAGTTGCAAAAACGCCCGGTGAAATTGGACGTAGGCCTGAACGACATTCACGGACAGTGCAAGCCGCGCCGCGAACGCGTCGATTTCGGCGGCGCGCGCCTCACCGATTGCGCCCAGATACGCGGCGCGGTTTCTGCCCCACAGGTCTGCTTCATAGCCGAGCGTCGCCTGCAGTTGCGCCTGCGTCGCCCACGCACCCGCAAACGGCGGCGGCACCAGCCCGCGCTCCGGAAAGCGCTCGCGCGTCACGGCCGCGTCGCCGTTGATCTGGGGAAACTGCGCCGCGTTTGTCGATTGCGCGAAGCCGAGTGCGCTCTTTACGCGCGCCTCGGCTATGCGCAATGTCGGGCTGCCGGCAAGCGCCTCCTCCATCAATGCGTTTAATTGCGGATCGTTGAGCGTTTTCCACCAATCCGACTGCGGCCATGCGGCCGGCGTCAGGTGCGTGCCGACAAGCGATTTCTCCGCGCGGAGCGTATTTGCATCGGCGATATTCGCGCTCGGCGCGAGCCCGCGCATGCTCGCGCAGCCGGCAAGCAACATCGCGAGGGCGAGCGCGGCAAGCGATTTAATTGCAGTGTTCACTTCAGATCTCCTTCATGACGATTGCGCGACAGCCACAACAACGCTGCCAGCAGCGTGCCGCCCGGCATCACAAGCTCGAGCGCTAAGTAAGGCGCCACGGCACGCGCGCGCCTTATCCATTGTTTGAGGGTTGGGGTCGTCATGGGTTCACTTTATTGTCAGAGCTGTCTCTGCCTAGGCAGTTATATGCGCAAAAAAATCAGGCGTTCCGGATCATGCGCTGTAGAAAATTTTCGAATTGGCGAGCTTCGCTTTGCGTAAAGCCGCGCAGAAATCGATTGATGACGCCGACAACCTGGATGCGCAGTTTCGGGACGATTGCACGCCCCTCGTCGGTCAGTTCGAGATTGATGGCGCGGCGATCGTGCGGACTGCGCAGCCGGCGAATCAGTTTCTTCGCTTCGAGGCGATCGATCATGCGTGTCATCGCACCCGGATCGTAAGCGATTCCCTTACACAGCCCTGCCGGCGAATCCGCGAGCTCATGCGCAACCTGAGCCAGGATCGCGTACTGCGCAGCCGTCACGTCGAGCGGCTCTAGTTCGCGATCGATCGCGGACAATAGCTCGGCGCGAGCGCGGTTAAGCAGATAGCCGACGCTCGTTTCCGGCTGATAGTGCTTTGCGTCGTAGATGTCCTTCATTGCGCTGACCTCAGGATGAGAAGCGCATTATCACTGCCTAGGCAGATACTGTCAAGGCTTTGTTTGCGACAGACAAACAACCGCCTGAATCCCGCGGAATTTCTCGCTATCCGCTGGCGGCAATCGCCGCCACCTTTGCCGCATCCCGCTTCGCGCACGCTTCCGCTGTCTCCAGCACGACAATCGCCCATTCATCGACCGGCACATCGATCATTCGGCCATCGAGCGGGACTGCCGCAGTGCCGGCTGCAACACCGGCCGCGAAAGCTTCGCGCACGCGTTTGTTGAAGATGACGAGCTCGGGCGTGGGCGTAAAGGCGGCGTTCACTGGCGCAACCCACGCCGGATCGCGACAAAGCGCACCCTTGAAGCCGAGATTTTTTCCTTTGGACGCTGCTGCCTGAATTTCTTCGGGCGATGCCGCGTCGGTTTGCACGCTCAACGGATAGGCGATGCCGATAGGCATGACTTTCGCCGCAATCGCTTCGACAATCACGCGGCCGCGCGCATAAACGAACGGATCGAGGTCGGGCAAGGGTGTGATGTCGAGATCTGCGGCGAGCGCCGGCTCGTCGACAAAAACCTGAGAAATGCGCGAACTCGCCGTGACGATGGCGCGCACCTCCCAAACGCCAGCGGCCGATCCGAGCACGACGATTAACTGCACAGTTCCTTTTGCCACGCTGCGTGCGGCTTCGAGCGCCGCGAGTTCTTTCTCGGCGGCCTGAATTTGCGCGGCAGACTTGACGCTATTGAGCATGATGCCGCGCAACCCTGGCCACACGGCGGATTCGAGATCGGCCGTCAGCGCGGCTGGATCGACCTTGACGAAGACTTCAGCCGCGCCGCGCGAACATTTTTCAATCGCTTCGCGCATCCGGCTGCGTGCCGCGGTGTCGGCGCCATCGAGATCGAGCGTGATGGCATCGGCGCCGTGGCGCCAGGCGGAATCGACTGCGGCGGCGTCGGCAATGCGCACGACTAAATTCGAGCGGCGAACAAGTATGGCCATTATCCGAACCCGTAAAGTTTTTGTGGATTGTCGACGAGGATGCGATTGCGTACCTTTTCGTCGGGCGCCCAGACGCTCAGCAGATCGAAGAGCGCCGCATCGTCCGGGTGTTCCTGATGTCCGGGATGCGGCCAGTCGCTGCCCCACACCGCGCGTTCAGGCGCCGCGCGCACGAACGCCTGCGCGACTGAAGTGGCCCCGGCGTACGCGGGCGGCGTGTCGTCGACGATGTACGCGCCGGAAATCTTGACCCACGCGCGACCCGCGTCGATCAGCCCGCGAATGACTTTGTGCGATTCATCTTTTATGCCAGCCGGCATCGGCGGCTTGCCCATGTGATCGAACACGATCTGCGTCGGCAGGCGTTTAAGCATGTCTGCGCTTGCCGTCACCTGCTGCGGATCCATGTTGAGTTGCACGTGCCAGCCATACGGCGCGATGCGCCTGGCGAGCGGCTCGATCATGTCGATGCTGACGACCGCATTTTTCGCGCTGCCCAAGGTAAAGCGGATGCCGCGGATGCCGCCGTCGTCGAGGCGTTTCAATTCGGCTTCGTCGACCGTCGGGTGAAGGACGCCGACGCCACGCGCGTTGGCGATGCCAAGCTGCTTGATCGCGTCGAGCGTCGCACTGTTGTCGGTTTTGTAATTGCGCGGCTGCACGATCACGACGCGCGAAACGCCGATGCGCTTTTGCAGCAGCCGGTAATCTCCGACAGTGCCGTTCTGCGGCTTGTCGACCGCCGGCTGAAATCGCGGATCGTAAATATGAATATGGCAATCGGCGGCGTTCGCCGGCGCTTTGAGTTTTGGCGGATGCGTGCCGGACGAATTCGGCACTTGGTGCTGTGTGTTGTCGGTCATGTGATTATCCGCAGATTAAGCGCTGCGCTGCGGCCATTCCGGCGGGTGATAGCCGCGCGGCACCGCAGGGCGCACCCATCGTGCGGGCGTTTCCGACATCTGCACGACCGGCGCGAGATTGGTCACGCGACCGATCGGCGAATCGTGCTCGACCATCAACGCTTTCAATTCGTCGGGCGCAAGCTCCGGCTCGGCCTTGCTGTAAACCGACGGCTCGAGCAGGCCGTGATTGCGTATCCACTGCCCGGCACCGGCCAGCGAGCAGCGCACGAACCAGCTGCCGCCCTCGCGCACGCGACGACTGAGCGCGATCATGGCGCCGTAAGCGAGCAGATAGCCGGCGACATAATCCTGCTCAGATACCGGCAGGAATGCAGGCCGCTCGTTGTTCGGCTTGTACGCCATGCCGTTCGCCGATTGCACTATCGTGTCGTAACCGCGCCGCGCCGCCCACGGCCCTTCGTGACCCCACGCACTCAATGTGACGTAGACGATGCCAGGACGCATTTCGGCGAGCGCTTCCGGCGAGAGACCCCGTTTGGCAAGCGTACCCGGCCGGTACGATTGGGAAAATACATCGCAGGTCTGGATAAGTTCGCGCATCTTCGCTTCGCCGGCGGGCGTGCGCAGATCGATATGCGTGCATAACTTGCCGACAGCCGTGTCGAAATCGGTCGGCCCCATGTCGGCGAGATCTTCGCGCGTTACGCGCAGCACATCCGCGCCATGTTCGGCGAGCGTACGCGCGCAGGTAGGCCCGGCAAGCACCCGCGTGAGATCGAGCACGCGCACATTCGCGAGCGGCCGGTCGCCCGCAGGCAGCGGCCGCGGCGGCGCATCACCGATTTTGGTGATCTCGAGCAGCGGCAGTTTGGCCACGGTGTGCATTTGCGGCAGCGCGCGCCATTCTTCCTCACTGCGCACGAAGCAGGCGCAGCCGTTTGCCTCGACGATCGCGTTTTCGAGCTCAAGCCCGTCCCATTTGGCGACTGCGCTCGCGACGGCGGCTTTATCGCGCGGCGCGCCAAGCACCGAGATATTGCGATCGCGAAGATTAAAGAAATTACAGTGCAGATATATCCAGCGGCCGTCTTTCAATTGATAGAAGCCGGTGAGGTTCTCGGGATCTTCGGGCGGACGCTTGCCGTCGAATTTAAGATAGCGCGAGCCGCGCATTGCCGCCGCCGCTGCGCGCCCTTCGACGCGCACGCGCTGGCGGCGTCCGGTTTTCTGCTCCCACAATTCAGCCGCTGCGACGCCGGTGGCGGCGATGCACGCTGCGCCGGGCGCGACGATCTTGTAGCGAGTCGGAAATACCGGATCCTCACCCGTGATTTCGACCGAGTCGGCCGCCGATGCCGGCAGGCCGGCGATTTTTACGAGTTCGTGCAATGAAGCGGTTGCCGTGCTGTCTCCGGCCTTAGTCGCTGTGTTCGCCATGTTCGCTTTCGTTTCTACCAAGCCTGGTTAGTCAGAATAAGTGCATTCGATTTTAAACGAGTCGGCCGCTAGTCGATCCGGATTCCCGCCGCCTTCACGAGCTTCGCGTACTTGGCGATGTCCTGCTTGATGAAAGCCGCAAAATCCGGCGGAGTTCCGCCCAGCACGTCGAAGCCCTGCGCTTTGAAGCGCTCGACTGCGTCGGCCGACCGCAGCAGCTTATTTACTTCGGCATTCAGTTTGACGATGACTGCGCCGGGCGTGCCGGTCGGCGCGAGCAGCCCGTGCCACGCCGATTGTTCGTAACCGGGCAGCCCCGCTTCCGCGATCGTCGGCAAGTCGGGCGCTGCGATCGTGCGTTTCGCAGTCGTGACGCCGAGCGCACGCAACTTTCCGCTTTGTACGAAAGGCAGCGTGCTCGGCGTCGTGCCGAAGTACATCGACACCTGGCCCGCGAGCAGATCGGTGATCGCCGCGCCGCCGCCTTTGTACGGCACGTGCACGATATCGATGCCGGCCATCACGCGAAACAGTTCGCCCGACAGATGGTTCGAACTGCCGATACCGGCCGACGCGTAAGTGAGCGCACCGCTCTTAGACTTCGCGAGTGCAATGAGTTCTTTGACCGATTTCGCCGGCACAGAGGGGTGAACCGCGAGTATGTTCGGGGCGGTATCCAATAAAACGACGGGCGCAAAATCTTTCACGGTGTCGTACGGCAGCTTTTGATACAGCGCCATGTTCGCGCTGTTGGGCACGCCCGCGACCAGCAGGGTATATCCATCGGGCGCCGAACGCGCAACGACCTCCGAGCCGATATTCGTGCCGCCGCCGGGACGGTTATCGACAAACACCGTGACGCCCAGCGTTTCGGTCAGCTTTTGCGCGACCAGCCGCCCGACGAAATCGACGCCGCCGCCCGGCACGTACGGCACGACCAGGCGAATCGTGCGTGAAGGGTAGGCTTGAGCATGGACGCTTGCTGGCATTGATAGCAACATGAAAGCAGCGGCAAAGACGGATCGCTTTATCGTCGACACGAATCGAGGCTCGTGGATCGCATTGGCGTAAACGACGGCAACGAGGAGCGGCGGTTCTTCAGTAGGCGACGCCGCGCCGAACAAGCGTTTAAACATTTTCATCATTGACTTGTTAGGTTGACCGTCTCAATCCGCGCGCGCACCGGATTCCCTGACGACCTTTGCCCACTTGATCATTTCGGATTTGATGAACGCGCCGAACTCCTGCGGCGTGGTGCCGCCCGCTTCGATGCCCATGTTCGCGAAAAATGCCTGGGTGTCGGGCGCGCGTAAACCTTTGACGACCGCGCGATTCAATGTGTTGACTACATCAGGCGGCGTGCCCTTGGTCGCGACGATTCCCCACCAGGAGACCGCTTCGAATCCGGACGACGTTTCGGCAATCGCCGGCACGTCCGGCAGCGCCGGCGAGCGCTTGAGCGAAGTGACGCCGATCGGCACCAGACGCTTGTTGCGCACAAGCGGCAGCGCGGCGAGCATGTTGGCGAAGCTCAAGCTGATTTGTCCGCCGACGAGATCGGTCATGACGGGACCGGTTCCCTTGTACGGCACGTGGATCATGTTGACGCCGAACGTCGTGCAGAACAGCGCGCCGGCGAGATGCTGTGAACTGCCGATGCCGTTCGAGCCGTAAGTGAGTTGGCCGGGCTTCGCTTTGGCGAGCGCGATCAATTCCTGCACAGTCTTCGCCGCCGTCGAGGGATGCAGCACCAGCACATTGGCCGTGCTGCCGAGCTGCGATATTGGTGCGAAATCCTTGACCGGGTCGTACGGAATATTCTTGTACAGCGCGGGATTGATCGCGTGGCTGCCGATATTGGCCATCAATAACGTGTAGCCGTCGGGCGCGGCGTACATCGTGAGTTCCGCGGCGACCAGGCCGTTCGCGCCGGGACGGTTGTCGACGATCACCTGCTGATGCCATTCCTCGGTCAGCTTGGCGCCGATCGTGCGCGCCATCGTATCGTTGCCGCCGCCGGGAGGGTACGGTGCCAGGAGACGAATCGGACGCACGGGATAGGCACGCTCCGCTGCGTTTGCATCGATCGCGATTGCGCTGAGCGTCAGCAAGACCAAACCGGCTGTTCGCATTGCCTCTCTCCGTTTGGCCATGCCGTCGATTACTTCAGCGCGGCTTTGACGCGCTCCACCGCGGCGGCCTTTTCCTTGTCGCGGGCCGCGCACAAGTCGGCGTATTCGAACGTGGCGCGCGCGCGCGCGGCCTCATAGCGATCGATCACCCGGCCGTCGACTTCGCGCCAGGTATCGCTCGTCGATGCGAGTTGCCGGTACTGTTCGATCACCCACTGCGCATCGCGAATATCTTCCGCAGTTGGCGTGAGCCCCTTGTTGTGGCCTTCGACGACCGCGGGATTCAGTCCGCCGCCGCCGAGCCGGATGCCCATTTTGTAAGCGCCTTCGGCCTGCCGCAGGGCGCGATCCGGATCGCTGACGCTGCCTGATTTATTCACGACGAACGGTGACGCGCGCACGCCGAGTCCGAGCGTTCGCGCCGCGAGCTCTGCTTCGCCTTTGCCATAAATGAACTGGTCGAATTCGACGAACATTTCGACGCCCAAGTCGCGCGAATAATCGTAACCGCCGGCGCTCGCGCCGAACTCTTTCACGCGCGGGCTGGCGGCGGCAATCTCGAGCACGTTGGCGGTGCCAAGTGCCGTCTCGATGCCGCAATCGATTTCGATCGAGCCGGGCGTGATGCCGCGTTCGCGCTCGAGCCGGGAAATGATTTCGTCGAGCATGCGAACTTCCGCGGCGTGCTCGGTCTTCGGATATTTAATGCGCTTCAACCCCGGCCACACCGCACCGTCAAGATCGGCCTCGACCGTGTCGTGATTGATGCGGCAAAACGCTTCGGCGCCGCCCTTGGAGACGGTTGCGATCGCATTTTTGACGAGCGTGCGCGCATGCGCCTTCAATTGCTGCGGCACCGAATCTTCAAGATCGATCACGATGAAATCGCAATCGCGCCGCCAGGCGTTGTCGATGAAGCGCGGCGTCACGATCGGCATGGTCAGGCCGGAACGGCGCACGGTTTGTTTATGCATTTTTTTCAATCCTCCATCTTCAAACTTGGACCGCGAAGGACGCAAAGGACGCGAAGGACGCGAAGGAAAACTTCCAAACATCCTAACCTCGTATTCATGCGACGCCGCAACTGAGCGGAAAATCCGGCGTCTCTCTAAAGCATCTAGACAGCGTTTGAATTTCCTTTGCGTCCTTCGCGTCCTTTGCGGTGAATGCTTTTATTTGTTTCGATCAACTATAGGCACGGTTCAACGCCGAGACCTGATCCTCGACCAGACAAAACGCGCCTTTGAATCCGATGGCGCGCCCGCGATGTCCCGCCGCATAAGTATTGTCGGCAGTCGCATGAAGTCCACGGTCAGGCGCGCGCCACCATGCACCGAGCGGTGTAACGCCGGCGGCACCGGCGATGATGATCAGGCGCTGCATCAGGTACGGCAGCAAATGGATTTCGGCCGATGGCTCGGGACGCAAATCCATGATGAGGTCGGCGCGTCCGAGCGTCAGCGCGCAGACTCGCGGGCTGGCGCGCGCGATGTCGGCGGCAACGTGATTGCCGCGCGCGGTCTCGACCGCGGCGACGATCTTCACGGTGCCCGGCGCAATGCCGCGTTCGGCTTCGAGCCGCGTCAATACTTCATCGGCTTCCGCGATCTCACCCGTGGATTCGGCGCGGCTTACGACAATGCCGGCAAGTCCCGGGTGCACACATGCCTCGAGGTCGTCAGGCATTACGGTCGGATCGACCTGAGCAAACACTTCGGCGCCGCCGGCCGCTATCGTCTGCAGTGCCTGCGCGAAACCGGCGCGCGCGGCCTCGCGATCGGCTTCGACGACGAACTCGGCGAGATCGAGCACCACGACATCGGCGCCGGACTTTGATGCGCGCGCAACTAGTTCCGGGTTGGACACCGGCGCGACGAGCCACGATCTGCGTTTAGACATTTTTCAAACTCCGAATCGGCGGCGAATTCAGCCCTGGCCTTTGTGTTTAACCAGGAACGCTTTGACGGCGCTGACGAAACCCGCCGGGTTGTCGAGCGTCACGTGATGATCGGCGTCGGCGACTTCGGCAAAGTCGATTTGCGGCGCACGCTTTCTCACTTCCTCGATGATTTCCGGCGTGATGCGCGAACTGCGCGAACCTTTGACGATCAACGATGGAACCTTGACGTTGTTCCAGTGCGGCAGTCCGTCGATACTCTCGCGCACGGCGTACACGTCGCGATCGAACTTATGCCCGATGGTGCCGTCCGGATTTTTCTTGGCGGCGTGGTTGGCGAGGTGACGCAGCACTTCGGGCATTGCGCTCGAATCGGCCGGCCGCAAACGAAAGCGCGACACGAATTCTTCCAGCGTCGCATAGGTGCGCCCGGGACGCGTGCCGACTTCGCGCAATTTTGCGATGCGATCGGGCGTCATGTGCAACGTCGTGTCCACGACGACGAGGCGCGCCAGCCGGCCGGGAAACATTGCGGCATACGTAAGCGCGACTGCGCCGCCCATCGAATGGCCGATCAGCACGAAATCGCGCAGATTAAGTTTCGTTGCGAATTCTTCAATGTCGGCCGCATAGCGTTCGTACGAGTAATCCGGCGTGGGCGCCCATTGGCTGTCGCCATGGCCGCGCTGGTCGATGGCGAGCACGTGATAGTCGCTGGTGAAATCGCCGGCAATGAAATCGAACCAGTGCCCGCTCGCCGCGCCGCCGTGCACGCAAATCATCGGCGTCTTGCCGGCCGTGCCGAAATCCTGATAATGGAGCTTTAACCCGGCGATCTGAATGTCGCGGTCCGCGAAGGGTGCGGATTGCGGGACTACGTCGCTGCGGGGACTGGCGTTCGAATGAGCGGACATGCGTTCCTTCGCTTGCGGTGGGCGGATTGCGTATTTTGCCATGAACTGTCCGCCGCTACTCCGCAGCCCGGCCGGTGCCGCGCTTTGTCAGTGCGTCGCCAGTTCGCGCCGCGCAATCTCATCCGCCACTTCTGCGTCGATGAAATCGATCAGGCTCTCCACCCACGATTGGCGCAGATTGCGCCCGATAAAAACCATCCTCGTGCGCCGATCGTCCGACGGCCAGCGCGGCAGCCATACCGGTGCGTGATAAACATGTTGCACACCGTGGATCACCGCCGGACAGGAAGGCTCTTCGACCACGTTGACGATGCCTTTCATGCGGAGCAGGTCGGCGCCGCAGTTTTCAGCGAGCGCCGAGAGCAGCAGCGACAGCGTCACGGCATGCAGCGGTTGGTCGCGCACGATGCAAAAACTCGTGATGTCGTCCAGATGATGCGAATGCTCGTGCGCCGCATGCGCTTCGTGCGCCAGCCACGCTTGAACGTCGGGGTGCTTGCCCGCCGGGTCATAAAAGCCGCAGTCGAATAAGGCGGCCGGCGGCACTGCGCCGGCGACTACCTCGAGCATGGGCGCGCCTGGATTGATCTGCCCGAGACGAGTGCGCAGCGCAGCAGTATCCGCTTCCGGCACATCGGTCTTGGTCAGGATCAGCCGGTCGGCGACGGCCGCCTGCCGCAGCGATTCGCCGTGATGATCGAGTGTTGTCAGGCCGGTGACCGCATCGACGGTCGTGATGACGCCGTCGAGCGCGTACACCTCGTTCAGGCTGCGATCCGTCATCAGCGCGTGCAGGATCGGCGCGGGGTCCGCGAGCCCCGTGGTTTCGACGACAACACGCTCGAAGCGCGGCACGCTGCCGGCGGCGCGGCGCGCGGCCAGATCGCGCAGCGTCAATACGAGATCGCTTCTCACGTTGCAGCACAGGCAGCCGTTCGAGAGCTCGATGAATGACTCGTCGCTCGTTTCGATCAATTCATGGTCGAGTCCGACTGCACCGAATTCGTTGATGATGACGGCGGTGCGCGCCATCGCCGGATCGCGCAAGAGGCGCGCAAGCAGC
The DNA here is from genome assembly GCA_028292435.1 of Betaproteobacteria bacterium. Classification (GTDB taxonomy): domain Bacteria; phylum Pseudomonadota; class Gammaproteobacteria; order Burkholderiales; family SG8-41; genus PALSA-1004. The sequence continues at coordinate 15,313 of JAQGMI010000136.1, forward strand.
GTCGTCTTGCCGCTGCCCAAAAACCCGGTGATGACGGAAACAGGGATCACGACTGAAACCGCGTGCTAGCCCGCTGGAGCAATTCGTACCGCGTTGCCGCGCTCGACGCCGAGCGCGCCACGCACCGCATTCAACATGCCGGTCAGCGCCGCGCAAGGCCGCGAACGTTCCTCGATCGCGTTGGCGTCGCGCCACCGCACGAACCAGCGCCAGGGCGCATCGCGATCGGTATTCTGCTCGATAAATACGACCTGACCGCGAGTGCGTATGACTGCAACCACCGGCGCGTTGCCGGTTTCGACCGAGCCCCCGACCCGCCACAGCGCAAGGCTGTCGCTTAGAAATTCAACCACGCCGGACTTCACAGCGACGCGCCACCGCGGATTTCTTCGGATATTTTGCGCAACAAATACTGGCCGTCCTTGAGATCGCCCGCGAATTTGCCGTCGTCGACGACGACTTTGCCGCGGAGTACCGTCAGCGACGGCCATGCATGCACTTCGTGGCCTTCCCATGGCGAGTAATCGGATTCGTGCAGCATTTCTTTGGTGATTTTCATGCGGCGCGCCGGATCGAGCACGGTGATATCGGCATCCGAGCCCGCCGCGATCGCGCCTTTGCGCGGGTATAGGCCCATGATCTTCGCTGCGTTGGTCGAGACGCGATCGACGAATTTTTCAATCGAGTAACCGCGCTTGCCGACCATCTCCGTGTACATGAGCGAGACGCGCGGCTCGACGCCGACGTTGCCGCCGGTCGTGTCGTCGATACGCTTGCCCATCGTCTTCACCTGCAGCGAACAGCACACTTCGTCGGTTGCAACGGTGTGCAGCGTGCCTTCGGTCATGCCGCGCCACAACGCATCCTGGTCCGCCTGCGATTTGAGCGAGGGATAGGTGTGATACATCTGGCCGTTCGGCCGCTTGTAATCATCCTGCGTGTAGAGCATATATTGATGCAGCGATTCGCCGTACACGGCCATGCCGCGGGCGCGTGCTTCGCGGATCGCTTCGACGCCGGATGCGGCGCTCACGTGCATGAAATACAGCGCAATGCCAGGCACGTTTTTCGCGAGACCCAGCACGCGGCGGAACGACAGGTCTTCGGACATTGCGTTGTGAACTTCCGCCATGTGTTCGAAACCGGTGCGCCCTTCGCGAATCAGCTTGTCGTACATGTGCATCACGATGTCGTTGTCTTCACCGTGCATCACGCACATGCCTTTTTCCTGCGCGACGACTTTGAAC
>JAQGMI010000146.1 GCA_028292435.1 Betaproteobacteria bacterium
TCCACACCGGCACCAGCCGCTTAACCGTGTTCTTGTTGATCTGCTTGAGCGGGCTGTAACGGTTCTGGTGGTAGCCCATCCCGTAGGTCAGCACGTTGTCCGTGCTGCCCCCTTTGCCGTCACGCGCGAGGTCCTGCTGGGTTTGCGCGTAAAGCGGCGTGCAAAACGCTGCAAGCAGCGCGACCGTGGCAAGTGATTTTTTCATAGCGTCTCCTCTTTGAACTGCGATGCGACTCGAATTCGGTGCTAGTTATCCTGCAGCGCGAACGTCCACACGGATCCTCCGACTGGCACATCCTTCAAGCCTTCGCGATTGCGGGTACCGTACAAGCCGCCGAGCCCCGACAGCACCGTCACGTACTGCTTGCCTTTATGCGTCCACGTGACCGGCATCGCGTTGATGCCGGAACTCGTGCGAAATTCCCACAGCGTCTTGCCGGTGTCTGCATCGAGCGCGAAGAACTCGCCGGTGTGCTTGCCGCTGAACAGCAAGCCCCCGCCGGTCGCGAGCATGGCTGACGCAATCTGAAAATCACGTACGGGTACGCGCCACCTGGGTTCCGCCGTCAGCGGATCGATCGCTTCAATGTGGCCGACGATATCGCCGGGAGTGACCACGGGATAACTGTTCTCGACGCCAACATAGCGCATGCCGGGCTTGAATGGCGCGAGCGTCGCCAGTTTCACGGTCGAATAACTGTGATTGGTGTTCGCGTAAAGCAATCCCGTATTCGGATTGAACGCCGCATGCGGCCAGTTCTTGGCGCCGCGCACGCTGGGCCACATCTCGAGCGGCTCGCCCGCGCGATATTTTTTGGCGCCTTCGGATTCGACCGGGCGGCCGGTCTTCATATCGACATGCGTCGCCCATGTGAGCTTGCCGAAAGCTTTCGCCGAAATCAGTTGCCCGTTCGTGCGGTCAAGCACGTACAGGAAACCATTGCGGTTCATTTGCATCGCGACTTTGCGCGGCTGGCCGTTCACGTTGATGTCGGCGAGGATGACTTCCCACACCGCGTCCCAGTCGTAGATATCGTTCGGCGTCGCCTGATAATGCCAGGCGATTTCACCCGTCTTCGGGCGCACCGCAATGATGGAGGCGGCATAAAGATTGTCGCCCTTGCGCACCGACGGATTCCACGGCCCGGCGTTGCCGGTGCCCCAATACATGAGATCGAGTTCGGGATCGTACGAGCCGGTGATCCAGGTGCTGCCGCCGCCGTTCAAATGCGCGGAGCGCGGCTCCCAGGTGTCATGGCCTTTGTCGCCTGGCCCCGCGGTCGTGAAGCGCCGCCATAAGTGCTTGCCGGTTTCGGGGTCCCAGCCATCGAGAAATCCGCGGATGCCGAATTCCGCACCGGAAATTCCGGTGACGAGCACGCCGTTGGCGATCAAAGGCGCGACGGTCTGCGAATAGCCTTCTTTCCATTCGGCGGCTTTCTGCCGCCACAGCTCTTTGCCGGTCTTCTGGTCGAGCGCTACGACAAACGCATGCAGCGTGGTGCGAAACACTTTGCCGTTGTATACAGCGACGCCCTTATTCGATACGCCGCAGCAGACCACACGCGGAGTGTCTGCATCGAAATCCACCGGCGTGCGCCACAGCTGGCGGCCGCTCAGCGCATCGATGGCGACCGTCCATTTGGCGTTGCTTACATACATGACACCGTTGTGAATAATCGGCTGGGCTTGTTCGCCGAGTTCGTTCTCCAGGCCGGCAGTCCAGACCGGAACAAGCTTTTTGACGTTGCTTTTATTGATCTGCGAGAGCGCGCTGTAGCGGTTTTGCGCATAGCCCATGCCATAGGTCAGCACGTTGTCGGTATTTTTGCCGTCGTTTTTTAGTTCGTCGAGCGATTGCGCCGAGACCGCGGCTGTCCCGCAAAACAATATCGCTGCAAGCCATGCGCGGTATTTCATATGCCCCCTCCGATATTAGCCGCGGGCTCGCGCCGCGTGCAGACCTGCTGACGACTGCAGGAGGCAAAATCTTAACAGTTACCCTGTCGGCACGCCAATCCGCGAGCGCGTTGTTACGCTTTCCAGCGCGGCATCAACCGCACCGCGTTGCCGCGGTCGATCGCAGCGAGGTCAGCGGGCGTAAAACCGTACGCGGTCAGGCCGCCAATTGCTTCCGCACCGGGGCGATACGGGAAATCAGTGCCGAACATTACTTGCGACACCGACACCAGTTTGAGCAGTGCGGCCAATGCACCAGGGTGATTGGCCTGCGCCGTCTCGTAATAAAACTTTTTGACTTCGAACAAAACGCCATTCGGCAGCAGTTGCTCGCGATTTTTGGTCGACGCTTCCTGCCGCGTGAACCTGCTGTAGAGGAACGGCATAGTGCCGCCGCCATGCGAGTGTATCCAGCGAATGTCCGGAAAGCGCGCGGCGGCGCCGCTGAACAAGAGCGATGCAATCATGCGCGTGGTGTCCGTCGCGTATTCAATTGCCGAGTTTCCGATGTACTGCGCAACCGGATTTCGGCAGCACTCGACCGAGAGCGGATGGTTGTAAACGATCGCCTTGCGCCGGTTAAGTTCCTCCCATACCGGCCAGAACGCCGGCTCGCCCAAGTATTTGCCCGCATAGCTCGTCATCAGCCCGAAGCCGTCCGCTTTCAGCACATCGATCGCATATTCGATTTCACGCAGGCTGCCGTCGACATCCGGCAGCGGCAGCGTCGCGAAAATCCCATAGCGTCCCGGATAGTCGCGCGCGAGCGTTGCCGCGTAATCGTTGCTCTCGCGCGCAAGCCGGCGGCCGAGCGGCACGTCGCCAAACCAGACCTGCGGTTGCATCAACGAAGTCATTGACGTCGCGATGCCGTTTTTGTCCATGTCCTCGATCGAACTCGCAGGCGACCAGCGCGGCGGGTTCTCGCCTTTCACGTGCTGCGGCAGCTCGGCTACGTACTTCGGCGGCAACAGATGATGATGAACGTCGATGCGGTGCGGTTCGCCGCCGGCGGCTGCAGGCGTCGACGCGTCCGTCGCACAGCCCGAAATCAAGGTGCCGGCGCCCAGTGCCGCAAGACTGGCCAGAAAAGTCCGGCGCGGAACGCCTGACAGCGGCGTCGGTTCTGCCGCGCTAGATGCCTTTTCGTTGATGATATTTTTCATGCTTCCTCCGCCGAT
>JAQGMI010000158.1 GCA_028292435.1 Betaproteobacteria bacterium
GCGAAGAACTGCTGCTGAAGGCCGACGTCCTGCAAAAAATCTGGGTACTGCGAAAACTCCTGTATCCGATGGACGAATTGGAAGCGACCGAGTTTCTCGTCGACAAACTGCGTGCGACCAAAAATAACGGCGATTTCTTTGATTCGATGCGGCGCGGATAGCAGCAGGCCGGCAACGCACTTCGGCGCCGCTCGCTCGATGTAGTTGAGTTAAAGTCAATTTTCGGACCGACGCAGTCCACCTCAAGATGCGTAACGTTGAATCGACCATCGCCGCACTCGCGGTTGCAGTCACCTTGATTGCAGCCTGCGCGTCGACACCTGAAGCACCGCTCAGCAAAGATGCCGACGCCAAGCGGTTTGAATCCGCCACCAATGCGGCTATCGTTTACATTTACCGTCCCTATGCCGACCGCGGCGTATCTACACTCTGGGTGAACGGCCGGCTGGTTGGCGAGTCGCTGGGCCGGACTTTTTTCAGGGTCCCGGTGCGTTCGGGGCGAACAATTATCAATGCATCCGGCAACGATGCCGGTCGGATTGCGTTCGACGCCAAACTGGACGGCGTTTATTACGTCGAAACGCAGGTGTCCGGTGAGTTACAGAGCGAATCGAACACGGTATTCCGTCTCGTCGATCCGCAACTCGGCATGCCTGCCATCGAGACTTGCTGCCGCTTGCTGGAAAATTGGCGGCCATCGCAGGACCGCCTCAACTTCTGATCGCCCGGCCTTGTAATGTGGTACCCGGCCCCAACTTGCAACTACCTGCCCGCTAAGGGATAATCGCGCTCTTTTCGAAAAACAGCAGCAGTCAAGGACAAGGCAATGAAAGACAAAATTCACCCTGAATACAAAGAGATAAACGTCATCTGCAGCTGCGGCAGCAAATTCAAGACGCGCTCAACCATGGGTAAGGATATCCAGGTGGAGGTGTGCTCCGAGTGCCACCCGTTCTATACGGGCAAACAGAAAATCGTCGACACTGCGGGCCGCGTCGAGAAGTTCAAGCAAAAATACGCGCACAAACCGACCTCCAAGGGCAAGTCAGCGACGACTGCCTGAGCGTTTATTTGCGTCAGAAAAAGGCAGCCTCGGCTGCCTTTTTTATTGTCTCGACGACTGGATTGTCCCGCCGGGTGTAACGAGCGCGACCGCATCCTGACAGGACATGAAAAAGCCCCGCGCGAAAACGGCGAGGCTTTTTTGTGCGTTAGATGACTATTTATTTCTTGGCTGGCGGCGCTGCGGGATTGCTATAGAGAAATTCAGTCAAGGAGCGCTCGGCAACGCGGTGCCATAGCAACTCTTCCTCGCGGAATTTTTTCCACGGCTCGTAGATTTTTTTCCACGCCGGGTTCTTGCCTGCTTCTTCTTCATACATCTCGAACGCCGCTTTGTGCGCCGCACGCATGATTTCGGGCGAATAGGCGTGCAGCTTGACACCATTTTTGACCAGGTTTTGCAGCGCTTTTGGATTTTTAAAATCGTACTCGGCCATCATGTCGAGATTTGCTTCGTAGCACGCAGCTTCGAGCGCGGCCTGATATTCCTTCGGCAGCTTTTCCCATTCCTTGATGTTTACATACAGGCCGTACATCGAACACGCTTCCCACCAGCCCGGATAGTAGTAATGCGGCGCGATTTTGTAGAAGCCAAGTTTCTCGTCGTCGTACGGGCCAACCCATTCCGCCGCGTCGATCGTGCCGCGTTCGAGCGCCGGGTAAATGTCGCCGCCGGCAATCTGTTGCGGCACGGCGCCGAGACGCGCCATCACTTCGCCGCCGAGGCCGGCGATGCGCATCTTGATGCCTTTGAGGTCGGCAACCGTTTTGACTTCCTTGCGAAACCAGCCGCCCATTTGCGTGCCCGTGTTGCCGGCCGGAAACGAAATGATGTTGTAATCGCGGAAAAATTCGCGCATCAGCTGCAGGCCGCCGCCCCAGTAAATCCAGGCGTTCTGCTGGCGCTGGTTCATGCCAAAGGGCACGGTCGTGTCGAAGGCGAACGCCTTGTTTTTGCCGACGAAATAGTAGCCGGCGGTATGCGTGCATTCGACCGTGCCCTGCTGCACGGCATCGACCGTGCCGAACGCCGGCACGATTTCACCCGCGCCGAACACGCGGATCTGAAATTTTCCGCCCGTGATGGCCGCGACGCGCTTGGCGATGACTTCGCCGCCGCCGTAAATGGTGTCAAGGCTTTTCGGAAAACTCGACGCGCAACGCCAGCGAACTTCCGGCATCGATTGCGCGATGGCGGGCGCCGCAATGCCGGCTGCAGCCGCGCCGCCGGCGGCGGTTAGAAATTTTCTGCGTGTCACCTTCATGGTTGGCTCCCTGTCAGAATTAATCACTCAATCGGATGCAACTTCGCTAGGCTACGCGCACATCCGCCCGCGGCGCAATGCGCCGCGTTAAATACCAACGGCAAATAAACCGCGCGTCGCCCCAAAATTAATACGTCTTATAAGCCAGATATTTACCGCTCATTACGATGCTGACGCGGTCGCCTTTCGGATCGGGCTCGCGCGTGAGATCCATTTTGAAATCAATTGCGCTCATGATGCCGTCGCCGAATTCTTCGTGGATCAATTCCTTGAACGTCGTGCCATAAACGCTCACGAGCTCGTAAAAACGGTAGATGAGCGGGTCAGTCGGCACCGGCGTCGGCAGCGAGCCCTTGTATGGCACTTGCTGCAGCAGCAGCACAGCGTCCGCGGGCAAATCAAGCAGTTTGCCGGCAGCGGTCGCCTGCTGCTTCGTCATCTGCATCTGGCCCAACAACGCGGCGGTCGTCCATTCCTTACTCTGGCCAACGGCCTTCGCGACTTTCGCCCACGACAGGCCTTTCTTGATTCTCGCCATGACGATGATTTCCGTGACTTGCGCGCGGTTCATGATATTCATATTAGTTCCTCCGTTTTAAAAATCATTGCTTTGAGTGTGTCGATCTCAGCCGTTGATCGCGGCCGGCGGCGGCGCGGCACGCAAGACCGCTGGCGAATTCGGCGCCGGGCGCTCACTTTCGGCAAGACCCGGCATGACCTGCGGCGGATAGCGCGGGTCGTATTCGGCAGGCGGCCGCTCGGTGAATTCTTTCGAGCGGCTGACCAGAAAATCAACCAGGTGATTGCGGATAGCGTAGTACTGCGGTTCCTTGTGGATGGTATTGCGCGAGCGGTCGCGCGGCAGCGTGTTGACGACGATTTCGGCGATGCGCGCATCAGGGCCGTTCGACATCAGCAAAATCCTGTCGGCGAGCAGAATCGCTTCATCGACGTCGTGCGTAATCATGAACACCGTCTGGTGCGTAGCGGCGCATATTTTCAAGAGCTCGTCCTGGATCACGCCGCGCGTGAGCGCATCGAGCGCGCCGAACGGTTCGTCGAGCAGCAGCATCTTCGGTTCGATCGAGAACGCGCGCGCTATCCCCACGCGCTGCTTCATGCCGCCCGATAATTCCGCCGGTTTCTTGTGCTCGGAGCCCGTGAGACCGACAAGGTCGAGATAACGCTGGCAGATCTCATCGATTTTGCCGCGGTCCGCGGACGGCCAGCGCGACTTAACCGCGAATTCGACATTCTTCTTCGCTGTGAGCCACGGCATCAACGCATGCCCCTGAAACACGACGCCGCGGTCGAGGCTCGGACCGGAAACTTCGCGCCCCGCCATGATCACGACACCGTCGCTCGCTTCGTCAAGCCCGGCCAGAATGTTGAGAATCGTCGATTTGCCGCAGCCCGAATGACCGACGATGCAGACGAATTCGCCTTTGTCGATTGAGAAATGGACCTTATCGAACACGACGAACGGCGTGCCGCCGCGCGGCGGCACAAACGATTTCGACAACCCGTCAACCCTCAAAAATTCCATGCTCGCCGCCTACTCGGGGTACGTGACGGCACGCGCGAGACGCGCAAGGACCTGATCGAGCAGCATGCCGATCAGTCCGATCAGCAAAATCGCGCACAGAATGTTGCTGATCGAAAGGTTGTTCCACTCGTTCCACACGAAATAGCCGATGCCGGTGCCGCCGACCAGCATTTCCGCCGCGACGATGACGAGCCACGCGATGCCGATCGAAATCCGCATGCCGGTCATGATCGTCGGTGCGGCTGCCGGCAATATGACCAGGAATGCCTTGCGCAGCGCCGACACTTCAAGCGTACGCGCGACATTGAGCCATTCTTTGCGCACCGCCGACACGCCGAACGCGGTATTGATCAGCATGGGCCACAGTGAACAGATGAAGATCACGAAAATCGATGAGGTAGCGCTGTCCTTGATCGTGTAGAGCGCGAGCGGCATCCACGCGAGCGGCGAAATTGGCTTCAACACCTGGATGAATGGATCGAACGCGCGATACAAGAGCGGCGACATGCCGATTAAAAAACCGAGCGGGATAGCAACGAGCGCCGCGAGCCCGAAGCCAAGCAGCACGCGCCCGATCGAATACGCGATCTGAATGCCGATGCCCTGATCGTTGGTGCCGCGTATGTAAAACGGATCCTTGATGTGGCCCCACAGCTTGGCACCCACATCGGCAGGCGACGGCATCGCGGATTTTTGACCGGCGGCAGCGGCAGAGCCGAGCATCTTCGCGTATTCGGTATCGGCTGCCTGGCTGCTGCCGCTCGTCTGCGTTGCGCCCTGCCAGATGGCAAGGAAGAACGCGAACATCAGGATCGACAATACCGCTGAAGCAAGACGGGTCGAGCGCGGCATGATGGCCTCTAGGTCCGCTTGATCGCAAAACTTTCGATATAGGCGTCGGGCTTGGCGGGATCGAATTCCTTGCCCATCACCGAAAACTTTTTGCTCGCGCTGGCCGGCGGCTTCATGCCGGCTTCTTTCATCGCGCGCGTCGCATCGGTTGCGAGAAAAACTTCGCGTGCGACTTTCGCATAGTCGACATTGCCTTTGATCTGCCCCCAGCGCTTCATCTGGCTCATGATCCAGATCGCAAACGACTGCCACGGGAATGGGTCGAAATCGATCCGGTTGGGCACTTTCATGATGTTGCCCAGTCCATCCGCATAGGTACCGGACAGTACCTGCTCGACGACCGTCACGGGCTGATTGAGGAAATTCACCGGCGCGATCGCTTCGGCAATCTGCTTGCGGTTTTCTGGTTTCGCCGCGAATGCCGTTGCGTCGACGATCGCCCTTAACAAAGCGCGATAGGTATTCGGATTGGTGGACACAAACTCCTTGCTCGCCGCAAATGCACAGCACGGATGACCGTCCCACAACTCTTTGGTCAGCGTGTGAATGAAGCCGACGCCGTCGTACACGGCGCGCTGATTGACCGGATCGGGCGCAAGGAAGCCGTCGATGTTATCGGCACGCAGGTTCGCCACCATTTCGGGCGGCGGCACTGACCGGATTTGCACATCTTTGTCGGGATCGATGCCATGCTCGGCGAGGTAATAGCGAAGCAGATAGTTGTGCATCGAGTAATCGAACGGCACCGCGAATTTGAAGCCCTTCCACTGCTTGGGATCGCGCTTGTCCTTGTGCTTGATGGAGAGCGTGATCGCCTGGCCGTTGATGTTCTCGATCGCGGGCACCGTATACGGGATCGGATTGGAGCCCACGCCCAGCGTAATGGCGATTGGCATCGGCGACAGCATGTGCGCGGCGTCATATTCCTTGTTGAGCGTCTTGTCGCGGATGACGGCCCAGCCTGCCGTTTTGATGACGTCGACGTTCAGCCCCTGACGCGAATAAAAACCCATCGGCAGCGACATGATGATCGGGGTTGCGCAGGTGATCGGAATGAAACCGATCTTGACCGATTGCTTCTCGAGCTTGCCGCTTTGCGCGAATGCCTCTTTGGCCGCGCCGAGCGGAAAGAAAGTGGAGACCGCGGACATCGCAGTGCCCGCGCCGACCGCGCGCACAAATCGCCGGCGCATTTCATCGTTCGGAAACAACGCGCGCATGACCGCGGACTCGACCACGCGCGAATGCAGCGCTTCACTGCCGCTCTCGAGCTGGCTCGCCTCTTTTGCCGCATCGTGCTCGGCCTCGCTCGAATGCCGGCCGCAACCGCAACCATTCGCGAGCTTGATGCTCGAGTCATACGGGTTCTTGAAGGCGGACATGACGATCTCTCTCCTGTTTTTAGTTTGCGGGATATCAGCAGGATGCATACCAGCGGGCGACGAGCTGCCCAAAACGACCTGGCATTAAGCTGTTTTCATTGGCGAATTTCGCCTGCCTATGCAAATGGAATAGGTTCGAGTGAGTTTGCAAACGCAAGCATTCGCACGTTATTAGTGCGGCGACGCACCCGAATCGGGCGTGCCGGTAGTCCGCTTCGTATCGACCCGCTAAAATTGGCCCATGCATTTCCGTGTGCCTGTTTCGCTCATCGTCCTGCCGGCGGCTTTGTTGCTCGCCAATTGCGCCCAGAACCCGGTTTCGGGCCATGCCAATTTCGTCACGATGTCGGAGTCGCAGGAAGTCCAGGTCGGCCGCGAGGAAGACGTCAAAGTGCGTCAGGAGTACGGCGTATTCGACGACAAGCCGCTGCAGAAATACGTGAACGATGTCGGTCAGCGGCTCGGCAAGGCAAGCCACCGCCCGGGGCTGCAATACAGCTACGTCGTCGTCGATTCGCCGGAGATCAACGCGTTCGCTCTGCCCGGCGGCTATATTTACATCACGCGAGGCATTCTCGCGTATCTGAATTCGGAGGCAGAGCTTGCCGCGGTGCTCGGCCATGAAACCGGCCATGTGACCGCGCGCCACAGCGTGCAGCAGATGAGCGCGTCGACGGCCGCCGGCGTCGGTGCGGCGTTGATCGGCGTCTTCGTCCCGGTCTTGCGTAATCAGGCAGGCGATGCCGCCATCAACGCGCTCGGCGGCGCGCTTTTGTCAGGATACGGCCGCGAACATGAACTCGAGGCCGACAAGCTTGGCGCCGAATATTTGTTGCGCACCGGCTATAACCCGCAGGCGATGATCAAGGTCATCGGCGTGCTGAAGAACCAGGAGTTGTTCGACGCCGAAGTCGCGAAGTCGGAAGGCCGCCAGCCGCGCTCGTACCACGGCGTGTTCGCGTCGCATCCGGACGCCGACAAGCGCCTGCACGAAGTCGTGGGCGAAGCCGGCAAACTCGCAGCGGGCAGCGGCCGCGTGAACAGTGAAGAGTTTTTGCGCATGATCGACAAGGTCCCGTTCGGCTACAGCGAAAGCCAGGGCTTTATACGCAACGGGTCGTTCTATCACCGCGAGCTTGGGCTCTCGCTCAAATTTCCGGAGAACTGGCGCATCGCCAACCAAACCGACCGCGTCGCCGCCAGCAATCGCAGTGACGATGTGATGATCGAAATGCGGCTCGCCGGCCGCGTGCAGGGCACGCCCGCCGAGATGCTGCGCAAGGCGGTCGGCGGCGCGCGCGAAGTGACATCGACCACGATCAACGGCCTGGAGGCGGCGCTCACGACGACGTCCATCAAAGGCCTGCCGACCCGGGCGGCCGTCGTGTTCTTCGATAAACGCGCTTATATGGTGGGCGGGCAGGCGAAGACGCCGGCCGCAATGCAGGCGGCACTACCGCTTATCAATGCTACGATAATGAGCTTTCACGCCATGACGGATACCGAGCGCAATTCGATGCGGCCATTGACACTGCGCATAATCAACGCGGCGCCCGGCGCCAGCTTCGCCGAGCTCGCGCGCAGTTCGCCGCTCGGCAAAAATGCGGTCTCCCATTTACGCTTATTGAACGGCCTGTATCCGAACGGTGAGCCGGTTGCCGGCCAGGCGCTGAAGATCGTCGAATAATGCATCCGATCTCGACGCTCGAGCTGGCCCAGTGGGACACGCCGCTTGAATCGACGCCGGCGGCTGAGGCGACGCTCGAACTCGAACGCGGGAAAGTCTTGTTCATGCCGCGGCTTGCCTTCGCGCTGAGCCAGTCCGAATCCCGTTTTCTGTCGCCGGACTGGCTCGAAGGATCGGCCAAGAACGTGAGCTTCGATCCGCGCACGGACAAGATCGCGCACACCTCGGCCAGCGCCGGCGATCGCGTCGCGCTTGCCGCGATGATGTCGCGCTTTGCGCAACAGGCGCGTCGATTGATCACCAATGTCTGCCCGCACTATGGCGACGACCTCAGTCCCGGGCTGACGAGCTTTCGGCCGGTGCAGACATCAGGTCGCATGACGTCGCCAAAAAAAGACGATACGCGCGTGCACATCGATGCATTCGCGTCGCGGCCCAACCAGGGCCGGCGCATCCTGCGCGTGTTCAGCAATGTGAATCCTCGTGGCGAGCCGCGCATATGGGAAATCGGGGAGACGTTCGATGCGATGGCGGACCGCTTCGCGCCGCGCATTGCCCGCCAGGCGCCCGGCAGTGCCTGGTTGCTGGAGAAACTCCACATTACCAAAGGCCGGCGCAGCGCCTACGATCACGTCATGCTCAGGCTGCACGACACAGCGAAGCTCGACGTCGGTTACCAACGCGCAACCGTGAAGACCCGGTTCGAATTTCCCGCGCAATCGACATGGATGGTGTTTACCGACCGCGTGATGCATGCCGCGCTGGCGGGGCAATTCCTGCTCGAACAGACTTTCTATCTGCCCGTCGCGGCCATGCTCGACGAGCGTTACTCACCCCTTCGCATTCTGGAAGATATCTATCAGCGTCAGCTCGCGTAAAATCCGGGTGGTTTTAACAATGATAATAAGCGCCCGATTTCATGATGACACCTAGTGTCGCCCAACCCGGCGCACCGGCAATCCCGCTCGCGTGGGTTTTTGCTATTGCCGCAGCCTGGATATTGCCCGGCCTCATCGGTCACGATCCGTGGAAGCCTGACGAAGCGTATACCTTCGGCCTCATTTACAGCATGCTCCACGGCGGCGACTGGGTCGTGCCCATGCTCGCGCACGAGCCGTTCATGGAAAAGCCGCCCCTCTTTTACTGGAGCGCAGCGGCCGTCGCGTCTTTGTTATCGCCGCCATTCGCGGTGCATGACGCGGCGCGGCTCACGACCGGACTGTTCATGGCGGCGACGTTTGGATTGATCGCCGGCGCCGCACGCGAACTGTACGGCGTCAGCCGCGGCAGGATTGCGGCGCTGATGTTAATGGGCTGCCTCGGCATACTGGTTCGCAGCCACCAGCTCATTACCGACATTTCACTGATGACCGGCTTTGCGGCCGGGCTGTACGGGTTTGCGCTTGGACTGCGGCGCCCGGTGGCCGGCGGATTCGTGCTCGGCACGGGCGTGGGTATCGGCTTCATGTCCAAGGGCCTGCTCGCGCCCGGCGTATTCGGCATCATCGCCGTTTTGCTATTAATGTTCGCGGCGTGGCGGACCCGCCGGTATGCGATCTGTCTGGGCGTCGCAGCGCTCGCATGCGCGCCGTGGCTCTGTCTTTGGCCGCTTGCGCTGTACCGGCAGTCGCCGGAACTCTTCACTGAATGGTTGATCGTCAACAACTTCGGACGCTTCTTCGGCACCAATGAAATCGGCCCGCCGGCCGACACCGCGCACTACTTGCGCATATTGCCGTGGTACGCGCTGCCCGCGCTGCCGCTCGCTGCGTGGGCCCTGTGGCGCACCAGGCTGCAGCAATTCACCCTGCCGCCAACCGCTCTGCCGCTCACCGCGTTTTCCGTGATTTTCACGGTCTTGAGCGTATCGGCGGATGCGCGCGAGTTGTACGCATTGCCATTGGTACTGCCGCTTGCGCTGCTCGCAACGCCGGCGACCGACACCTTGCGACGCGGCGCGGCAAACCTGATGTACTGGTTCAGCGTGATGGGCGGATGCTTTTTGATTGTGGTCGCGTGGTTCTACTGGAGCGCGCTCGAATTGAGTCTGCCGCCGAAACTGCACGATCACCTGCTCGACCTGCAGCCGGGCTACGACACCGGATTCAGATGGCTGCCGTTCGTGTTTGGCGTGCTCTACACCGCGGGTTGGTTCGGCCTGCTCTTCAAACTCAGAAAGAACCGCGAGCGTCCGGTGATCGCGTGGGCTGCAACGATGGCCATGATATGGGGCCTGCTCGCGATCCTGTTCGTCAACTGGATCGACGCCGGCAAGAGTTATCGCGCGATGATTGCGGACATGCAAAAAGCATTGCCTGCCCAGTACGCGTGTATCTCGAGCCTGAATGTCGGCGAACCGCAGCGCGCGATGCTGCAATACTTTGCGAACATCATCACGTGGCGCGTCGACGTGCGCGGCCGCCAGCGCGGCGATTGCGACTTCATGCTGGTGCAAGGTGTCGCCAGCGAAGAGAACGTGCCGCTCGGTCCGTGGCGAAAAATCTGGGAAGGCGCGCGACCCGGCGACAAACTCGAACGCTATCGGCTTTACGCGCTCGCCAAAAAACCGTCGCGTTGAACGGCCCTGAAGAACGGCGCTGGACGCCGGCTCTATCCAACTTTTCCCGTCCGCCGCTGTCTATTATCGAATCATGAGCGACACCATCCAGCGTTTCCTGTTCGAGCATGCGCCGGTGCGGGGCGAGATCGTGCATCTCGAAAAGACGTGGCGCGAGGTGCTCGACCGTCACGCATACCCGCCGCCGGTGCGCGCCTTGCTCGGCGACATGATGGCCGCCGCCGCACTGCTTATCGCCACGCTTAAATTCGGCGGCACGCTCATCATGCAGATTCAGGGCACCGGGCCGGTCAAGCTGCTCGTCGTTGAATGCACGAGCGATCATCATATGCGCGCGACCGCGAAGTGGTCGGAGGTACCGCCAACCGGTGACTTGGCCGCGCTGGTGGGCGATGGCAAATTTGCAATTACGCTCGATGCCGGCAAGGGCGCGCCCGGCTATCAGGGCGTCGTCGCGCTTGAGGGCGCGAATGTGGCCGCAGCGCTCGAACAATATATGCAACGCTCGGAGCAGATCGAGACGCGTCTATGGCTCACGACCGGCGAAGATTGCGCCGCCGGCCTGCTGCTGCAGAAACTGCCCGCCGCCGATAGCGCCGACGACGATACGTGGCGGCGCGCGACCCTGCTCGCCGCATCGCTCACGCCGCAGGAGCTCGTGGCTCATGGTGCGCCTGAACTGCTTCACCGGCTTTACTCGGCGGAAGATATTCGCCTGTTCAAACCGCGGCCCGTTGAATTCCACTGCACTTGCTCGCGGGCGCGCGTGGTCTCGATGCTGCAGATGCTCGGCCGCGCAGAAACCGAGAGCATCATCGCCGAGCGCGGAGAAGTCGAAGTCTGCTGCGAGTTCTGCAACCAACCCTACCGCTTCGATCGCGCCGAATCAGCGGCGTTGTTTACGCCGGCCGCAATTCAGTCCACTCGTCATTAAGGGCAGCGTTATCCGCCCGTGTTGATTCTCGACACTCGCAGAGTGCGGGCGTAAAATCACTGCCCCGCTTCGAAACGCCCAACGCATCCCACTCGTAGCATCCCGCCCGCATCGAATTCAACACAACGGTCCAAGGAGAGCACCATGAGCAACGAACGTGAAGTGGTCGTATTGAGCGGCGCCCGCACAGCCATCGGTGATTATGGCGGCGCGCTGAAAGACCTCGCGCCAACCGAGCTTGCGGGGCAGATCATACAAGAAGCGGTAAAGCGCGCGAAAGTTGATCCCAAAGCGGTCGGCACGATGGTGCTCGGCAACGTGATCCACACCGAAGCCAAAGATATGTACGTGTCGCGTGTCGCCTGCATCAAAGCCGGCCTGCCGCAGGAAACGACGGCGCTGACCGTCAATCGCCTGTGCGGCAGCGGCCTGCAGGCCATCATCAGCGCGGCGCAGATGATTAAGCTCGGTGATTGCGACGTTGCAGTGGGCGCCGGCGTCGAATCGATGAGCCGCGGCGGCTATCTCATGCCGACATTGCGCTGGGGCCAGCGCATGAACGACGGCGGCGTAGTCGACATGATGGTCGGTGCGCTGACTGATCCGTTTGAATCCGTGCACATGGGCATCACTGCCGAAAACATCGCGTCGCAATGGAAGATCAGCCGCGAGCAACAGGATGAGTTTGCGGTCGAAAGCCATCGCCGCGCGATCAATGCGATGGAGAAAGGTTATTTCAAAGACCAGATCATGCCGGTCGAATTGAAAACCCGCAAAGGCACGACAGTCTTTGATAAGGACGAGCATCCGCGCGCCGATGCAACGCTGGAAGGCATGGCGAAGCTTCGTGCGGTATTCAAAAAGGACGGTTCCGTCACCGCCGGCAATGCCTCCGGCATCAACGACGGCGCGGCGGCAATCGTCATGATGGAAAAATCCGCGGCTGAAAAACAGGGCCTGAAGCCGATGGCGCGACTGGTGTCGTACGGTCTTGCCGGCGTCGATCCGAAAATCATGGGCATCGGCCCGGTGCCGGCGTGCAAGATCGCGCTCGACAAAGCCGGCCTCAAGGTCAGCGACATGGACGTGATCGAAGCGAATGAAGCGTTCGCCGTGCAGGCGATGGCAGTCGCGTGCGATCTGCAATTCGACTCCAAGAAGACCAACCCGAACGGGGGCGCGGTCGGCCTCGGTCACCCGATCGGCGCGACCGGCGCGCTGATCACCGTCAAAGCGCTGTACGAACTGCAGCGCATCGGCGGCCGCTACGCGCTGGTTACGATGTGCATCGGCGGCGGCCAGGGTATCGCCGCGATTTACGAGCGCATGCACTAAGCGAAAAAATCGATTCCGGAACAACGCGCGTTTTCTGACGCGCGTTTTTTTGGTTCATCGTTTGTCGGCGAGTAAACCGCAAAACGCCCCAGGCAGGTAAGAATTACACGCCTGCGCCCGGTTACTCATAGCCGCCGAAAGCCAGTAAAATTATCGCTTCGACGCAACTCTGCGCGACTGCATTATGTCCACCCTCACCTCTTCCCGCACCTGGCTTGCGCTCAAATCGCATCGCGAACAGTTCGCGGGCGCGCGCATGACCGACTTGTTCGCTGCCGACGCGAATCGATTCGATAAGTTTTCCCTGCAAGCCGGCAGTTTGCTGCTCGATTACTCCAAGAACCTCGCCAGTGCCGAAACGATGCAGCTTTTGATGGCACTCGCGCGCGAGCGCCAACTCGGCAACGAAATTCAGCGCCTTTTGACCGGCGACAAAATCAACACGAGCGAAGACCGCGCCGCATTGCATACGGCATTGCGCGGCAGCGCGCCCGTGATGGTCGATGGCAACGACGTCATGCCCGAAGTCAAAGCAACGCTCGCGCAAATGCGCGAATTCTGCAACGGCGTGCGCGATGGATCGATCGGCGGCCCGGGCGGCCGCAGGTTTACCGATGTCATCAACGTCGGCATTGGCGGGTCGCATCTCGGCCCGGCGCTCGCGACCACTGCCCTGGCGACGTATGGCAAAGGCGGCCCGCGCGTGCATTACGTTTCGAATGTGGATGCCGGGGCGGTTGAACGTTTACTCGAAGGCCTCGACCCGGCGACGACGCTCGCCATTGTCGAATCCAAAACGTTCAGCACGATCGAGACGCTCACGAACGCGACCATCGTGCGCGAGTGGATGGGACCGTCGGCACGCGCGCCCGGCAGCAATCAGCTGGTCGCGGTGACGGCGAACGTCCGGCTGGCCGGCGAATTCGGCGTCGCGCCGGCGCATGTGTTTCCGTGCTGGGATTGGGTCGGCGGCCGCTATTCGCTGTGGTCGGCAATGGGATTGCCGGTCGCGCTTGGCATCGGCATGGACAATTTCGAAGCGCTGTTGCATGGTGCGCACGAAATGGATGCGCATTTCCGCGACGCGCCGTTCGAGCGCAGCATGCCGGTGATACTCGCGCTGCTCGGCATCTGGTACAACGATTTTTTCGGCGCGGCCTCGCACGCCATCCTGCCGTACGACGAATCGCTCGCGCTGTTGCCCGCGCACTTGCAGCAGCTCGACATGGAATCGAGCGGCAAGCAGCTTACGCGCGACGGCGACGCCGTCGATTACGATACGGGCATGATCATCTGGGGTGCGACAGGCACCAACGCCCAGCATTCATTTTTTCAATTGCTGCATCAGGGCACGCGGCTCGTGCCCGCCGATTTCATCGCGGTCTGCAAGCCGCAACACACGAATACGAAATCGCATGCAATTCTGCTCGCTAATTTTTTGGCGCAGACCGCGGCGCTGATGAACGGCGCGCTGAAAGACGGTTTTCCGGGCAACCGGCCAAGCAATTCGATTCTCGTGCAGCAGTTGACGCCGCACACGCTCGGCATGCTCATTGCTCTCTACGAACACAAGGTGTTCGTGCAGAACACCATCTGGGGCATCAATGCGTTCGATCAGCCCGGCGTCGAACTCGGCAAGCGGCTCGCGACGAGCATCCTGCCGGAGGTCGAGGCCGCGGGCGCAGTCACCGCTTATGATGCCTCGACCAACGGGCTCGTTAATTTCATCAAAGCGCATCAAACCCGTTGAGTCGCGCACCGGCATTCCGGCCTGCCATTAACCGCATCATCCGCAAAGATTTACTGATCGCCTCGAGGAGAACCGCATGAACGAAGAAGCCTTTAACATGAGCATCCGCAAATTTCTAAAAACGGTCGGCGTGCGGTCGCAGTCCGAAATCGAACGCGCGGTGGCCAAGGCGATCACCGACCACAAGTTGAAGGGCAACGAAACTTTTCCCGCGCACATGCAGTTGAAGATCGAAGCAATCGGGCTCGACATCACGCTCGACGGCGAGATCAAGCTCGAGTAAACGCAGCGGCCTTATTGACGCAGAATCAGCTGGTCGCCGCGTTGGGTAAACTCGACGCGGCCGAGAAAACTCATTCCCAGCAGCACGACTTCTTTTTCGAGCCCTTCGGACATCACCGCGCCGACATCCGTTAATTCGAGCGGTCCCAGGCGCACGCTGGCGAGCCGTGTCTGATAGCCGGGCGCCGGGCCGTTCGCCGTCATCAAGGTGACCGCCGCGCCGCGTTTCAGGCCGAGTTCACGCCCGAGCGACAGCGGCAGTGCGACCCAGGTAGCGCCCGTATCGAGCAAAAACGTCACCGGTCGCCCGCTGATCTCGCCCTCGGCCAGATAGTGGCCGGCGCGATTGCGCGCGAGCGTCAGTTCGCCGCGCTGCGCGCTCAGCGCAGCGGCGGTATTCGGGTTCATCTCGTGCGCCTGCCGCTGGCTGAAATACCAGTAAAGGCCGCCGATAATCAGCGCCCACGCGATGGCAAGCATGAGCTTGCCGCCGCTGCTATGCGGATTGGATTCCATCGTTGAAATTGTCCGGACGGGCGGCCCTGAAAGCGATCGTCGGGTGGCGAAGCGTCAAAGCTTTAAAAAATGCTCGCGGTAGTACTTGAGTTCGTCGATCGACTCGTGAACGTCGGCCAGCGCTTCATGGCGGCCGTGCTTGGTCATGCCCGAAGCCAGTTCGGGCCGCCAACGCCGCATCAACTCCTTCAGCGTGCTCACATCGAGGTTGCGGTAATGAAAGTGGGCTTCGAACGCGGGCAGATATTTCACCATGAAGCGGCGGTCCTGGTGGACTGAATTACCGCACAGCGGCGACACGCCCGCCGGCACGTGCTCTTTCAGGAAAGCAACGAGCTGCTGGTCCGCCGCCGTTTCATCGACCGTAGAAGCCTTGACCCGGTCGATCAAGCCCGACTTTGCATGCGTGCTCTTGTTCCACGCGTCCATTGCGTCAAGCACCGTAGCTGGTTGATGCACGACGACGACCGGGCCTTCGGCGACGACGTTCAAATTCGTGTTCGTGACGACAATCGCCACTTCCAGCACTCTTTCGATGGACGGATCGAGTCCGCTCATTTCCATGTCGACCCAGATCAGGTTGTTCGCGTCGGCTGCCATTGGTTTAGATGAACGAAAAGGAACGATATTTTGTCATAGTTCGTCTTCATAGGATAATGTCCGGTCATATGCAAACTTTCGGTCTGATCTTCCTCGCCGCGCTTGCGCTCGCCACGGGCACCAAACTCTGGCTTGCCCTGCGCCATCTCGCCCACATCAATCGGCATCGCGATGCGGTGCCGGCGGAGTTCGCCAGCGACATCAGCCTCGACAGCCATCATCACGCGGCGGACTACAGCAGCGCCAAGACCCGGCTCGGCATGCTGACCACCGTGTTTGAAGCCGCATTGATTCTCGCCCTGACGTTTGGCGGTGCGCTGCAGTGGATGCTCGACCTCACCAGCGCATGGTTTGAGCCAGGCGTGATGCGCGGCGTTGCTCTGCTGCTCCTGCTCGGCGCGGCGACCAGCGTGCTCGATCTGCCTTTTTCCTGGTATCGCACTTTCAGCATCGAGCAGCGCTTCGGTTTCAACAAGATGACGCCGCGCATGTTTATCGTCGACGGGCTGAAGAACGCGGCGCTTGCCGCCGCACTGGGCGTCCCGCTGATTGCGTGCATCTTGTGGGTCATGGAGCGCGCGGGCAATCTGTGGTGGTTGTACGCATGGTTGATCTGGGTTGCGTTTAATCTTGTGATCCTCACGGTTTATCCCGTGTGGATTGCGCCGCTCTTCAACAAGTTTTCGCCGCTTGACGACGCGCAGCTTAAAACGCGCATCGAGCAGTTGCTCGAGCGCTGCGGGTTCAAGGCGCAAGGGCTGATGGTCATGGACGGCTCGCGGCGCTCGAGCCACGGCAACGCGTATTTCACCGGCTTCGGCAAATCCAAGCGCATCGTTTTTTTCGACACCCTCCTTTCGAGGTTATTGCCGAGCGAGATCGAGGCGGTACTGGCGCATGAACTCGGCCATTTCAAGCTGCGCCATGTCGTCAAACGTATTGCGTGGATATTTACCGCGAGCCTTGCATTCATGTGGTTGCTCGCGCAGCTCATGAACCAGACCTGGTTTTACGCCGGGCTGAACGTCCAAACGCAGTCGACGGCGATCGCGCTGGTATTATTTTTTATCGTCGTCCCGCAGTTCATTTTTCTGCTGCACCCGCTGACCAGCTTTTACTCGCGCAAGCACGAGTTCGAGGCCGACCACTATGCGGCGCAGCACGCGTCGGTAAGCGACCTCATTTCGGCGCTGGTAAAACTCTACAAAGACAACGCGGCAACCCTGACGCCCGATCCGCTGCATTCGATGTTTTACGATTCACATCCGCCGGCAACCTTGCGTATCGCGCGGTTGCAATCGATCAGGTAAAGCGCGTGGCGGCCGACGATCTCGCGCAAAAAAAGTGCAAGCCGTGCGAAGGCGGCGTGTCGCCGCTCACGCGCGCCGAAGCCGACAGCCTGCTCACCCACTTGAGTGGATGGCATTTGAGCGATGGCGCGATCACGAAAACCTACGAATTCAAAAACCATCATCAGACGATGGCATTCGTGAATGCCGCGGCGTGGATCTCGCATCGCGAAGACCATCATCCCGACATGACGGTCGGCTACAGCCAGTGCAAAGTCGACTATAAGACGCACGCCATCGACGGACTCTCGGAGAACGATTTCATCTGCGCAGCCAAGCTCGACGCGCTGTTCTCGCTTTGAGCCGCGCCGGCAAAAAAGACCCTACGTCCACCCAGGCAGGAACGGTCGTCGCAAGCTACGGCCGCCAATTCACCGTAGAACTTGCCGACGGCGCCTTGACCGCTTGCGTGACGCGCGGCAAGCGCACCGACGTTGCATGCGGCGACCGCGTGGCGATTGCGCTGACCGGGCCGGACCAGGGCGTCATTGAATCCATCGATAAACGCGTATCGCTGTTTTACCGTTCGGACATTCAACGCCAGAAACTAATTGCGGCAAATGTCACCCAGATCGTGATCGTCGCCGCCGCCTCGCCGCCGTTTCATCCCGAACTGCTCGACCGTTGCCTTGCCGCCGCTGAAGACGCCGCTATTCCGGCCGTGCTCGCACTGAATAAAATGGATTTGCCCGCCTCGAAGCAGGCGCTCGATAAATTGCAGCTCTATCGAAACCTCGGCTACACGCTATTGCCGCTCGCCGCCAAGATCGACATTGCGCCGCTGCGCGAGCGGCTCGCCGGGCACACGAGCGTACTCGTGGGCCAGTCCGGCATGGGAAAATCAACGATCATCAACCGGCTCTTGCCCGACGCCGACGCGCGCGTCGGCGACCTGTCCGCGGCGCTCGGCGGCGGCCGGCATACCACGACGCATGCCCGGCTCTACCATCTCGACGCGGCGAGTCACATCATCGATTCGCCGGGTCTGCAGGAGTTCGGCCTCGTGCACGTCGAGCCTGCGCATCTTGCGCATGCATTCGTCGAGTTTCGCTCTCATCTCGGCCACTGTAAGTTCAATGACTGCAGGCATCTGACCGAGCCCGGGTGTGCGATCAGCCAAGCTGTCGAACGCGGTGAAATCGACGCGCTGCGCGTCGAGTCGTATCGCAAACTTGTGGTCCAATTGCTGAAGAAACGGCAGCACTGGCAGTAGCCTGACGGTGGAACCGGCGGCTTTCGCGCAGCCGTTTCAGAACATGTTCGCGACGGTAGCGAGCAGAATCAAAAACAACCACAGCACGAGGGCGCGCCAGGTAAGGCCGACCGCGGCGTCCATATAATCGACGTCGGCTTCATCACCGTCACCGAGCTGCGGCCGGTAAACGATGTTGCCATTTTCATGCAGCACGCCGCCCAACCTGACGCCGAGCGCGCCCGCCGCTGAAGCGAGCAATATGCCCTGGGAACGCGAATGCCATGCTGCAGCCTGCTCGCGCCAGCACTCGATGGCGCCGGTGAAATCGCCGGTCATCGCAAAACTGAATGCGGTCAGCCGCACCGGCAACCAGTCGATAATCGCGAATGCACGCCGCGCAAAAACACCAAACGAATCGGCCGCGGCGCTTTGTGCGCCGCCCCAGCGGTCCGCCAGCAATGCTGAGAGCCGGTAAAGGATGGCGCCGACCGGACCCAACACGACAAACCACGCCATCACGCCGAATACGTGGCGATGCGAGCGGATAAGCCCCAACTCGATGGCCACGCGCGCAATTTCGGACGGCGTCAAGTCGCGTGCCGATTCGCCGCGCCACAAAGTGAGAATTTCGCGCGCCCGCGCGAGGTCCCCGGCGCGCAATGCCAACGTCACGTCATTGTAGAAATGGCTGAACTGGCGAAAGCCCAGCGCGACGTACAGCACCGCGATGTTCCATGCGAGCGCCAGCAGGCCGTTGACCTGGCGCGACAGAAAATAGATGAGCAGCGTGAGCAGCGCGACGGGCAGGACCGCCAGCAGCCATGAAATGACGCCGTCGCGATATTGACCGGCGTTGAAGTTCTGGCCAATGCGATTGACGTAGCGCGCGAAGCCGACGTAGAGCCGGTTGCCCGTGCGCAGCGGCCGCCACTGCTCGAGCAGCAAGGCGCCGATCAGCGACAGGAAAGTCATGCCGCTTGCATCGACGACGCGATTCGACTTTTTATGCGTCGCGCAGCGATGCGCGTCATGAGCGCTTGCGCGCCGGCGCTACTGGATAATTAATTGCGACAATTTCAACTTCAGATGCACCCGCCGGCCGCTGCCACTTCACCATGTCGCCGACCCTGGTGCCAAGCAGTGCCGTCGCAAGCGGCGATGCCCAGCTGATGCTGCCCGCGGCGACGTTCGCCTCATCGTCGCCGACGATGTGAAATCGGTGGTCCTTGCCCTGCTCGTCACGAATGGTGACCGTGGCGCCGAAATGCACCTGATCGTGCGGCTGGCCAGCCGCGTCGACGACGGTCGCGCGGTCAATCTGCGCGTTGAAATAACGGATGTCGCGCTTGATTTCGCGCAAGCGCTGCATAGCCATTGGTTCGGCGGCGACAGTGAGCCGTTCGCGTTCCGCCTGCAATTCTTTCAGGCGCGCACGCAGGGCTTCCAGACCGCCCGCCGTCACGTAATTCGGTGCCGCGCTGAGCGGCCGCTCGGGCAACTCGGCGGATGCGGAATCCTCGTCGGACTCTTTAACAAATGCACGGCTCATGATTTTTCCCGGATATTCGATTACGCGGCAATCAACCAACCCATCTTTAAGCGCGCCGCCTTGCTCGACCAACAGCGCCGGCAGCGCGTCCCGCTCCAAGTTAAGACCATTCATGCGTATCAAGGTTCTGCCAATGTGGAGGCCGCCGCGCATTACAGCCAGCACGCCTCATAGCCGAAGAATTTCATGAGCTCATCACGCCTTTGCATGCTGTCGTTATAACCGAGCTTGATCAAGGCGCGGCAGTACTCTTTCTCGAACAGCAGATAGCTCACGAGGTTGGCGCCGCTCGCCTTGAGGGCGCCGACGGTATACAGCAGCGCCCGGATCGTGCGCGGCAGCGTATGCCGGTAGTTCAATGCGATTTTCTCGAGCGCTTCACTGGGCGATAGGACGCGGAAATCGACTTCGTGCAGCGGCATATTGTTTTTAGCGCGCACTTCCGGCGACATGATCGACAGCGTGCGATTGATGCGCTGCAGCCGCTCAAGATCGACTTCGAGGCTGTCCAGAAAAATACTATTAAGGCAGTGACCGGCGATTTGCGCGAGCGACGGGTACGACTCGGTTTTGATGCGCTCGGTTTGCTGCGATTGCAGTTGACGACCGACGCCGACGACAAAGAGCCGGTTGGCGCCCAGATGCAGCGCCGGACTCACCGGTGCGATCTGGCGCATCGAACCGTCGCCGAAGAATTCGCGGTTAATATGCGTCGCCGGAAAAATGAAGGGCAACGCGGACGACGCCATCAGGTGATCGAGGCCGATCGTCGCCGGGATGCCGATCCGGCGCGCGCGATGCCACGGCTCGAGGTCCGGCCGGCCCTGGAAAAAAGTGACCGACTGTCCCGAGGAATAGCCGGAGCATGTGATGCTGAACGCATAAAGATGGCCGCGATCGATCGAGCGCTGCACGCCGCCGAAATCGAGCCGCGCGCCGAGCAGCGTCGCAAGCGGCGAATTATCGAGCAGGGAAATCTGCGACTTGCGGCCGAGCCCGCCGGTCAGCGCGGCGGCGACCCACTTGCCGCTGTTGTGGATGACACCGAGCGGATCGGCGCGATAAACGTCGCTGACATGGAAGTTTTTCCAAACCGTCATCAGCTGACGCACGCCGTGCCGAAAATTGTCGGCGTTGATGGCAAGCACAGTCGCATTGATAGCGCCCGCCGAAGTCCCGCAGATAATTGGAAACGGACAAGGCGCGTCCGCGGGAAGCATCTCGGAAATCGCGCGCAGCACGCCGACCTGATAAGCAGCGCGCGCGCCCCCGCCCGTCAGGACCAGCCCGACGCGCGGTTCCGGCGGCCGATCGCCGCTATCCATTCAAAGTCCCCCCTGACATGCGCTTATATTGCCACAGCGCAGCGACGCCGTTGTCATGACCTGTGCATCAGCTGCCGCCCACGGCTTTACGCCGGTTCGCCGCCGAGTTGCTGCGAGAGCCGTTGCAGCATGCCGGCGGTCGCGCCCCAGATGTAGCGGCCCTTATAAGGCATGGCAAGATAAGCGCGCTCCCGCCCGTTGAATGCGTAGCGGCGATATTCGTGATTGGCCGCATCGAGCAGGAAAGACAATGGCACTTCGAACGCCGATTCGACCTCATACGGATCGAGCGTTAGCGTGAAGGGCGGCTCGACCCAGCCGATGACCGGACTGATTCTGAATCCCGAAGGAATGTCGTAATCGGGCAAACTACCCAGCACCATGACCTGCGCGCGCGTCAGGCCGATTTCCTCTTCCGCTTCGCGCAGCGCGGTTTCGATGCGGTCCTGGTCGCCGCCTTCGACCCGGCCGCCGGGAAAGCTGATCTGGCCCGGGTGGCTATTCAAATGAGCCGTGCGCTGGGTCAGGAGCACGTGCACGTCGTCTTCGCGAGGCACCAGCGGCACGAGCACGGCTGCGTGCCGGATAGCCGTATTGGCCGGCAAGGCGACGATATGCTCGTCGCGCGGACCGGGCATGACCGCGGGCCGTGCGAGCCGCGCCGAAATGTCATCGCGCGACCAGCGCAGCCGGCGCGCCGCCGAAGGTGAGTCGGTTTTCATAACTTTCGTTTGAACGGGCCGGTTTACGCCGCGATATTAACCGTCGCGTCAGTAAGCCGCTCGCGCAGTCCGAAGCACGTCTGCGGTTGCCGTCAGATTTTGCCAACCATCTGCTCGGGCTTCACCCACTCGTCGAACTGCTTTTCAGTCAGGTGGCCCAGCGCCAGTGCCGACGCCTTCAGAGTCAGGCCTTTTTTATGCGCATTCTTGGCGATCTGCGCGGCCTTGTCGTAGCCGATGTGCGGGTTCAGCGCCGTCACCAGCATCAGCGATTCGCGCATGAGCTGCTCGATGCGTGCCTTGTTCGGTTCGATGCCGACCGCGCACTGCTCGTTGAAGTTGGTGCAGCCATGCGTGAGCAGCGTCGCACTGTGCATGAAATTCGTGATGACGAGCGGCCGGAAGACATTCAGCTCGAAATTCCCGGACGCGCCGCCGAGATTGATCGCGACATCGTTGCCGAACACCTGGCAGCACACCATCGTCAGCGATTCCGACTGGGTCGGATTGACTTTGCCCGGCATGATCGAACTGCCTGGCTCGTTTTCCGGAATGCTCAATTCGCCGATGCCGCAGCGCGGGCCGCTTGCGAGCCAGCGCACGTCGTTGGCGATTTTCATCAGCGACGCGGCCAGCGTTTTGAGCGCGCCATGCGCATGCACGACGCCATCGCATGACGCGAGCGCCTCGAACTTGTTGGGTGCGGTCACGAACGGCAGCTTGGTCGCTTTGGCCAGTTCAGCGGCGACCATCACTGCAAACTTCGGATGCGCATTGAGACCGGTGCCGACGGCGGTGCCGCCGAGCGCCAGTTCACACAAGTGCGGTAGCGCCGTGTCGACGTGTTTCAAGCCGTGATCGAGCTGTGCGACGTAACCGGAAAACTCTTGGCCGAGCGTCAAGGGCGTCGCGTCTTGCAAGTGCGTACGTCCGATCTTGACGATCTTCATGAACTGGCGCGCTTTTTTATTCAGTGTGTCGCGCAGCGCTTTCACCGCGGGCTTCAACTCGTTGCTAAGCGCAATCACCGCGGCGACATGCATCGCCGTCGGGAAAGTGTCGTTCGACGATTGCCCCATGTTTACGTCGTCGTTCGGATGCACAAGGCGCTTCTCGCCGCGCACGCCGCCGAGAATTTCGGACGCGCGATTGGCGAGCACCTCGTTGACGTTCATGTTGGTCTGGGTGCCCGAGCCGGTCTGCCAAACCACCAGCGGAAACTCCTCGTCGTGCCTGCCGGTCAAGGCCTCGTCGGCCGCCTTGACGATCGCGTTGCCTTTCTTTTTGTTGAGCAGCCCGAGCGCCATGTTGACGACCGCCGACGCGCGCTTGACCATGACTTGGGCATGCACCACCGCCAACGGCATGGTTTCGCCGGGAAAGCGAAAATTGATGCGGCTCCGTTGCGTCTGCGCCCCCCACAGGCGCTCGGCCGGCACTTCGATATCGCCGAAAGTGTCGCGTTCAATCCTGAATTTCGCCATTGCCATTCCTCGATAATCCAATGAAATTGTCACGTAGTCGACGCGAGCGCGCCGCCGAATCCCTAAAACGGCAGCGCGAGATTGCCGCGTTCGGCGCCGACGTCGACGACCGTCAGCGCCGTCATGTTCACGAGCCGGCGCACCGATGCGGTCGGCGTCACGATATGGGCCGCTTTGGCGGCACCGAGCAGAATCGGCCCGACCGTGATGCCGTCGCCGGCTGCGGTCTTGAGCAGGTTGAAGGCGATGTTCGCTGCGTCGAGCGTCGGCATGATGAGCAGATTGGCGTCGCCCTTGAGCCGCGAGCCGGGAAACGCTTGCCGCCGCACTTCGCCCGAGAGCGCCGCATCGCCATGCATCTCGCCCTCGATTTCGAGTTCGGGCGCAACTTTTTCGATCAAGCGCAGCGCCGCGCGCATTTTTATCGCGGTCGGCGTGTCGGCGGAGCCGAAGCTCGAATGCGACAGCAGCGCGACTTTCGGTGTGATACCGAAGCGCCGGATTTCCTCGGCCGCGAGCACCGTCATCTCGGCGATCTGTTCGGCGGTCGGGTCGAAGTTCACATAGGTGTCGCAGATGAACACCGTGCGTTGCGGCAACAGCAGCACGTTCATTGCATAGTAATTGCTCACGCCCGCGCGCCGTCCGATCACCTGGTCGATATAGCGCAGATGCATGTCGTGACTGCCGAAAACGCCGCACAACATACCGTCGGCAGCGCCGCGATGCATGGTCATCGCGCCGATCAGCGTATTGCGCCGGCGCATTTCGATTTTGGCATATTCCTGCGACACGCCGCGCCGGGCGGTCAGCAGGTAATATTCTTCCCAGTATTCGCGGAATCGATCGTCGTGATCCGGATTAATGAGTTCGAAATCGACACCCGCCTTGATGCGCAGGCCGAAGCGCTCGATGCGGCGTTCAATAACTGCCGGGCGCCCGATGAGGATCGGCATGGCGAGTTGCTCGTCGACCACGACCTGCGCCGCGCGCAACACGCGCTCGTCCTCGCCTTCCGCATAGATGATGCGGCGGCGCTTCGCCTGCTTGGACGCAGCGAACAGCGGCTTCATGATCATGCCGGAGTGATAAACGAACTGCTGCAACGAGTCGCGGTAAGCGTCGAAGTCCTTGATCGGGCGCGTCGCCACGCCGCTCTCCATCGCCGCCTTGGCGACCGCCGGCGCAACCTTGGCGATCAGGCGCGGATCGAACGGGCGCGGAATCAGGTAATCGGGCCCGAAGCTGAGGTTTTGTTCGCCGTACGCCATTGCGACGATGTCGGATTGCTCGGCTTGGGCGAGCGATGCAATCGCCTTGACCGCGGCAAGCTCCATTTCGGTGTTGATCGTGGTTGCGCCCACATCGAGCGCGCCGCGGAACACGAACGGGAAACATAAAACGTTGTTCACCTGGTTCGGATAATCCGAGCGCCCGGTCGCCATCACCACATCAGGCTTCGCCTGTTTCGCCAGTGCCGGCAGGATTTCCGGTTCGGGATTGGCGAGCGCAAGAATCAGCGGGCGGTCGGACATTCGGGCGACCATCTCCGGTTTCAACACGCCGCCGGCCGACAAGCCGAGGAACACGTCGGCGCCTTCGATCACTTCCCCCAAGGTGCGCGCCGATGTCTCGATCGCGTACTGCGCCTTGTCGGGATCCATCTCTTCCTTGCGCCCTTTGTAAACGACCCCTTTGATGTCGGTCACGATGACGTTGCTTTTCGGCAAGCCGAGCTTCCCCAGGAGATCGAGGCAGGCGAGCGCAGCGGCGCCGGCGCCTGACACGACAAGCTTGATTTTGTCGATGTCCTTGCCGACGACTTTCAATCCATTGATAAACGCGGCGCACACCGTGATCGCGGTGCCGTGCTGGTCGTCATGAAAGACCGGAATGCGGCAACGCTCGCGCAATTTGCGTTCGACGATGAAGCACTCGGGCGCCTTGATGTCTTCGAGATTGATGCCGCCGAAGGTCGGCTCGAGACTGGCGATGATGTCGACGAGCTTGTCGGGATCGCGTTCGTTGATTTCAATATCGAAAACGTCGATGCCGGCGAATTTCTTGAAAAGCACCGCCTTGCCTTCCATCACCGGCTTGGCAGCGAGCGGTCCGATGTTGCCAAGGCCGAGCACCGCCGTGCCATTGGTGATCACGCCGACAAGATTGCCGCGCGCAGTCATGTTGCGGGCCTCAGCCGGGTCGGCGACGATCAATTCGCACGCCGCGGCGACGCCCGGCGTGTACGCGAGCGACAGATCGTGCTGGTTTAAGAGGCCCTTGGTGGGCGTGACCGCAATCTTGCCCGGCGTCGGCAGACGATGGTAATCGAGCGCGCTTTTACGCAGTTGTTCGTCCATGGGGCACTGGCTTCTGGTGAGCATGCGATTATAACCCAGCGCTCCCGCGACCTTTGACCCGCTCCATGACACGCCGCAACCCGTCGACCGCCATGCGCGCTTTATGCTATTTTCACGCCTCCGTTGTTCGCTGAATCACCCGCCCCCGCCCGCATGGATATTTCTCCCCGCCTTCGCACCGAACTGTACGCGCCGATCGAGCCTTTTAATGCGGGCCGGCTGGCGCTTGATCGGACTCACACGATGTACTGGGAGGAGTCGGGCAATCCGCGCGGCGTGCCCGTCGTTTTCCTGCACGGCGGGCCGGGTGCCGGCAGCGCGCCCAACCATCGGCGTTTTTTTGATCCCGCGCAATATCGCATCGTCATCTACGATCAGCGCGGCGCCGGACGCTCGACCCCGCTTGGCGAAGTGCGCGACAACACAACGCCGCTGCTAATCGATGACATTGAACGGCTGCGCCAACACCTCGGCATTGAAAAGTGGCTCGTGTTCGGCGGCTCGTGGGGCTCGACGCTCGCGCTTGCTTATGGCGAAGCGCATCCCGGGCGCTGCCTTGGATTTATTTTGCGCGGCATATTTTTATGCCGGCAAAGCGAGATCGACTGGTTTCTTTACGGCTTGAAAAACATATTTCCCGAAGCCTGGCAAAAGTTCGCCTCGCCGCTGCCGGCGACTGAACACACCAATCTGCTCGAAGCTTATTTCAAGCGGCTGATGGACCCCGATCCCGCCATTCACATGCCAGCGGCGCGCGCGTGGGGCATTTACGAAGGCTCGTGCTCGACGCTGCTGCCGAGCCCCGATACCGTCGCGCATTTCGCGAACGACGTCGTGGCGCTCGGCCTGGCGCGCATGGAAGCGCATTACTTTCGTCACCAGATTTTTCTGCCGGTTAACTCGCTGCTTGATAACGTCGGCAAGATCCGGCACTTGCCGGCCGTGATCGTGCAGGGGCGCTACGATGCGGTGTGCCCGAACATCAGTGCCCATGATCTGCATCGGGCGTGGCCCGAGGCCGAATACATCGTCGTCCCCGACGCCGGTCATTCCGCGTGGGAGCCTGGTATCTGCGCCGAACTGGTCAAGGCGATGGAAAGATTTAAAAGCGGGCTGTAATTTTTCGCGCGCGATAACTGCTATTCCAGCAAAGGATATTCAAGTGCGACTCGTCACCTTCACTCCGCGGCCGCAGGGCCCGCAACATCTGGGCCTGGTTCGCGATGGCAAAGAGATCATCGATCTTAAAAACGCCGGCAGCGCCCCGCCGTTTGACGCGGCCGACATGCTCGCGCTGATTGCTGCCGGCGATGATGCGCTGAAATGGCTGCGCGAGGTTGCCGCGAAAGCGCGCACCGCCATCCCGCTTGACCAGGTGATGCTGCTCGCGCCGATACCACGCCCGCGTAAAAACGTGTTTTGCGTCGGCTGGAATTACGTCGAGCATTTTGAGGAAGGCGCGAAAGCGCGTCCGCATGTCAAGGAAATGCCCGAGCACCCGGCGTTCTTCACTAAGGCGCCAACCACGGTGAACGGACCCTACGCGGACGTTCCCGCGCATCGCGGCGTAACGGAAAAAATCGACTGGGAGGTCGAACTCGGCGTTGTCATCGGCAAAGCCGGCACCAACATTACCGAAGCCAACGCAATGTCGCATATCTTCGGCTACACCGTCGTCAATGACGTTTCGGCGCGCGAAGTGCAGCGCCAGCACGGCCAGCAATGGTTCAAAGGCAAGAGCCTGGACGGTCATTGCCCGATGGGCCCATGGATTGCGACGGCCGATGAAGTTGCCAACCCGCAGGAACTGGATATCACCTGCCGCGTGAACGGCGTTACGAAGCAAGAGTCCAACACCCGTCATATGTACTTCAAGATTCCGCGCATCATCGCCGAACTGTCGGCTGGCCTCACGCTGGAACCGGGCGATATCATTTGCACGGGCACGCCGGCAGGTGTCGGCCACGCGCGCACGCCGCCCGAATTCATGCAGCCCGGCGACGTTTTCGAAACTGAAATCCGCGGATTGGGCCTGCTCCGCAATAAAATCGCGGGCTAAAGCCGCAAGCATCAACGGAGGAACTCATGGATTTGCCAACCAGCACACGCATCACCGTCACCCCGACCGGCGCGAGTCTCGGCGCCGATGTGAGCGGCATCGACCTGTCGCAACCCGTCGATCAGGCCACGTTCAAGCAGGTTGAAGACGCCTGGCACGAGCATCTGGTGCTGCGCTTTCGGGGCCAGCAGCTCGACGACCCGAAATTCCTCGCCTTCGCGCGCAAATTCGGCGAACTCGACAAGGCGCCCATTCATGCGGGCAAGCTGGTCGAAGACCCATTTCCCGAAATCACCGTGATGTCGAACATCAAGGTGAACGGCGTGTCGATCGGCAATCTCGGTCACTACGAAGCCGAGTGGCACACGGACATGTCGTACAACGACCTGACGCCTATCGGCAGCCTGCTGTATGCGCTCGAGGTGCCGCCTTCCGGCGGCAATACCGGTTTCTCGAACATGTATGCCGCATTTGACACGTTGCCTGCGGACTTGAAGCGCAGGATCGCCACGTTACAGTGCCGGCACGACTCGAGCCGCAATAGCGCCGGTGAATTACGCAAAGGGTTTAAAGACATCAGCGATCCGCGTGAAGCGCCGGGCGCTATCCATCCGCTCATCCGCACGCATCCCGGGACGCGTCGCAACGCGCTTTATCTGGGCCGCCGTCGCAATGCCTACATCATCGGGCTGCCGCTTGAAGAGAGCGAGGCGCTACTGAACGAGCTTTGGGCGCATGCCTCGCAAACGCGCTTTGCCTGGTATCAGGAATGGAAAGTCGGCGACTTGATCATGTGGGACAACCGTTGCGCCATGCATCGGCGTGATGCCTTTGATCCGGAATCGCGCCGGCTGATGCATCGAACGCAGATCAAAGGCGGCAAACCGTTCTTTGATCCAGCAACGGTTGCGGCGTAGGACGCGCCGCCAGGCGCGGCCGCAGCCACAACTCAATATTGCATCGTCGCGATGCCTTTGATCCGGAATCGCGCCGGCTGATGCATCGGACGCAGATCAAAGGCGGCAAGCCGTTCTTCGATCCCGCGACGGTGGCGGCGTAGGCTATAGAAAAAACCCGCGACTACTTTTTTCGCGAATTCGGATTGACTGATTTGGCTGCGGCCTCGCCCGCGGCTTGCAGACTTTCGAGTGCCGACTTTTGCATCTGAAGCGTCTTGATCGTCATTTGCGTGACGCCCGTGCTCATCGTCAGCCAGTTCTCAACCGCTTTGAGTTCGGCGATCTTTTTCTCAATCTCCTCGAGATTGACCGTCGGCGTGATCATGCCGGGCATCGGGAACGACGCCGGGTTCCACATTTTCTGCATGAACTCGAACCAGTCTTTCGGCACGTCCTGCTCTGCCATCGCTGTCTCCTGTGAATCCGAATGTCAGAACCACTTTAGCACCGCCCGCAGGCGGCTGCACAACGGATGGCCAGTCGCAGCTTAACTTTTCGGATTTCTAAACTTGATTTTGAAGCCAACGACGCGCTGGCTGACCCTGCGGGAAAACGCGGTCTAGATCGCTGCGCCCAGCGACTTAACAGCGGGCTGGCGTAGCGCCGTGCGTTGATGATGTTCAAACTGAGATAGCACCTGAGCCAGGCGGTCCCGTTCAGCCATGACCTTGCCGGAGTAGCCGTTTTCGTTCTCCTCCGAACTCGCGCCGACGTACATTTGCAGCGCGTCGGCGACGTCGCCGGTCCGCCGCAAATACTCTTTCAGGATTTTGGCGCCGACGACGATGTTGGCTTGGAGATCGAACGCGACCTGCTCGCCGCCCAGCGGGCCGAATTTGTCGGTGTGATAACGCGGGATTATCTGCATCAGCCCTTTGGCGCCCATGACGCTTTCGGCGTGCGGATTGAAGCGGGATTCGACGGAGATGACCGCGAGGATCAACAGCGGGTCGATCTTCATTTCCGCGCCGATTGCATGGGCCTGAGCAACGACGCTGGTCGTCATTTCTGACGACACCCGGTAGCGCCGCGCAATGTAATCGCCGACTGCACGATACTTGCGCATGTTGGGGCTTTCGGCCGCGGGCTGCCCTGACGACGTATCGGTGAGCCTCGCGAGCGGACTCAGGTCGAGCGCCGCCAGACCGTTGCCCACAGCGCTCGCAAGGCGAATGCCGTGATCGTTATGCAACAGGATGGTACTCAGGGAAGCCAGGCAGGCCAGCAGCGTGAAGCTGGCAAGTATGTTTCGCGTCCACGGTGCAAGCTGCGGCACGCCTTGATGGTCAAACTGTGCGGGGTGTGATTTTGCCATGACGCAAAACCTCCTTTCGTTAATGCCGGTAAAACTGCCGCCGGCTATGGCTACCTTGCTAGGGTAACGGCACTCCTTGGATCATTCGGGTGGAAACCAAAAACCACTACACCTTGTGGTTTCGGAAAAAATTTCGGGCAATTCTAGTGGTTGCAAAATTAAGAAGCAACCAGAATATTCGAGGGCCAAAATGCGGGTCCGGCCCGCTCACGACGCCGATGGTGCATCGCAATAGAGGCGGCATTATAGGGATTTACAAGGGGCTGTCAAATGCCCCACCCCGGAAATCTCCGGCTGTTTTGGTGCGTCGCGTACAAACCCGCGCCCGCTCACGGGGCGTGACCTGAAAAAAGCCTAAATTCTTCTGTTAATCAAACGCTTGCGTTCTCAGTTTCGCCGCAGGCGGCGAGGTTTGCACGCTTTGGCTTTTTTCCCACTCCGCGAGAGCCCGCTCGTAACGATCGACTGCCTCCCAATACAGATCGTAGACGCAAGGCTCGCAGCCGCTCTGGCAACAGGCGCCCGCTTCCGGCTCCGGCGGCGGCACCGGTGCAGCGTCGGGATTCGGCATCGCTACCTGATCCCGTCGCGTAAGGACTCGGGCAGTCGATAGTCCGGATAGCGCTTCTTAAACTCCGCGAGGCTCGCTCTTGCCTCGTCGAGTTTTCCCTGCTTGCGCAGTTCCTCGATGCGTTCAAGCCATTTCTCCGGCGTCGGCTCCGCACTTGGCTCTGCCCTGCTGCGCGCAGCCTCCGGCGAAGCTAGCTGCGATACCGGCGGGGCCGCGGGCGCAGCGTCGGCCATCTGCTTGCCAACGCTGTCTTTCTTCAATGCGCGCGTCGATGTGTCGGCCTCGCGGTCGGCGTCCGCAGGCTTCGCAGACGTCTTGCTTTCAGCTAACTTGCCCAGCACGGCTCCTTGGGGCGCCTTGTTTTTGGCCGTTTCCGCCGGCAGCGGCGGTCGCGCGGCAGCGGGCGCCGGCGCGCTTTCCTCTTTGGCCGCCGCCGGCTGACGCTGCGGTTCGGGTGCCCGCAAATCGCTGTTGCCGCGCGGCAGAAGCGGGGCGCTCGCAAACTGGTCTCGGCGCTTCATGGATGAGCCTTGGTCGGCGGTCCGGGACTCGACTTTCGCCGTCAGCTTATCGCTTGGACGTTGCGCATACCGCTCGCCGAAATCCGGACCGCGCGGCATTGCCAGCCCGGTAGACGGTGACGAGTTGGATGGCTTGAGTCCGATGCTTTTCGGCGTTTGCACGTCGGCACGCCGCGCGTCGCGAGTGTCGGTATTTCCCTCCGCCGTCAGTGACTTCTCGTTGGCCGCCGCCGGCGCGCCCTGCTCAGGCGACGGCGAAACAGCGTCGGGCGCTTCCTCGCGCATCAATGTCACGAGACTTACGCTCAGCACCAGTACGGCGGCAATCGATAACGCGGCGCGCGCAGTGCGACGGAATGAAAAGCCGAGCGAGCGCGGCCGCGCGCCGGCTTCGCGATGCGCAGCCGCCAGGATCGCGGCGTCAAGCGCCGGCGGCGGCGCGTCAGCAGCGGCGGCCCGATACAGTGCGCTCAGTTCCGCGCCCCGGTCATCGTCTTTGATTGGAAATTGACTCATGCGCGTTCCAGATGCTGCATACCTTCACGTAACTTTACAACCGCATAGCGCAGACGGCTTTTGGCCGTTTCGCGGCTCACCCCGGTCGCCTGCGCGATGTCCTCGATGCTCATATCCGACTCCTGCTGCAGCAGAAATGCTTCGCGCTGGGCGGCCGGCAACTCGTCGATCAATTGCAACAAGCGCTGTGCCTGTTGCTTCACGTCGGCCTGCACTGCCGGATCGGCGCCGCGCGCCGCGGGCACTTCATCGAGCTGCGGGCCATCGGCGGCGTCAAACGACGCAAGCGCGCCGCCCGCGTGCGCGCGGTAATGGTCGATCAGGCGGTTGTGCGCAACCCGGTACAGGTATGTCGTGAATTTTGCCTGCACGGTATAAGTGAGCCGCGCGCGAACGAGATTCATCCACACATCCTGAAATAATTCTTCGGCAGTACCCCGATTGCCGCACTGGCGCACGAGGTATCGAAACACGCCGCCTTTGTGTCGCCCGTAAAGTACGTCGAACGCGGCGGCGTCGCCGTCGCGATAGCGTTCCATCAGCTCTTCGTCGCTCGGGTTCGGGTTGGGCGGCATAACGGGTTGCCAGTATGCGCAACCCGCCTCGCTTGGGCAACCGCCGGCACCCCCGAGTCATGACAGCGCACTCAGCGCGGATCGGCAACAAACTGGCCGGGAAACGGATTCGGCCGTGCGAGACGCGTGTTTTCGCGAATCACGCCTTGCGCAACGAGATTGCGGTAGCTGTCATAGTAAATGGTGATGACTTCGTCCGGATTGCTCGAGGCGCGCTCGAAATTGGTGTAGCGCACGACCGAGGTTTCGCTCTGGCCGTGTCCGGTGCCAAGCTTCTTCGGCTCAGGTCCGGGAGCGACCGTTGACGGTTGACCTACCGCTCCCGCCGCGGCGGATCTCGGCGCGGCAGCGTCATCGCGTGACCCCTGCGCCATCTCGTCCTTGCCTGTATTTTGCGCTTCTTTCGCCTGTGCCTTATCGCTCGCGGCTTCCGGGCGTCGGCGTTCGAGATAGCGGTTGATCGCGACCGGCGGTTCGGCTTTTTTGCGGAATACCGCAACACCGATGACACCGACGTCGGTGGGCCGGTCGGTCCGCGCCGCATACGAGTTTTCGATTTCGGTAAAGAAAAACGCAGCGGTGCGCTGCATGTTCTTGCGCCAGCCTTTGACACCGAATGACGTGTGCGGATTCAAGACATAGCCCGTTTGACTCCAGTTGGCGGTTTCACCCGACACCGCGTTGACGCCGTCGACCGCGACCACGCCGAGAATCTCGCCTGCCTGGTTGTTGCGGACGTTGATCTGATACTGGTTGCCAGGTTTGCCGGCAACGTAATACCGGCCCTCATGAAAGTAGACCGGCAGATTGCGGTTTTCAGCCCGATCGTAGACTGCCACATCGGCGAGCGTTCCGATTGCGGCGGCCTGGCCGGCGGCCCCCATCAGCAGTGCGACTGCAATTAGCGCTTTTTTCATGTTTTTCTCCTGTCGATAACATCACGGCGATGTCAGTGCTATCAACGGCGAGCGACGGGAAAAGGGGTTGAAGCGATTACCGTGTTGCGCAAAAAATTTTGCGGCTTGAACCGCGTACTAGGCGTCTCTATACTCAAAAAAGGGGGCTGCGTTACTTGAGGAGCCAACATGCCAAAGTATTCAACGCCCGCAATCCGTACCATCGCGCTGGTCGGGCATGGCGCCGCCGGCAAGACCACCCTGACAGAGTGTTTGCTCCACAAGGCCGGCGCTATTCCGGTGCCGGGCAGCGTCGATAAAGGCACTTCGGTCTGCGATTTCGATCCGCTCGAAAAGGAATTCAAGCATTCGCTCGCGAGCGCGATCGTCAACTTTGCGTACCGCGATACGCTCGTTCACCTGATCGACACGCCGGGCTATCCGGATTTTCTCGGGCAAGCGCTGAATGCGCTCGCAGCAGTGGAAACTGCCGCGATCGTCATCAACGCGCAAAACGGCATCGAGATGATCACCCGGCGCATGATGCAGTGGGCGCGCGAACGCGGCCTGTGCCGCATGATCGTCATCAATAAAATCGACGCCGATAATATCGATCTGCCGGCGCTGCTGGCATCGATTCAAAGTGCGTTCGGGAAAGAGTGTCTGCCGATCAACTTGCCGGCCGACAGCGGCCGGCGCGTCGTCGATTGCTTTTTCAATCCGGCCGGCACCGCGGATTTTTCGTCGGTTGCCGAGGCGCATCGCGCGCTCGTCGAGCAAGTCGTCGAGGTCGACGAAAAACTGATGGAGATCTACCTTGAGCAGGGCGACGTGAAGGCCGGGCAGTTGCACGCGCCGTTCGAACAGGCGTTACGCGACGGTCACCTGGTGCCCGTCTGCTTCACTTCCGCACGCAACGGCGCCGGCGTCCCGGAACTGCTCGACATTTTTGCGCGCCTGATGCCCAACCCGGCCGAGGGCAATCCGCCGCTTTTTTACAAGGGCGAAGGCGATACGGCAGTCGAAATTCGTGCGGAGCCTGATCCGGCCAGGCATGTGCTCGCGCACGTTTTCAAAATCGTCGTCGACCCGTTCGTCGGCAAGCTCGCCGTGTTTCGCGTTTTCCAGGGCACGATCCGTAAAGATTCGCAGCTTTTCGTCGGCGATGGCCGCAAGCCCTTTAAGGTCGGCCATTTGTTCATGCTGCGCGGCAAAGACCATGTCGAAACCGACGCCTGCGTACCTGGCGACATCGCGGCGGTCACCAAGGTCGACGAGATCACGCTCGATGCGGTGCTTCACGATTCACATGACGAAGACCACATTCATCTGAAGCCGATGCAATATCCCGCACCAATGCATGCGCTCGCGCTTGAACTGAAACGCCGCGGCGATGAACAGCGCTTATCTGAAGTGCTGCACAAGCTCGCCGCCGAAGACCCGTGCTTTCGCATCGACCACGCCGGCAGCGAGACCGTCATCCGCGGTCTCGGCGATCTTCACATGCGCTACATACTCGACAAAATGCAGAAGCAATACCGGGTTGATGTCGAAACGAAGCCGCCGCGCATCCCCTACCGCGAAACCGTCGGCGCGCGCGCCGAAGGCCATCACCGGCACAAGAAACAAAGCGGCGGCGCGGGACAATTTGGCGAAGTTTTTCTCAAAATCGAGCCGCTTGCGCGCGGGCAGGGTTTTGAATTCGTCGATCAGGTAAAAGGCGGCACGATACCGTCGCAATTCATACCGGCGGTCGAAAAAGGCGTGCGGGAAGTTCTTGCGATGGGACCGCTCGCCGGATTTCCGATGCAGGACGTGCGCGTAATCGTGTACGACGGCAAGCATCACCCGGTCGATTCGAAAGAAGTGGCGTTCGTCGCGGCCGGCAAACGCGCGTTCCTCGATGCCGTGCGCAAAGCCCGGCCGCTCGTGCTTGAGCCGATCGTCAGCGTCCAGATCAACGCGCCATCCGCGAACATGGGCGACATCGCCGGCGATATGTCGGCCAGGCGTGGACAAATCAGCGGCCAGATCAGCGGCACCGACAGCGCGAGCGGCAGCACGGTGACGATTTCCGCGCGCGTGCCCCTGTCGGAACTCAGCAATTACCAGGCGCGCCTTAAATCAGTGACGGCCGGTCACGGATCGTTCGTCATGGAGTTGAGCCACTATGAGCCCGTCCCGGCGACTTTGCAGCAGACTCTCGCCGCGCAGTACCAGCACATTGACGACGGGCAGTGACCCGCTCGCCACCTTACTTCTTCGCCAACGCTTCGGGATTCAGCACGTTGACCGGCTTGCCTTCGGCAAAGCCGACGATGCCGTCGATTGCGGCGCCATAGTACGAATCGTACGTAGACTTCTCGACGTAACCTAAATGCGGCGTGCAAATGACGTTGGGCATTTTGAGCAGCGGATGATTGCCGCCAATGACGGGTTCATCTTCGTACACGTCGATTGCGGCAAAGCCAGGACGGCCTTTCTTGAGTGCTTCGACGAGCGCGCCGGCGGCGACGAGCGGCGCCCGGCTGGTGTTCACGAACAAACCGTCAGGTTTCATGCAAGCCAGATCGGCCGCAGTGACAATGCCCCGGGTTTCCTTATTGAGCGGAATGTGCACGCTCAGCACATTGGCGCCTGCAAAAAATGCTTCGCGCGTCGCCGGCACTTCATAGCCCAGCTCAAGCGCTTTCGCTTTCGATGCCTCACGGCCCCAGCACGTTACTTTCATGCCAAATGCCTTGCCGACTTTCGCGACGATGCTCCCGATGCGGCCCGGTGCATAAACGCCGAGTGTCCTGCCATTGAGCCCGGTGCCGACGGTCGTTTGCCAGACGCCTTTCTTCATTTGCTCGACCTCGTGCGGAATGTGCCGCAGGCTCGCGAGAATCAAGCCCCACGCAAGTTCAGCAGTCGCATTCGGCGTGCCGCTGCCGGCGGCGGCAACGACAATGCCTTTTTCGGTGCAAGCCGCGACATCGATGTGATTCGTATTGCGCCCGGTCTGCGCTATCAGTTTCAGCTTCGGCAGCTTTTCAATGACCGCGCGCGGAAACGGCGAGCGCTGCTGCGTCAGCAGCACCGCGTCAGCGTCGGCGAGCCGTGCCGCGAGCTTGGCGGGATCTTTCTCGGTGTCATGAAACACCACGACATCGTGGCCCTTCAAGCGCGCGAACCCTGCGAGTTGACGGAATGCGTCCTGATAGTCGTCGATGACTGCAATTTTCATGAAGCGTCTCTCCGGAAAAACCGCTATTATGCACGCCCCCGATGGCTCGCCGCATAGCCACGCTGCGCCGCTTCACATACAATCACAAGTCGGCGCGCGCCGTTCCCGGCGGCACACACTGGACAATACGTGGATAAAATTCTGGTCACCGGCGGCGCCGGTTTTCTCGGCTCGCACTTGTGCGAAAAGCTGCTTGCCGACGGCCGCGACGTGCTGTGCGTCGATAATTTTTTCACCGGCAGCAAACAAAACATCGCGCATCTGACGGGCAAGCCTTATTTCGAGCTCGTGCGGCACGACATCACGTTTCCGCTCTACGTCGAAGTCGACCGGATTTTCAACCTCGCCTGCCCCGCTTCGCCCGTTCATTACCAATTCGATCCCGTGCAAACCACCAAGACATCGGTGCACGGCGCTATCAATATGCTCGGCCTCGCCAAACGGGTTAAAGCGCGAATCCTGCAGGCATCGACTTCGGAAGTGTATGGCGATCCGGAAGTGCATCCGCAAACCGAGGATTACTGGGGCCGCGTCAATCCGATCGGCCCGCGCAGTTGCTACGACGAAGGCAAACGCTGCGCCGAAACGCTGTTCTTCGACTATCACCGGCAGCACCAGCTCGAAATCAAGGTGGCGCGCATTTTTAATACCTACGGACCGCGCATGCACCCCAACGACGGCCGCGTGGTCAGCAATTTTATCGTGCAGGCGCTGGGGAATCAAGACATCACGCTCTATGGCGACGGCACCCAGACCCGGTCTTTCTGCTATGTCGACGATCTCATCGATGCGCTGATCCGGCTGATGGACACCCCGGCCGAGTTCACGGGTCCGGTCAATCTCGGCAATCCGGTCGAAATCTCGATGGTGACGCTCGCCGAGAAAATCCTCGCCCTGACCGGCTCCAAATCGAAGCTCACGTTCAAGCCGCTGCCGCCTGACGATCCGCGCCAACGCCAACCCGATATTGCGCTCGCGCGCAAAGTGCTCGACTGGAAACCTTCAACGGCCCTCGATGACGGACTGCGGGCAACAGTCCAGTACTTCAAGACGCTGTTAGCCTGACCAGCGCCGGCGCTGCCCCGAGCGGCAACGCCAGACCATTGCGCTGACTGCCGCCTCAATTCACCATGCCCCGCGCGCTGCGCCACCGTAACTTCTCGCTGTTCGTCGGCGGCCAGGTGTTTGCGCTCGTCGGCTATTGGATCCAGCAGCTTGCACTCGCGTGGCTCGTTTACCGGCTAACCGGCAGCGCGA
The DNA here is from genome assembly GCA_028292435.1 of Betaproteobacteria bacterium. Lineage (GTDB taxonomy): Bacteria > Pseudomonadota > Gammaproteobacteria > Burkholderiales > SG8-41 > PALSA-1004. Next base: position 37,672 of record JAQGMI010000158.1, read on the forward strand.
CGCTGTTAGGCGTGCTCGGCTTCGCCGCAAATCTGCCGGTGTTGTTGCTCGCGCCGTTTGCGGGGCTGTGGTCCGACCGTTTCAACCGCCACCGCATGATGATTGCCACGCAAGTCCTGGAAATGCTGCAGGCAATTACGCTGACGGCCCTCGCATTCAGCGGCGCGATCGAGGTATGGCACATCATTGCGCTCACCGCGTTTCTCGGCATGTGCGTCGCCGTCGAGTTGCCGGTGCGCCATGCGTATCTGCTGCAACTCGTCGACGGCAA
>JAQGMI010000076.1 GCA_028292435.1 Betaproteobacteria bacterium
CCGCCGCAACCGGCGGCGGCGCAACCGGCGGCGGCGCAACCGGCTTCACCTGCGGTTGTCCGGCGAGTTGCGCGAGCGCCTGGTCGGAATAAGGCAGCTTGACCGCTTTTGGCTGCGACTTCACGGCCTCGTTCGCGGCGGTTGCCGGCGGCGCAGTGCCGACCGGTTTGCCTTCGACTTTGGGCGCTGTCTTCAGCAGCGCCGTCTTTACGCTGGTCGATGGCCGCAGCCGCAATTGCTGACCGATCAGGATCACGTTCGGGTTCTCGAGATTGTTCCAGTCGCGGAGGTCTGTGTAGTCGAGGCCGTGATCGAGCGCGATCGTGAAGAGCGTGTCGCCTTTTTTGACGGTATAGAACTCGGGCCTTGGATCGTCGGCCGAACCGGGAATTGCGACGGGCGGTGGTGCCGGCGCAGGCGCCGGGACAGGTACGGGAGCGGGCTTGGCAACGGTCGCCGGCGGCGGCGGACGATTACGGTCGCTTACGGGCGCCGGTTGCCGCGAAGTCATGCAGCCTTGCAAGCACAGCATCGCCGCGGCGAACACGCCGCACGCCGTGCGCCAGCTGCCGCGTGTCATTAGTTGAGTCCGGATAACATCGGCACGAAATTTACCGCATCGAGTTTCGACTCGGTAAAGCCGCGCGCGCTGCGTTCGATCACGCACAGGTATTGCTCGCGGGTGCCCATGGGCACGACCATCCTGCCGCCGACCGCGAGCTGCTCTTTCAATGCAGCGGGCACGTGAGTCGCTGCAGCCGTCACGAGGATGCAATCGAACGGCGCGGCTTCAGGGATGCCGATATGGCCGTCCGCGTGTTTGAACCGCACGTTGTTGATGCGCAGCTCGCGCAGGTGTTTGCGCGCCTTGGCGAGCAGCTGCGTAAGGCGTTCGATCGAATACACTTCTTTCGAGAGCCGCGCCAGCACCGCCGTCTGATAGCCGCAACCGGTGCCGATTTCGAGCACCTTGCCGAGCGGCTCGCCCGCGGCGAGGAGTTCGGTCATGCGCGCAACGATGTACGGTTGCGAGATCGTCTGGCCGAAACCGAGCGGCAGCGCGATGTCTTCGTAAGCGCGGCTCGCCAACGCCTCTTCGACAAAGATATGCCGCGGGATCTCGTTCATCACATTGAGCAACGCCTCGTTGACGATGCCCTGTTCGCGCAGGCGCTCGATCATGCGCATGCGCGTGCGCTGCGAAGTCATGCCGATGCCGGAGATCCGCTCGCTCACGCGATCCAGTCCTTCAAGGCGGGCAGCTGCGCGAAATGCGTAAGATCGATCTGCAGCGGGGTTATCGACACGACGCCGCGCGCGACCGCGTGAAAATCGGTGCCTTCGCCCGCGTCCTGCGCGCCGCCCGCGGCGCCGACCCAATACACTAGCCCGCCGCGCGGCGTCGATGCTTTAACCACCGGCTCTGCCTTGTGACGCTTGCCGAGACGGGTCACCTCAATGCCATGCAGTGCTTCATAGCTCACATCCGGTACGTTTACATTGAGCAAGGCGCGCTGGCCGAGCGGTTTGTCGGCGAAGCGGCGCGTGAGGTCGGCGGCAATGCGTGCAGCCGTCGCGAAATTGTCGTTGCCGGCATGCACGAGCGACATCGCGATAGACGGAATGCCGAGCAGAAAGCCCTCGGTCGCAGCCGCTACTGTTCCGGAATAAATAGTGTCGTCCCCCATGTTGGCGCCGTAATTGACGCCCGAGATCACGATGTCGGGCAATTCATCGAGCAGACCCGTAACGGCAAGGTGAACGCAGTCGGTCGGCGTGCCGTTGACGTAGAAAAAACCACTGGCTGCGCGCCGCACGCTGAGCGGCCGATCGAGCGTGAGCGAGTTGCTCGCGCCGCTGCGGTCGCGCTCCGGCGCCACTACGGTGACCGTTCCAAACGGGCTGAGCGCGTCGGCCAAAATCGCCAGCCCGGGCGCGAAATAACCGTCGTCGTTGCTCAGCAGAATGTGCAAGTTGCGGCACTTTGCGAATTTGACTTGCGCTGCGGCCGGGCCGGCCGCCGGTGTTGATGCAGCATCGCGTGGAGAGTTTCGAGACCGTTGCGGTGATTTTTTCGTAAGAAATTATAGCATGCGCACTCTCGCCTCCGGCCCGTTGCGACGACCGTTTTGCCCATTATCGCCGCTCACTTTCGTCTGCTCGCGTCGATGCGCCCTCTTCACTGCTAAGGCCTTGCGGGATTGGTGTAGCATGAGCCCTTTTTAAAATTAGTCGACCGCGGCCCAGCACGTGCGCCGGCGACAGAAGACTTACAGGACTCGCGGCATGAGCTTAATGGCCCCCCGAATGAACCGCATCAAGCCGTCGCCCAGCTCGATGGCAACCATGCGCGTGCGCGAACTGCAGCTCGCCGGCCGCAAAGTCATTGGACTCACCGTCGGCGAACCCGATTTCGATACGCCGCCAAACATCATCGAAGCGTCGATTCGCGCGCTGCGCACCGGCCAGACCCGCTATACGAATGTCGACGGCACGCCGGAACTCAAGGATGCTGTCGCGCTTAAATTCAAGCGCGAGAACGGGCTCGTCTATACGCGCGACCAGATCACCTGCGCCAATGGCAGCAAGCAGGTTATCTTCAATGCGCTGATGGCAACCGTGACGGCCGGCGACGAGGTGATATTGCCGGCGCCCTATTACGTGTCGTACCCGGACATGGTGCAACTCGCGGGCGGCACGCCGGTCAGCGTCGATTGCGCCGAAGCAACCGGTTTCAAACTGCAGGCCGCCGATCTTGAACGCGCGATAACGCCGCGCACCCGCTGGCTCATGCTCAATTCGCCGTGCAATCCGACCGGCGCTGTATATACCGCGGCCGATTTGAAGCCGCTCACCGCGGTGCTAAAACGTCATCCGCACGTCTGGGTGCTGACCGATGAAGTGTATGAGCACATTGTGTACGATGGACTCAAAAGCGCGTCGCCCGCGCAGGTCGAGCCGGCGCTCTTCGAGCGCACGCTGACGGTGAACGGCGTTTCGAAGGCTTATGCGATGACGGGTTTTCGCATCGGTTTCGCCGGCGGCCCGCAGGAATTGATCAAGACCATACTCAAGATGCAGTCGCAAAGCACGACCAATCCATCGTCGATCAGCCAGGCGGCCGCGATCGAAGCGCTGACCGGTCCGCAGGATTTCTTAGTCGAGCGTGCGCAGAACTTCCGCAAGCGCCGCGACTTGGTCGTCGACCTGCTGAACGCAGCGCCCGGCATCACTTGCCGTAAACCCGAGGGCGCCTTTTATGTGTTCGCGAATATTGCGGGTGTAATCGGCAAATCGACGCCGCAAGGTAAAGTCATCGCCAACGATCTCGATTTCGTCATGTATTTGCTCGACGCCGCTGAAGTCGGCGTTCTGCAGGGCGCCGCCTACGGCATGTCGCCATACATCCGCATCTCGTATTCGACGTCGACCGAAAAACTGCAGGAAGCGTGCAGCCGCATTCAGCGCGCATGCGCGGCACTGGTGTCGCGTTGAGCGACTGAGCACCCGGACAGCGCGACTCACATGAGCGGCCCGCTCGCCGGCATACGCGTCATCGACCTGACCACGGTCATCCTGGGCCCTTATGCGACGCAGATACTCGGTGATCTGGGCGCCGACGTGATCAAAGTCGAATCCCGCGAGGGCGATAACATCCGCCACTCCGCGCCCATGAAGCATGCGGGCATGGGCCACATCTTTTTACATTTGAACCGCAACAAGCGCTCGATCGTGCTTGATCTCAAGCAGCCCGCCGGCCATGCCGCCATGCTGAAACTGTGCGCAACGGCTGACGTGTTGATTTACAACGTGCGGCCGCAGGCGATGGCGCGGCTGAAGTTGAGCTATGAAGACGTGCGTGCCGTGAACCCGAAAATTATTTACGTCGGCGCCTATGGTTTCAACCAGGCCGGTCCTTATGCGGCGAAGCCCGCGTACGACGATTTGATCCAGGGCATGGTTGCCCTGCCGTCGGTCGTCAAACAGGCGGGCGCCGACCGCCCGCGCTTCGTGCCGTCCACCGTCGCCGACCGCGTCACCGGCCTCAATGCGGTCAACGTAGTCACGACGGCGCTGTTTCAGCGCGAGCGCACCGGGCGCGGCCAGGCCGTTGAAGTCACGATGTTCGAATGCCTGACCGAATTCGTGCTGAGCGATCATATGGGCGGCAAAACATTCGAGCCGCCGCTCGGGCCGATGGGATACCCGCGGCTGCTCGCCGAGCATCGCAATCCGTATGAAACGAGCGACGGTTATCTGTGCCTGCTCGTTTACAACGACAAGCAGTGGCGAAATTTT
>JAQGMI010000040.1 GCA_028292435.1 Betaproteobacteria bacterium
TCGGCCGCATCGACATCCTCGTCAACAATGCCGGCATGCGCATCCGCCATCCGTTCGGAGAATACAGCGCCGCCGAATTCGACAAGGTCGTCGCCGTCAACCTGCGCGCGCCGTTTCTCGCGAGCCAGGCGGTCGTGCCGTCGATGCGTGCGAATGGCGGTGGCCGCATCATCACGATTGCAAGCCAGAACGGCATCGTCGCCGCGGCCGAATCGGCGCTGTACGGATTGTCGAAAGCCGCGCTGATTTATCTGACGAAGGCAATGGCGTTCGAGCTCGCCAAAGACAAGATCACGGTGAACGCGGTGAGCCCGGGCCCGATCGAAACTGAATTCACGCGCGCACGCATGGAGCGCGAGCCCGGCCATCGCGCGCTGCGCGCGTCGCAGGTTCCCGTCAACCGCTGGGGCCAGCCTTCGGAAGTCGCCGCCGCAGTGCTCTTTCTGGCCTCGACCGAAGCGACGTTCATGCACGGCAGCAACCTCGTCATCGACGGCGGTTACATCATTCATTGATTAATCCGAAAAATTCCTGAACCCGAAAAATTCTTGAACCGCAAAGGACGCGAAGGACGCAAAGGAATTCACGGTCGAAAACGAGGTTGGATTGTGTTGTCGCTACAGCGGTTGAAGCCGAGCAACTCGCCCCCTTTTATTCTTAAGGTTTCCTTCGCGTCCTTCGCGTCCTTAGCGGTTAAAGCTTTGTTAGAGAGGTCACCGATGTCCTATCGTCCCGTCATCACCGGCACCCGCCACGTCATTGCTGCCGGTCATCACGCCGCCGCGCACGCGGGCTTTACCATCCTCGAAGCAGGCGGCAACGCAATCGATGCAGGCGTCGCGGCCGGCATGGCGCTGGGTGTGCTGCAAACCGACCGCGTGAATTTTGCCGGCGTAGCGCCGATGATGATTTACGTCGAGAAATCGCGCGAGGTCGTCAACATCGATGGTCTGGGGACGTGGCCGCGCGCCGCGTCGATCGACGTCTTCAACCAGGAATACGGCGGCAAGATGCCGCCCGGAATCCTGCGAACCGTGATGCCGGCTGCGCCGTACGCGTGGATCACCGCGCTCGAAAAATACGGCACGATGAGTTTTGGCGACGTCGCCGCGGCCGCGATCCGCTTCGCGCGCGACGGCTTCGCGATGCACTGGTTCATGGCCGAATATCTCGAAGAGCATCAGGAGTCGTATCGCCGGTGGCCTTCGAGCGCCGCGGTGTTTCTACCGAACGGCAAGCCGCCGAAAGTCGGCGATCTTTTTGTGCAGAGCGATCTCGGCCGCACGATTCAATACATGGCGGACCAGGAGAAAGCGCACGCCGGCAAAGGCCGCACGGCCGGCCTGAACGCGGCGCGCGATGCATTCTACAAAGGCGACATCGCGGCGCTGATCGCCAAATACCATGCGGAGAACGGCGGCTGGGTCACCATGCAGGATCTCGCCGATTATCGTGTGAATTTCGAGAAGCCGAACGTTACGCGCTATGCCGGCGTCGATCTGTATACCTGCGGACCGTGGTGCCAGGGCCCGGTGTTGGCGCAGGCGCTCAACATCGTGTCGGGTATCGATGTCAAAGCACTCGGCCACAATTCGCCGCAATACATCCACACGCTGACCGAAGCGCTGAAACTTTCGTTCGCCGATCGCCAGCGTTATTACGGCGATCCGAAATTCGTCGACGTGCCCATCGAGACGCTGCTGTCCGCGCGTTATGCCGATGCGCGCCGCAAAGAGATCGATCCGCGCAAAGCGTCGCCTGGTATGCCCGAAGCAGGTGATGCCGGCGTCGCGGCGCCGCGCCAGAAACTGCCGCGCGCGACGCAGGGCGAGCCGGCGCCGCTCGCGGATACTTCATACGTGAGCGTGATCGATAAGGACGGCAACGCATTTTCGGCCACGCCAAGCGACGGCTCATCATCGACGCCGGTGATACCGGGCACCGGTTTGTGCCCGTCGTCGCGCGGCTCACAGTCGTGGTGCGATCCAACTCATCCGGCCGCGGTTGCGCCGGGTAAACGTCCGCGCCTCACGCCGAGCCCCGCGCTAGCTTTGCGCGATGGCAAAGCGTACATGCCGTTCGGCACGCCGGGCAACGATATCCAGCCGCAGGCAATGCTGCAGGTGTTCCTGAACGTGCACGCGTTCGGCATGGACGTGCAAAGCGCAATCGAAGCGCCGCGCTTCGCGACGTACAGTTTTCCGTCGTCGTCCGCGCCGCATGCGTACCATCCGGGCCGGCTCAATCTCGAAAGCCGGATTCCGTCCGCGACCGGGGATGCACTCGCCAAGCTCGGGCATGACGTGAAATGGTGGCCCGACATCGAATGGCGTGCAGGCGCGGTCTGTGCGGTGCGCGCGAATCCCGACACCGGCATGCTCGAAGGCGGCGCCGATCCGCGCCGTCCTGCTTACGCGCTGGGGTGGTAACGATGAAAACCCAAGCGAGAATCGTTGCAGTCGTCTTATTGTTTCTCTGCGCGTTCGGCACGCACGCCGCAGACTGGCACCCGGAAAAACCGATTGAAGTAATCTCGGGTGTTGCGCCCGGCGGCGCGCTCGACATCATGGCGCGGGCGATGCAAAAAGTCTGGCAGGAAAAACGTGCGTTCAGCGTGCCGTCCACCGTCGTCAATCGTCCCGGTGCCGGCAGTGCGGTCGCCTGGACCTACCTGAATTCGCATGCCGGCGACGCGCATTACCTCTCCGTCACGTCGGCAACCCTGCTCACCAATTCGATCACCGGCAGCAATCCGCTCAATCAGAATGACGTCACGCCCCTCGCGCAGATGTTGTCCGAATATGTCGTGTTCGCGGTGCGCACCGATTCGCCGCTCAAGACCGGACGCGACCTCGTCGAGCGCCTGAAGAAGGACCCGGGCGCGGTGAGCTTCGGGCTGGCGAGTTCGCTCGGCAATCCGAGCCATATCGCGATTGCACAGCTCGCGAGACCTAACGGTGTCGATGTCAAGAAATTGAAAGTCGCCGTATTCACCGCGTCGCCGCAGGCGATGACGAATGTGCTTGGCGGCCATCTCGACGTGATGGTGTCGAACGCTTCGGGCCCGCTGCCGCAGATCGAAGCCGGGCAGATGCGCGCGCTCGCCGTCGCCTCGCCGCGGCGCTTGGGTGCGGCGTACGCGAACGTGCCGACGTTGAAAGAGCAGGGCATCAACGTGGTCGCCGCATTCTGGCGCGGCGTGATCGGGCCTAAAGGCATGACGCCCGCGCAGATCGCGTTCTGGGATACCGAGCTCGCGCGCCTCGCCGCGAGCGACGACTGGAAGAAATATCTCGCCGATCATCAGCTCGAAAACGATTATCGCAACAGCCGCGAATCGAAGCAGTTTCTCGACGCCGAATACGCGGAATACAAAACCATCCTCGGCGAACTGGGTCTTGCGAAATGAAATGGGCGGCGCTCGCTGTGTGCGCGGGCGCCGTTTTATCTCCGCACCTCGCTTCAGCGCAGGCATATCCGACCAAACCGGTACGCGTGCTGACGCCGTTTCCGGCGGGCGCCGGTGTGGACATCGTTGCGCGCATGATCGGCGCGCCGCTTGCGGAAACCTGGGGCCAGCCGGTCGTCGTCGATAACCGCCCCGGTGCGGGAGGGACGATTGCAAATGAACTCGCGGCCAGAGCGCCGCCCGACGGCCATACGCTGCTGCTCGGCAACGTGAGCACGCTCGCGATGGCGCCGAGTCTCTATAAGAAGATCAACTTCGATCCGGTCAGGAGCTTCGCGCCGATTACGATCGTCAACACGAGCACCAATATCCTCGTCGTGCATCCGGGTGTCGCGGCGACCACCACGCAGGCGCTGATCGCGCTCGCCAAAGCGAAGCCCGGCCAGATCAATTATGCGTCGGCTGGCAGCGGCACGTCGCCGCATCTCGCGGCGGAATTATTCAAATCGATGGCCGGCATCAATCTCGTGCACGTGCCGTATAAAGGCAGCCCGCAGGCGCTCACCGATCTCCTCGGCGGCCAGACGCAAGTGATGTTCGCGAGCCTGGTATCGGCGATTTCGCACGTGCGGCAAAACCGCCTGCGTGCAATCGGTATGACCGCGCTGCATCGATCGTCCGCATTGCCTGACGTGCCGACGATCAGCGAATCGGGATTGCGCGGCTACGATGTCTCGATGTGGATGGGCGTCGTGGGGCCCGCTGGCACGCCGCCGGCGATCGTCGCGCAGTTGAATCGACAGATCGCTGCCGTCCTGCAAGCACCGGATGTGCGGGAGCGGCTTGCCGTGCAGGGGCTCGAAGCAGCCAGCGATACGCCGGCGGAGTTCGGTGCTTATATAGCTTCGGAAGTCCGCAAATGGTCAGCGGTGATCAAGCAGGCGGGCGTTGTGGCGGATTGATAGGGCACCGCTAACTGATTCGATCCGGAATCTGCCGCCGGATATCCCGCGACATCCTTAACGCGGTCTCGACGCCGCGGTAATAGCCGGGGATATAAGCCGCTTCGCTAAAGCCGAGCGCTCGATAAAAATCTTTCGCCGCGAAATTCGTCGCGCGCAATTCGAGATTGAATGTTGTGATGCCGGCGACCAGCGCCGACTCTACCAGCCACGCCATCAACTGCCGGCCAATGCCGCAGCGCTGATGCGAAGGCGTCACTGCCAGCAAACTCAAGTGCGCCTGCTCGTCGCCGAAATTCATGATTGCGAAACCGGTCAAATGATTGCGCACCGCCGCAACCACCACCGCCGTATCCTTCGCCTGGATTGCGCGTGTCACGCGCTTGGGATCCCACGACCAGCCTGAAAGCCCCGCTTCGATCAACTCACGCGACATCAACGCAATCGATTGCGCATCTGCGAAGTTGGCAAGCCTGAGATTCATGAGAAACAAGAATAGCAAGTTGCCAATAAGAGTCAAATAAAAAAGTAAAACTTTTTATGAAACTTTTTGAAGTGTGACGTGAATCACACAAGTGCTTTTTTTCTCCGGTGGCAGACCCGGTTTCAATCTTCCCCGTGGCAGACCCGGTGCTGGTTTCAAGCTTCCGGGTGGTAGACCCGGGGCTAGTCACTTTTCCTGCGCGGCCAGGACAAGTAACCAAAAGGAGGCCGCCCCTACTGAGACGTGCTGATCGCATATCCCTGTGCTGCTCGACAAGTGCGGCGGCTGTGGAATTCGCGCTCCAATTAGAGAAAACACGATGAAGGGTGAGCGCTCAAACACAGCCGAAGGCCCCGCCCTTGCCTGCGGCTGCTCGGCGTCTCAGAAGGGGGTTATTTGCGAGCAGAGTCGTAATGCAGACGGAGGAGAGATTGTTGAGTGGCGTAGTTTTAAAACACCGCTTCGCTAGTTCTCCTCAATCCTTCGCGCGACATTGCCCGCCGCTTAATCCCCTCGCGAGGCGCCGAGCAGTCGCAGGCGTGAAAAGCGCTGTTAGGCGAGAAGCTGTTTGAGCTCGCAACCCTTATGTGCCTTCTCATTCTGCGAGCGAGTTTCTTTGAGCCGCTTTTCACGTCGAGCAGCACAGGGACACCGCATAGCGGCGTCTCGCTGGGGCGGCCTTTTCTTCCGTTAGCTTCTTTTGGCCGCGCAAAAGAAGGTAACCAGCCTCGGGTCTGCCACCCGGAGAAGTAAAGCTATGCTTTCCCCGTTTTGGGAATGAACTTCAATGACACTCCATTATTGCAATACCGCTTGCCCGTCGGCGCCGGGCCGTCATCGAAGATGTGGCCGTGATGGCCGCCGCAGCGGATGCAGTGATACTCCGTGCGTGGATACAAAATCTTGTGATCGGTGCTGGTGCCGAATACGGCGGGGATCGTGGTGAAGAAGCTCGGCCAGCCAGTGCCGCTCTCGAACTTCATCGCGGACGTGAACACCGGCAGATCGCAGCCCGCGCACGCAAACACGCCCTGGCGCTTCTCGCCATTGAGCGGGCTCGAGCCGGGACGCTCGGTGCCTTCTTCGCGCAAGACGTCATACGCCAAACCTTTGAGGCGCTGCTTCCATTCGTCTTTCGACAGCTTGAGCGGCTCGGTAGGCGAGGGCACCTTGGCGCCGTCGGCAAGCAGAACCTTCCAGTTCTTCTGCATCTCCTCGACGTCTTTCATCGAGCCGGCCTGCGCCGCAAACGTGCGCCGGGCGAGGCCGAGCGCCAAGGGGATGCCGGCCAGTGCTTTCCAGAATGTGCGTCGTTGCATCGTCGTTCCTCCAGTAGCGTTAAGACCTCGTCCGCCGGCCTGAAATTCCCGCCGGTAACGGTCGGGGAATTAGTCGCAGCGGAATTCGATTCCTTACTGAGGGAACATTGTAGCGCCGCTCCGGGAGCGCACGCAGCGATTTGCCAACAGATCGCCCCTATGCTGACGTGCCGATTGTTCTCAAGCCTGCTTATCAGTCGCCGCGATAGTGATAGCGGTCGCGGTCATAGTGACGATATCCACCGCCGCCGTAATAGCCCGGCCCGTACGCGGGCACAACGATGCAGCCGGCGAGCGAGGCGAGTGCGGTGACCAACACGATTGCAATGCGAAGTTTCATGACGGCTCCTCTTGAATGTAACCATTAGAGGAGCGGCGGACGCGATTAAGTCCCCGCGAAAGAGTAACAGTGTGTTACCACCGTTACTCAAAGACGCAAGTTATTCTTTGATCACGCCTTCTGCGTCCCTGATGTCGGCGTTCAGCGTCAAATTCCGTTCCGCCACGGTGATCTTTTTCAGCGCGCCGCCCTTGTCGCCGTTCCTGAGCGGGGCCATGGTGACGTCGACTTTGTCGCCGGGCTTGATCGCGGTGCGCGACCAGCCGCCCGAGCGCGTCAGGTTGCCGGGGCTCGTCATTTCAAGCACCCACATCGCCGGTGTTTCATCCGGCTTGGCGGCGCCCATCACGAAAATCGCGACGTGCGGATTGGTCCAGTGCACTTCCTTGACCACACCGGAGATCGCCACCACCGAGGCGTGATTGAACATCGTGGTCGAGTGATGCGCGCTTGCCGGCAGCGCGAGAGCAAGCACCGCGAACACGGAACACGCTAAGAGTTTTTTCGGTGATGTCTGCATGGTCGTCCCCTTCTTCAAAGATTTCATTCCACAAATGCCAAGTACTTTGAGCCACAGATAAACACAGATACACGCAGATAAAAATCTACAGCAGACGTTTTGTCTTGCTTTGAGCTCTAACGAGTCATCCGTGTTTATCTGTGTTCATCTGTGGCTAACCCGATCTAGTTTTTAGGCGGAATCCGGTTCCCGCCCACGTCGTGCGGAATCGGCTCGAATATCTCGTAACCGTCTTTGTCGACGGCCGGCTTGAAATAGCCTTCAAGGCAAGTGCCCTCGACGATATCGACGCGGCGGAGCCGTTGCCGGAAAAATATGCGCGTCGTTTTCCACGGCTTGGTTAATACTTTCGGCGCGGTGATCGTGAGTTCGTCGTGCAGTTCATCGGCGCTCGCGAGATAGATGCGCTCGGTGATGTGCATGTCGCCGTTGTTCGGCACGCCCTGCGCTTCGCTGATCGCAATGTATGTCTGCGGGTGGATGCCCACCGTGTCGACGACGAGCGTTTGCCCTTCCCAGTGGCCGATCGAGTGGCCGTGAAAAGTCGGGTCGGGATCGGCCGGATGCTTGCGCCCGTCGGTGTAGATGCGGCGCAGCCGGTTGCCGTCGGATTCGCCGAGCATCGTCACGCGTCCGGGCGTGACCAGGATCTCCATCGCGTTGTGCGTAACGAGCATCCATGCCGGCATCGCTTCAGGCAGGCAGTTCACGAACAAGGGGGGCGGACGGCCTTCGGCTTCTTCCTTGTATTGAAACTTGATCCGCTCGGCGGCCTTCTCGTTCCAGGACGGCGGATTCGTTTTCATCTGCGCGTTCTGGTCCGAGCGCTTATGAGTCCAGACGCCGCTGAAGTCGGGGAGCTTGCCGAGGTTGGTCCAGTCTTGCTGGGTGGGGGGCGGGTTGATGACGGGTTTTTCTGCGGAGACGACGGGGCGCGAAAATAAAATGGCGCAAGCGAGCAATGCGACCGGTGTCAGGAAGATGCGTCGGTGGGAACGGGTGTTCATTGGAATCCTCGCGTGGCCGCCAGAGTGAGGCGTCGTGATTTATGATGCAAGTCTAGCCGATTATTTAAGCTGGCGGAGCACGGTGTCGCGTTAACATTGCTTATGGCATAAAGGAGTGCAGGGCAGAAGGGAAGCAAGGAAAGCAAGGAAAGCAAGGAAAGCAAGGAAAGCAAGGAAAGCAAGGAAAGCGGAAGCCATCTGAATGCGCGAGAAATAGTGTATAAATTTTGCTCGCGCGCTGTTAGTCACGTATCGATTATTCGAATAATGGACAATCAGCAATGAACAAGCGAAGACAAAGGACGATGGATAGACATGACTGAATTCGAACGCCGTCTCTTTCTCCGCGGCATCACCGCCGCAACCGCCGGCGGCTTAACATCCTGGATCCATCAGGCGCTCGCTGCAGATCCCAAGTCACTCCCCCAGGGCATCGTCGAGGCGAAAGGCGATGTCTTAGTGAACGGCAAACCCGCGACGAAGGGCTCGCCCGTCGCGCCGGGCGATGTCGTCGAAACGGGCAAGGGCGCGCGGGCGGTTTATCTCATTGACGACAACGCATTTATGCAGCGGCCTAACAGCCGTGTCGAGTTCGGCAACTCGGTCGAAAATTTCCTGCGCCTCGTGACGGGCGGTTTGCTTTCAGTTTACGGCAAGGGCAGCCGCATGCTGACGACGCCGCTGGCCGCGATCGGCATCCGCGGCACGGGCTGCTATATCGAGACTGACGCGCACAAAACGTATTTCTGCCTGTGCTTCGGCGCGGTGGATCTGCAACCGGTCGGCGGTCAGTCTGTTAGCTACGAAACGATGCACCACGAGAAGCCAGTCTGGATCGACGGCGGAATCATGAAGGCAGCGGGTGTCGTCAATCACACCGACGCCGAAGTCATCATGCTCGAAGCGCTCGCGGGCCGGCGTTCGCCGTTTCCGCCGGCGAAGAGCGGACGGTATTAGCAAACCGGTAATTTTTAGCGGAGAACTTTGATGAAAGTCCACGAACTAGTCGCGCGCTGCGCGCAAGCCCGCGAAAGCACCGACCCGCTGAAGGCAATGCGTGAACTCCTCGATGGATTGCGCAGCGACACCGCCGCGATCGAGGCCGCGCTTGATTACGTACCGGGCACAGGCGGCAACGCAAACCAGGTGTTCTATCGCGCGCCCGATCTCACGCTCCTCAAAGTGCGCTTTCCGGATGGCCGGCGCACGCCGCCCCACAATCACGGCACGTGGGCGATGATTCTGCTGCTTTCGGGTGAAGAGAAAAACACACTTTATCGCCGCGACGACGGCGTTTTGCGTAAAGCAGGCGAAATGATACTCACGAGCGGCGATATCCTGCCGATGCTTGCGGAAACGGTGCACGTCGCCGAATGCATCGGCGATGTGCCAGCGGTCGGACTGCATGTATACGGCGGCGACATTTTCAAACTGCCGCGCCACATGTGGAATCCGGAGACGCTCGAAGAGCATCCGCTCGATTGGACGCTCTACGAAACATTTGCGCGCGTGGCATTGAGCGCTGCAGGCGCGGCGGGATAATTCGTCGTCGTCAGCGCGAGTCTCCCGACTTGCGTTTTCCCATCGGTTTAAGTAAAAGTTGGTCTCTGCTCCCGCTTGCTCAAAAGCGCGGGAACTTCCCGAGGAGATCCACCATGGTATTGCGAGTGCTCGATCCGTTAGCGGAGATCAACAAGCCGGCGGGGCGCAAGCCCATGCGGCGCATTGAAACAATGAACGGCAAGCGCGTGGGCCTCTTGTGGGGCGGGCACGCGGCGACGGTGAAATTCTGGCCGGTGCTGGAAGCAGTCATCCTCAAGAAATTCGCGTCGCAAGGCGTAAAGCTTTATAAGAACAGCAGCTGGAACCCGGCACCCCTTCCCGATGTGGAGGAATTCGCCGGCAAAATCGACTACGCTTTCGTTGGCGTCGGCGCCTGAGGGTCGTGCACCTCAGCAACCGTGCGTGACACGGTCAATCTGGCCCAGCAGGGCGTGCCGGTCATCGGCTTGATCCACCAACCTTTCGAGAAGCTCGCGCGCATGCAGGCGAAACAGCTTGGCATGCCCGACGCGCCGCTCTTCATGTATTCGCAGGACCTGCCGAGCAAAGACTCCGCCGATCTCGTGCTGAAGAAAGCGGAAGACATCGCCGAGCAGGCCGTGAGCGTTCTGCTTGGCCAACAGGGGGATGCGAAATGAGCACGCCCCAACTCGCTTCCAAGGTTTATGAGTGTGCGGACATCGACGAATTCACCGAGCTCGCGTACCAGAAGGGCTGGACCGACGGATTGCCGGTGCTGCCGCCGACTGAAAAGAAAGTCACGGCGATGCTCGATTACATCAAGCGCGATCCGAATGAATCGCTCGGTGTCATGGCGCCGGGCGAAGGCGTTGCGACGATTGAGAAGATCGCGATCAACGCGGTGATGGCGGGCTGCCTGCCCGAGTATCTGCCGGTAGTCATCACGGCAGTCGAGGCTATGCTCGATCCGGTGTTCGAATTGATGCGCGTGCAGTGCACGACCGGCGGGCCGGGTCCGCTCCTGATCGTGAGCGGGCCGGTCGTCAGGAAACTCGATTTCAATTTCGGCGAAGGCGCATTCACCGGCACCGGCCATCGCGCCAATTCGACGATTGGCCGCGCCGTGCGACTGGTGCTCTGGAACATCGGCCTCGGCCGGCCGGGACAGATGTCGCACGCGACGATGGGCCATCCCGGGCGCTACGCTTACCTCGTCGCCGAACGGCCGCCGGAAGAGGCGAACCCTTGGGAGCCGATCCATGTCACCAATGGTTTGAAGCTTGACGACAGTGCGGTGTCGATGTATCCGTCGGGCGCGCATATCCAGTTCAACATGGGCGCGGGCGCCAATACGATCGACAATAATTTGTTCGTCTGCAAGGAAGTGCTGACCAATCTCGGCCAGTTCCAGGCGGCGATGCAGAAGCTCCTCGTGATCAATCCGCAGGCGGCGAGCGTGCTGCACGCGGCGGGCTACGACAAAACAAGATTCCGCGACGAGCTTTTGGCGCGCAGCGTGCGACCCGTGCGCGATTTGAAACGCACTGGCGGGCAATCGACCACAGCGACGTGGCACTGGACCAAGATCGTGGACGTGAACGACGACGACGCGATGGTGCCGAGCATGATCGATGCGCATCATCTGCAGATCATGGTCGCGGGCGGATGGGCGCCGCCGATCAGTCAGTGCTGCTGCATCAATTCAATGCACGGCGAAATGGTGACCAGGAAAATCAACTGGTCGTGGGACTGATCGTGGCGGCGCTGAAGAACGGACGCGCGTTCGCCGCGGGCTTGCTATGCGTAGTTGCGGCAATCCAAACTGCGGTGGCGCAGCCTTATCCGAACCGGCCGATTCGCCTCGTGATTCCGGTGCAGCCCGGTTCGAGTACGAACGACAGCATCCCGCGCGCGTTTGCGCGGCAGCTATCGATCTCGTTCGGACAGCAGGTTGTTGCCGACAATCGCGCCGGCGCGAGCGGGCAGATCGCGAGTGAAATGGTGGCGAAGGCGGCGCCTGACGGCTACACGCTGCTCGTCGGCTACACCACAACGCTTGGCATCGGACCAAGCGTGCACGCAAATCTCGGCTACGACCCGGATAAAGACCTGACGCCGGTCGCGCGGCTCTTCGTGTCTTCGTATGTGATCGCGGTCAATTCAAGCGTGCCCGCGAACAATCTCAAGGAACTCATCGAACTCGCGAAGGCCAAGCCCGGCACCTTGCACTTCGCTTCGGCGGGCACCGGCAGCACGCCACATCTGTGCGGAGAACTCCTGAAGACGGTGGCGGGGATCAACATCGTGCATGTGCCGTACAAGGCCTCGGGTTCGGCGATGACTGCGCTCGCGGGCAACGAGGCGCAAATCGGCTGCCAGGCGGCAGGCACTTACGTGCCGCTGATCAAGGCCGGCAAGATGCGCGCGATCGTCGTCGCCGCACCGCAGCGCCTGCCGTCGATGCCCGATGTGCCAACTGCGAATGAGGCGGGACTCGCCGGTTATGAAGTCCAGTCGTGGACCGGCTACATGGCGCCCGCCAAAACGCCCGAGCCGATCATCCGTCGGTTGTACGACGAGATCGCGAAAATCATGGACACCGCAGAGATGAAGAACTTCGTCGTCAGCCAGGGCGCTGAGCCCGCGCTGATGAATCCCGCCACCTTTGGCGCTTACATCAAGACCGAGCGCGTGAAGTGGGCGAAGGTGGTTAAAGCGGCGAACGTGAAGCTCGAGTAACGGCCGACGCCTGATTTCATGCAGTACGCCGCTTCATCTCCCGACCCGATCGATACGTCGCCTGAAGTAGTGCGATTCGGCCGGCCGCCATCGGGCTGGCGGCGCCGGCTGTTCAAGATCGTGTTCGAATCCGATACGCCGGCCGGCAGGGCGTTCGATATCGTTCTCGTGTTCGTGATTCTCGCGAGCGTGCTCGTGGTGTTTCTCGATAGCGTCGAGCACATGTCGGCGCGCTATGGCAGGGCATTCGACGCGCTCGAATGGATGTTCACCGTGTTGTTTACCGTCGAATACCTGGCGCGGATTCTTTCGGTGGAGCGGCCGCTGCGCTATGCGACGAGTTTTTTCGGCATCGTCGATCTGCTGTCGGTGCTGCCGACGTATCTCGCCGTTATATCGCCTGAAATGCAGTCGCTGATCGATATCCGCACACTGCGGCTGCTGCGCCTCTTCCGGATATTGAAGCTGACCGCTTATCTCGCGGAGATGCGCGGACTGACCGACGCGCTGGTCGCGAGCCGGCGCAAAATCGTCGTGTTTCTCGCGACGGTATTTACGATCGTCGTTTTGCTGGGCACGGTGATGTACGTCGTCGAAGGGCCGAAGAACGGATTCACCAGCATTCCGATCTCGGTCTATTGGGCGATTTCAACGCTGACGACGGTGGGCTTTGGCGACATCGTGCCGAAGACCGATATCGGGCGACTCATCGCGAGCTTCATGATGCTGCTTGGCTGGGGGATTCTCGCGGTGCCCACGGGTATTGTGACCGCCGAGATGACGCACCGGCGATTTGCCGATGCAATGGGCAAACTTTTCTGCCCTGCGTGCGGTAGCACGAAACATTCTTCCGACGCGAAGTTTTGCCAGGATTGCGGGGCGAAGCTGGAGAATGCTTAACGGTTGAACTCCCTCCCTTGCACGCGCAAGGAAGGGGGCAATCGAACTGTCGCTTGGCTACCAAACATAAGATGACGGTGCGCAAATCGCACATTTTGTGCGGCGCTATGCGAGCGTCATTTGCGGCGTCATTGTTGTTTTAATGACGCCCTCATAAAAAAATGCACCAGCTACGGCCATATTATGATATCAAGATATTGTTTTTAAAGACGGTTATACCAAACCTCTCAAATTGTTAGATTTGCCTTTTGTGACTTATTTGGCTTTAATGGCGAAAAAGGGGAGGCACGCGTGCGCCGGCGCGCAGCTCGGGCCGGTTGATAGTCCCCACGCTTAAAAGATGATCCGGGGAGATATTTTGACGACGATAATCGGCAAGTCGCTATATGACGTTCTTGAAGTGTCCCGCGTAGCGAGCGCGGACGTCATCAACGCCTCATATCAAAAGCTGCTTGAGAAACTAGATCCGGAAATGCCCGGCAATCCACGCGACGACGCAGCGGTACTGCGATTCAGAGCACTGCGTGAAGCGTTCATTACGTTGTCCAATCCTGACCGTCGCAAGCAATATGACGCGCGTTTACGTGCGCTTGAAACCGTCGAAACAGTAGAGCCATTCTGGACGGGCGCAAGAATCTTCGTTCTCCTGGCGTGTTTTGCGTTGGCCGGCGGGGCGTATTGGAAGCATCGCGCGACCGAGGCAAAGCTTGAACTCGAGAGGATCGCCGTCGAGAAGGAGAGAGTTTCAAAAATAGAAGCGGAAAAGCAACGCATCGAAGACGAGCGTGCAGCCGTGACAGAGGCTGGTATCAAGCGCGCCCAGGAAGCCCGCATGCAGTCAGAGCTCGAGTATGCACGCCGGTATGGCGATGCGGTGTCTCAGCGCAACGAAAGTGAGCGTTCCAACTACGAACGGCAACTGCAATATGAGCAGCAGCGCGAGCAAGCAGCCAGCCAGCGACAGCGGCAGATCGATCAGATGGACTCGCGCCGTCGCGCCGCCGACGACCAGCGCAGACTGCAACAACTCGAATACGACAGGCTGCGCGGCAGGTAATCATGCGGTCACAATTTAGGGTAGGTGCAATGATTAGGATGCTTGGGGCAATGGGGTTGTGCCTGACGTTGACCGCGCCTTGCTTCGCGGCCGAGATCGCAAAATGGGTCGATAAAGACGGCAAGGTCCAATACGGTGATCCGATCAACGCGCCGGCGGCCTCGAACGAACTGCAGCGCAAATCCGGGACGGCGCCACCGAAAACGAAATCCCTCGACGACCAAACCTGGAACCGCGCGGTAGACCGCGCCGAGAACACGGCCACCGGCAGCGCTGGCCGCAACATCGGCAAGTTTGCGGCCCCCGAGCCCAGACAGGCGCCACCGGTGTCCGGCTCGTCTTATTCGCAAACTTATTCCCGCGCTTACAACTCCCGCACACCGGGCGACGCGATCCGTGAAAACGAAGCCGAACGGCGCTTTGCAGCCCAGCAGGAGGCGCGTCAGCAAGCGGTCGAAAATCATCGCAACCAGATCATTGCCAATTGCGAGCGGCAGCGGAACACCAATTGCCGGGATGACAGCACGATTCGCCATATGGACAATCTGGAGAAACCGGGCGGATACAGGCGCCACTAGGCCAATAAAAAAAACGCGCCGCCCGTCGGACTGACGAGGCGGCGCGTTTTATTTTCAGGCAGGGGTTAAACGGTTGCTTGCGAGCCGAAAATGACGGTGCACTGGCTGGAGAGTACGCCGCCATTGCCATGCGCGATGGCGACGTCGCAATCTTTGACCTGACGCTTGCCGGCTTCGCCGCGCACCTGCCGAATGGCTTCGATCATCACGAGCAAGCCATACATGCCGGGATGGCAGTAGGAGAGTCCGCCGCCGCTGGTGTTGACGGGAATGTTGCTGCCGCCCGGCGCGGTCTTGCCGCCTTCGAAGAAGTGTCCGCCTTCGCCTTTTTTGCAGAAGCCCAGGTCTTCGACGAACAGGATCGGCGTGATCGTGAACGCGTCATACAGCGAGAGCATCTTCACCTCGGATTGTTTGACGCCCGACATCTTGTACGCCTGCGCGCCTGAATCGACTGCGGCGCTGACGGTCAGGTCCGGCATTTGCGAAATCGTGTTGTGGCTCAGTGAATCGCCGGTGCCGAGCACGTAGACGGGTTTTTTCTTGAGCGTCTTCGCGCGTGCGGCTGAAGTGATGACAATTGCGCCGCCGCCGTCGACGACGAGGCAGCAGTCGCGCACGGTGAACGGATAGCTGACCATGCGCGCTTTCATGACCTGCTCGATCGAGAGCGGTTCTTTTTCCCACGCAGCGGGGTTCAACAGCGCCCATTTACGCGCGGACACCGCGACTTCGGCGAGCTGCTCGCGCGTCGTGCCGTACTGATGCATGTGGCGTGCAGCGGCGAGTGCATACGCGCTGATCGGCAGGATCGGCTTGTACGGCGATTCGTAATGGTTATATTCGCGCGGGCTTGCCGCGGCGCGGCTCACCGAGCGCTGCGTGCTGCCGTACGCGATGACTGCCACTTCGCACAAGCCCGCTTCGATCGCGGCTTGTGCGTGCGTCACGTGCGACATGAACGACGAGCCGCCGATGATCGTGCCGTCGAAATATTTCGGCTTGATCTGCAGGTATTCGGCGAGCGCCATCGGGCCCATGCGTACTTGAGTGGCGGCGACGAAGAGACCGTCGACGTCCTTCAACGTCAATCCCGCGTCGTCGAGCGCGCGCATCGTGGCCTGCGCGATCAGATCGACCGGACTTGTGTTCGGCGCGACGAGACCGAGATCGGACTCGGCCGCGCCGACGACTGCAACACTTCCGCGTTGACGGCTCATTTCGATCCCTCCGCGGGCGTGAATACGGGATAGGGGAGTTGCTTCTCATCGCCCTGGTTCATTTTGACTTTCACGCGCATGCCGATCTTTACCTGCATCGGGTCGATGCCTTCGACGCGGCTCATCATGCGATAGCCTTCGTCGATGTCGATGAGCGCTACGTTATGCGGCGGCTGGTCTTTCGACGCGTGCACGACGGTCGTCGAATACACGGTGCCCATGCCCTTGGAGACGCGCCATTCCAGATTGGTGCTGCCCGTTTTCGGCGCGACCGCGCGCGGGTAGAACACCGGCGTGTTGTCGTCCGTGCAAACCTGGTACGCGAGTTCACCTTTCCTGCAATGCTCGACGTATGTGCCGAGCGGCGACGATTTCAAAAGATCAGCTGACATGGGATTCCCTTGGTTCAGTCGTGGAGATGGTGAGTTGGGGGTGATGCGGTGCGGGAATTATAGCGCAGGCAAACCACCGAAACGCGGAGCGGATTTCTCACCTTCCCCTTCAAGCGGAAGGTCGGGATGGGGTTGATCTATCGGAGAAGGAATGTTTAGGACGACTGCTGCAACGCTTTCTGAATCACTTCTTTAACGCCCTCCACATTTTCCATCACTTCGGTATCCAAAAATCTCAGCACCTGGAACCCGGCTGAAATCAATGTGGCTGTACGGATTTCGTCTGCCGAGGTATTCGTTGCATGCTGTCCACCGTCCACTTCGATGGCGAGTCTCTGCTCGAGGCACACGAAGTCGAGTACGTAATCCCGGAACGGATGCTGGCGTCGAAATTTTGCGCCGCCGATTTGGCGATGGCGCAGGTGATGCCAGAGCGTGAGTTCCGCAGCGGTCATCGTATTGCGATGCTTGCGCTGGGTCTTGCGGCGCAAAGGTTTTTTGTCGATTTGGTCTTTCATATTCGTTTCACTTTCGCCAAAGTCAGTTGTAACACGGAACATTTTTTACCCTCCCCTTGTCCCGCAAGCGGGATTAGCTTCGCGTCAAGGGGAGGATGAGATTGTCGCTGCGTCGAACGACGCAGCGAAGTATCCAAGAATCAATCCACCTTCATGTTCGCAGCCTTGACAACCTTGGCCCACCGCGCGATCTCATTGCGGAGCTTCATGCCCGCCTGATCCGGCGGCAGGCCGACGGGCTCGGCGCCGGCGCTCAGGAGATAAGCGGCGGTGTCGGGCGCGCGCAGCACGGCGGCAAACTCGCGATAAAGGCGATCGACGATGGGCTTCAGCGTGCGCGCGGGCGCGAAGAGGCCATGCCAGCCTTCCGATTCGAAGCCGGGCACGCCGGACTCGCTGACGGTGGGCAATTCGGGAAGCAGCGCCGAGCGTTTAGCGTTGGTCACTGCAACCGCGCGCAGGCGGCCTGATTTGAGATGCGGCACCACGCCAGGCGCGCTGAGAATGACACCTGCGTCTGGCCGCTGATGAGATCGACGACCGCGGGCGCCGCGCCTTTGTACGGCACATGAACCATGTCGACACCCGTCATCGTTTTGAAGAGCTCGGCCGCGAGATGCGTCGGCGTGCCATTGCCGGTCGATGCGTACGAAATTTTGCCGGGGCGTGCTTTGGCATAATCGATCAGTTCCCTGATCGAGTGGATGGGCAGCGCGGGATTCACGACGACGACGCTCGTGATGATCACGAGGATCGCGACCGGCGCGAAATCCTTTTGCATGTCGTACGGCAATTTGGGAATCAGGCTCGCGTTGATCGCATTAGCGGTCGTGCACATCAACAGCGTGTAACCGTCGGGCGAAGACTTGGCGACGAGATCGGTGCCGACTATGCCGCCGGCGCCGCCGCGGTTATCGACGACAACGGATTGGCCCATTGCGTCAGTGAGTTTGGGCGCCAGCGCGCGTGCGGTGATATCGACCGGGCCGCCGGCAGGGTAGGCGACGAGGATGCGAATTGGCTTGGACGGATAATCCTGCGCGAACGAAACCGGCGTTGCGAGCAGCAAGAAGGCGGCGATTGCGGATAAAAACCTCATCAATCGACTGTCGCGCCTGAAATTTTCACGACCTTGCCCCATTTGACGATCTCGTTATGTAAATAGATACCGAACTCGGCAGGTGTCATCGTGACTGCTTCGACGCCGTCGCCAGCAAGCCTTTGCGTCACGTCCGGCGAGCGCATGAACTTGTTGATCTCGCCGTTGAGCTTCGCAATGATGTCGCGCGGTGTCGCCGCCGGTGCGAAGGCGCCATACCAGCCGCTCGCTTCGAATCCGGGAATCGTTTCGGCGATCGTCGGCAACTCGGGCACCGCGGACGAGCGTTTGGCGCTCGTGACCGCGACCGCGCGCAGCTTGCCGGACTTCACATGCGGCATCGCCGAGAGCATGTTGTTGAACATCAGCGACACCTGACCCGCAAGCAGATCGATGGTCGCAGGCGCCGCGCCTTTATACGGAATGTGCGTGAGTTTGACGCCTGCCATCAGGTTGAAAAGCTCACCCGCGAGATGCGGCATGCCGCCGGTGCTTGCTGATGCGTAATTGATCTGACCGGGACGGCTCTTCGCGAGCGCGATCAGGTCCTTCACGGTTTTTACCGGCAGCGTCGGGTGCACTACAAGTATGAACGGCGCCGCGGCGACGAGTGCGACTGGCGCGAGATCCTTCTCGGCGTCGTACGGCATCTTCGGATACACGCTCGGCGTCACCGCATACGTAATCGGCACGGTGAGCAGCGTGTACCCGTCGGGCGGTGCTTTGACGACCAGCTCGGCGCCGATCATGCCGCTGGCACCCGGGCGGTTATCGACGATGACCTGCTGGCCGACCGCGGGAGAAAGTTTTTGCGCGACGGTGCGCGCGATGAGGTCGGTGGGGCCGCCAGGCGGATAGCCGACGACCATGCGGATGGTTTTGGATGGATACGGTTGGGCGAGTGCCGGGGCGGACGTGATTGCAGCGAGCAGCGGGAACGCGACCGCAAGCACCGCGCGCTTACTTGCGGCGTGCATCGATAAACTCCAGCGCCGCTTTTGCGCATACATCGGGCAGCGCACCGGCCGCATGCCAGGCGTCGCTCTCGAGGACGATAAGACGAGCGTCCCGCAACGTCGAGGTCCATTCTTTATATGAGTCAACCGAACGCAGACCGCTGCCGGTTGTGCAGAACACCAGCGTCGGGCATTCGATCGTCGCGACGTCAGCGCGGATGTCCATGCCGGGCACCCAGCTCAAATAGCCTTGCATCGTCGACACCGCGGTCTTGCTTTGAATCGTGTTGACCCACCAGTCAATTTCGCCTTGCGACACCTGGCGGCCAAGGCGGCCCTGCATCGTCTGCTG
The DNA here is from genome assembly GCA_028292435.1 of Betaproteobacteria bacterium. Classification (GTDB taxonomy): domain Bacteria; phylum Pseudomonadota; class Gammaproteobacteria; order Burkholderiales; family SG8-41; genus PALSA-1004. Next base: position 19,377 of record JAQGMI010000040.1, read on the forward strand.
CGCCCACTTCAGCATGCCGCCCTGTTCGATGTCCTTGATCCAGCCGATCGCCGCTTGCGGCCCGACGACGGGCGGCGTGACGCCGACCAGCGTCTTGATGAGTTTCGGATATTCGGCCGTCAGACTCAGCGCCATCGAGCCGCCGCTCTTGGCACCGATCAGGTGCACGGCGCCGCAGTCGAGATGATCGATCAGCGCGACGAAATCCTCGAGCAGCTCATCCATCGTCCATTCGTGGGCTTTCGGCATCGGTGTCGAACGCCCAAAGCCGCGCACGTCGATGCGCACGCAGCGATAGCGGTCGGCGAAATGCGGCATCCACGCGCGCCACGCTTCGGTGTTTTCGGCGAGGCCGTGGATGAACAAGACTGTTTCCGGCTCGCGCCAGGGGTCGGTGAAATCGTCGATCTCGTAATACAGTTCGCAGCCGTCGGGGCGGGTGAGGTTCATGGGAGGTGTCGTAATGGAGGATTGAGAAAAGGCGCAGTTACTTCTTTGCTTCCAGGCCGAGTTCGATGATTGCCCGCGCGCGCAGTTTGTTTTTCTGCACTTTCGAGCTGCCGGTCATACCGTAATGCTCGAACGAGTCGATGATTTTAACGTAACGGGGCACGCGAAAATTGGCGAGCCGCTCTTTCGACCAGGCAATGATTTCGTCGGGCGCGGCGCTTGCGCCTTCGCGCAGGATCACGTACGCGGCGGGCACCTCGATCAGGCGCGGATCGGGCACGCCGATCACCTGTGCCTGCTTGATCGCCGGATGCTTATGGAGCACGTCTTCTACTTCAGCCGGCGCGACGTTCTCGCCGCCGACGCGGAATACATCCTTGATGCGCGTCAGAAAGCGCAGGCGGCCGTCGTTGTCCATGACACCGAGATCACCGGTATGCAGCCAGCGGTCTTTGTCGATCGCTTTGGCGGTCTGTTCGGGCATCTTGTAATAGCCCTTCATCACGCTCCAGCCGCGCACGAGGATTTCGCCCGGTTCGCCCGGCGGCAAATCCCTGCCCGATTCGGGCTCGACGATGCGCACTTCGACGTCGTCGAGAATATGCGCCCAGCCGTCGATGCGCTTTTGCAGGTCGTCGGTGTAATGCGACATGCAGACGTTCGGCGACGCTTCCGACAATCCATACGCCTGCGTGAGTCCACGCATGCCCATGCGGTCGACGAGCTGGCTGCTCACTTCCGGGCCGCACGAGACCCAGCCGCCGCGCAGATTAAATTGGTAGTTGGCGAAATCCGGATGATTGAGCAGCATCAGGAACATCGTGTCGTTGCCCGAGGTCAGCGTACATTTTTCGTCGGCCATCACGCGCAGTACTTCGACGGGTTCGAAGGTCGGCGCCGATGAGAGGCATGCTTCGCTCGTGAGCGCCGCGAGCAGCGATAAGGTGCTGCCGGCGACGTGGTAGAACGGCCGCGCGCTGAAGTAGCGGTCGCCCGCGCGGCAATCGAAGCGGCGCGCGATGTAAGCGGCATTGCGCAGCATGTTGTCGTGCGTGAGCATCACCCCTTTCGGATACGACGTCGTGCCCGACGTAAACTGCATGAGCAGCACATCGTCGGGCTGCACGTCTGCGAGCGGCAGGGCGCCGGCGTTTTTGCCAGTGGAAAGGAAAGTGTCGAAGCCGACGGCGGCTTTCGGCACATCGTTGCCAAGGACTACGACGGTGCCGAGCTGCGGTAATTTCGAATCGGGAAGTTGCTGGTCGATGGCCGGGCAAAATCCGCGCAGCATCCCGATGAAATCGATCTTCAGAAAACGATCGATCACAAACAGCAGTTTCACGTCGGCCTGCTTCAGGCAATATTCGAATTCGTCGGCCTTGAAGCGCGTGTTGACGGGCACGGTGACGGCGCCGAGCGAAGCTGCGGCGTAGAAAAACATCACCCACTCGATTGAATTGGGCATGCACACCGCAACGTGATCGCCGCGCCGTATGCCGGAGGCGTGCAGCGCTGCCGCCAAATGCTGCACGCAGATCCAGAGCTCTGCGTAAGTCATCCGCCGGCCCGATATCACGAGCGCTTCCTGCTGCGGACGTTCGCGCGCGGCATTGGCGAGCGTCGTCGAGAGTGTTTGCTTTTCCCAGAATGGTTTGTTCATGCGTTCATCGGCGATTTTGGCCTGCGCTAATCGGGTTTTACGCCGGCGGTTTTAACGACCTTCGCCCAGCGCGCAATCTCGGTATTCAGGTATGACGCGAAGTGCTGCGGCGTGTCGCCAACGGTATCGAGTCCTTGTACGGCGAAACGTTCACGCACGTCGGATGCTTGCAGCGCGCGCAGAACGTCGGCATTGATGCGGGTAACGAGCGTCGCCGGGGCCTTTGCCGGCAGCAATAAACCCCACCACGGCACTGCGTCATAGCCGGGATAACCTTCCTCTGCAATCGTCGGCAACTCAGGTGTCGTCGCCGAACGCTTTGCACTCGTGACCGCGATGGCGCGCAAGCGACCTGCCTAGATGTGCTGACCGACCGAGGAATAGCTGCCAAAGCCGAAATTGATCTGCCCGCCGATCATGTCGGTCAGCGCCGGTGCGAGTCCTTTATATGGGACGTGCACGATGTCGATGTTAGCCATCATGCCGAGCATTGCGCCCATCAGGTGCGAACTGCCACCCGTCCCGGTCGAACCGTACGTGAGCTGGCCGGGCCTGGCTTTGGCGAGTGCGACGAGTTCCTTCACCGATTTCGCCGGGACTGACGGATTGACGATCAGGATGTACGGCGACGATGCAATCAGTGAAACCGGCGTGAAGTCGCGCACTGAATCGTACGGCAGTTTTGGATAGACGCTCGGATTGATCGCATGCGCAACGGCGACCAGCAGCATCGTGTGGCCGTCGGGCGCGGCGCGCGCGGCGAGTTCAGTGCCGATCAGCGTGCCGCCGCCGGGCCGGTTATCGACGACGACCTGCTGTTTCCATAGCTCCGCCAGCGGCGGGGCCAGCGTGCGCGCGATCAGATCGTTGAGCGCGCCCGGCGGGAAGGTCACGATCATCCGCACCGGGCGATTCGGAAAGTCCGCGCCGGTCGCCGATGTCGCCGCGCACAGTGCTAGCAGCGCTGTTAATTCAGGCAGGCGCATGATCGTTCTGGCTGCGTTCATTTGCGGCGCTTGCCGGAATCCGAATCAGTCCGCCTTGATGTTCGCCGATTTCGCCACGCCGGCCCATTTGATCATTTCGCTCGATATCAATTTGCTGAACGCTTCCGGCGTGCTGCTGACAGGCTCGGCGCCTTCGGATGCAAAGCGTTTCTGCGTTTCAGGCAGCACCATGATTGCGTTGATTTCGGTGTTGAGCTTTTTGATGATGGCAGGCGATGTCGCCGCAGGCGCGAGGATGCCCCACCAGTTGTTTGCTTCGTAGCCGGGCAGGCCTTCGCCGATCGTCGGCACGTCGGGCAGCACCGCCGCGCGTTTCGCGCCTCCGGTGCCGAGTGCTTTCAATTTGCCAGTGCGGAAATGCGGCAGGAACTGGATCAGCGATCCGATGGACATATGCGCCTGACCCGCGATCGTGTCGATCATTGCCGGGCCGCCGCCTTTGTATGGCACGTGCACCATGGTCAAGCCAGCGGAGGTTCTGAAGAGTTCGCTCGCGAAATGCTGGAAGCTGCCGATGCCGGCGGTTGCGTAGACGATGGTGTTCGGCTTTGCCTTGCCGAGTGCTATCAATTCCTTGACGGAGTTCACGGGCAGACCGGGATAAGTCGCGAGCACGGCCGGCCCGGTGCCGAGCTGGGCGACCCGCGCAAACGATTTATTCGGATCGTACGGCAGCTTGTAGATCGATGCGTTCATCGCATAGGCGACCGAAATCAAAAGCAGCGTGTGGCCGTCGGCAATCGAATTCGCTGCGGTCTCGGTACCGATCAGTCCGCCGGCGCCGCCGCGATTGTCGATGACGACCTGCTTGCCGAGTCGTTCAGATAAATGGTTAGCCACGTAGCGGCCGACGATGTCATTGCTGCCGCCGGGCGGAAACGGCACGATGAGCCGGATCGGTTTGGACGGATATGCCTCTGCCGGCTGCGCTTGAGCCAGGGTTGCCGCGCACAGGGTGACGAGCGAGCACGCGGCCAGCAGCGCGCGCAATTTGAACTTCGACAACATGACTTCTCCTCGGGTGATCGACATCAACGCGCGCCGAACAATTTGCGATGCCTTCGCGGGACGTGCGGACGGCGTCAGCGCGCGATGTCGAGGACTCATTTTACACGGGCGCGCGCATTGCATGTTCGGCCCGGTCGAATCCACATGGTTACTGCGCAAAAACATGCCGCCCATGCCGCCGCGCGATAGAATCTGATCGGTTTTCCGCCACGGATAAAGCGCATGCCTGCTGTCGCAAAAAGTGCGATCGACTACAACGCGATGAGTGACGAAGCGTTTCGCCGCGAGACGCGCGCATTTTTCGAAGACGAATATCCGCCGGCGCTGCGTTACCTGTTGCGCCGCGCGCGCTGGGCGGAGATGAAGCCGTGGTGGGACAAGCTTTATGCGAAGGGGTGGGTCGCGCCAGGCTGGCCGCGCGAGTGGGGCGGCATGGAACTCAATGCCGCGAAAATGCTGATCTACATGGAAGAGATGGAGCGTCACGGCGTCGCGCGCGCGCCCGAGCAGGGCATCACCCAGGTCGGGCCGATTCTCATGCGTTACGGTACGCCAGAGCAGCAGCAACATTATCTGCCGCGCTCGCTGTCGGGCGACTACATCTGGTGCCAAGGCTACTCGGAACCGAACGCGGGTTCCGATCTCGCCAGCCTGCAGACATCCGCCGTGATCGACGGCGATGAGCTGGTGATCAACGGCCAGAAAATCTGGACTTCACTTGCGCACGACGCGAGCCACATTTACATGCTTGTGCGCACCGACAAGACGGCGAATAAAAAGCAGCTTGGCATCAGCCTCGTGCTCGCGGACGTTAAGACGCCGGGTATCACGATCCGACCGATTCGCAATATCGCCGGACACGAGGAGTTCTGCGAAGTGTTTTTCGACAATGTGCGCGTGCCTCGCGCAAACCTCGTCGGCAACATCAACGAAGGCTGGACCGTTGCCAAGGCGCTGCTCGGTTACGAGCGTTTGACGATCGGCAGTCCGCGGCGTCCCGCGTATGCGCTGCGCCGGCTCGAACTGATCGCGCGCGCCAAAGGCTTGTTCGAAGACCGCGGATTCAGCGACCGCTATACCGCACTGGCGCTCGATATCCAGGATTTAGGTTCGCTGTTCGGACGCTTTGTCGAGCAGGTCAAGCGCGGCGAACCGCTCGGCGAAGACATCTCGATGCTGAAAATCTGGACCACCGAGGCGTGGCAGCGCATCACCGATATGTTGTTGGAGACCGGCGCTGAAGACGGTGTGCTGCAGGGCGTACGCGAAATCGATGGCGTCGAGGCGGACGTGCTGTCGAGCTTCTACTATGCGCGGCCGGGGACGATTTTCGGCGGCAGCAGTGAAGTGCAGCGGAATATTCTGGCGCGATACGTTCTCAAGCTGCCGACATAAGCGGCAACGCTTTGCGGCGAATTAATCCGCTTTCATATTCGCGGTCTTCACCAGCCTCGTCCACTTCTCGATTTCGCTGCGAATAAAAGCGCCGAATTGCTCGCCCGTGCCGCCGACCGGCTCCGCACCCTGGCTTGAGAGCCGCTCGACGACGTCGGGCATGCGCAGGACTTGATTCATATCGGCATTGAGCCGCGCGACAATTTCTTTCGGTACCGCAGCGGGAACGACATACCCATACCAGCCGCTCGCTGCATAACCGGGCAGGCCGCCTTCGGCGATCGTCGGCAACTCGGGCATGAGCCGCGAGCGCTGCGTGCCAGTCACCGCGAGCGCGCGTAGATTGCCGGCCTTGATGTGCGGCACGACGATCAGGCTGTTCTCATAGCTCATCTGAACTTCGCCGCTCATCAACGCCGTCAACGCCGGCGCGCCGCCTTTGAACGGCACATGCACGATGTTGACCTTGCCGAGCGTTTTGAAAAGTTCACCTGCGAGATGGGTGACGGTGCCGCTGCCGGATGACGCGTAGTTGAGCGAGCCGGGCCGCGCGCGTGCGATGGCAAGGAGCTCCCGCACATTCTTCGCGGGCAGCGATGGGTGGACGACGAGGATGTTGGTGACCGTCACTGCCTGCGTGACCGGCGTGAAGTCCTTGAGACTGTCGTAACCGCGATTCGGATAGAGACTCATGGCGACCGCGAGACCGCTGATGCTGCCGAGCAAAATGGTATAGCCGTCAGGCGGCGACTTCGCGACTTGCTCAGTGCCGATGACGCCGCCCGCGCCCGCGCGATTGTCGACGACGACGGGTTGCGCGAGCGTCTCAGTCAGTTTCTGGGCGATCGTGCGGCCGACGATGTCCGTCGGTCCGCCGGCGGGGAAGGGCACCACCATGCGCACGGGTTTGGACGGATAGGTTTGCGCGCTCGCGACGGAGCCAAACGCCAGGACAAAACAGCCGAGCGCAGCACGCAAAACATTCTTCATTCCGGTTTGACGTTCGCGAACTTAATGACCTTCGCCCACTTGGCGATTTCGGCGCGCAGGAACGCGGCATATTGCTCAGGACTGTTGCCGACCGCATCGGAGCCGTCCGCTTTAAGGCGTTCACGCAGTTCCGGCGAGCCGACGATCTTCAACACGTCGGCATTGATTTTCATGATGATGTCGCGCGGCGTTTTTGCCGGTGCGGACAGGCCGTTCCATGCAACCGCTTCGAATCCTTTGAGGCCGGATTCATCGAGTGTCGGCACGTCGGGCAGTGCCGCGCTGCGCTGCAAACTGGTGACCGCCAGCGCGCGCAGCTTGTCGCCTCTGACCAGCGCAACGGCAGAGGTGATCCCGTTGTATACGACGTCGAGATGGCCGCCGACGATGTCGGTCAGGGCGCCGGCGTTGCCCTTATACGGAATGTGCACCATCTTCACGCCGGCCATCGCGTCGAACAGTTCGCCGGCGAGGTGATTCGAACCGCCGGTGCCGCTCGAGCCGAAGTTGAGCTTGCCCGGTTTGGCTTTGGCGAGCGCGATCAGTTCTTTGACATTCTTTGCCGGCACGCCCGGGTTGACGACCATTACGAGCGGCGTCGTGTTGATGAGCGTGATTGGCGTGAAGTCGTTCAGCGCATCGTACGGCAGTTTGGTCAGCAGGCTCGGGTTGATCGTGAACGGCGCCGGCGTCACAAGCAGCGTGTAGCCGTCGGGCGCGGCCTTGGCGACGATATCGGTGCCGATCGTCGTGCCGCCGCCGGGCCGATTGTCGACGAATGCCTGCTGTCCCCACATTTCGGACAATTTCTGCGCGACCGTCCGGCCGACGATATCGGTGCTGCCGCCGGCGAGAAACGGCACGACGAGCCGCACTGCTTTGTTGGGATAATTTTGCGCACCAGCGGCGCCCGCGATAAAGCCAAGCCCGACTGCAACCAGCGTTCGCAACATCAATGCCTCCTTAGAGCGGTTTTATTTTCCGGCAGCGGACTGCGCATGCAAGCTGTCGAGTCTTGTAAGCGTCGCGCGGGCTTCCGCTTCTATGCGATCGACGATCGCCGCAAACGGTTCGATCTTGTCGGCGAACACCACACCTTGCCCGCACGACAGCATGGCTTTTTCGTAATCGCCCGTCGTATACGCGGCGTGCGCGTGAGTGCCCATGATATGCGGCAGCAGCGCGGCAGTATCGCCGGCCTGGTCTTTTTCGATTTGCTGAATCATCGAGACGTGCTCGGTTTTCAACGCGCGCTGCGTGTTGCGCATCGATTGCAGCAGCAGCGTTGTATCGGTCTCGCCGGCTTTGACCAGGCGTTCCTTGTAGCGGCGGTCGGCCCACACTTCTTCGCTGACGAGAAAGCGCGTGCCCATCGCAACGCCGTCAGCGCCAAGCGCGAGGGCGGCGACGAGCTGGTCGCCAGTGCCGATGCCGCCGGCGACGATCAGGGGAATTTTGATTGCGCGTGCGGCAGCAACGGCAGCGACCATCGTGCCGACCGGTTCGACGCCCGGATGGCCGCCGGCTTCGGCGCCGACGACGGTCACCGCATCGACGCCGAGCGATTCCGCTTTTTTCGCGTAGCGCACGCCCGGTACTTTATGCAGCACCTTGATGCCGGCATCTTTGAAACGCTTGATATACGCTTCGGGATTATGGCCCGCGGTCTCGACGAAGCGCACGCCTTCGTCGATCACGGCGTCGATCAGCGGCGTCACGCGATCCGTGCCGTCGCGGCTAGTCCGAATCATGATGTTTACGCCGAACGGCTTGCCGCCCGTAATCTCGCGGCAGCGCTGGATGCCCGCGCGCAATGCGTCGACGTTCTTGAAGCTCGCGGCCGTCATGAACCCCATCAGCCCGGCATTGACCGCCGCACCGACGTACTCAGGCGTTGCAAGCCACATCAGGCCGCTCGCAATCACCGGCAGGCGGATACCGTAGAGCTCGGTGATACGGGTTTTAAACACCGGTTGCATTAAAAATCCAAAAGTTCGTAAACCGCAAAAGACGCAAAGGAGAACAAAATCTAAATCTATAACCGCAAAGGACGCGAAGGACGCAAAGGAAACCAAAAACGATTAAAAGAAGTTAATGACCGATTTGATCTTCCGTATACGCAAACAATTAAAACTGAAGTTGTTATGCCTTAAAGCTTTCCTTCGCGTCCTTTGCGTCCTTCGCGGTTCAAGCTTTGTCTTTCAATACAACCAAAGCATCCGCCGCGACGACGCCTTGTCCCGCTGGATGCACGAAGATCGGGTTGACGTCGATTTCGGCGATGCGGTCCGCGTGATCCGCGATCAGCAGCGAGACTCGCGAGAGCGCGGCGGCGAGTGCGTCGACATCAAGCGCAGGCTGGCCGCGAAAGCCATGCAGCAACGCAGCACTTTTGATGTCGTCGATCATTTCGCGTGCGGTGGCTTCGTCGAACGGCGCGAAACGCCGCGTGATGTCTTTAAGCAGCTCGGTGTAAATGCCGCCAAGGCCGAACACCACGACGGGGCCGAAAAAACGATCATTGACGGCGCCGATGAGCACTTCGAGGCCGCTCGCCATTTCCTGCACGAGCACGCCGTCGATGCGCGCTTTTGAGTCGTGTTTGTTCGCCGCCGCCAGCACGTCGCGCGCCGCGGCATTGAGTTCGTCGAGAGTACGGATATTGAGGCGCACGACGCCCGCTTCGGTTTTGTGCGGGATGTCGGCCGATTCGATTTTGACGACGAGCGGGAAAGGTAGCGGCGGTTCTTTCAGCTTCGCGACATCATCAGCACTCAGCAGCACTTCCTTGACGACCGGTATGCCGTACGCAGCAAGCGCCTGTTTTGAGCGGTGTTCGCCGAGCGTGCCGCTGCCGGCGGGCAGATTGAGCGCCTGCTTCTCAGTCGGGCGGGTTGCGGTTTTGCGCGGGCGCTTGGCATGCGCCTGCTGCTTTTGTGCAAATTCGTTCAGCGATGCGAGCGCGCGCACGGTGCGACCCGGCGACAGGATGCACGGCACGTTGTTTTCCTCGAGCAGCTTCATCACGTCGGCATTGTCGTCGGGTGACGTCGGCCAGTTGAGTATCACGGGCTTATCCGTTGCATTCGCAATTTCGATAAACGCGCGCGACCACGCGGGCGCTGCCGAGCCGCGCGGCGAGCGCGCAATGACCTGGTCGATATTCGGATCGGCGATTACCGCCGCGATCACCCGGTTGTACGAAGCAAACGCATCGTTATAGCCATTGGCGGTCGCATCAACCGGATTCGCCACGGACGCGTACGAAACCACGAGTTCTTTCAGCTGCGCAGTGGTCGGATCGGTCAGCTTCGGCAAATCAAGCCCATGTTCTATGCAGCGGTCGGCAATCAATACGCCGGCGCCGCCCGACAGCGTAATGACGCCGACGCGATTGCCTTTCGGCACGCGCTTGGTGCGCTGCACTTTCATGACATCGATCAGGTCGTCCATGTCGCGCACTTCGATGAAGCCGCCGTGCCTGAACGCAGACTGAAACAATTCATAACTCGCCGTCATGCGCGCGGTGTGCGAAGCGGCGGCTTGGCGGCCGACGTCCGTGTTGCCGACCTTCCACACAAGGACAGGCTTGCCGAGTTCGAGCGCGCGCTCGCCGAGCGCAATCAGTCGCCGGCCGTCGGTAATGCCTTCCATGAACAGCATGATGGAATCGTTCTCTTTGCGCTCGAGGAAAAACTCCGCGAGTTCGAGCATCGAGATATCGGCTTCGTTGCCGGTCGAAATCGCATAGTTAAAGCCGACGCCGTAATAAGCCGCGGTCGCCACGACGCCAAATCCAAATCCGCCCGACTGGGTGACCATCGCGCACGGGCCGGGAATCAGCGTTTTCAATTGCACGGTGCCGCCGAAACCGATGCGCGCGTTGTCGTGCAGGTTCAGCATGCCGAGGCAGTTGGGTCCGATCAGCCGTACGCCCGCGCGCTTGGCGGTCTCGACCAATTTTCTCTGCAGTTCGATGCCTTCGCCGCCAACTTCGCTGAAGCCCGCGGACAGCACGATTGCAAATGGAATGCCGGCGGCGCCAAGTTGCTCGATCACGCTCAACACGTGGTTCGACGACAGCGCCACGAGTGCGACGTCGCAGGGCTTCGGCACCGATGCGATGTCCTTATAGCAGGTGAGCCCTTTGATCTCCGGGTATTTCGGATTGACCGGATAGACCTTGCCCTTGAATCCGAATTCGGTCAGCAGTTTCAGCGGCTGGCCGCCGATGCGCGATAAATCGTTGGATGCGCCGACGACCGCGACTGCGCGCGGATTGACGAGGCGGGAAAAGTCCTGCACGTTGCGCGCGGACGCATTGAGTGACTGATCCAAGATATTCCTCGATTGCTGAAATTATGCGAGCCGATTTTACCTTGATTCATCAACGCCGACAGACTTACACTCGACGCATGAGGATGGCGGGCGTGACGGCAGGCCCATAGAAAAGAATTCGAGGAATGGAAAAACAACACCGCAACGTTGTCGTGCTGTCTTCGACGCAGGCAACACTGCAAATCACGGGCGTTACCATGGTGGCGATTACCGGGCTCGCCGGTTTTGAACTAGCCGACACAAAAGCATTCGCTACCGTGCCCTTGACCTGCTACGTATTCGGCTCGGCCATGACGACGATTCCGGCATCGTTGCTGATGAAGGCGATCGGCCGGCGCGCGGGGTTTCAGACCGGCACCGGTATCGGCATGGCGGGCGCCGCCATCTGCACGCTGGCCATTTATATCGCCAACTTTTACCTGTTGTGCGCCGGCATGATGGTGATGGGCATGTACACCGCGTTCGGAAAATATTATCGGTTCGCGGCCGCCGATGCTGCGAGCGAATCGTTCCGCGCCAAGGCGATATCGTTTACGCTGGCCGGCGGCATTTTAGGCGGCGTGATCGGACCCGAGATGGCGATGCGGACCAAGGATATGTTCGCCGGCCACGTGTACATGGCGTCGTACCTTTCACTCTTCTTCGTGTGCCTGCTGGCGATGCTCATTTTGACGCGCCTCGACATCCCGCAGCTCACCGAAGAGCAACGCAAGGACCCGGGGCGGCCGCTCGGCGCGATCATGCGCCAGCCGGTGTTTATCGTCGCGGCGCTCGCGGCGATGCTGTCTTACGGCATCATGAACCTGATGATGACCTCGACGCCGCTGGCGATGCGCGCGCACGACCATCATTTCAACGATGCGGCGCTCGTGCTCGAATGGCATGTGATCGGCATGTATGCGCCGTCGTTCTTTACGGGCTCGCTCGTTTACCGGCTCGGCGCGCTCAACGTCATTCTGACCGGCATCGCGCTCATGTTCGCATGCATCGTCGCGGCACTCGCCGGCACCGCATTCATGAATTTCTGGATCGCGATGTTCGTGCTCGGGGTCGGCTGGAATTTCATGTACGTGGGCGGCTCCGCCCTGCTGACCGAATGCTATACGCCGTCCGAGCGCGCCAAGACGCAGGCGGCCAACGATTTTTTGATTTTCCTGACGATGGCGATTTCGTCGATGTCGTCCGGCTTGCTGCTGAACAAGAGCGGCTGGCACGCGGTGAACTGGGGCTCGCTGCCGTTCCTGATTCTGGCGACCGCGGCGACGTTGTGGCTCGTGTGGCGGCGGCGGTCTCACAAACAAATGGCGGCGATGGCTGCGGACGCCGACAACCGGATGAGCTAGCCGGCAGAAATTACCGCTTGCGCTACCGCTCTCATTGCTGCTTTGAACCCGCTTGTCATGTAAACTTTCAATTCGCGATCTGAAGGCCGCGAGGAGGGCACATGGTGATTGGCGCAATCTCATATCCGGGCATGTGCGGCGCGATGTCTCATCGCCGGTGAGAAAGTCATGCCGCGCAAGGCTTACACCCCGCTGCAAACGTTAAGCAAGCTGCGCCAGGTAGAGCGGCTGCTTGCCGCTGGCAAATCAATGTCGGCGACGTGCAAGAAAGCGGGGATCTCCGAAGGTTCTTATCGCAGCTGGCGACGAAGTTATGCGCCGCTGCTTAAACGACTCGCTGAGGACGAGCGTGAGCTCAAGAGCTGCGAACACCGGCTCGTCGAGTCACGCCAGCAGCAGTTGGCGACGAATGAAGTATTAAAAATTATCAGCCGCTCGAATTTCGAGCTGGCTTCCGTCCTTGCAACAATCATCGCCAGCGCGACCCGCGTCTGCGGCGCGCACAGCGGCGTCATCTACCGGCAGGATGACGATTATTATCATCACGCTTCAAGTTTTAACTTGCCGTCGGCGCTGGTCGAGTACATCAAGGGTCATCCTGTGCACGCGGGCCGCGGCTCGGCGGTGGGCCGCGCCGCGCTCGAGAAACGGGTCATCCACATTCATGACGTGACGGCCGATAGCGAGTACACATACGGGGGCGCGCTTGTGGGCGGCTTCCGGACCATACTTGGCGTGCCAATGTTCCGGCAAGGCGTTCTCATCGGCGTTTTCTCCGTGTGGCGCTTACAGGTCCTGCCGTTTACCAAAGAAGAGATTGAACTGGTGACGAGTTTTGCTGACCAGGCCGTTATCGCAATCGAAAACGTGCGCCTCTTCAACGAAACGAAACAGGCGCTCGAGCAGCAGACGGCGACGAGTGAAATTTTGGCGGTAATGAGTGGATCGCCCACTGATGTGCAGCCGGTTTTCGATGCCATAGTCAAAAGCGGGGCGCGGCTTTTCAGCGGCGCCGCGGTCGCCGTCGCGCTCACCGACGGCGACCAGGTGAGTCTCGCCTCAATCGCAGATGAAAATCCGCTGCGGTGCGAAAAGTGGAAGGGTGTATTTCCGTTTCCTCTGAAGCGCAATTACATGCATGCAACCGCGATTCTCGACAGGAAGCTGGTCGATGTGCCGGATGTGTATGCTGCGCGTTCACAGTGGCCCGCCGGCGTCCAGAATTTCGTTAACTCGAGTTATCGGGCGATAACGATCGTGCCGATGATCCGCGGCGATGCCGCTATCGGTACCGTGAGCGTCGTGCGTACGGAGCCAGGGTCACTTTCAGACAAGCAGATCGTGCTTTTGCAGACATTCGCCGATCAGGCCGTCATCGCGATCGAGAACGTACGACTCTTCAACGAGACCAGGGAAGCGCTCGAGCGGCAGACGGCCACGGCGGACATTCTCAAGGTCATCAGCGGCTCGCCGACCGACACACAGCCGATCTTCGATGCGATCGCCGAAAGCGCCGTGCGCCTGTGCGACTCGATTTACAGTGCGGTCACGCTGCTGCGAGACAAGACGGTCCATCTGGTCGGGCATAAGAACTGGGTCGGCGAAGGCCTCGACGTCGCGCGGCGAATGTTCCCGATGTCGGCAGACGCCGATCATCTGACTGCGCTTGCGATCCGTGAAAACCGCATCATTTATCTGCAGCAACTGCAAACCGATGTGAGCGCGCCGAAATCTTCGCGCGAGCTCGCGATTGCGACTGGTTATCAGACGCTGTTGATCGTACCGATGCGGCGCGAGCGCAGCGCCATTGGCGCCATTATCGTGGCGAAGGCCCAAGGCCCGTTTACGGAGAAGCAGATCGCGCTTCTCCACACCTTCGCTGATCAGGCGGTGATCGCAATTGAAAATGTGCGGCTCTTCAAGGAAATAGAAGCTCGTAATCGAGAGTTGGCCGAGTCACTCGATCAACAGACCGCTACCAGCGAAGTGCTCAAGGTCATCAGCCGTTCGACGTTCGATCTCAAGCCGGTGCTGCAGACGCTGATCGAGAATGCAACCAAGTTATGCCAGGCAGACATGGGTTTTCTGTTCAGGCGCGAAGGCGATTGCTATGTGCTCGTTGCCGATTACAACGCGCCGGCCGAATTTCGTGAGTGGCGGGCCGGAGTGCCGATCCTTCCGGGAGATGGCACGGTGGTCGGCCGCGTAGCTCGCGATGGACAGACGGTGCAGATTCTCGACGCGCAAGCCGACCCGACGTGGCTTAAGTCAAATCCCGTGCGGGGCACGGCCAACACCCGCTCGCTGCTGGGTGTTCCAATGCTCCGCGAGGGCACGCCGATCGGCGTGATTGCAATGTGGCGCAACGAAGTTCGGGCTTTTACTGAGAAGCAAGTTGACTTGATCACTACTTTCGCCGACCAGGCGGTGATCGCGATCGAGAACGTGCGCCTGTTCAACGAAATCGAATCCCGCAACCGCGATCTGACGGAATCGCTCGACCAGCAGACTGCAACGAGCGAAGTACTCAAGGTAATCAGCCGCTCGGCGTTTGACCTCGAACCGGTATTGCAGACACTGATTGAGAACGCGGCCAAATTGTGCGCGGCTGACACAGCCATCATCTTTCGGCCGGACGAAGAAGGACTTTGCAGACCGGTGGTGCAGTACCAGTTCGATTCGAATCCGGAGCTGCTGGCCAGGATGAACGCGTTCCCGTTTTGCCCGGACCGCGGTTCCACCGTCGGGCGCACGATG
>JAQGMI010000104.1 GCA_028292435.1 Betaproteobacteria bacterium
ATCAAACAAGAACAAAGGACAACATGGATACACGGCGCCTGGAAGGATTCAGCGATGGCGTACTCGCCATCATCATCACCATCATGGTGTTGGAAATGAAAGTGCCGCATGGCGCCGACTTCGCTTCCCTGTGGCCGCTCTGGCCGGTCTTTCTCAGCTACCTGCTGAGCTTCGTCTATATCGGCATTTACTGGAACAACCATCATCACATGCTGCATGCCGTACGCAATGTGACGGGCGGCATCCTGTGGGCGAACCTGCACCTGCTGTTCTGGCTGTCACTGTTTCCATTCGCAACTGGCTGGATGGGAGAAAACCATTTTGCGGCGATGCCGTCGGCGCTGTACGGTCTGGTGCTGCTGATGGCGGCAATTGCTTACGGGATTTTGCAGCAATTGATCATCCAATCGCAGGGCGCCGATTCGCTGTTGAAAAAAGCCGTCGGCGGCGACTGGAAAGGCAAGGCGTCGCCGATTTTCTACCTCACCGCAATTGCCGCCGCATTCTGGGCGCAGTGGATCGCGCAGGCGCTTTATGTGCTCGTCGCATTGCTCTGGCTGGTGCCCGACCGGCGGATCGAGAAAGTATTGGGCGCCGAAGACTGACGATCACTGCTAGGAGAGCGCGCGCACCAAGAGCGACCCGCCAATCAAGATCAGCACGACGCTCATGACCCGCGCCACCTGCTCGCGCGAAATGCGGCCGTGAATGCAGTTTCCCATCCATAGGCCCGCGAGCGCAAACGGCAGCAGCAGCGCGAATACGATCAGGCGGTCGGCCAGCATCAAGCCGCCGACGGCGAACACGAGCGCGCGGATGCCGGTCGACAACACCACCATGTTGGAAAGCGTCGCGCGTAAAGCGTCTTTGTCCATGAGCCGACGCGAGAGATAAATCGCATAGGGAGGCGCGCCGATGCCGAACAGCGTCCCCATCGCGCCGCCCACGAAACCGGCGACCGGCGCCCAGCGCCGGCTGACGATGCCGATTACCGGCCCCTGGCGCAGCATGTAAATGCCGTACACGAGTAAAAATGCGCCGAGGATGATGAGCGTTATGTGACCCGAGAGGCTGACTAACAAGGTCACGCCGAGCACGGCGCCGATGAGACAGGCTGGCGCCATCCAGAGCAGTTCCTGCTTATCGGATTCGCGCGAGAACCGCGTACCGATGGCGATTGCCGCCGACACATCGAGCAGCACGCACACCGGCAACACGAAGTCGAGCGGATACAGGTACGACAACGCGGGCACCGTAAACAACGCGGCGCCGAACGCAGAGATGCCGAAGATAATGTAAGCCGCGCTGACGATCAGCGCGCTTGCGAGAAGAATGTGCAGCTCAACCGGGATGTGCATGGATGACGACGCCGGTAAAAGCCGGAAGCGGTTGATTCGGAAGCGGAGCGCCTGGCGCCGCTTCCTGCTCTAGACGATGTTCAGGTGCTCGATCCCCGACATCACGTCCTTGTCCTTCGACTCCTGGCCCTCGAGCTTGATCTTCAGACGCAGTTCGTTGACCGAATCGGCGTTGCGCAGCGCGTCTTCGTAGCTGATTGCGCCCTCTTCATACAAGTCGAACAACGCCTGATCGAACGTCTGCATGCCCATCTCGCGCGACTTGGCCATCGTCGCCTTGATCTCATGCACTTCGCCTTTGAAGATCTGGTCCTGGATCAACGGCGAATTGAGCAGGATTTCAATTGCAGCGCGGCGGCCTTTACCCTCCTTCGTCGGGATCAGGCGCTGTGAAATGAGTGCGCGAATGTTGAGCGACAGGTCCATCAACAACTGCGCTTTGCGCTCCGAGGGAAAGAAGTTGATGATGCGATCAAGCGCCTGGTTGGCGCTGTTTGCATGCAGCGTGCCCATCGCAAGGTGGCCGGTTTCGGCAAAGGCGACGGCATGCTCCATGGTTTCCTGCGAACGAATTTCGCCGATCAGGATAACGTCCGGCGCCTGCCGCAACGTGTTGTGAAGCGCATGTTCCCACGACAGCGTGTCGACGCCGACTTCGCGCTGCGTGATCAGACAGTTCTTGTGGTCATGCACGTATTCGACCGGGTCTTCGATCGTGATAATGTGGCCATAGCTGTTTTCATTGCGATAACCGATCATGGCCGCGAGCGAGGTCGACTTGCCCGAACCGGTACCGCCGACGAAGATGATGAGCCCGCGTTTGCTCATGATCACGTCCTTGAGCACCTGCGGCAGTTTCAGATCGTCAAACTTTGGAATCGTCGTGGTAATCGTGCGCATCACCATGCCGACGCGCTGCATCTGGATGAAGGTATTGACGCGGAAACGGCCGATGCCCGCCGGTGCCACCGCAAAATTGCATTCTTTGGTTTCTTCGAACTCGGCCGCCTGCTTGTCGTTCATCATGGCGCGCGCGAGGTCGGCGGTATGCTGCGGCGTCAGCGTCTGATTCGAAACCGGCGTCATCTTGCCGTCCACCTTGAAGGCGGGCGGAAAACCGGCGGTGATGAACAAGTCCGAGGCCTTTTTGCTGAGCATCGCGCGCAGCAGGTTGTGCATGAACTGTACGGCCTGATCACGATCCATTGCGTACCCCTTTATTGCGTTGAACGTTTCACCGCCATCGAGCAGCGGGTTTTATCTGAAGTTGTCCTTGTTCATCGCTTTGCCGCGCGCTTCTTCGACCGATAATATATTGCGCTTAACCAGTTCCAACAGGTTCTGGTCGAGCGTCTGCATGCCGAACGACTGACCGGTCTGAATCGCCGAGTACATCTGTGCGACCTTGGCTTCGCGTATCAGGTTGCGGATGGCCGGGGTGCAAATCATGATTTCGTGCGCCGCGACGCGGCCGCTGCCATCCTTGGTTTTGAGCAGCGCCTGAGAAATTACCGCGCGCAAGCTTTCCGACAGCATCGCACGGATCATTTCCTTTTCTTCCGCGGGAAACACGTCGATGATGCGGTCGATGGTCTTGGCAGCCGAACTCGTGTGCAGCGTGCCGAACACCAGATGGCCCGTTTCGGCGGCGGTCATTGCTAGGCGGATGGTTTCAAGGTCGCGCATCTCGCCGACCAGGATCACGTCCGGGTCTTCGCGCAGTGCCGAGCGCAGCGCGTTTGCAAACGACAGCGTGTGCGGCCCTACCTCGCGTTGATTGATCAGGCACTTCTTCGACTCGTGCACAAATTCGATCGGATCTTCAACCGTGAGAATGTGGCCAAGCTCCGTTTCATTCTTGTGATTGACCATCGCCGCGAGGGTGGTCGATTTACCCGAACCGGTCGGCCCTGTCACCAGCACCATGCCGCGCGGCTGGTCGGCGATTTCGCCGAAAATTTTCGGCGCTTTCAGGTCTTCAAGCGAAAGAATTTTTGAAGGAATGGTCCGCATCACGGCGGCGGCGCCGCGCTGCTGCACAAACGCGTTGACGCGAAAGCGCGCGAGGTTGGGAATCGCAAACGAGAAATCGCACTCGAGATTTTCTTCGTAGAACTTACGCTGGCCGTCGTTCATGATGTCGTACACCATGCCGTGCACGTCTTTGTGCTCCATTGCCGGTAGGTTGATGCGCCGCACGTCGCCGTGCACGCGAATCATCGGCGGCAGGCCCGATGACAAATGCAGATCGGAAGCTTTGTTCTTGACGACAAACGCGAGCAGTTCCGAGATGTCCATTATAATTTCCTGGTTGCGGGAGCTGGAGAAGCGCAACGCGCTTGCCGCGACGCGGCGTCAGTCAGATCAATTGCTCTAAGCCCGCGAAATTATGGCCACAATCAGCGATAACTTGCAAGCCGTAACCGGGCGAATTGCGGCTGCAGCGCGCGCGTGTGGACGCAATGCCGATGAAATCACCTTGCTCGCGGTGAGCAAAACGTTCGGCGTCGATGCGGTCAGTGCCGCGCTTGCATGCGGACAGCATGCATTCGGTGAAAATTATGTGCAGGAAGCTCTCGACAAAATCGCGGCGGTACGCGGCGCGCCCGAATGGCATTACATCGGCCCCATTCAAAGCAACAAGACGCGCCAGATCGCCGAGAGCTTCGCCTGGGTTCACAGCGTCGATCGTCTCAAGATTGCGGAGCGTCTGTCCGCCGCGCGTCCGCCGGAATTGCCGCCGCTGCAGCTTTGCATCCAGGTCAACATCGGCGACGAAAACACCAAAAGCGGCGTTGCGCCCGCGGACACTGCCGCGCTCGCGCGGTCAGTCGCCGCACTGCCGCGGCTCCGACTGCGCGGCTTGATGACCATTCCGCCGCCGACGGTCGATTCGTCCCGACAACGCAGTCATTTCGCGGCGCTGCGCGAATTGAAAACGCAAATCGGCAATGGCGGATTGCCGCTCGACACGTTGTCGATGGGCATGTCCGCTGACCTCGAAGCGGCAATCGCTGAAGGCGCTACGATCGTGCGCGTGGGCACCGCTATTTTTGGCGACCGCCGTTCGCGGCAATGAAAAGCCGGGCCGCCGGACAAAACCCCTAGAATACCGGTGTCTGTCTGCACTTAGCCTCGGGGAATCGGTCATGACTATCACTTTTATCGGTGGCGGCAACATGGCGAGCGCCATCATCGGCGGCTTGCTCAAAAAAGGCCATGCCGCGGCCTCATTGCGCGTAGTTGAAATCGACGCCGCAGCGCGCTCGCGACTCGCGCAACACTACGCGGTGAATGCCGTAGAGCGCATCAGCGCGGACGCCGTCGCCGTCGACTGCCTGGTGCTCGCCATCAAACCGCAAAACATGCGCGAAGTCGCCACCGCCCTGCGTCCGCATATGAAGCAACAGCTTGTCATCAGCATTGCCGCCGGCATCCGCAGTGCCGATCTTGTGCGTTGGCTCGGCGGTTATACCCGCATCGTGCGCGCGATGCCCAACACGCCGGCGCTGGTTGGCGCGGGTTGTACCGGGATTTACGCGACACCCGGCGTCAGCGCAAAAGACGCTGCCAGCGCCGAGACCATCCTTGGCGCGGTCGGTTCGACGTTGTGCGTCGAGCACGAGGAACAATTAGACGCCATCACGGCCGTCTCGGGCAGCGGCCCCGCGTACGTGTTCTATTTTATCGAGGCATTGCAGCAGGCGGCGCTCGAACTGAATCTTTCGCCCGCTGCGGCGCGCGATCTGGCGCTCGGCACTTTCGCCGGCGCCATTAAACTTGCCACCGAAAGCAGTGAAGAGGTAGCCACTTTGCGCGCGCGTGTGACCTCGAAAGGCGGCACGACCGCTGCAGCGCTCGCGAGCATGGAAGACGCCAAGGTCAAGCAAGCGATTATTCGCGCCGTTAAAGCCGCCGACGCACGGTCGCGCGAACTCGGCGACGAATT
This sequence comes from Betaproteobacteria bacterium, assembly GCA_028292435.1. Classification (GTDB taxonomy): domain Bacteria; phylum Pseudomonadota; class Gammaproteobacteria; order Burkholderiales; family SG8-41; genus PALSA-1004. Next base: position 5,308 of record JAQGMI010000104.1, read on the forward strand.
AAGCAAGGACTGACCGCGAATGCTGACGCAAACGCTGATCTTCCTCGCAACAACGATAGGCGATCTGTTTGTGCTCGCGCTGTTGCTGCGCTTTACCCTGCAATGGACACGCGCGCCCGCACGCAGCCAGTTATCATTGTTTTTGGCGGCGCTTACCGATTTCATCGTACGGCCGGTGCGGCGCGTCGTGCCCGGCTGGTGGGGCCTCGATTTTGCGACGCTCTTACTCGCATGGCTTGCCGCGATGCTGGAACTCTGGATTGTGCTTCTGATCAAGGGCTATGACCTCGGGTCTGCGGCCGGCGTCGCGGTTGCTGCACTGGCCGCTCTCGCTGCGCTTCATCTCGTTCGACTCGCAATCTACATCGTAATGATCGCGATTTTCGCGCAGGCGATATTGAGCTGGATCCAGCCTTATAACGCGATGACACCACTGCTGACGAGCCTGACGCGGCCTTTTTTGCGCCCGTTTCAGCAGCGCGTGCCAACGATCGCCAACGTCGACATTTCACCGTTTATCGTCCTGATCATCTGTCAGTTGCTGCTCGCAGTGCCCTTGGTCTGGCTCGAAACCACCGTTGGCAGCCTGCTTTAAGGCAGGAACGGCCGCATTGCTGCCGCCTTGACTTGGTACCGCTACGACGCCGACCAGCGTCGAGCCACGCTGACGCTCCATATCCAGCCCAACGCGCGGGTCACCGCGGTCGCGGGGCTGCACGGCGACGCGCTCAAAGTGCGGGTCGCTGCCCCGGCCACTGAAGACAAGGCCAATCGAGAGCTGATTGACTTTTTACATCAATGGTTTAAGCTACGAATCGTAGATATTACAATCAAACAGGGAACGCGCGGCCGGCGCAAGATCGTGGAATTGAGCGGAGCCGGGCCGAACGTGATGGCCAGATTAGCTAAAACAGCCGACGCCATATGCCAAACCAACTCGTAACCCGCATCGCTCAGTTCACGGGCTGGCGGGAAAAACTCGTCGCGTCGATCGACGAGTTTCGCGCGTGGCAGGACAGCTACGGTCAGGCCGACATCGAGCAGACGCTGCGCATCTACGATCTTGTCGAAGGATTGCGCAACGATCGCATCCGGCTTGCCTTTATGGGCGAGTCCGCGGAAGACAAAATCGGTCTCATCAACGCGTTGCTGTTTGCGGACCTGCCCGGGGGCCTGTTGCCGCTCAAGCCCGGCTGCGAATTCCTGTGCGCGACTGAAATTTTCTACGATCCGAGCGAAGCGCCGTACGTGCGCGTGCTGCCGATGGAAACCCGCAAGCGTGAAGACAGCATCGCGACGCTGCGCCGCAGTCCCGTCGACTGGATCACGATGCGCTTGAATATCGACGCACCCGAGTCGATCACCGAGGCGACGGATAGCCTGATGGAGTCGCGCGCAGTCAGCGTCGACGAAGCCAAATCGCTCAACCTGATGAATGTCGAGCGCAGCGGTGATGCCGTGATGATTCCGGCCTGGCGTTATGCGCTGATCAACTTGCCGCATCCGATGCTCAAAAGCGGCCTCATCGCGCTTTACGGTCCGGGCTCGCAGATGCTGGCGGCCGAACCCGAAGTCGCGATGCGGATCGCCGCCAGTTCGCAGTCGCTGCTGATGGTGCTCGGCAATGAGCTCACGCCGGCGGCACGCGATGTGTGGAAGCAATACGTACAAAATTCGCAGGCCCACAAGTTTACAGTGCTCGACAGCGGCTCGGGCGCCGATGCCGCGGCCGAGGCCGCGGTTGTCTCTGCATTCGGTATTCCACCAGCGCACGTGATGTCGCTGCCGATCAAGCAGGTCGTCGCCGGCCGTCTCGCTAAGACGGAAAGTGCTGAAGCAGCGAGCGGCATCGAGCGGCTCGAGAAACTTCACGCGGAAAACCTCGTGCCGGAGCGCCAGGCGCTGCTGTTGAACGCGGTCGCCAACGAAATCGGTCCGCTTGTGCAGTCGGCGCGCCAGGCGGTCGCGGCGCGGTTTATCGCGACCATCAAGGAAATGCAAGACCTGACCTCAACTGCTGGCAAAAACAAGAACGTAGCGCAGGACATGCTGACGCGGCTCGAAAACGAGCGCAAGACATACCAAAAAAGCGTGGCCGCCTTTAACGTCACGTATTCCGACCTGACGGCCAAAGGTCAGGAGCTCCTGGCGACCTTGCACGACGACCGCATCGAAGAGATTCTTTCGCACGACCGCGAGTTCATCCAGGGCGCATGGACCACGGCGGGAATGTGGAAAAGCATTCAGGGCCTGTTCGGTTACTTCACGACGCAGGTCGAAAAAATTCTTAACTACGCAGTGAAAATGCGCGAAGCCGTCGAGGGAATTTACCGCCAGTTTCATGAAAACTTCGGGCTCGCCAAGTTAAGTCCGCCGCCGTTGACGCTGCAAAAGCATCTTGAGTCGATGCATGCGCTCGAAGCCAACGCCCGCGGGTTCTGTCACGACCCGATCAACATCGCAACGTACAAAGACTTTCTGGTCAAGAAATTCTACGATGGCCTCGTCGAAGAGGCGCGTCAGCTCTTTGAAATGACACGGCTCGATACCGAACACTGGCTGCGCGGCGCGTTGGGTCCGCTGAACGGCCAGATTATGGAGCGGCAGAAACTCATGTTAAAGCGCGTTGAAAACCTGCGCGACATGAAAGACAACCTGTCGTCGGTGCAGGAGCGCATCAAGGCCCTCGACGCACAGCGAATGGAACTGAAGAAGCAGGGCGAGCAGCTTGACCAGCTGCGCTCGAATCTGGCGCTGAACGCGCCGCCCGCGGCCAAATCGGCCGTCGATTCAAAACCGGCGTTGTCGGGGTAGTCGCGGACAATCACGACAAGGTGCGGGTTGCGCGCAGGCGATGCGCCGGCGGGCACCTGTCACTCTGCGCGCCAGGTATGCGCACAGCTAATGCTTGCCGTTTCAAAAAAATCCGGCCCGCGGACGGCAGTTCGCGCGCCACTATCGAGCAACCATGACAAGCCAACTCGAAAAAGAAGTCGCGCATTACCAGGTATGGCGCGACCAGATGATTTCAGGGATTGAGTCCTATAAATCCTGGCTCGATACCAACGGTTACGCTGACATCCAGCAGTCGCTGCGCATTTACGATCTTATCGAGAGCCTGCGCAACGACCGGATGACGCTCGCCTTCCTTGCCGAGTTTTCGCGCGGCAAGACCGAGCTCATCAACGCAATGTTCTTCTCGGATTTCAAGCAGCGCCTGCTGCCATCGAACGTCGGCCGCACGACGATGTGCCCGACGGAAATTTTTTACGATGCGGGCGAAGAGCCTTATATGCGGCTGTTGCCGATCGAAACGCGCAGCCGGCAGGAAACCGTGAGCGCACTAAAGCGCCAGCAGGTCGAATGGATCAAGGTCAAGTTGAACGTCGACTCGCGCGAGGAAATGGCGGAGGCGATGAAGCATCTCGTCGAAGTCAAAATGGTCGGCGTCGATGAAGCGCGCGCGCTCGGGCTGTGGGACGACAACGATCCGATGGTTTCCACGATCGTCAAGCAGGACGGCGACAAGGTCGAAATACCGGCGTGGCGCCATGCGATGATCAGCTATCCGCACCCGCTGCTGAAAAGCGGCCTGGTCGTGCTCGATACGCCCGGACTGAACGCGCTCGGCACCGAGCCCGAGCTTACGCTGTCGATGATTCCGAACGCGCACGCGGTGTTGTTTCTGCTCGGCATGGACACGGGCGTGACCAAGTCGGACCTCGACGTTTGGCAGAAGTACGTGCAGCCGGCCGCCACCCGCCGGATTGCCGTGCTCAACAAAATCGATCTGATGTGGGACGACTTGAAAACGGACGCCGAAATCGCGACCGACGTCGAACGTCAGCTCGAGCAAACCTCCACCCTGCTCGCACTGCCGCGTTCGCATGTCATGGCGATTTCCGCACAAAAAGCGCTGCTCGCGCGCGTGCGCGACGACGACACACTGCTGGCCAAAAGCGGCATCGAACGGCTCGAGTACCTGCTCGCGTCCGAGATCATTCCGGCGAAGCAGGAAATCATGCGCGCCGCCGTCCAACGCGAAATCGGCAGCATGGTCGACGCCTCGCGCCTCGCGGTCGATAGTCAGTTGACCGCGACGAGAACGGAATTGAAAGAGCTTGCGGCAATGTCCGGCAAAAGCCGCGGCATGGCGCAAACGATGGTTGCGCGGCTCGAGGTCGATCGCAAGAATTACCTTGCGACGGTGCAAACGTTTCGCACCACCGTCAACACCGTCACCAACCAGGGCACGACACTCGTCAAGCAACTCGACGACGAGCGGCTCGACGAAATTTTGAACAAGGACCGCAAGTTTATTGAAGACGCGTGGACGACCGCGGGCATGTGGAAAAACATGCAGATGCTGTTCCAGCATTTTACGGGCGTCTCGGCGAAGATATTGAATTTTTCAAACCAGATCAAAAACCTGGTCGACGCTACTTATGCGCACTTTCATGAAAAGTTCGGCTTTGCCCGCCTCTCGCCACCTCAGCTCAATCTCGAAAAACATGCGCTGACGATGACCGGCATGCAGGAAACCGCGCGCGCGTTTTGTCACGATCCGATCAACATGGCAAAGTACAAGGATTTCCTGGTCAAGCGTTTTTACGAGACGCTGGTGAGTGAAGCGCGCCAGATTTTCGAGATGACGCGGCTGGATGCCGATATCTGGATCAAATCGGCTCTCAACCCGCTCAACCTGCAGATCAAGGAACACGAGAAAGTGCTCGCCAAGCGCATCGAGAATTTCAAGAAAATCCGCGACAACATCAGCTCGGTCGAAGACCGCATCAAACAGCTTGAAAAACTGCAGGTCGCGCTCGACGATCAGGCCAAGGTGCTGACCGGTATCAAGCGCAGCCTCGACGGCGAGACGTCCGTGCCCAAACCGGTGGCCGAACCGCTGGTCGCCGAAGTGGCGTAGCGGTCACCGCGGCTACAGCGCCGCTTCGATTCGCTCGCAGAGCGTTTTCAGTATGTGGATGCGCGCCGAGTACTTGTCGTTGGCCGGCACCAGCACCCACGGCGCTTCTCGATTACTCGTGCGTTCGACCATGTCGCAGACGGCGCTCTGATAATCCGGCCAGCGCTTGCGGTTGCGCCAGTCGCCCGCAGTGATCTTGAAATTCTTGAATGGTGTTTTCTGGCGCGCGCGAAAACGCCGCAACTGCTCGTCCTTCGTAATCGTCAACCAGAATTTGGTCAGGATGGCGCCCGCCTCGACCATCTGTTCTTCAAAATCGTTGATCTCGTGATACGCGCGCATCCAGTCTTCCTCGGCGCACAGGTTTTCGACGCGTTCGACCAGCACGCGGCCGTACCACGAGCGGTCAAAAATGCCGATGCGGCCGCGGCGCGGCAAGCTGCGCCAGAACCGCCATAAATAGGGATGCGCGCGCTCTTCCTCGTTCGGCGCCGCGATCGGCGTGACTTCGTAAAAGCGTGCGTCAAGTGCACCCGTGATACGCCGGATGCTGCCGCCTTTGCCGGCGGCATCCGCGCCCTCGAATACGATGACGACCGATTTCTCGCGAAACTTCTTGTGGCGCGTCAGCAGGTTCAATTCGCCCTGGTATTTTTCGAGCTTGCGCGAGTACTCCTTGTGCGTCATGCGCTGGCCGTAATCGAGGCCTGACAGCACGTTGCGCCTGTCGAGTGCCGCTGCGGGCAGCGCCGCGGGCGTGCTCACACGCGGGCGTTTTCCCGCGAGCCGTTTATTTAAAGCGTCGAGCAGCGCGCGACCAACCGTCAGGTAACGGTAATTGGGGTCAGTGCCTTCGACCACGATCCACGGCGCGTAGGCACTGCTCGTCTCGCGCAGTGCGGTCTCCGAGACCTTGCGGAAACGGTCGTACCGCTTATAGCGCGCCCAATCCGTGTCCGTCACGCGCCAGCGCGTCTTCGGGTCCGCCTCGAGCGCACTCAAGCGTTTTTTCTGCGCTTTTTTCGACAAGTGAAACCAGAACTTGAGTATCAGCGCGCCTTCATCGGCGAGCATGCGCTCGAAGTGCACGATTTCTTCCATCGCAAGTTCGAGCCTTGCGTCATCGATTTCGCCATTAACGCGCGCAACGATCGGCTCGCTGTGCCACGCGCCAAACAGGATGCCGATGCGGCCTTTGGGCGGCAATGCGCGCCAGTACCGCCACATGCGCGGCCGCTCGCGCTCCTCGTCGGTCATTTCGCCAAACGCCCGCGTGATGATATGCCGAGGATCCATCCACTTGTTCAGGATGTTCGCGGTTTCACCCTTGCCGGCGCCGTCGACGCCGCCGATGACCAGAATGACTGGGATATTCTTGTCCGCCAGCAACTCGTACTGGGCCTTGAGAAGCGCCTCGCGCAACGCCGCCTCGGCACGGTCGTATTCGCGGTCGCTGATGCAATGACCAAGTTCTGCGGATTCAAACATGAGGGGCGCGCCGTTTCATCACATTAGCACGATATCAAACTGCTCCTGGCTGTATTGCGATTCGACGTGCAGCGATACCGGCTTGCCGATGAAATCGGACAGCATCGCGAGGCTCTGCGACTCTTCGTCGAGAAACATGTCGATGACTTGCTGCGACGCAAGTATCCGGTATTCGCGCGCCTCGAACTGACGTGCTTCACGCAGCAGTTCGCGCAGCACCTGATAACAAATCGTCTGTGCGGTCTTGAGCTCGCCCCGGCCCTCGCACATCGGGCACGGCTCGCACAGGATGTGCGCGAGACTTTCGCGCGTGCGCTTGCGCGTCATTTCAACCAACCCCAGCTGCGTGAAGCCGTTAACCGTCATGCGCGTGCGGTCGCGCGCGAGCGCTTTGCGAAATTCATTGAGCACGGCGTTGCGATGCTCTTCGCTGTCCATGTCGATAAAGTCGATGATGATGATGCCGCCGAGATTGCGCAGCCGCAGCTGGCGCGCAATGACTTGCGATGCTTCGAGATTGGTTTTAAAGATCGTATCGTCGAAACTGCGGCCGCCCACAAAACCGCCGGTGTTGACGTCGACGGTCGTCAGCGCCTCAGTTTGGTCGATGATCAGATAGCCGCCGGATTTCAGATCGACCCGCCGCGCGAGCGCTTTTTCGATTTCATCCTCGACGCTGTATAGATCGAAAATGGGCCGTTCGCCCGCGTAATGTTCGAGCCGCGATGCGACGTTGGGCATGAATTCACGCGCGAACGCTTCGACTTTCTGAAATGTTTCCCGCGAATCAATCAGGATGCGCGCCGTTTCTTCGTTGGCAAAATCGCGCAACACGCGCTGGCTCAGGCTCAAGTCCTGATACAAAAGCGCAGCCGGCGCCGCGGATTTGGCTTTGTCCTGGATGTCTTTCCACCATTTGCCGAGATATTCGACGTCGGCGTTGAGCTCGCGGTCGGTCGCGGTTTCCGCCATCGTGCGGACGATAAATCCGCCGGCAAAATCCGCCGGCAGCTGCTGCTGCAATTTCTCGCGCAGGTGCTCGCGCTCGGCGCCGTCCTCAATGCGCTGCGAAATGCCGATGCGCGACTCTTGCGGTAGGTAGACAAGCAGGCGCCCGGCGATGCTGATCTGCGTCGACAGCCGCGCGCCCTTGGTGCCGATCGGGTCTTTGACCACTTGCACCATCAAGTTCTGGCCTTCGGACAGCAATTTCTCGATTGGTTTCGCGTCCGCACCTTCTTCGCGATGACCCCAGATGTCCGCAACATGCAGGAAGGCCGCGCGCGCGCCGCCGATATCGACAAAAGCTGATTGCATGCCGGGCAACACCCGAACCACGCGGCCCATGCAGACATTACCGACAAGCCCGCGCGCGGACGAGCGTTCGACCTGGACTTCCTGCACGACGCCCTGCTGCACTACCGCGACGCGCGTTTCCTGCGGCGTGACGTTGATCAGGATTTCTTCAGTCACGCGCGCCCCATGTCGATTGAACGTCGAATCGGCGCAGCAACTCCGCCGTGTCAATCAGCGGCAAGCCCATGATCGATGAATAGCTGCCGGTTAACGCACGCACGAAAATCGCCGCCTCTCCCTGAATTGCATACGCCCCCGCTTTATCGAGCGGTTCTCCGCTGGCCACATAAACGTCGATCTCCGCGTCGTCGAGCTGGCGGAATTCTACCGTAGACACCGACAGCGCAGTCTCGAGGCGCTCCTCGCACGCAACGGCGACCGCGCTCATCACTTCATGCGTGCGCGCCGAGAGAGTTCGCAACAAATGGCAGGCATGCGCTGCATTGTCGGGTTTGCCGAGAATTTGATCGCCGAGCACGACGGTCGTATCGGCGGCGAGCACCGGCAGCCGTGTGAGCTGGCGCGAAGCCACTTGCCGCCAGCCGAGCAGCGCCTTGGCGCGCGCAACACGCAGCACATAGTCGCGCGGTGCTTCGCCCGGATGCGGCGTTTCATCAACGTCAGCGCCATGCTGCTCATGCATGAGCAGATCTTCGAAGCGAACACCGAGTTGATTGAGGATTTCACGCCGCCGGGGGCTGCGCGAAGCGAGATAAATCGCCGGGCCATGGTGCTCAAGCCTCAAGCGGCGCTCCTCGATCCTGCTTTTTTCACTCGCGGTGGTAAGGATGGCCGGCCGACAACGAGAGTGCGCGATACAGCTGCTCAGCCAGCATCACCCGGCACAACCCGTGCGGCAAGGTCAGCGGCGACAGCGACCACAGGAGATCGGCTTCCTGCTGAAGTTCGCGCGCAGTGCCGTCGGCGCCGCCGATGACAAAGGCAACGTCGATGGCATCGTGTTTCCAGCGTTCGATTCGACGTGCAAGGTCGACGGTCGTCAGCGACTTGCCGCGCTCGTCGAGCACGATCTTGAATGCACGTGCCGGCAAAGCCGCGCGTATGCGCTCCGCTTCGAGCACCTGCCATTGCTGAACGAGTTTCTCGCCGCTGCCGCTGCGCGTAGCCGGCTTGATTTCCACCAGATCGATGCGCGCTTCGCGCGGCATGCGCTGCGCATATTCGGCGAAGCCGGCGTTAATCCAGTCCGGCATCTTGTGGCCGACCGCCACTATGCGCAATTTCATCGGGCCGCGAGGACCGTTACCGCGCGCCGCCCGCTGCGCGCCGTTTCGGCGGAGCGGCCTCTTTACTCCACAGTTCTTCGAGATTGTAGTGGGCGCGTATCGTCGGTTGCATCACATGCACGACGACAGCGCCGAGATCGACCAGCACCCATTCACCCGGGTCGACGCCTTCGACGCCGTACACTTCGCCGCCGAGCGCCTTGACCTTCTCCTGAACATGATTGGCGAGCGCTTTGTTCTGGCGCGTCGAATCGCCGCTCACCACGATCACCTTGTCGAAAAGCGCCGTCATGCGGCGCACGTCAAGTACCACGATATCGCGCCCTTTGATGTCTTCGAGCGCATCCACGGTGGCTTTCACCAGTCTATCGAGCCTCATTCACCTCCTGCGTAACGTAGAGTCCATGATTTCTAATATAGTCGAGAACCGGATCGGGAAGCAAATAACGCGGGCTCACGCCGCGCGTCAATGAATCGCGAATCATCGACGCGGAAATATCGAGTGCCGCAATCGCCTGCGTCACAATGCCGCCGGCGGGCGACAGATGCACTGCGAACGGCTGCTGCATCAGGCGCGCCGAATATTCGCGCGCGAGCGCGACGGGCATGCGAGCCGGCCACGACTCGGGTGGAAAACCCGGCCGGTGCGCGATGATGATGTGCGCGAGCGAAAACAATTCATGCCAGCGGTGCCAGGTCGCGAGTTCCAGGAAGGCGTCCGCACCGAGCAAAAGACACAGCGGCCGTTCTTTACCGACTTCCTGCCGCACTTCGGTCAGCGTATCAACCGTATAACCCGGCCCGCTGCGCCTGAACTCACGGTCGTCGATCGTGAACAAAGGATTGTCGGCGATGGCCAGCCGCGCCATGTCGAGCCGCTGCTGGGCCGTGACCTGCGGCGCCGCGCGGTGCGGTGGCGTCCCGCCGGGCATGAACCGCACTTCTTCAACGTGGACGGACTCGGCGAGTTCCTGCGCCAGGCGCAAATGGCCGAAGTGTATCGGATCGAACGTACCGCCAAAAATAGCGATGGGCTTGATTGCCATAGGTTAACCGGTGTCGTGCCGACGGCGATTGCGCAGCACGAAGTTGGACCGAAACGCGACGCAGGTGTTCAAGTGTCAGAGCACGAGTCGGCGAATGTCCGACAGCACTTCACTCAAATAGGCAATGAAACGCGCGCCTTGGGCGCCGTCGACGACACGGTGATCGTACGACAGCGACAACGGCAGCATCAGGCGCGGCGCGAACTGCTTGCCGTCCCATACCGGCTTCATCACCGACTTGCCGACGCCGAGGATCGCGACTTCAGGCGCATTGATGATCGGCGTGAAGAAGGTGCCGCCGAGTCCGCCGAGGCTCGAAATCGAAAAACAGCCGCCCTGCAAATCGGCCGAATTGATTTTGCCTTCGCGCATGCGCGCGCTGACCGTGCCCAACTCGCGCGCGAGTTCGAGCAAGCCCTTTTTATCGGCATCGCGAATGACCGGCACCACGAGGCCCAGCGGCGTATCGACCGCCACGCCGATATGAAAATATTGCTTGAGTATAAGATTTTCGCCGTCGGGCGACAGCGACGCATTGAAGTTCGGGTTGTGCTTGAGCGCAACGACCACTGCCTTGATCAGGAAGGCGAGCAGCGTAAAACGAATACCTTCTTTCTTCGCCGTCTCGGCTTCGGACTTGCGGAAGGCTTCGAGTTCGGTGATGTCGGCCTCGTCCTGCTGCGTCACGTGCGGGATGGAAACCCAGTTGCGATGCAGGTTAGCGCCCGACAATTTCTTGATGCGCGACAGCGCCTGCGTTTCGACCTTGCCAAACTTCGCGAAATCGACTTGCGGCATCGGCAGCAGATTGAAACCGAGACCGCCACCGGCGCCGCGCGGCCGCGCGAGTTCGCCTTTGACATAGGCCTGCACGTCTTCGCGCACGATGCGGCCCTTGGGACCGCTGCCCGTCACCTTAGTCAGATCGGCGCCGAGTTCGCGCGCGAAGCGGCGGACCGACGGACCGGCGTGCACGAGTTTTAATTTCGCTTCATCGATCGGCTCCAGCGAGGCGGTGGGGCTCGCCGCCGCAGGCGCGGATGCCGGCGCTGGCGCAGCAGCGGACGCCGGCGCAGCAGATGCGGGTTTCGGGGCCGGTGGCGGCGCTGCCGCGGGCGCCGCAACGGGCGCGGCCTCAGCCGCTTTGGCCGGGGCTGCCACCGCGTCGAGCATCAGCACGAGCGAGCCTTGCGATACCTTATCGCCGACCTTGACCTTAATTTCTTTGACGACGCCGGGCTGCGGCGCGGGCACTTCGAGTGTCGCCTTGTCCGACTCGAGTGCGATCAGCGGATCTTCGGCGCTGACCGTATCGCCGGGCTTGACCATGATTTCGATAATCGGCACATCCTTGAAATCGCCGATGTCCGGGACTTTAACTTCGAGTAGGTTGCTCATTTTTTAAACGGTGGTGGGATTTGGCTTCTCGGGATCGATCCCATACTTCTTGATGGCTTCGGTCACTTTCTTGCGCGGCACCAGTTCCATGTCGGCGAGCGCCTTCATGGCGGCGACTGCGACGTAATTGCGATCGACTTCGAAAAACCGGCGCAGCTTTTCGCGCGTATCCGAGCGCCCGAAGCCGTCGGCACCGAGCGCATGAAAATGATGCGTCGGCAGAAATCCCCGCACCTGGTCGGCAAACATTTTCATGTAGTCGGTCGAGGCGATGACCGGGCCTTCGCGGTCTTTCAGGCAGGTTTCGATATGCGAACGCCGCGGCTCGGCTTCCGGATGCAGCATGTTCCAGCGCTGGACGTCGACGCCATCGCGGCGCAGTTCGTTGAAGCTCGTGACGCTCCAGATATCGGCGGCGATGCCGAAGTCTTTTTCGAGCAGGTCGGCACCGGCGATCACCTCGCGCAGAATAGTACCGCTGCCGAGCAGCTGAACTTTGGGCGCGTTCTTTTTGCTTTTGCCTTCGCGCAGCAGGTACATGCCTTTTAAGATGCCCTTCTCGACACCCTCAGGCATCGCCGGGTGCTCGTAATTCTCGTTCATTACGGTGATGTAGTAATAAACGTCTTCCTGCTCCTGATACATCCGGCGCAAGCCGTCCTGAATAATCACCGCAAGTTCGTACGCGTAAGTCGGATCGTAGGCGACGCAGTTCGGAATCGTCGCTGCGAGCAAATGACTGTGACCGTCTTCATGCTGCAGGCCCTCGCCGTTCAAGGTCGTGCGACCCGCGGTGCCGCCCAACAGGAAGCCGCGCGCGCGCATGTCGCCGGCCGCCCACGCCAGATCGCCAACCCGCTGAAAGCCGAACATCGAATAAAAAATGTAGAACGGAATCATCGGAATCCCGTGGGTGCTGTACGACGTCGCGGCGGCGATCCACGACGACATGGCGCCCGCTTCGTTGATCCCCTCCTCGAGGATCTGCCCGTTCTTGTCTTCCTTGTAATACATGAGCTGCTCGGCGTCCTGGGGGCGATAGAGCTGGCCCACGTGGGAGTAAATGCCGAGCTGGCGGAACATGCCTTCCATGCCGAAGGTGCGCGATTCGTCGGG
>JAQGMI010000111.1 GCA_028292435.1 Betaproteobacteria bacterium
CTGATCGGCGCGGCCTTCCCACGGCATGATCGCTTTCAGCGACGGCGGATTCAGATTGGCAACGCGCCACTGGGACGACGCGTGATATGAAATGCCGAGCAGCCCGACCTTGGCCGAGCACCAGTCGCGCTTCGCAATCCATTCAATCGCATCGTAATAGTCGAGCGATTCCTGATAGGAACTGGGCTCCGACTCGCCGGGCGATTTGCCCGAGCCGCGCGCATCCACGCGCACGCATGCATATCCGCGCGGGCACCACCAGTTGGGGTTCACCGTCTCCCAGTTCATGTAGGGATTCGCCTCTTCCTCGAGATCGGCCGGCGGTATCCACAGCTTGTCTTTCTGGTAGACGGTCAGATTCATGATGACCGGCACCTTGTCCGGCGTGTCCGGGCGAAATACATCGGCGTACAAAATCGTGCCGTCGCGCATCGGAATCTGCACGTCCTTCTCGACGATCAGCTTGAGAACGCGCGGCTGGGAAACTTTGGCGGTTGCTGCGGTCATGCGATTTCCTTTGAAAAAATGAGCTAAAGCATTCGAAAACATTTTTTAACCGCCGATGCGGTTTAGTCAAATTTAACGTTGTTCTCTTTGATGATGCGCGCCCAGCGCTTTTGCTCGGCGCGCACGAATTCCTGGAATTCTTCGGGCGACGCGCTCGGCGTGAGCGGGACGCCTGCTTTGGCGAACGCTTCCTGCACGGCCGGTTTTTGCAGCACTTGCAATGTCGCGCTCGCGAGCTTGTCGACGATTGCGCGCGGCGTTTTCGCCGGCACGAAGAATCCATTCCAGTTGACGCTGCCCATGCCGGGGAAACCGGCTTCCGCCATCGTCGGCACGTCGGGCAGTTCGGACAGGCGCTTCTTCGCCGTCGTCACGAACGCTTTCATGCGCCCTGCCTTGACCTGCGGCGTGACGGTCGCCGCATTTAGAAACGAAAAATGAATTTCGCCCGCGATCACCGGCGCGAACGACGACCCTGCCCCTTTCGACGGCACGTTCACCATCTGGATGCCGGCTTTGGACATGAATTCGAGCATGTCGAGATGCGAATAAGCGCCGATCGGATTTGAGTAGTTCAACTGGCCCGGGCGAGCTTTCGCGTAGTCGATCAGCTCCTTGAGATTGTTCGGCGGAAAATTCGATGCCGATACGAGCAGGTTCGGAATCGATGCAAGCAGCGCGACACCGGTCAACTCTTTGGTCGAATCATATTTAAGCGTCGACGCGAATGCGATGGGGTTGATTGCACCCGTCGACACATTGTTAATGACCACCGTGTAGCCGTCGGCCGGCGCCCGCACAGCCATCTCGACACCGATATTGCCGGACGCACCTGAGCGGTTGTCCACCACGAACTGCTGGCCCAATGCGTCCGCAAGCCCCTGCGCCAGGATGCGTGCCACGATGTCGGTTGCGCCGCCCGGCGCGAATGGCACGATCAGCCGGACGGGTTTTGTCGGCCACTCGCCCGCGCGTTCAGCAGCGCTGGCGATACCGACGGTGAACGTGCATGCGGCGAGCAGCGCCGCGCGCAGATGGATTCCGCTGCTCAACTGCTCCTCCTGTTTTCTTGCGCGAAACGCTACTCGGGTTTGAGATTCGCGAGCTTGATTGCCTGCGTAAACCGCGCGTATTCGTCCGCGACAAACTTTTTGAATTCGGCGGGCGTGGTCGTCGTCGGGTCGGCGCCCTGACGCTCGAACAGTTCGCGCGTTGCCGGCACTTCGACGACTTTAGTCAGCGTCGCGCGCAATCTATCGAGAATCGGCTTCGGCGTGCGTGCCGGCGCCAGCAGGCCCATCCAGCCGCTCGACTGATAACCGGGCACGCCGGATTCGATAATCGTCGGCAAATCCGGCATCAGCGGCGAGCGTTGGGTGCCGCCGGTGCCCAGTGCGCGCAGGCGGCCTGCGCGCACGTGGCTCAGCACGGCAGGCGCGGGCGTGATCGTCACCTGCGATTCGTTGCCCATCAACGCCGTCACCGACGCGCCGCCGCCCTTGTACGGGACGTGCACGACGTCGATGCCCGCCATGTGCGTGAAAAGCACGCAAGCAAGATGGCTCTGCGAAGCGGTGCCGGCATTCGCCATGTTGAGCTTGCCGGGGTTTGCTTTCGCGTAGGCAACCAGTTCTCTGACACTTTTTACCGGCAGCGACGGATGCACAACGAGCACGTTCTGCGTGATTGCGAACAACGAGATGTATTCGAAATCTTTGATCGGATCGTACGAAAGTTTTTTGAACGTTTGCGGTGAAATCACCGCCGTACCTGTGGCCACCGCAAAAAGCGTCTGGCCGTCGGGCGCCGCATGCGCAACGACTTCCGCCGCAAGCGTGCCGCCGGCGCCCGGCCGGTTGTCCGCGACGATCTGCTGACCGAGTTCTTCGCCCATGCGGGCGGCGAGAATACGGCTGATGTTGTCGACCGACGCGCCGGGATTCTGTGGCACCATCAGACGAATCGGACGCGCCGGATAACTGACGTCGCCCTGGGCGGCGAATGCGCCGCTTACGCACAGGCACACAAGGCCGGTAATGAGAATTTTCACGAGGCTGTTCATCGAAAAGGCCGCAATATACCATGCACTTATTCGTTGCTGCTGAGCCCGCTTAAAGAGATCGCGTCATGTGGAATAAATATGTGTTGATAGTAACGAGCGCCTTCGCCATCGGCGCGCCTGCATTGGGCTGCGCCGCGGACTCAACGTCAATGGATCATGCGGACCATCGGTTCAGCGGCGCGGAACATTGGGCAAAGGTCTTCGACGATCCCGAGCGCGACAAATGGCAGAAGCCGCATGAAGTCATTACGTCGCTCAAATTGCCGCGCGACGCAGCGGTCGCCGACATCGGCGCCGGCACCGGTTATTTTGCCGTGAGATTTGCGCACATGCTGCCGCAAGGCCGCGTGTATGGCGTCGATCTCGAGCCGGACATGGTGAAGTATCTCAACGAACGCGCGAAAAAAGAAAATCTTGCCAATCTCAGCGCGGTGGCTGCCGCCGTCGACGATGCGAAGATCCCGGCGCCGGTCGATCTCGTTATCCTCGTTGACGTTTACCATCACGTCGACAAGCGCGCCGACTATTTCAAAAAGCTGCGCACCTCGTTGAAGCCGGGCGGCCGCATCGCGATCATCGACTTCAGGCTCGATGCGCCGACCGGCCCGCCGCGACATTCGCGCGTTGCCCCGGAGCGCGTCAAAACCGAAATGCAGGATGCCGGCTACGTCATCGACACCGAACACGCCTTCCTGCCGAATCAGTATTTCCTGATCTTCAAACCGGCGGCGTGATGCGCGCGCTTGCCAGCCTGGGCTGGCTATGGGCCGCGCTCTTCATTTTTACCGGTGCCGCGCGCGCCGCTGCGATTGCAGGCCCGCAGCTCGACGTACGCGCGACATCGCCCGTCGTTACCGTCGAAGGCACGGCGCCGGGTCAAGCCGGTTACGTGCATTTCTTCATCGTACGCGAGGCCAATAGCGAATGGGAAACGCAGGTTGGCATTGAAATGCCCGATCAGCGCATCGCCTGGTCGTTCTTCCAGCTGGGCGTCGTCGTATCGCCATTCATGCAATCCGGCGCGATAACGGCGAACCGGAAAAATATCGAAGTCGAGTACTTGTACGGCGTCCGTCCGTTTCCCGATGATGCGTCAATGCGCGCGTTGCGTTCCGAGCTCGAGGCACGTGTGCTGCCATATGCCGAAGCGGAAACGCCGTACTGCATCGTGCGCGGCCCGTCGGATGCGCCGTGCCTGAGTTGCCTTTCATTCGTGATGCGAATCCTGTTTCCCAATGCGACGCTCGATCACGAGCGAGCGCAAAAGGCCATCTACACGACCGACGATTTGCTGCTTTATTTCGCCGGGGTGCACGGCATTCAGAACAGGGAAGCGCGTTTAAAGCGCATCGATGAGCTTGCGCTGCCGCCTAACGTGCGCGAAGACGTCATTCGGCTCGCGGAAACCACCAATTTGCCCGCAACTGCGAAAAATGCGGCGCCCGCCGATAAAGCGCCCGTGAAAGGCCGGCGGCACGCAAAACCCGCGACGCGCTCGCAACAGCCGCCGAAATCTTAAGCTTTCTGGGCTTAACGGTCCCGCGTATCTATACTCGCGGGTGCAG
This sequence comes from Betaproteobacteria bacterium, assembly GCA_028292435.1. Taxonomy (GTDB): domain Bacteria; phylum Pseudomonadota; class Gammaproteobacteria; order Burkholderiales; family SG8-41; genus PALSA-1004. The sequence continues at coordinate 4,135 of JAQGMI010000111.1, forward strand.
CAATCATAAAGGGAGATGACGCTTGAACGAGATTGCCCGCGTTGCCGCGCTCGTGCTTTGCTACAGCGCTTTGCCTGCGTCAGGCGCGGATACGACGTATCCGACGAAATCTATTCGCATCGTGGTTCCATTTCCGCCGGGCGGCATCGCCGACGTCATGTCGCGCGTGATCGGCCAGAAATTTACCGACAGCTGGGGCCAACCGGTTGTCATAGAAAATCGCACCGGCGCCGGCGGCAATATCGGCGCCGACATCATCGCGAAGTCGCCGCCCGACGGCTATTCGCTCGTGATGGGCACGATCGGCACCCATGCGGTAAACGTGAGCCTGTTTTCCAAGCTGCCTTACGACCCGGTGCGGGACTTCGCGCCGGTCGCGCTCGTCGTCGAAACCGACGGCCTGCTGGTGCTGCATCCGTCGGTGCCGGTGAGATCGGTGAAGGAACTCATTGCGCTTGCACGTTCGAAGCCCGGACAACTCGTCTATGCGTCCGCGGGCAACGGCACTGCAGGTCATCTGTCCGGCGAATTATTCAAGACCATGGCGAAGATCGACATGGTGCATATTCCGTACAAGGGCAACGTGCCCGCGCTGACCGATGTGATCGGCGGCCAAACGTCGATGCTGTTTGCGACCATGCCGACTGCGATGCCGCTCGCGCGCGCCGGCAAACTTTACGCGATGGCGGTCACGGGCAAGCAACGCAATCCGGCCGCGCCGGACATACCGGCCATCGCCGAAACGCTGCCCGGCTTCGAAGTAATGAACTGGATTGGCGTATTCGCGCCCGCCGGCACGCCGAACGAAATTGTCGCGAAACTGAATCCTGAAATCATGCGCATTGTGAAGCTGCCCGAAGTGCAGGCGCGCCTGGTGACTGAAGGCGCCACTTCGCGGCAGAACACGCCCGCTGAATTCGGCGCATTCGTCAAAAGCGAAATCACCAAATGGGCCAAGGTAGTTCGCGACGCCGGCGCGCGCGCGGATTGAGTAGTTGCATGCGCCGCCTGGTTGCGATTGCGATTATCGCTGCGAGCCAGGCTATCCCGGCGCAAGCGCAGGAGCGCTGCGGCGAACTGAATACGCTCACTACTCGCGGCAGCACAACGATGAGTTATTCGTTCGTGCAGGCCACACCCGCCGCGACGGGACCTTTGACGATTGTGCTGCTGATCGGCGGCGGCGGGTTTCTCGATCTTGACGACAACGGATGCCCGCGCAGATCAAACCGCAATGTGCTCATCCGCATGCGGTCGATGTTCAATGAATCAGGTATCAACACCGCGGTTGTCGACACGCCGTCCGACCTGCGCACGGAAGACGGCTTCGGCAGCTACCGCATCGCGCCCGACCATGCGCAGGATTTGGGCATGGTCATCGCGCAAGTGCGCGCGCGCACGAAAGGCCCCGTGTGGATTGCCGGCCACAGCCGCGGCTCTCTGTCCGCCGCCAACGCCGCATCGCGCCTGACCGGCGAGGCCGCGCCGGATGGCGTGATTCTGCTTTCGGGCATGTATACAGGCGATCCGAAAGCACGCCGGCCATGGGCTGCACATTCGGTGTTTATGCTCGACCTTGAAGCAATCAAAATTCCCGTGCTCGTTGTCGGCCACGCCGCAGATGCCTGCATTCGATCGCTTCCGGATCAAATGATAAATGTTCTCGCCAGGACAAAAGGCAGCCGCCAGCAAATCGCGACGGTCACCGGCGGCGCGGTCGCGGTTGCCCGTACGCCTAATCTAGGCGCCTGCGAAGTATTTGAGCCGCACGATTTCGTGCAGCAGGAAAACGAAGTTGCGGCGGGCCTGGCGAGATTCATGCGCGGCAGTCATTACTAGGCGTTTCATTTCAGGCCAGCCGGCGGTTCCAGCGCACAAGAACATGCACGTGATAAATTGGCGCTTGCGTACTTCATTATTGCAATCACGAATATGAAATCGGCAATCGGCCTTGCTTCGATACTTATCGCGTCGTTCTGCGGCTGCCTGTTCACACCGGTTGCGGCCCAGATCGGCAACTCGCCGGGATTCGCTTTTCTCGCCGGCTTAGTCACGCTTCAAAGCATGCCGGATCCCGCCAGCATGATGGATATCGCCATTCCCGCCGTGGATCCGGACCAGCCGCCGGCGATCGCGAATCTGATGGTTTGTAAAAAGCCACCGCTCGACGAACAAAATTTTCGCCGCTTGATGTCGACCGCGAAACCGATTGCTGCGAACCACCCGAGTATCGTCGCCTGGCATTATTCGCCGTGGTGCAGGGTCGCGTTCACCACGCGGGCGGGTAAAAATATCGTGCAACTGTTTCTTGGAGGCCGCGGCGTTCTGACCCAACCCAACGGTGAACGCGGCATGTTTCAGTATGCGCATCCTCAGGTGGCGATGCGATGAATCCGGCGATCGAGCCGCGCGAGCCGGTATTCGTCCGCATCGCGACCGGTCTGCTGTGGCTGCTGCTCGCGTTTGCCGTGGCACTCGCGCTTTTGCTCGCGTTTCAGGCTAAAAGCATCAATGTTCAAGGCGGCTGGGGCTGGCTCATGGCTGCCAGCGTGTTCATCGCAGTTGCCGTAGTTGTTTGCGCACTGTGCGCGCTATCGTCGGCGATTTCACTGGCAAAAGGCGAACCGCATCGCCGGCGATCGATTGCCTTTCTCATCGTGTTCGGGGCCGTTGCATTCGCAGGCAAAGGAATCGCCGTCGGCGTCGTTGGCGGGCTCTATGCGAGCTATCAGGAATCGGCGGCGCGAGAAGCGGCGAAACCTGGCGCGACCCACAAGGAACCGGCGCTGCCGCCAAAGGTAATGGCAACTCCGGTGACTGCACTCGATCCCGCGTTGCTTGCGCATTTGCGTGAGCGCGGCTTTGAGCTAAAGCCGGTCGCGGCAGGCGATGACGGCCGGTTCGAATGGTTGCTTGCGAACATAGAAGCCGGGCCAGGCTGCGAGATATTGACGAGGATTGTTCAATTTGCACCGGGCACGTCGAACCAGGCGATGCGTGATCACATGACGCGAATCAACGCAGCATCGATGCTCAACGAGCAGGAAGGAATCGCGATGTTTTACCCGAGCGCGAGCTACAAGCCTGATCGCGGCGGCAACTGCGACGGCTGGATGGCAAAGTCGGCACAGATCGCAACGTCGCTGAGCGATGCCTTCCTTTCATACGGGCAGCCGGCGATTGCGGTCGCACCTCGCTAGGCGGGGTACACGAACGTTTAAAACGAAACGGCGTATCAACGCAGCTATTCGAGCTGGATGGTTTCTTCCGGTAAGAGGAGCGGTGCGAGATGCCGTCCGGTCCGGCTATCCGGCGACTTGACGATTGAGGACGGCGGTCCTTCCACAACGATGCGCCCGCCTTCATCACCCGCCCCGGGCCCCATGTCGATCACCCGATCGGAACGCGCGATGACGCGCATGTCGTGCTCGACGACGATGACCGTGTTGCCCGCATCGACGAGCCCGTCAAGCTGCACCATCAGCCGGTCGACATCGGCCGGATGCAGGCCGGTGGTCGGTTCGTCGAGCACGTACAGCGAGTCGCCGCGCCCGACCCGCTGCAATTCAGTGGCGAGCTTGATCCGCTGCGCCTCGCCGCCCGAGAGTTCGGTGGCGGGCTGGCCGAGGCGCACGTAACCCAGGCCTACTTCGCGCATCACTTCCAGTGAACGCCGCACGTTCGGCGCGTCGGCGAAAAATTCCCATGCGGCATCCACCGTCATGCCAAGCACTTCGGCGATGTTCTTGCCGCGGTACTGGACCTCGAGCGTTCTGGCATTGAAACGCGTGCCGTGGCAGGTCGGGCACGGCGAATAGACGCTCGGCATGAACAGCAGTTCAACCATCACGAAGCCCTCGCCTTCGCAGTGGGCGCAGCGGCCCTTGGCGACATTGAACGAGAAACGGCCGGGATCGTAGCGGCGTTCGCGCGCCGCCTGCGTACCCGCGAAGATCCCGCGTACATGATCGAACAGTCCCGTGTACGTCGCCAGGTTCGACCGCGGCGTGCGCCCGATCGGTTTCTGGTCGACGCGAATCAATCGCCTGATCGATGCCAGCCCGCCTTCGATGCGGCCTGCGGTGACAGGAAGGATCGCACGCTCGAGCGGCTCGATGTCGTCCGCGGTGGCCTCCGCCTCGTGACCCAGCGCCCGGCCGACGAGTTCGACCAGGACCTGGCTGACGAGTGTCGACTTGCCGGAGCCGGAGACGCCGGTGATCGAAGTCAGCACGCCGAGCGGGAAAGAGACATCGAGGTTGTGGAGATTATTGCGGGTAATGCCTGCGAGCTTGAGCCACCCTTGCGGCACGCGCGGCGCGCGGGGCGGCAGGCACGGACCGCCGAAAAGATAGCGCGCGGTACTCGATGCCGCGACGGCGCTGAGACCGGCGGGTGCACCGCTGTAGAGAATCTCCCCGCCGTGCTCTCCCGCGGCCGGACCCACGTCGATAATCCAGTCCGCGTGGCGGATGAGATCGATCTCATGTTCGACAACGAACAGCGAATTGCCCGATGCCTTCAGTTTTTCGAGGGCGCGCAGCAGCGCCACGGTATCGGCAGGGTGCAGGCCAGCCGACGGCTCGTCGAGCACGTAGACCACGCCGAAGAGATTGGAACGTACCTGCGTCGCCAGCCGCAGCCGCTGCAGTTCGCCCGGTGAAAGCGTCGGCGTGCTGCGCTCGAGCGTCAGGTAACCGAGGCCCAGATCGAGCATGATCGCAAGGCGCGCACAGATGTCGTCGGCTATGCGCCGCGTCACTTCCGCCCTTTCGGGATGCTCACGCTCGAGCGCGCGCAGCGAAGGCGCCTTCCCGGCGGCAAACGGATGGAAGATCTTGCCCAGCTGCTTTAACGGTACGCGTGACATTTCGGCGATGTCCAGTCCCGCGAATTTCACGGACAGCGCTTCGCGCCGCAGCCGCTTGCCTTTGCACTCAAGGCACGGCGCGCCGATCATGTACTGCGCGACCCGGCGCTTCATCATCGCGCTTTGCGTGGTGGCGAACGAGTGCAGCACGTGCCGGCGTGCGCTGCTGAAGGTACCCATGTAGCTCGGCTCTTCCTTGCGCCGCAAAGCCTGTCGCGTTTGCTTCAGATCATAGCCGGCGTATACCGGCACGCGCGGCTGCTCGTCGGTGAACAGAATCCAGTCGCGAGTCTGCCTGGGCAAATCGCGCCACGGCACATCGACGTCGATTCCGCGCGTCGTCAGAATGTCGCGCAGGTTTTGCCCCTGCCACGCCAAAGGCCACGCGGCAACGGCACGCTCGCGAATCGTCAACGGCGGATCGGGCACCATCGACTTTTCGGTGACTTCATAGACGCTGCCCAAACCATGACACTTCGGACACGCCCCCTCCGGCGTGTTTGGCGAGAACGATTCGGCGTAGAGGAGCGGCTGCCCGCGCGGATAGTCGCCGGCGCGCGAGTACAGCATGCGCAGCAAGTTGGAGAGCGTGGTCACGCTGCCGACCGACGAACGCGTGGTGGGCGTGCCGCGCTGCTGCTGAAGCGCGACCGCGGGCGGCAGTCCATCGATCTCGTCGAACTCCGGCGCGCCGATCTGATGAAAGAGCCGGCGTGCGTACGGAGCGACTGATTCGAGATAGCGCCGCTGCGCTTCGGCGTACAACGTGCCGAATGCCAGCGACGACTTGCCGGATCCCGATACGCCGGTAAAGACCACCAGCGCATCTCTCGGGATATCGACCGAGACATCTTTCAGGTTGTGCTCGCGCGCGCCGCGCACCCGGACAAAGCCGGCGATTCTCGGCGATACAGATTGCGGAACGTCCGGCATGATAAAAAGACGCGCGCAAGGCGCTGGCGGCAACCTTTCGAGGCGTTTCGCCATTTTTCCGGCACTGAATGTCTATGCTTACCGATTGGCGCTTGCTGACGTTACACTAGAGTGTTGCGTGCGCCAACAGCGGTACCTTGCGCGTCGAGGTGTCCGCTGTGGTCCTACGCCGGCGGCGCCAAGCCCGTCGGTCCTGCGCAAGCCCCCGAAAGTTTAAACCGCCTCGCGCATATTCGAGACGGTCTCAATCGCGCTTAATCGTTCGAACAGCGCATCCGCCTTATCGCCCAACACGCTCTTCGTGATCGTCGTAAATTTCTCGCGCAATTGATCATGGTTTAACGGCTGCTGGGGCATGCCTGGAAAATGCGGCAGGTCGAGCGTGTATTCCCTGCCGTCCTTTAATTTCACGATCACGCGGCTCGCGAGCGGATTGTTTTTGACGGCGTCCTTGCGCACCATGACTTTTACGTTGCGGCACAGCGCGCGGATTTTTGCGTCGTTGCGCGACTCTTCGGAAAATGAATCGGGATCGCGCGGATTGCGATAAAAAGAAAGCGCGACATTGAACGGCGCGCTGTACTGCGCCATCGTCATATCGCTGGGCTCTAAAATATTGTGATGACTGAACATCTTCTCGCTGCCTTCGATAATGATGGCTGCGATGTCGTCGCCGTTGATCTTGTGCTTCTCCTTGAGCTCGAGCGCCGCGGTAACCGGCACGTGCGAGGTGATGTGGCAGGCATAGCGCTTGAACGTGAGCGTCAACATTTTCCACGCTTCGCCGAGGCCGGCGGTCAATCGCGCCGCATCGCCCTCGTGGCAGAACACATTCATGTAGCCGAATTTGCCTTCGAGCACCGTGGCAGGTCCGCTGAAACCGCCTTTCGCCAGCGTCGCGGCCAGTACTCCGGACTCCGCCGCACGTCCCAGGTGCAGGCGTTTGACCATGCCACCGCCGGACTTCGAAAACTCGAGCAATCCGCTGCCGAGCGAACCCGCGATGCCGAGCGCCATTGTCATTTCATCCGGCGTGAGCTTAAGCAGTCGCCCGGCGATTACAGCGCCGCCGAACGCGCCGGTCACGCCCGGCGCATGAAAACCGATATGCTCGGTCGATTGCTTCGAGGCGTCGCCGATGCGGTGCATCACTTCGCCGCCCGCCACCACGGCAGTCAAAAATTCTTTCCCGGTCGCGCCGACTTCCTGCGCAATCGCGAGTCCGGGCGCGGTGAGCGAAGCACCCGGATGCACGCCGGCGCTCGGTTGCACGAGGCAATCCATTTCGAAAGCATGCGCGAGCGCGCCGTTCGCGAGCGCCGCCATGGGCGCATGCACCTTGCGTCCGGTGCCGAGGATGGTGCTCTGCCCCCCTTTGCCGTACTGCTCGGCATAGCCGATGACGATTTTGCTCCACGGCAGCGTTGAACCATACGTGCACGCGCCGACGGTGTCGATTACGCACGCCTTCGCGCGTTCGATCACGTCGCCCGGAATGCTTTCGTACTGGAGGCTGGTGGCAAATTGGGCGAGGGTCTGCGCTGCGGTCGTCATGGTCTTAAGTGCTTTCCAAAGTTGAATTGAAACGGTGGTGAATCATTTGCCGCAGAGTTCCACGGCACGCTGCTTTGCATAAGTGAGCGCGTTAAACCCTAGGCCGCTCAGCGTTTTGTCGTCGGAGCGAAAAATGCAGGGCAACTCGCCGTACGACTGGAATTTCTCGAACAGCGCCGTGCCCGCCATGCCGTCCGTGTGTTCGCGCAGGAGCGCGCTGTCGATGGTGCGTTTTGACGCCGCGATTGCGGCTTCCAGCGACTCAAAGTCGCCGATATGCCGCAACGCCTGCTCGGCGTTGTCCGCCTTGCTGTAAGCCTCTACGTAAAATGTGGTCATTTCCCCTCCATTGAAGTGAATGGAAACGAAAGTCTAGTCCGCGAACATCGAAAATTCGAGGGAAAAGTTCTCTAAGCCGGCACTTCGATATCGACGAGCGGCCCGTACTGCTGCCCGCCATAAACGTCGGTATCGTTGATGTCGCCGGAGATCGTCGGCCGCGGAATGGTGATCTTGATCGCACTGGCGGCGTCATAATTGATGATAGTGACCACTTCCGGCGTCAGGCGATAGGTCTTCGCAAACCAGGCCGCATTGATGGTTTTTGCGTCGCGCACCTTCTCGTACATGGCATGCTCCTTGAAGATCACGTCGAACGTGAGTTCAAAGGGACCGGCGTTCTTGCTGCGAATCAGTTTGGTGACTTGCCAGAGTTTTTGCATGGTCACAGTTTCTCGTAATCGATTTTGAACATCTCGAGCGGCGACGCCGGTTCGACGACGTGATTCATGTTGAAGCGATAACTGGCGCCGCGCGTAATCTCCGCCGGCGAGTACGGGAAAGCGATCGAGGTAATCAACCCGGTCCATTCCGGCACCGGGTAATGTACTGCCATGTGACTCACTGATTTCATGATGGCCGTCGCGAGATCCTGCGTATCGGCGGTGGTCTGGAACAAAAGCCCCACTTCGTGCCCTATCGTGCGCTCGCTTTCAAGTGGGCCCATCGTGGCATCACGGCCGAACACGCGGATCTGAAATTCATACTTGCTTTCAATATCGGCGCCGAACACGGCAATCAGCCGATCGCGGATTGCTTTCTCCATGCCGGCGAGCCACGAATCGAGCTGACGCAGAATGATCGGGTCGCGCACGCTGCCGACGATAATGCTCTGATAACCTGCGAGCTCGGCGCCTTCGAGCTTGATGGTATAGCGCTCGGAAGTTTTGAATGTGCTGCCCGAGACTTTCACCGCGCGGTCCGACAGCGCTTCGTACTTTGCCGAAAACGTATTCAGCACGCCCGACGGCTCGATCAATTCATAGGGCGTCGCGTTTTCATAGAGATTGTGCGAAGCGACGCTCGCGGGATCGCAGCGATACTCGGGATTCGGCGGCTCGACGATGAAGTGATCGTTGGTGAGCCGCACGAACAGGCAGTCCGGGTATTTCCGCTGCACGACGCAGGCGGCGCCGCACTCCAGGATCTTGGCGGCGTGCCACACGGTCGCCGGATTGAAGCCTTTCATGACCGGCATCGCCGAATAAATCGAGGTATCGCTCGAGCGGCCGGCGATGATGACGTCGGCGCCATTTTGCAGCGCTTCGATATACGGCTCGATGCCGCACATGCCGACGATGTGCACGCTGCGATCGATCACCGCTTCATCGAATTTCGGCGCGTTCGCGAGCGGCGTAATTTTGCCTTCCTTGAGCTTGCGCTTGAGATAGGCCTTGTCCTGCTCCGAGTGGATCGCCGCCAGCTTGAAACTCAGCTTCTCCTCGCGTGCGATCTCGCGCACGATGCCGACCAGCCGCGCAAGCTGCTCGTCGTTGCCCGCGGTGCATGCGCTGCCGACCATCACGGGAATTTTTGCTGCACGGGCGGCGAGTATCATCAACCGCAAATCGCGCTTGTTCGCTTTGTCCGAAAAATTAGCGTCGCTCGAACCCAGGTAATAAGGCCCGGGATCGGTCGAACCGGAGTCGGCGCCAATGAAATCGGGCTTCAACGTCATTGCGTGCTTCAAAGTCTCTTCGCGGAAGCCGGAACCGAGAATGCCGGTGGCCGACAAAATACGTATTTCGTTCATTGCTGTGTTTTCCGTTTGGACGTCGGGGAAATGCAGATGCAGAGTCGAGAATCGACCCGTGGCGGACCTGTAGTTTACTCGATCGCGTCGTCGGCGCTCAGGCGCAGAGAATGCTTAACTGCAGAGTGCTGCGGCTTGCGACTTATTTTTCTTCCATCACCCACACGCCGTCCCACACGCCTTCGGGCGGATGCGCCTTAAGCTTCTCGCAGCGCTCGATGTAAATTTCTGAGAGCTTGTCGTTGGGGTTCAACTTGAGCGCCGCGCGGAATGCGACGATTGCCGCATCCCATTTGGCGGCCCGATACTTGGCAATGCCGTCCTTGAACTGATTGACGACATCCATCAGGTTGGGGAAAGTCTGCTCGTCGTGATAGTCGAGCACTTCGTAAACGCCGACCGGTTTGGTCTTCCCCTTGACGATGACGAGATCGATTTCGCGCGTGCGATAAGTGCCGCGCAGTTTCTTATAGGTAAATTCGCTGACGAGAATACGCGCCGCATACTGCTTGCACGCCGACTCGAGCCGGGCCGCGAGATTCACGCCGTCGCCGATGATCGTGTAATTGGTGCGCTTCTGCGAGCCGAGTTCGCCGGCCACGACAACATCGGTATTGAGGCCGATGCCGATGTTGACCGGCTTTTTCCCTTCATTCGCGCGCGTCACATTCCACGAGGCGAGGCTGCGGATCATCGTCACCGCGGTGCGCACGGCGCGGTCTTCGTCATCGTCATGCCCCATCGGCACGCCGAAGGCCGCCATGATGGCGTCGCCGATGAACTTGTCGAGCATGCCGCCTTCGCGGTTGATGCAGTCGACCATGATCTCGAAGTATTCATTCAGGAGGCTGACCGTCGCATGCGGTCCAAGCTCTTCGGTAAGCGTCGTAAAGCCGCGAATGTCGGAAAACAGCACGGTTGCGGGCATGCTTTTGCCGCCAAGCACTTCGCTGCCCGCGGCGAACAGCTGGTCGGCGATCAACGGGTCCATATTGCGTGCGAGCGTCGCCTTCATGCGTTTCTCGTTCGAAATGTCCTCGAGCATGATCATCGAGCCCAGACGCTTTTGCTCGGCGCTGACCAGCGGCATGACCGTGACGTTGACCGAGCGGCGCTGGCCCGCGAATTCCATTTCTGCGTCCATGGTGAGGTCGAGCTCCTGCGTCTCGTCGACGCGCTTGAGCTTCTCGAGTATCCAGGCGTTGACGCCGCCAAAGAACTCCTTCGCCGGCTGGTTGATGATAGCGCCCGCGCCGATGTGCAGGATGCGCAGGCCGGCGGTATTGCAGGTCACGATCTTTTCGGACTCGTCCAGCGTCAGCACGCCGCTCGACATCGATTCGAGCATGCTTTCGTTGTAATTCTTCATGTTCTGGACGTCGGCGAAAAGCTTCGCGTTTTCAAGCGCGATCGAAATCTGTGCCGTGAACGCTTTGAGCCGCGATTCGTCCTCGTTGGTGAACGGGCCGCCGCGCTTGTTCAATACCTGGGTGACGCCGATGATGCGGCCGCGCTGGTTAACGATCGGCACGCATAGAATCGAGCGCGTGAAATAGCCGGTCTTCTTGTCGAACGCGGGATTAAAGCGCAGGTCCGCATATGCGTAAGGAATATTGATCGTCTTGCCGCTGGTGAAGACGGCGCCTGCGATCCCGACGTGGTTCGGCAGCCTGATCTGCATCGCTTCGAGGCCTTGCCCCACTTCGGACCACAGCTGGCTCGTCTTCTCGTCGTTCAAGAACAGCGTCGAGCGCTCGGCATTCAGCATGCGGGTCGCCTCACCCATGACCTTCTGCAGCAGCGAGCCGATCTTGATGTCGGAAGTCACCTCCGACACGATGTCGAGAAACTCGAGCTCCTGCTTGCGGATCGCCTTCATGCGCTCGATGAACTGCGCGCTTTGCAGCGCGAGCGTGCCCTGCGTCGTCATCGCGACCAGCAGCTTGAGATCGCTCTTGCTGAATGCACCCTTCTGCTTGTTCAATACCTGCGCGACGCCGATGACCTCGCCCTTGGCGGTCGTGATCGGCACGCACAGAATGCTGCGCGTGACGAAGCCGGTCTGCTCGTCGATCGTGCGGTTAAATCGCGTGTCGGCATAGGCGTCGTCGATGATGACGCCCTCGCCGCGGGTGAACACGTGCCCGGCAATCCCGCTGTTGTTCAGCAGCCGGATTTCGCGGTGAAAATTTCCCTGGGCAACGCGCGAATACAGCTCGTTGGTCTGCGGATCGTTCAGAAACAGCGTCCCGCGTTCGGCGCTCAATTCCTGGGTCGTCACTTCGACGAGACCCGTGAGCACCTCGTCGAGCGAATCCATGCCCGACATCTTTTGTGAAATGCTGAGCAGCAGTTCGGCAAAGCGCAGGCGGCGGTCGCGATTCGCGTTCGACGCGGCAGTCGGCGCGGCCGCCGCGCCATTTTTCTTCGCCGACGCCAGCAGCTTCTTGCGCGCTTGCGCGATCATCGGCGTCATCGGGGTCTTGGCACGGCCGCCGTTCGTCGAAGGTTTTAATGCTTTGCTCATGTCAGCTTCCTGCGCGGTCCGCTACCAGCGTGTCGCGTAAAGTGGTTACCGTCGCCTTCAACTGCTGAATTTCGTTGTGCGCGTCGCGCACAGCGGCTTGCACGCCGCGTTCCTTGTCCTGACGCTCGAGTTCAAGCGCGTCGCGCAGCGCCGAGGCCGCCGAGCGCAACTGCAGGATTTCATGATTCGCGGTCACCACTGCTTCCTGTACCGCCTTGTCCCGGTCGATGTGCGACTGCTCGAGCGTTGCACGCAGCGCCGCGGCGGTCGCTTTCAACTGGGCGATTTCGGTACTGCTGGCCGTTAATGCTTCCTGCACGCTTTTCTTCTTGTCGATGAGTTCCTGCTCGAGCGCGTCTCGCAGTGCCGCCACGGTGTTTTTAAGATCGCGAATCTCGGTGAGCCAGGCGTGGACTTGCTCTTTGGTGGCGTCGGCTTGCGGTATATCCACGGCTGGAATCCCTGCATATCGGATGACTTGCGCCCTTCAGGGCTGGCAGGATTTTGGCACATAACCCTGCCGCAAGCCATACGCCGCGCCGTGCCAATCAGCGCGGCGCGCTAGTCCACTTTGGCGCCGGATTCCTTGACAACCTTGGTCCACTTCGCAAGTTCTGCCTTGATGAAATCGGCGAACTGCTCGGGCGAATTTTCGGCGGCCGCTTCGTAGCCGGCCGTTTTAAGCCGCTGTATGACATCGGGTTGCTTTAATGCACGCATCGCTTCGGCGTTTATTCGGCCCACAACCGCGCGCGGCGTGCCGGCGGGCGCGACCAAACCGTTCCAGCCCCTGACGTCGAAGCCGCGCAGTCCGAGTGAATCGAGCGTGGGAAGGTCGGGCGCAAGCGGAGAAGTTTGCAGGCTCGTGATGCCGAGCGCGCGCACCTTGCCCGCCTGCACCTGCGGCAGCGCGGCTGAAACGATGGCGAACGCCATCTGAACCTGGCCGCCGACGAGATCGATCATCGCCTGACCCGCGCCTTTATACGGCACATGCACGATGTTGATGCCGGCCGCCATCTTGAACATCTCCCCGGCGAGATGCGGCGGCGTGCCGTTGCCGGACGATGCATAATTGATCTGGCCCGGACGTTTTTTCGCAAGCGCGATCAGTTCATCCATCGTCGCCACGGGCAACGTCGGATGCACCATCAGGATGAACGGCGCCGAGCCGGCCAGTGCAACCGCGGAAAAATCTTTGATCACGTCCGTCGTACCGATCTGCAAGGCGGCGTTGATCGGGTACGAGGCGCTCGACAGCAGCAGCGTATAGCCGTCGGCCGGCGCCTTGGCCACCGCCTCCGCCGCGATCGCACCGCCCGCTGCAGGCCTGGGATCGATCACGACCTGTTGGCCCCATGCTTCGGTGAATTTCTGGCCCATGATGCGCGCGACGATGTCGGGTCCCGGCCCTACGATCACACGAATCGGCTTCGTGGGAAAGTCCTGCGCCTGAACGCAAGCGCATGCGCCGAGCATCAACGCTGCCGCAATTGAACGATGCATCACCCGCATGATTCGACCCCTCCGGCAAGAACAGTCTAGCCACAGATAAACACAGATTAAAACAACGATAAATTTTCCGACCTTCGTTCAAGCTTTGAATCTATCCGTGTTTACCTGTGTTTATCTGTGTTTATCTGTGGCGTAATTGCATTTGAATTTATCTATGGCCGATCTGCCTTAACTACCAGCGGTTGAGCCCGCGGCGACCGGTGTTCTGCGCGCGATACACGCACCCGTCGCCGCTCGTGACATACAAGCTGTCGAGTGCGGAGTCGCCGAACGCACAGCGCATGGGCGAGCCGCCCGGCAGGCGGTGCGTTTCCAGTATCGCGCCGTCGGGCGCAAATACAAACAGCGTGGGGCCGGCGCCCGCATCGCGCGAGCCGCCGACCGCAAGCACGTTGCCTTCGCTGTCGAGGCACATTCCCTCGACCCCGCGATGTTCGCCGCAATGATCGGCGCCGAACGCATGCATGACGGTGTACGGTCCGACGGTGCCGTCGTCACGCACCGGATACGCGCGTAATTCGCGCGGGCCTTTGCGTCCAACCTCCCCTTCGGCGACGTACAGCGTTTTCTCGTCCGGCGACAATTGCACTGCGCGCGGCGCCGCCGTGTCGAATGTAACGCGGCGGATTTTCCACGCATGGCGTTCGTCGACTTCGAGCCGCAACACGGATGCATGGTCGAGCGGCGGAAAAATCTGCGGGCCGAAAGCAATCACGCGGCTGTAAGGGTCGGTGAACCAGATGCGGTTCGCGCGGTCGATCACGAGGTCGGACGGATGGTTGTGAATCGCGCCGTCGAGCCGCGTCGCGGTGACGGCGGCGGTACCGTCCGCCAGAAACTGAATGACGCGACGGCCGCCGTCCTGGCAGGCAAATAAGCGTCCGTCGGGACCGAACGCGATGCCGTTGATGCGGTTGGCATGCTTTTTATATTCGCCGATCTGTCCGCCGGACGGACCATAGCTGCGTATGAAGCCTTCATCGACGGTCGAGAACAACATGCGCGAACCGTCCCACGCAAGACCGCCCATCGCGCCCTGATAAGGCCCTGCAATACGCTCAAAATTGAAAGTCATCGCGGGCCTCACCATACCGCCACGCCGGGAATTTTCACCCGCGTGCGATAAACCTGTTTGAACGTCGTGACGTATAACGACTTCCAGTCGTCGTCGCCGAAAGCCATGTTCGTGCAATGCCCGGGAATTTTCAGGCGGCCGAGCAGTTTGCCGTCGGGCGCGATGACATGCACGCCGCCGGGACCGGTGCAATAGACATTTCCCTCGACGTCGCACTTCATGCCATCGGCGACGCCGTCTTCGGTGCCGGTCAGCTTGTGGAAAATGCGTCCCGGGCCGACGCTGCCATCGGGATTCACGTCAAATGCGCGGATAAGCGCCAATCGCGTGTCGTTCACATAAAGAATCTTTTCGTCCGGCGAGAACGCGAGCCCGTTCGGATAGGTGCAGTCCGCAATCACGAGCTGCACTTCCTTGCCGTCAGGCGTGAGGCGAAACACGCCCATGATGTCCATGTAGCGCTGCACGTCCTGCGCGACCATGCCCGGAATCACGAGGCCACCCGCGGAATCGGTCCAGTAGGTCGAACCGTCGGACTTCACGACGATATCGTTCGGGCTATTGAATTTCATGCCGTCGTATTTCGATGCAATCGTCGTAATCGTGCCGTCGTGCTCAAAACGGAAAATCGTGCGCGAACACCAGCCGGCGACCGTGAGCCGGCCCTGCTTGTCGAACGTCATGCCGTTCGCATGACCCGACGGGCGCAGCACGATTTCGCGGCCGACGCCCGGCTTCCATTTCCAGATCGTGCTGCCGATGATGTCCACCCAATAGAGCTGTCCCGTGCGCTTGTCCCACACCGGGCCTTCGCCGAACGTCAATCCCTGGGCAATGCTGTCGAGCGGCGGATCGCGATCGACGACGCGCTCGAATCCGGCCGCGATGAGATCAGTGTCCACCCGCGCCTCCCGGCGTCCACGCTTTTTCAGCGAGCGCGTTTTCGTCGGTAGCGACATCGATGACGACTGGACGATTCATTGCAAAAGCGCGCGGCAGCAGTTCCTTCAACTGTCCCGGCTTGTCGACTTTGAATGCAGCGCAGCCGAGCGCTTCGCCAAGTTTGGCGAAATCAACGGATTTCTGAAAGCGCCAGATTTCACCCGATCGCTGCGCGTCCTTGCCTTTATAGGCGGCGTCGACCAGCGGTATTTCCTGGTTGAGCGAACTGTTGTTATTGACGATGACAACCAGATTGATGCCATAGCGCGCAGCGGTTTCAAGCTCGGCGAGATGATAGTAGGCGCCGCCATCGCCGGTGAAGCACACGACCGCGCGGTTGGGCAGCGCGCATTTCACGCCGATCGCGCCGGGCAAACCCCAGCCCAGCGAACCCGCGCAACGCACAAAACCCTGCTGCGGGCTGGTGAACTCGATCATCTGCCCCGTCCACATGCCGGCATGACCGGTGTCGGATACGACGACGCCATCGGCAGGAAGCGCCTGCGAGATTTCACGGCACACGCGCGCTGGATGCATAGGCACCGCTTCGGAATTCAGCAACGGCTCGTTCGCCTTTCGCCATTCTGCTATCAGTTCCTGGATCCGGCCCAACCATGCTTTCGCACTTGTGGATGGCTTGCCCGCCGCGTTAATCAGATGACGCAGCGTGACCTTCGCATCGCCTATCAGCGATACCGCGTTTGGATAATTGCGCCCGAGTTCTTCGGGGTCGATGTCGAGCTGGATAACGGTGACGCCCGGCGCCGGCACTTTCCAGCTTGTCGTCAATTGGCCGCCCGTATGACTGCCGATGAAGAACACGAGATCGGCTTCGACGAGCGCCTTGTTCGCGCAGCTGCGCGAATACACGCCGGCGACGCCCACATTGAGCGGGTGCTTGTCGAGCATCGTCGCTTTCGCGTTAAGCGAAGTCACGACCGGAATCTGCAACTTCTGGGCAAGCTCGACGAGCTCCGCCTGCGCACCCGATGAAACGACGCCGCCGCCCGCAACGATGACCGGACGCTGTGCTTTCGCCAGCACGGCCAGCGCTTCGTGCACGCGAGCGGGCTCGGGCTCGGGACGGAACGCCGGCACCTGTTTGAATTGATCTTCGACCAGCGGCGTCATCTCCGCTTCGGCATCGCCGATTGTGCCGCCGTGCAAACCGGCAAGGCGCAGATGCGCAGGACCGGGCGCGCCGGTCGTCGCTGCGCGAAACGCCTGGCGCATGAGGTCAGGCAAACGCTTTACGTCGTCGACCTGCACGCTGAATTTGGTCACGGCATCGAACTGATTGAAATCTTCGACCTCCTGATATGCATGACGGTAGCGCGAGCCGGGCACCGACCCGCCGCTGATCGCGATCATCGGCGAACACGCCATGAAGCCGTCGCGCAGTCCCGCCGCGAGATTGGATGCGCCGATCTGCTGCGCCATGCACACACCCGGCCTGCCGCTCGCGCGCGCGTAGCCGTCGGCCATGTAGGCGGCGGCCTTCTCGCCGTGGGTCATGATCTTGTGAATTTTGAGCTCGTCCATTTCCGCGAGCGCGCGCATGAGTATCGTCGGCACGTAGAAAACATGCGTGACGCCATAGCCATGCATCACCTCCGCGAACAATCGCGAGCCGGTCATTTTTGCCATTGCCGGAATCTCCTCTGGAAGGAGTGCAAGTCTACCAACGAAATAAATCGTGGGTAAAACTTTTAGAATTTCACACGCGCTACGTTGACTATAATCGGCGCACGACACAAGACTTTCGCGCTTGCCGCACGTAAAAATCCGGAAGGGAATCAGAATGGAACTGAAGTTGAAGCCGATTCGCCGCGTCGTCACCGGCAACGACGCGCAGGGCCGCTCCGGCGTCGTCTATGACAGCGCGGCGCCGAACGTGAATCCCGGCGCGATTCGCCCGGGCACCGGCATGACCGACCTCTGGGTATATCAGGAATGTCCCGCGCCGCTTAATGGCACGCGTGACGACGGCAATCTGCCGTTCAGTTTCGAGCCGCCGGAATGCGGCGGACATTTGCGCATCGTGCAGTCGCCGGCAAAACCGCCTGGCTACAATCTGGCGGAGGACAAAACCGCGGTGCCGCTGCACGAGCCGCGCCAGCGTCCGGGCGGCACCTGGGACAAAGGCGGCGCAAATGCGTTTTCGTCGCCCGTGCATAAATCGGAAACCGTTGATTACGGCATCCTGCTCGAAGGCGAGCGCGTGCTGCTGCTCGACGACGGCGAATACGTCATGAATCCCGGCGATGTCGTGATCCAGCTTGGCAACTGGCATGGCTGGTGCAATCCGAACCAGGGCAGCCTGATGGCGTTCGTGATGATGGGCGCGAATTATGGCGATTGATAACAAGGCTGCGATGAGCAATGCGGCCAAACCCGTTCGCCGCATCGTCTGCGTCGACGAAAACCAAAAATCAAAAGCGATTTCCGATGCGCCGGTTACGGATGTGCGCATCGATCCGGCGCGGCCCGGTTACAGCGACTCACGCGTGTGGGTCACCGATCGGACGCCGGCGCGCATTGCGGGCATGAGCGACGCCGCGCATCTGCCCCACACGATAGAGCCGCCGACTGGCGGTTCAGTGTGCCGCATCGTGACCTTCCCGCCGGACAAAACCTGGCAAGGCAAAGTCGGCGCGCGGGAAGTGCAAAATTTTTTTGCAGCTGCCGGCTCGCCCGCCGCATCGACATACGCGAAGTCGGCGGCGCATCCGTACATGCAGAAAACCCGTACGCTCGACTACTGCCTCGTGCTTGAAGGCGAGATCACGCTCGTGCTCGACAAGGAGGAAGTGCATCTTAAAGCCGGCGACACGGTCGTGCAGCGCGGCACCAATCATGCGTGGAGCAATCGTTTGGATGCGCCGTGCACGATCGCGTTTTCGTTGCATGACGGCAAGTACTGACCGCGGCGCTATTCCGCTTTCGCGTTAAGTTCTCGCGCGACTTTCGCCCACTTGGCGAGTTCCGCGCGCAGGAAGGCGCCGAATTCCTCCGGTGTGTTGCCGACGGGCTCGAAGCCCAGCGGCGCAATGCGCTCGAGCACGTCGGGAAAACGTAAATCCTTGACCAACTCGGTGTGCAACTTGGTGATGACGGTGCGCGGCGTTTTGGCTGGCACCAGCACCCCATTCCATG
This sequence comes from Betaproteobacteria bacterium, assembly GCA_028292435.1. Taxonomy (GTDB): domain Bacteria; phylum Pseudomonadota; class Gammaproteobacteria; order Burkholderiales; family SG8-41; genus PALSA-1004. The sequence goes on from JAQGMI010000111.1 coordinate 22,799, forward strand.
CCGGCGCGTCGAAGCCTGCCAATCCGGATTCCGCGACCGTCGGCACCTCGGGCAGGCTCGCCGACCGTTTGAACGTGCTTACCGCAAGCGGACGCAGGCGGCCGGCCTTGATTTGCGGCACGGCGGAAGGCGAAACCACGAACATGAGCTGCACCTGCTCGCCGAGCAGCGCAGTCACGCCGCCCGCGACCGTCTTGTACGGCACATGGACGATATTCACGCCGGTACGGCTCTTGAACATCTCGCCGATCAGGTGGCCAGGCGAGCCGTTGCCGCCCGACCCGTAGTTCAGTTCGCCCGGTTTCGCGCGCGCCAGCTTGACCAGATCGTCGACCGATTTTGCCGGCAGCGACGGATGCACCGAGAGCACAAACGAAATCGTACCGAGCAGCGTCACCGGCGCGAAATCACGCATCAGGTCGTAACTCAATTTAAAGAAATTGGGATTCATCGTGTGCGTGCCGGTCGCGAGCAGCAGCGTGTAACCGTCCGCTGACGCGCGCGCGACCGTTTCGCCCGACAAAATACCTCCGCCACCGCGCTCTTCGATGACGATCTGCTGGCCCCACGTCGCCGTCATCTTCGGACCGAGAATGCGCGCCATCGCATCGGGGCCTCCGCCGGTGACGAAGCGGATCGGTTTGTCCGGATATTGCTGCGCAAGCGCGGGAGCCGCCGCCAACACGACTGCGCACCACAACGTGCGGATCCGCTTCATCGCGCCTCTCCTCCTGCCGTTTTATTTCGTGGCGTCGCCGCTTTCGACGATGACCTGCTCGACCACGCCGCCGCCATTGCGCCGGAACTGCGCTGCCGCCTGATACTCGGGCGAAGCGTGACACGCAGCCGCCTGCTCGAGATTCGGAAACTCGATGACAACAAAGCGCTGAAAATTTTCCGGCCCTTCAACGATTTTGTAGGGCCCGCCGCGCGCCAGCACTTTGCCGCCGAACTTCGCGATGATGCCGGGCACCAGATCGGTGTACCGCTTGTATTTGACCGGATCGTCGATCCGGCAGCGCGCGAGCCAATATGCGGGCATTTCTCCTCCTGCTTCGATCAACTCAGCGACGGGCAGGCACTACTTGCCGCCGAACTTTTGCTCGATATCGCGCCACTTCTCGACGCCGACGATCTTGGTGTATTCCTCAAACGGCGTGCCGGTGCCGACGAGTTTCAGTTCGCCGCTTTTCAGATCAGCGAGCGCGGTCTGCATTGTTTTGGTGATCCGGAGCAACAGCGTGATGCCGTATAGCGCGATGCCGTAACCCATTTGCCCGAGCACCGACGGTTTCAGGATCGGCGTGATGCCGCCTTCGAGCATGTTGGCAACGTGGCAGGTCTGCACTTCACGGACGGCACGCGCGATCTCATCTTCGTTCAACATCGACTCGATGAACACGCCGTCGGCGCCCGCGCGCACATAACGCTCGGCGCGCCGCAATGCTTCGTCCATACCATGGATCGCTCGCGCATCGGTGCGCGCAACGATGAACGTATCGGGGTCCATGCGATTGGCCGCCATCGCGCGCAGCTTCGCTTCCATTTCCTCCGTCGGCACAACTTGCTTGCCCGCCATATGCCCGCAGCGCTTGGGCGACACCTGGTCTTCGATGAACATCGCCTGCACGCCCATGCGCTCGTACGTATGCAGCAAATGCACTGCGTTCTTCACATCGCCGTAACCGTTGTCCGCATCGACGAGCACCGGCAGATCGCAGGCGCTGATCATGTCGCGAAACGCCGCGGAAAATTCGCCGAGCTGGCACAAGCCGATGTCGGGCAGCCCGTAGCGCGCGCCGGCCGTCTGAAAGCCGCCGATAAAAAATCCCTTGAAGCCGGCCTGCTTGATGAGCAGCGCCGACAATGCATCATGCGCGCCGGGTAGTACGAGTGGTTTTTCGGATTTCGCGAGTTCGCGGATGGTGGGTCGTTTCACGGGATGTTCCAGAGGATATTTGGAGCGCGTCACTCTAGCAGCCCCGCTTTACCCCTGCAATCGGCATTGCGGCTGCGCGTAAACTTGCCAGCCGCGTCGACTCATCACGATGCAATGATCGATTGCGACAACAACAATGAAGCGCCGCTATTCGCGTCGCGCAAAGCCGTGACCGTCGCCAAAGTCTTTGACCTGCCGGGCAAGCACGGCGACGATGCGCGCGGTCGGTCCGAGCCTGCTTGCCACGCTCACCCGGCCGTCGCCGGCGCTGGCTGCAGGCCAATCTCGGTCAGGCGGCACGTTTGCGGCGCCCGCTTCATGTGCAGGAAGTCCTCGACAGTATTATGTTTTCCGGCGATGCTTCGCTTTGGAGCGCTGCCAAGACGGCGAAATGATTGCAATTAAATACATTTTTATTCATGGCTGAAAAAACGGAAATCGGGAGCGGGCAATACATCACTTACACGGTCGCGGCTTTGAGCCACGAACGCTGGTTCGTCGACAGCAACAGAGGCACTTCCGGCTATTCTTTTCATTCACTACCGGAAGCCGAACGCTTTGCGATCACCCTCGCCCAGCGCAATACGCCAAGTAAGATCTGCGTCCTCGGCAGCGACGGCGAAATCGTGACTGAAAGAATCTTCGAGCGGGCAGCCAGCACCTCGCCATAAACGTTTCGAACGTCGTACCACCACTTATAGCCGGCTGAGATTCAAAGTTCGTTCAGCCCAGTCGGGAACCGCGATTTCGCGGATTACGATTTCGGGCCGCCGCAAATACGCCATCAATGGCGACTGCGGGCCGCCGTTCTCCGGTATGCCGACGCTCAAGCCAAGCAAACGGGCGTGCGCGACGATTGTCCTGCCGAATTCGAGGCGCTTTGCCGCATATTCTTTCACGCCCGCGGCCACGTCATCGGGCTGCGCAGTCAACGCATCGACGAGCGACTGTGCATCGCCCGCCGCCTTCGTGACACCCAGCCCGACGTGCGGACGCGCGACGAACGCCGCATCGCCGAGCAGCGCGACGCGGCCGAATGCGAGTTCCGTGGATTCGAGATCGTAAACCGGCTGAAACAATGGCTCGGCCGTCGCGCGCACGATGTCGACGAATGCCGGCGCGAGCAGCCGCTCAGCCGCGGCGTGCATTTCCGCAATGACTTCCCGCCGTATGCGGTCGGGCGGAATGTTGTACTCGTAATGGCGGCCGGCGGCATCGGTCAATAAATCCCGCAAGCCGGTCTGCTCGTCGGCGGGCCGGTACCAGACAAAGTTGAAGCGGCGGTGGCCGGGGCGTGTCGAATTGTCGTGCCCGGTGACCAGGTAACTCAATATCTGCTCACCGGGCGGCAGGCCGAAACCCATGCGATCCGACAGTGCGCGCCTCGTTTCATCGCTGACCGCGTTTTCGTCGGCGAGTCCGCGCCATGCAAGATAGCCGACGTACTGCGGTTTCGATTGCGGCAGCAGTTGCGCGCGCACGGTCGAGCGGATGCCGTCGGCGCCTATCAACAGTTCGCCGACGGTTCGACTGCCATCGGCGAAATGCGCGGTCACCGTCGCTGCATCCTGTTCGATGCGGGTGAGCGACTTGTCGAAGTGATAGCGCGCGGCCGGAAAAACGTCCTTCAACAAGCGGTAGAGTCGGCCCCATGCAGTCAGAATCTGCTCGAGCGGCATTTCCGCGAGCACCTTGCCGGCGCGGTCGAGCGTAACGCGTGAGTGCGTCGCGCAACCCATCGTACCGTCAACGACGGCGCCGGCGCGCCTGATCGCGTCGAACAATTTGTCGTGCGTGATGATGCCGGCGCCGCGGCCGGCCAGCGCTTCGCCCACTCGCTCGAACACCTGCACGTCCCAGCCCGCGCGGTGCAACAGGTTGGCGGCGAGCAAACCGCCCATTGAACCGCCGATGACGAGCGCCCTGCGTTGCGTGCTCATGCTGCGATCGAAGAAATTGCGCGGAGAATCTTAATGCGTCGGATAATTCAACTCGATCACGACACCGCTCGGATCGTCGAGAAAAATCTGGTGCAGGTTGAGATCGGGCACCATGCGCTCGCGAAACGGCACTGCGTTTTCTTTTAGGTGCGCCAGCATGCCGGTGACGTCGGTCGCCGTGAATGCGATATGGTCGAAAGTCCCCGTGCCGCCTTTCAGACTGTCGAGATCGCGGTCGCCGAGATAATCCTTCAACCCTTGCGAGTCGTTCGGGTCGATGCCGATGATATGGACGACCGCGTTGTCGTACGAATCGTGGCTGCCGTTGTACAGCCACAGCCCGGGGAACTTGAAAGGCGGCCGCGGCCCGACCGTCAAACCCATGACCTGCGTATAAAACCTGCGAGTCGCTTCGAGATCGAGCGTGCGGATCGAATAGTGGGCAATCTTGCTCAATGGCATGCCGTACTCCCGCGAAGTGAAATCTAAAAACGAGCTTAGCGCTTGATTTTCAACAGACGCGCTGCGTTGCCGCCCATGATGCGGTCTTTGTCTGCGCGCGACAGGCGCGGCACACTTTCGATCAGTTTGACCGGATGGTCTTCGCCCATATCGAACGGATAATCGGTGCCGAGCACGACATGGTCGGCACCGTATTTGTCGATCAGGTGGCGCAGCATCTGGGTATCGAACGTGATGGTGTCGAAATAAAATTTCTTCAGATAACTCGACGGCGGCTTCTTGATCGAGACCCGGCAGTCCGGCCGCGCGCGATGCGCATGATCCATGCGCGCCCAATAGTGCGCAAGGTAACCACCCGCGTGCGGCAATACGACTTTCAACTTTGGATTGCGGTCCATGACGCCGTCGAATATCAGGTGACTCGTCGCAACCGTCGTCTCGAGCGGATTGCCAATCACGTTGTTGAAGTAGTGATCCATCAGCCGGTCGCCCTGCGTGAAGCCGAGCGGATGCATAAAGATCACGATGTCGAGTTCCTGCGCCTTGGCGAAAAATTTCTCGAGCCCGAGACTCTGGTCGGTCAGATCCTTGCCGTTCACGTTCGGGAGAATCTCGACGCCGCGCATGCCCAGCTTTTTGACGCAATACTCGAGTTCGGCGACAGCCATATCGGCGTTCTGCAACGGCACCGTGCCCATCGCGACAAAACGATCGGGCCAGGTCGCCGCTATTTCCGCGAGCCGCTCGTTCGCGGTGCGCGCGAGCTCGCGGCCAAGACCCGGCTCGCTCCAGTAGATGCACTGGTTGGGTGCCGGACACACTGCCTGAATGTCGATGCCCATGCGATCCATGTCCTTTAACCGCACTTCAATCGACGTCAGCATCGGGCCGCGATCCTTCGCCTGCTTGACGTTGACTTCGCGCGTCAACGCATTCGCGAATATGACGGACGCCTCGTATTGGTTGGGATTCAAGGCCGCGACTCTGGTCGCAATCGCCGGATTCAGATAATGGCAATGCAGGTCGATGCGCAGGCTCCGACCCTTGCGGTCGCGCACGATCTTCGCGGCAGCAGGCTTCGCCTTGGCGGCGGTTTTGGTCGAGCCGGTACGCGCGAGCAGCGACGGACGATGGCGATGAGTCGGCTCGTTGCAGCCGGGCATGCAGGTGAACATCATGGGGGCGTTTCCTTTGCGAGAATTTTGACGGGCACGATTGTTTTTCCCCTGCTCCTCCGTGCCGCTGCCGCGGACTAACCTGCTATATTTGCGAGTCGCGAGTTTGACGCGCTGACCTCGCGAGTGTCAACTTGAGTCAACGAAATCGGAGATCGAATTGAAAATCGGAATAGTCGGCATGGGCAAGATGGGCACGGCGCTCGCCGTCCGGCTTACGGGTCTCGGCCATGAAATCACGGTGTGGAATCGCACCGCTGCCAAAGCGCAGGCCGCAGCGCAGGCGGGCGCAAAAATCGCGGCGACTCCGCGCGAGCTTGCATCAAATTCCGAAGTCATCATCAGCATACTGACCAACGCGGAAGCCATAGCCGCCGCGTTCGACGGTAAGGACGGACTGCTTGCGGCTGAGGTGTCGGGCAAGTTGTTTATCGAGATGAGCACCGTGCGGCCGGTGACGGAGAAAGCGCTTGGGGCAAAAGTCGGCGCCAAAGGCGGTGCACTGATTGACTGCCCGGTCGGCGGCACCGTCGGACCGGCGCGCGACGGCAAGTTGCTTGGCTTCGTCGGCGGTGCGGCGGCGGATGTTGCGCGCGCCAAACCGCTGCTCGATCAGATGTGCCGCCGCGTCGAACACGTCGGCCCGATCGGTTCCGGCGCGAGCATGAAACTCGCGATCAATCTGCCGTTGCTCGTGTACTGGCAGGCGCTCGGCGAAGCACTCGTACTCTGCAAGCCGCTCGGACTCGATCCGGCGCGCATCCTGGACATATTTGCGGACACGTCAGGCGGGCCCAATGTGCTCAAGGTGCGCGGTCCGGCGATCGCCAAGGCGCTCAAAGGCGAAGACACCGGCGCCATCACGTTCGACATCGACTCGATCCGCAAGGACCTGCAAACAATGATCGAAGAAGCGGCGGCGCTCGGCAGCACACTGCCGGTGACCGCGCGCGCGCTCGAATGCTTCGATGAAGCATCGAATGAAGGGCTCGGCAAAGGAGACGCGACCTTGCTGCCCGTGCGCTGGGGCAAGCAGGCGAAGCGCTGAGTTTTAATTGCAGTTCAATCCGGAGAAGAAAACATGATTTACGAAATGAGGACGTACGATCTCAAGCCGCACACCGTGCCCGAAGCCGAAGCGCGGTTCGCCGAAGCCTACGAGTTGCGCAAGAAACATTCATTGCTCGCGGCGTTCTGGCACACCGAAATCGGCCCGCTCAACCAGATCGTTCATATCTGGCCTTATAAGGACATGGCCGAGCGCACTAAAATTCGCGGAGCCGCGGTCAAGGACGGCACCTGGCCGCCCAAAATCAAGGATTTCATTGTCAGCATGCGCTCGGACATCTTTACGCCGCTGTCGATGTCGCCTGAATTGAAGCCGGGCAACGTGGGACCGTACTTCGAAATGCGCACCTACACGCTCGCCAACGGCGGCGAACTGCCGAAACTGCACGCCCTGTGGGAACGCGGCATTCCGGATCGCATCAAGCTGAGCCCGCTGTGCGCGGCGTGGATTTCGGAAGTCGGCGCGTTGAACAAGTTCGTGCATATCTGGCCGTACAAATCGGTCGACGAGCGCAACCGCATCCGCGACGAAGCCAAAGCGAAGGAAATCTGGCCGCCGTCGCTGCTGGCCAAAAAACACAACATGCCGTCGTATCAAATGATCGCGCAGGAAAATAAATTCCTGATGCCGTCTAAATTTTCGCCGATCCAGTAAACGCGACAGTGCTGTCTCCTCCTTCCCGCACAAGGGAAGGTAGGGACGGTTGTTCACCGGTCGGATCAACGTCAGAGCCGCCATGCAATATCGCGGTAACAAAATCGCCGTAAGATAAAAACGTTGCGGCGCATTTGCGACCGCAGATTTTCTTGAGGGGATAACATGCGCCGGTTCGCTCAGCTGTTCCGCATAATTGCACTCACGCTGGCCGCGGGCGGCGCACTCGCCCAAGCCCCGGCCGCACTGCAGTTGGTGTTCGTGATCGACGGCCTGCGGCCCGACAGCATCACCGAAGCCAATACGCCGACGCTCTACCGCCTGCGCCGCGAAGGCGTCGCTTTCGAAAACACGCACTCGGTTTTTCCGACCGTCACGCGGGTCAACTCGACCTCGCTCGCCACCGGCATGTATCCCGCCCGCCACGGCATCATGGGCAATTCGATTTACGTTCCGGCGGTCGACCCGAAGCGCGCGTTCACCAACGACGACTTCCAGCCGCTGCTGAAACTCGAAGAGGCGACCGGCGGGCGCATGGTCACGGTAACTGGCATCGCTGAAATTCTTGCGCAATCGGGCCGCAGCATGGTTGCAGTGAGTTCCGGTTCCACGGGCAGCGCCATTCTGCTCGCACCCAAAGCGCCGCGCGGCACCGGCACGGTCATCAACGGCGATTTTTTTCCCGGCACGCAAGTCGCCTGGCCGAAAGCAGTCAGCGACACGGTGCTCCAGCGTTTCGGCGCGGCGCCCAAAAAGGGCGGCGCCACGACGGCATACAGTTCTTCGGTCGACTGGTCGATGCAGGTGCTGCGCGATTACGTGCTGCCCGAACTCAAACCCGCAGTCGTCTTTACGTGGATGACCGAACCCGATCATATTCAGCACGGGCTTGGCGCCGGCGCGCCCGAATCCGTCGAAGCCATCCGCAATGACGACCGGCAGCTCGGGCTCGTGCTGCAGAAACTCGAAGCACTTGGCCTGCGCGACAAAACGAACATTATCGTCGTGTCCGATCACGGCTTTGCCCAGACCGTGTTTAACGTGAACGTCAGCCGCGCGCTCATCGACGCGGGCCTCATATCGGCAGCCGGTTCCGACGAAGTCGTCATCGCGTCAAGCGGACAGGCGGTTGCACTTCACGTCAAAAATAGCGATCCCGCGCGCATCAACTCGGTCGTCGAGTTTCTGCAGCGCCAGCCATGGTGCGGCGTCGTATTTACCAAAGCCAAAAAAGGCGGCGCTGCGCATGAAGGTACGGCCGCGGGCACGTTCGCGCTTGAATATGCGCACCTCGGCGGACACGAGCGCAGTCCCGACATCGTCTTCACTTTCCCATGGTCATCGGCGCCAAACCGTCACGGCACACGCGGGACCGAACATGCGCAGGTCAGCGGCGACGGCAAAACCGGTACCTACGAGGGCACCGGCGCGAGCCACGGCGGCATCGGGCCGTGGACCGTGCGCAACACAATGCTGGCGTGGGGACCGGGTTTCAAGCGCGGCACAGTCATTCGTACACCGACTTCGAACGTCGACGTGACGCCAACGCTGTTGCATTTACTGGGTCTGACGTCTGCGACCTCGGCGATGGACGGCCGCGTGATGCTCGAAGCACTCGCAGCGGGGCCGGACGAAGAACAGGTTGCGACAGAAATCCGCAGCTGGCGCGTGCGCAACGGCGCCTACTCTGCAATTTTGCAAACCAGCGAAACAGGGGGCAAGCGCTACATCGACAAGGCGTGGCGCGAGTTGCCTTGATATCGCATAGATTTCGTTAACCTCGTCGCCTCATCGGCGGCAAAAAAAGGCAGAGCGTTTCGCTCTGCCTTTTTTGTCGAGACCGAAACAGCGTCAGCCGCCCGGCGCACCCTGCGTGTTCACGTAAATCGAATACACCGATGTGCTCGCCGCCATGAACAAGCGATTGCGATAGCGGCCGCCAAAACACAGATTGGCGCAGCGCTCGGGCAGATCGATGCGCCCGATTAATTTTCCCTGCGGATTAAAAATCGCGACGCCGTCGAGCCCTTCCTTGCCCATGCCCCACCCGCACCACAAATTGCCATCGACGTCGCAGCGGAAACCGTCGGGCGTGCCGTCGGCTTCGGCTTTGATCAGCATGCTGCGGTTCGCGAGCCGCGTGCCGTTGTCGAGCACATCGAACGTGTGAATCTCGCGTGGCGATGCGGCCGCAACAATGACGTACAGCTTGGATTCGTCCGGCGAGAAACACAGGCCGTTCGGCCGCACCACGTCACCGGTCGCAACCGTCAGCTTGCCTGACGGATCGACGCGATAAATGTTCGTCGGCAGTTCGGGCTTGGCGACGTGACCTTCGTAGTTGCCGAGAATACCGAACGGCGGATCGGTAAACCAGATCGAGCCATCGGATTTGCATACGATGTCGTTCGGCGAGTTGAGCGGCTTGCCGTCGAAACGGTCGGCGATCACGGTGACGCTGCCGTCGTACTCGGTGCGCGTGACGCGGCGCGTGTCGTGCTCGCAAGTGAGCAGCCTGCCCTGCCGGTCCCGCGTGTTGCCGTTCGCATTGTTCGATGGCTTGCGAAACACGCTCACGCGGCCGGTTTCCTCGTCCCACTTCATGATGCGGTTATTCGGGATGTCGCTCCACAACAGGTAGCGGCCGTCGCCGATCCACACCGGGCCTTCGCACCAGCGCATGCCCGATGCGATACGCTCGACCTTGGTCTGCGCGATGCGGTAGCGGGCAAAGCTTGGGTCGATAACCTTGACCGAAGGATCGGGATAGCGTTCGCTCGGCTGCCATTGCGCGAATGCACGTGGCGCAGCCGCAATCGCCGCGGCGGCGGTACCTGCGGCGAGAAAGGTACGTCTGCTCGATTCCATGCCTGCCTCCTCTGTGGATGGTGAAAGATTTATATCCTTCATCCATGCCGCAGACGATACGCCGAACCCGGCTAACCGTCAGGCCGGAATTTCGTTTCGGGTTTCAAGCCCTTCTGCTGCTGCTTTTCGCTGATGCGCCCGTTCTCGAGATAGTCGCCCGTCGCCGCGCGCTTGGCCGCGGCGTCCCATTGCGGCAGCCAGTCGCCGAGCGAATAGCCGTACCACGGTGCCTGCGGGCGCAGCGCGGGCAATTTTAACCGCTCCCAGATTTTTTTCGCGCGCTCCATGTATTCCTGCGTCGGCAGCGCCAGCGGCGGCATATCGCCTTTCATCGTCGCGTCCATGAGCAGCGTGGAATCTTCTTCGTCGTCGCTTTCGCGCTTGGGACCATGGCCCTGGCCGCGATGCGGCAAAGTGCGCACATCCTCGACGGGATTCATCCGGTACGCCATCGCCCACAGCAGCGCGTCCGCATTGTCGGGATCGATGTCGTCGTTGATCGCGACACAAATCTTGCCGCAATCGCCTTTGAAGAACGCGGCGCCTTCAAGCGCGCGCCAGATCTCCGTGCGCGGCGTGCCTTTTTCGACGGTAATCAGCGTGACGCGCAACAAACCGGTCAGCGGCTCGTGGAGCGACACGCGCTTGACGCCGCGAATGCCGAGCGTCGAACGCAGATGCGACGTAAACAAGGGCTCATAAGCGACGCGCTTGATCACGCTCGATTCGCTCGGCGCCACCTGGCTGATATACGAAGGAATCACCGCATCCTTGCGATGCGTAATCGCCGTGATGCGCATCGGCATGTTGTATTCCTCGAGCGCAACGTGACCGTGCGATTCGCCGAACGGCGCTTCCGGCTCGACATATTCGGTGTCGATGAAACCTTCGATCACGATCTCGGCTTCGGCCGGCACCAGCAGATCGACGGTTTTTGCTTTGACGACATTGATCGGCGCACCGGCAAGCCCGCCGGCAACGTCGAATTCATCCATGTCGATCGGCAGCTTTTGCGGGCCCATGAAGGCGACGTACGGCGGACAACCTAATACGATCGCGCACGGCATCGTCTTGTCGCCGCGTTTCTGGTGCTTAAGATAATGCTGATAACCGCCCGCGCCGCCGACGCGCGTTGCCATGCGCACGACAAGACGGTCGGGCGCTTTCAACGCGGCGCGATAAGTGCCCATATTCTGCACGCCGGTTTCCGGATCGCGCGTGACCACGTTGGTCGCAGTCAGCGTCGGCGCGCTGTCGAAGCCCGGCGTCGAAACCGGAATCGGCAGCATGTCGAGACCATGACCTTCACCTTTGAGCGCCTCGCCTTCGATCACGACTTCGTGACACGCCGCGTTGGTGACGAGCGTGGGCTTAACCGGATGCGCGAGCGCGTGGTCCCACTTCGTCTGGATTTTTTCGACCGGCACGCCCATGCCGATGCTGTAAATCGCGCGGTTCGCGGCGATTGCGCCGACGACGACCGGCATCGCGTACTTGCGGCCGTGCGCATTCACGACGTTGGTGAACAGGAACGCCTTGCGCTGCGCCTCTTCAATGCCGCCGACGAACTGCCAGCGCACGAGCGCATGCAGCTCGGCATCCTTGTCGATGGGTTCGTCAATCGTGAGCAGCAGGCCCTCGGCTTTCAGCGCTTCGAGATGCGCGTGCAGATCGGGATAGGGGCGGGATGAGTCGGACATGGGCGGTTTCGCTTGTAGCAACGTATGAGATAATTCGAGCGCATTTTACCTAGATTGCCCGCAATCCCGGAGGAAACCGTTGAAAGCCGCCTCATTCGAGTACTCGCGTGCGACCTCGATCACGGAAGCATGCGAAATGCTCCGGCAGGACGGCAGCGACGTCAAACTCATCGCGGGCGGCCAGAGTCTCGCGCCGATGATGGCAATGCGGCTCACGCGTCCGTCGCACCTCGTCGATATCAACGAAATCGGCGCACTCAAATTTATTTCGCTCGATGAAGACGGCGCACGCATCGGCGCGTGCACGCGTCAGTGTGTCGTGGCGAAAGACGATGCGCTTGCAGCGCGCGTGCCGCTGCTGCGCAAGGCGCTCTTCTGGGTCGGCCACGTGCAGACGCGCAATCGCGGCACCGTCGGCGGCAGTCTCGCGCATGCGGATCCGGCGGCGGAACTGCCGCTCGTGGCTCAAGTGCTGGGCGCGCAAATAAAGGTTCGGTCTTCAACCGGTATGCGCGTGGTTAACGCCGCGGATTTTTTTGTCGGCCCGCTGACGACCGCGCTTGAAGCGCACGAGTGCGTCGAAGACATTTATTGGCCGGCATGGGCCGGGCGGGGCACCGGTTCGTCATTCATGGAAGTCAGCCGCCGGCACGGCGACTTCGCAATCATCGAAGCGTGCGCGCAGGTCGCGCTCGATGCGGATGGCCGCTGCACGCGCGCGAGTTTCGGCTTAGGCGGCGGGGGAACGATACCGCTCGCGTTTCCGAGATTAGCTGAACGGCTTACCGGCACACGGCTCGAAGACGACGTGATCAATGAAATGACGCAAGCGGCCGCCGCCAAACTCGATCCGGGCGGCGATCTGCACGCCAGCGCCGGATATCGCAAGCATCTCGCGGCCGTGCTCGCAACGCGAGCCCTCCGCGCAGCACACGCAGAAGCGCAGGCGAAAACGTGAGCGAAAAACTATATCAGGTCGTGATCGAAGTCAATGGCGTGCGCCGGTCGGCGAACGTGCCGGCGCGCCAGTCGCTGGTTGACTGTTTGCGCGAGGAACTGCGGCTGACCGGCACGCACGTCGGCTGCGAGCACGGCATCTGCGGCGCGTGCTCGGTGTTGCTTGACGGCGAACCGGTTCGCTCATGCCTGATGTTTGCCGTGCAGGCCGACGGCCATCAAGTGACCACCGTCGAAGGCCTCGCGAATGCCGATGGTTCGCTCGGCGAGCTGCAAGACAGCTTCTGCGAAACCCATGCGCTCCAATGCGGCTACTGCACACCCGGCATGCTGATCGCCGCGCACGCACTGCTGAAGTCCGTGCCGCAACCAACTGAAGCACAGATACGCGATGCCATCGGCGGCAATTTGTGCCGCTGCACGGGTTACCAGCAAATCGTCGACGCAGTTAAACACGCCGCTGCTAAAGTGAATTTAAAACCATGAGCGCTCAAGATGACTGAGGGCTTCCGCTACATCGGCAAGAAGCGCCGCACCAAGGAAGATCCGCGCTTCGTGACCGGCCGCGGCCGGTTTGTTGCCGATATTGCGCTCGCCGGCATGAAACATGTCGCGATTGTCGCCTCGCCGCATCCAAGCGCGCGCATCATTTCTATCGATACCGATGCCGCGCTGGCACTTCCGGGTGTGCACTATGTATTGACCGGCGAAGAGTTCTGCGCCGCGACCGATGCGCTTGCAATCGGTGTCGACGCGCCGAAGGTCGCGCGTTACTCGCTCGCCAATGGCGTCGTGCGCTATGCAGGCGAATGGGTCGCGGCGGTGGTTGCCGACACGCGCGCGCTCGCCGAAGACGCCGCTGAACTGGTCGAAGTCGAATACGAGCCGACGCCGCACGTGATCGATCCGGAAGTCGCTGCCAAAGACGGCAGCCCGCTCGTGCATCCGGCGCACGGCTCGAACGTCATTCTAAAAAAGCACTTCACGTGGGGGCCGGTCGACGACGCGTTCAAACGCGCCGCTCACCGACTGTCGCTGCGCGCCGTGTGGGGACGGAGCTCGACAGTGCCGATCGAAACCTTCGGCGTTGCGGCGCAATGGGATGCGGGTCTTGAGATTCTCGATATCTGGGCATCGATCCAGATGCCGAAGTTTCCGGACCAGGCCGCGCGCGCCCTGCGTCTGCCCGGCAATGCCGTGCGCGTGCATTTTGACGTCGACGTCGGCGGCAGCTATGGCGTCAAGCGCGGGATCAAGCACACGGTGCTGATCGGTTATCTCGCCAAAAAACTCGGCATGCCCGTACGTCTCATCGAAGACCGGCTCGAAAACATGCGCGGCGGCGACATGCACGGCCCCGACCGCATCTTCGACATGGAGGTCGCATTCGACAATGACGGGACCCTGCGCGCCTTGAAAATCCGCGCACTCGACGACGTCGGCGCCTACGCGGGCCGGTCGCCTTTCCAGCTCGGCAAGCCGATCACCGCGATCTGCGGACCGTATCGCGTCGCCGCAATCCAATATGAGCCGACCGCAGTGCTCACGAATAAAACGCCGGAAGAAGCCGTGCGCGGGTTCGGCCAGGCACCGACCAACTTCGCGCTCGAGCGCACGCTCGATTGCGTGGCACGCCATCTCAAGATGGATCCCATTGAAGTGCGGCGCAAAAACCTCATTCGCCACGACGAATTTCCGTATCTGATCCCGAGCGGCTCGACGTACGATTCGGGCGACTACCACGCGGTGCTCGATAAAGCGCTCGCCGCAATCGACTACCCTGCGCTCGTCAAAACACGCGACGACGCGCGCCGTGCGGGCAAGCTCGCCGGCATCGGCATTTCGACCTGCCTCGAGCCCAATGGCGGCAACTCCGGCTTCGAACCGTTGTTGAATCCGAAAAACGACACGACGACGTGGATGGATTCATGCGTAGTGCGCGTCGATCTTGCCGGCTCGATCACCGGCGTGATGGGCACTTCGTCGTCGGGACAAGGCCATGAAACACTCGTCTCGACCGTCATCGGCGAAGTGCTCGAACGCGATCCCGCGGGCATACGCGTCGTGCGCGCCGATTCGCTGCAGGCGCTGCCGTCGAACAGCCCGGTCGGCAGCCGCATGGCGATCATGCTCGGCGGGGCCGCGGCCGGCGCCGCGCGCAGAATAAAGGAAACGCTGATCGAGATCGCCGCACACAATCTGAAGTGCACGGTCGAATCGATCGAATACAGCGAAGGCAATGCGAGCGTGCGCGGCCATCCAGAACAGCGCATGACATGGGACGACCTGATCGGCATCGCGCATCGAAAAATTCACCAGATGCCGCAAGGCGTCGAGCCGGGCCTGCAGGCAAAATTCGTGTGGGAAGTGCCGACCGGCGGCAAGTTGCCGGCCGCCGACAATACGATCCAGATTTATCCGTGCTATTCGTTCGAAGCGCACGTCGTCTATATGGAGATCGATCGCGACACGGCTGCGCCGATCATCCGCAAATATGTTTGCGGCCACGACTGCGGCGTCATGATTTCGCCCGACATTGTGCATGGCATGACGTACGGCGGCATCGCGCACGGCATCGGCGCCGCGCTCTATGAGAAGTTCAGCTACAACGCCGACGGGCAGCTCGAAAGCGGCACTTTCATGGATTACCTGCTCCCGAGCGCGCTCGAGGTTCCGTCGATCGAGATCGTCGACCATTGCACGCCTTCACCGCTGACGACGTTCGGGCAAAAAGGCTCGGGCGAAGCAGGCTATCTAGGCGCGCCGGCCGCCATCGCGAACGCTATCAACGATGCGCTTGCGCCGATAAATGCGCGCATCGACACGTTGCCAATGACGCATGATGCGCTGTGGCGCACGATTCAAAACGCCAACTCGAAAGCGGTTGATCGCAGTTGAAAGCGAATGTTTTTTCGTTAATCAGATAAAGACGGCAACCATGAAATCAATTGTCATTGACGTGCACGCGCACTTTGCACCCAAGCTCATCGCCGAGCGTTTTGAAGCGAACAAAGACAAATTTCCCGACGCGAAGCTTGTGAAAGACGAAAAAAGCGTGACGCTGCAGTTTCCGGGCACGCAGCCGACGCGCCCGATCATGCCGGGGCTGTCCGATCTCGCAGGGCGCCAGGCGTGGATGGACAAGAGCGGCATCGATCACCAGATCATCGGCGGCTGGCTCGACAGTTTCGGTTACGAGTTGCCCGCGCAACAGGGTCTCGCGTGGAGCCGCTATCTCAACGACTGCATGTGGGACCAGTTTCGCGATGAGCGGCGCTTCAGCGCGCTTGCGACAGTGCCGCTGCAGGACGGCAAGCTCGCCGCCGAAGTGCTCGGTGAAGCGATGGAGCGCGGTTTCGCCGGCGTCATGATCGGCACGCTGCCCAAAGGCGAACATGGCGGCAATCTCGACGACCCGTCGCTCGATCCGTTCTGGGAAACCGCGGCAAAACTCAAAGCAGCCGTCGTGATGCATCCGATGTTCGTGTGCGGCGAACCGCGGCTTGCCGATTACGATCTCGTCAACGCGATCGGCCGGCTTGTGGATTCGACGATTGCCGTTTCGCGCCTGCTGTTTTCAGGGCACCTGCTCAAGCACACCGGCATGCATTTCCTGCTGTGCCACGGCGGCGCCGCACTGCCGTTCGGGCTCGGCCGTCTCGCGCGCAGCCACACCGCGCAAGCCGGCAAGGTCGCCGACCCGCGCAAAGGATTTGCGACGATGTATTTCGATTCCTGTGTGTTCGACACCGATTCGTTAGACTATCTGATCAAAAAAGCCGGCGCCGGGCGTGTAATGCTCGGCTCGGATGCGCCGTTCCCGATCGGCGATCCTGAACCGCTCAAGGTATTCGAAGGCGCGGACCTCACCGAGGCGGAGAAAAAAATGATCCTGACCGAAACCGCACAAAAGATTTTCCGCCTACGCGCCGACGTGTGGACCCGAAGCTGAGCATGATTGGCTTCAAGCAGCCTTTGCCTGTGCTGTTTCGGTTTTGCAGTTTCGGCATTGCGATTGCGGCGGCAACCGCGTCGGCGCAAAGCTGGCCGACCAAATCACTGCGTGTCGTTGTGCCGTTCACGGCTGCGAGCGCGACCGACACGACGGCGCGCGTCGTTGTCGAACGGCTTTCATCGCAGCTCGGACAAACCTTCGTCGTCGAGAACCGGCCGGGCGCGGGCGGCACGATCGGCGTAGGTGTCGTTGCTAAAGCGGAGCCCGACGGCTACACGCTGCTCGTGCACTCCTCGTCGTTCACCGTCACGCCATCGACTTACCCCGACACGCCGTACGACACGCAGCGCGATTTCGCCGGCGTGATGCCGCTCGCCAACCTGCCGAACGTGCTCGTAATCGCGCCGTCCCGCGGCCTGCGTTCGGTAAAAGATCTCGTCGCCGCGGCGAAAGCGAAACCCGGCTCGCTCACCTATGCGTCGGCCGGCGCCGGCAGCGCCACGCAACTGAACGCCGAGCGTTTCCGGCTTGGCGCGGGCTTCGAAGGCGTGCATGTGCCATTCAAAGGCACGCCCGAAGCGCTGACGGAAATTCTGACCGGCCGCGTGGATTATTATTTCTGCCCGGTAATTTCGGTGCTCCAGTTCATCAAGGAAGGCCGCTTGCTCGCGCTCGCCGCCGGCAGCACGAAACGCTCATCTGCCTTGCCCGATGTCGTGACGACGCTCGAAGCCGGCATCCCGAATTCCGATTACAACTTTTGGGTCGGCATGATGGTGCCCGCGAAGACGCCGCGCGAAATCGTCGACAAGCTTTATCAGCAGACGCTCAAAGCGCTGCAGGCGCCGGACCTCAAAGAGCGCATGGCGAAAATCGGCGCCGAGCCGATGCTGATGTCGCCCAAAGAATTCGACGGTTATATCAGAACCGAAATCGGCACCAACGCCGCGCTCGTGAAGGCGGCTGGAATTAGAGTCAACTAAAGCCTGAAACGCAAAGGACGCGAAGGACGCCAAGGAACGTCAAAACAAAATCGAGCCGATCGTGCATCAGCGACCAGTCGTTGAACCGGACAAACCATTTTTCGTTTTTTATTTTCCTTCGCGTCCTTTGCGTCCTTCGCGGTTAGAGACTTTTTGCTTTTGTTTTTTTGGAGAGAGAAATGCAATTCATAAAATACGTCGCCATGGCGATCTCGACCTGCATATGCACGGCGCACGCGCAAACGTATCCCGCGAAGCCGGTACGCCTGCTCGTGCCGTTCGGCCCGGGCGGCGTCGGCGACATCACTTCGCGCGCGGTGATGCAGAAAATGAGCGAGTCGATGGGCCAGCAGATCATCATCGACAACCGGCCGAGCGCCGGCGGCATCGTCGCGACTGAAACGGTCGCCAAGTCGGAGCCCGACGGCTACACGCTCTACCTGATGAATAACACCAACGCGGTCAGCGCCGCCATGTTCAAGAAACTGCCTTACGACACGATCAGCGATTTTTCGATGATCTCGACGATAGGCGCGTTCAGCATCGTCGTGCTGGTCAGCCCGGATTCGCCCGTTAAATCGGTGAAGGAATTGATCGCGCAGGCGAAAAGCGCCGGCGGGAAGTTCAACATCGGCTCGATCAATATTGGCACTACCCAGCATCTCGCCAGCGAATTGCTTAAATCGATGGGTGGTCTCGACGCCGCGACCGTGCCCTTCAACAACACCGCAGGCGTGCTGACGGCATTGAGAGGGAACAGCGTGCAGGTCGCTATGGAGTTTTTGCCGCCGGTGCTGGGCCAGATCCGCGCCAACACGCTGCGCGCGGTTGCGGTGACGTCGCTGACGCGATCATCGATGCTGCCGAACGTGCCGACGCTGGCGGAAAGCGGCCTCGCCGGTTACGAAGTCAATTCGTGGAATGGCATCGCGGTGCCCGCAAAAACACCGAAGGCCATCGTCGACCGCCTCAACAAGGAAATCCATGCGGCAGTCGGTTCGCCGGTAATCTCGCAGCGTTTCCAGGAACTCGGCGTCAGCCAGAACCTGTCGACGCCGGACGGGATGCGCAAGGTGGTCGTCGACGACATCGCCAAGTGGAACGCGCTCATCGACAAGGCGAACATTCCGCGGCTGTAATCCGCATTCATTTTGGTTGGTCAACATAGTTCGGAGGAGAAGATCATGAAAAAACTGCTGCTTGCCTGGTTATGCACATGGTGCGCGCTTGCAATGGCGCAGACCGCCGACGACCTGCTCGACAAAAAGAAAAATACCGAGAACGTCACCACCCAGGGCATGGGTTACGACCTCAAGAATTACAGCCCGCTCAAGCAAATCAACAAGTCGAACGTGAAGCGCCTCGTGCCGGTCTGGAGCATGAGCCTTATGAACGACTACGGCGAAACCGCGCAGCCGACGATTTACAACGGCGTGATGTACGTGATCAACGCCAAGTGGACTTTCGCGATCGACATCGCGACCGGCCAGCAGCTCTGGCGCACCGAAGCCGAGTGGGCGCCCGAAGCGGCGGCCCAGGCATGCTGCGGCGTGATCAGCCGCGGCACCGCCACGATTTATAACGGCAAGCTATATCGCATCATGCTCGACAATCACGTGCTCGCGCTCGACATGAAAACCGGCAAGCAGGTCTGGAAGCAGAAGTTCGCCGAGTACAAGGATGGCTATACCGCGACGAGCGCGCCGCTGATTGCGAATGGCGTGCTGATCACCGGCATGGCGGGCGGCGAGTTCACGACGCGCGGCTTCCTCAACGGCTGGGACCCGGAAACGGGCAAGCACCTGTGGCGGCGTTATACGATTCCGGCGCCGGGCGAGCCTGGCGCGGAAACGTGGCCGAAGGACAGCGATGCATACAAATACGGCGGCGCGCCGACGTGGCGCGGCGGCGCGTACGATCCCGATCTCGATCTCGTGTATTGGGGCACGGGCAACGCCGAGCCGTGGAATCCCGCTAACCGCTCGGGACTCGACAGCCTTTATGCGAGCAGCGTCATTGCCATCCGTCCGAAAACCGGCGAGATCGTCTGGCATTATCAGTACACGCCGAACGATGTGTACGACGTCGATGCGACCGACGAGCCGGTGCTCGCCGACATCATGTTCGAAGGCAAGCCGCGCAAAGTCATGTTCCAGGTCAACAAGAACGGCTTCATGTACACGCTCGACCGCACCAACGGCAAGCTGCTCGCGGCCCACCCGTTTACGAAGGTGAACTGGGCAACGCACATCGACTTGAAAACCGGCCGCCCAGTGCTGACCGATCTGCATGACCGGCTCGTGAACAAAGGCGAGGAAGTCACGATCTATCCGCAGCGCGGCGTCAACGCTTCACCCGTGGCATTCAATCCCGAAACCGGTCTCATCTATACAAGCAGCTGGCAGATCGGCCGCATCGTCAAAATCGCGCCGGTGCCGACCAACCAGCGCATCGGCGGTCGCTCGACGGGCGTGACCACGCGAGAGTACGTGGTCCAGCCGAACGAAGTCGTCGGCCATCACATTGCAATGGATCCAATTTCCGGCAAAAAGAAATGGGAAATCCCGCTCGTCGAACGCGCGACGTCAGCCGGCATGCTCGCGACCGGCGGCGGCTTGCTGTTCACCGGCGAAGTCAACGGCAAATTTATGGCGCTCGACGAAGCGACCGGCCAGACGCTGTGGCAGTTTCAGACCAGCTCGTCGATCAATGCGACGGCGATCACGTATACGTACAAGGGCCGCCAATACGTAAGCATCGCCTCGGGACTCGCCGGCAATTCTGCCCGCCGCATGGCCAAAGGCACGGTGCCGACCGGCGGCTCGATGTGGACGTTCGCGCTGATGCAGGATTGAGCGACAGCATGCTGAAAGCAATCCTATGGCTCGGCGCGGCCGGCCTTCTCACGCCGCTCGCGGCGTGGAGCGATGCGCCGGACACGTTTCCGCCGGACCAGATCAAGCGCGGCGCGGCAACATTCGCCGAGTACTGCACGCCCTGCCATGGCGAGCGCATGAGCAATCCCGAACTTTTCAACCTCAAAAAGTTTCCACCCGACCAGCGCGCACGATTTATCAACTCGGTGAGCAACGGCAAGAACGCGATGCCGCCGTGGCGCGGGCAGTTGAAGCCCGACGACATCGAAGCGCTGTGGTCCTATGTTTCAACCGGCGAGAAAGACTGATGAAAACCATCCTGGCACCCGATCCCAATCCGATCAAACCCAAATACGTATTGCCGCCCGGCGCGTGCGACGCGCACTGCCATGTATTTGGCCCCGGCGCGCGCTTTCCTTACGCCGCCAATCGCAGCTACACCCCGCCCGACGCGCCGAAGGAGCAACTCGCGGCATTGCATAAGCATCTCGGCTTCTCGCGCGCGGTACTGGTGCAGGCGAGCTGTCACGGCACCGACAACGCCGCGGTGGTCGACGCGCTCGAATGGTCGAAGGGCGCATGGCGCGGCGTCTGCATGGTGGACAACAGTGTGACCGACGCGGAACTCGCGGCGCTGCATAAAGCCGGCATGCGCGGTGCGCGCTTCAATTTCGTCGCCCATCTCGGCGGCGCGCCGGACCTCAAGGTCATCGAGGCGGTGGTCAAGCGCATCAAACCGCTCGGCTGGCATCTGCAAGTGCATCTCGACGCACAGGACATCCTTGCTTATCGCGATTTCCTGCTTGGCCTCGACATCCCGTTCATCATCGATCACATGGGTCGCGTCGTCGCGAAAAATGGTTTGGAACAGGAGCCGTTCAAGCTGATGCTCGATCTCCTGAAAGACTCGCGCGTGTGGACCAAAGTCAGCGGCTTCGAGCGCGTGTCATCGACCGGCAAGCCCTTCCACGATGCCATGCCGTATGCGCGTGCGCTCGTGACCGCAGCGCCCGATCGCGTATTGTGGGGAACCGACTACCCGCACCCGAACGTGAAAGTAATGCCGAACGACGGCGAACAGGTCGACCTTTTTGCGCAGACCATCACCGATGAAGCGGCACGGCGGAAAATTCTGGTCGACAATCCGACTCGGCTTTACTGGGCTTAGATCAAAGGCTTCACCGCCAAGGACGCAAAGGAAGGCTGAAAAGCAATCCCTCAGATGAGCGCCGCATCTTACTCGCTGATCTTCTTATCCCGAGTTTTTGTCCTTGCTGTTGATTTTCCTTTGCGCCCTTTGCGTCCTTGGCGGTTCACGCTTTAAGGAAGTTGGACCTGCGCGTCGACTGTCAACTCGTTCCTGCTTCGCGCGTCGAAATTATTCCGGCTGGATGCCGATTTCCTTGAAAATCTTCGACCAGTTCGCCATGTCTTCGACGACCAGCTTCGTGTATTGCTCCGGCGTGCTGCCGACCGGCTCGAAGCCGAGGTCGACGAGCTTCGCGCGAATATCAGGCAGTTGCAGCACGCGCAAAAATTCAGCGTTCAACCTGTCGATGATGAGGCGCGGCGTTTTGGGCGGCGCGAGTATGCCGTAAGCGCCTTCGAGCGCATAACCAGGCAGGGTTTCCGCAATGGTCGGCACATCCGGCAGGCTCGTGACGCGCTTCGTGCTCGTCACGCCGAGCGCGCGCAGTCGTCCGCTGCGGATGTGCGGAATTGCGGGGCCCGGCGCCGTAAAGAGCATTTGCACCTGGCCGCCCACGATGGCGGTCGTGGAATCGCCTGCGCCCTTATACGGCACCAGCGTGAGATCGATGCCCGCCATCCGCTTGAACAAAATCACCGACAGGTAACCGCTGGTGCCGATGCCGGATGTCGCGCAGTTCAATCCACCCGGTTTGGCTTTCGCCATCGCGATGAGTTCG
The DNA here is from genome assembly GCA_028292435.1 of Betaproteobacteria bacterium. Taxonomy (GTDB): domain Bacteria; phylum Pseudomonadota; class Gammaproteobacteria; order Burkholderiales; family SG8-41; genus PALSA-1004. The sequence goes on from JAQGMI010000111.1 coordinate 45,305, forward strand.
GGAATGTTTTTGGCCGCCACGCCCGAATGCACCACGAGCACCGTCGGCGCATTGGCGAGATGAGTGACGCGCGAAAAATCCTTGAGCGTGTCGTACGGCAGCTTCTTGTACAGCAGCGAATTGTAGGAATACCCCGGAGCGACCGTGAGGATGGTGTAGCCATCGGGCGCCGCTTTGGCGGTAATTTCCGAGCCGATGATTCCGCCAGCACCGGAGCGGTTGTCGATCACGACCTGCTGGCCCCAGTGTTCCGACATTTTCTGCGCGAACATGCGCGCCAGCACGTCGCTGCCGCCACCGGCCGACGAGGGCACGACGAAACGGATCGGCTTGTCCGGATAGGCATCAGCGAATGCCGACGATGTGCCAAACGCAATTGCGAGTGTGCAAAAAAAATGAATGCGCTTCATAGGAGCCCGGTAAAGTTTAGGAATCGGTACCGAGAAACTCGAGCACCGTCTGGTTGAATTCGGCCGGCCGCGTCTTCGACAGCGAATGGCCGCCGCCCTTATAGACGACGAGCGTGGAGCCGGGAATCGCGCGCGCAATAGCTTCGGCGTGATAGCTCGGCGTGATGTAGTCGTTGTCGCCGGCTACGATCAGCGTCGGCGCCTTGATGCTGGCGAGCCCCGCCCGGCGATCGAATCCGAGCAGCGCATCGATGCGGCCGATCGACGCTTCGACCGGCGCCGATTTGGTCGGCGCGCGCTTTTGTTCCTCGGCGATTTCGGCGTCGTGCTCGTTCACGTAATCGGGCGGGTACAAAAAAAGCGGATGGAACATTGCGTGCAGTTCGGGGCCGGCTGTCTCATACATGCGGCGGCGTGCCTCGAACAGGCGGCGGAACCACGGATCGCAATGCGTCCACGTGCTGACGAGCACCAATCGCGCGACGCGCTGCGGATGTTCGATGGCGAGCGTCTGTCCGATTGCGCCGCCGGTCGACAGCCCGACGATATGCGCGCGCTCGATTTTCAATGCGTCCATGAGCGCGACGAGTTCACGCGTCATCTGGTCGAGCGAAAATTCGCGCTGCTGGTGATCGCTCGTCCCGGTGCCGCGCTGGTCGTACGTGATCACCTGGAAACGCGCCGAGAAAGCGGCGAGTTGCGGCTGCCAGTAACGCGCGACGCCGTTGAGTCCGCTGACGAGAATCAGCGGATGACCTTCGCCGGCAACCTCATAGTGAATTTCGCCGTCGGCAATTGCGATCTGCGGCATGCTTGCTCCTCGAGAATGCGTTATTTTGCCGAGTCGACGGTGATGCCGGCGTCCTTGATCACCTTGCGCCAGCGCGCGAGCTCTTTTGCGATCATGTCGTGCAAGCCCTCCGGCGTGCTCGTCACCGGCTCCACGCCCTGCAGGATCAACCGTTGACCGAACTCCGGGTCAGCGAGCACCTTGTTCATCACCGCATTGATACGATTGACGATTGCGGGCGGCGTGCCGACCGGCGCAAGCACCCCGTACCACGACGTGTTGTTAAATCCGGGCAGCGTATCGGCGACCGGCGGCACGTCGGGCAACGACTTGATGCGAGTCGGATGGCCGATCGCTATCAGCTTCACGCGTCCCGCTTTGACGTGCGGCAGAATCTGCGGCACGCCGGAGAACGTCATCTGCACCTGCCCGCTGATCAAATCGACAAGCGCCGGACCGCCGCCCTTGTACGGCACGTGCACGATGTTGATTTTGGCGAGCGCTTTCAATAGCTCGCCGCCAAGATGATTCGGCGTGCCGGTGCCGGGCGACGAGAAATTAATCTTGCCTGGGTTCGCACGCGCGTAGTCGATAAACTCCTGCGTCGTGTTCGCCGGCACTGCACTGTGCAGCGTCAATGCGAACGGCGCATAAACCGTGAGCCCGATCGGCGAGAAATCCTTGAGCGGGTCGTAATTGAGCGGCGTGCCAAGCGCCGGGCTGACCACCAGCCCCGCCGACGTGCCGAGCAACAAGGTGTAGCCATCGGGCGCCGCTTTCGCGCCGAGGCCATGCCCGAGCGTCGAGCCGGCGCCGCCGCGATTGTCGAGCACGACCTGCTGTCCCCACGCTTCCGTCATCTTCGCCGCGAGTTCACGCCCCGTGAAATCGACCGACCCGCCCGGCGGGTAAGGCACGATCAGGCGCACCGGCTTGTTCGGATACGACTGTGCGACAGCCGCGGCCGTAGCCAGTGCGCCAGCCAGGATCAACAGCTTTAAGGAACCACCGATGGAATTTGGCATGAGTGTCTGCACGAACGTCTTAAAGCCGTCCACCGAGCCGCTGCGCGAGCCAGTCGGCGACGAGATTCGAGCCGACCTGCCGGTTGTCTTCCTGGCAGTGATCGCTGCCGCCGTCGTGCGTCGTCAACACTTTGAGCGTCTTGTCCGCGGAACCGCAGGCATCGTACAGCTTCTGCGCGAATTCGAGCGGCACGATGTTGTCGTTCTCGCCGTGGATGCAATAGAACGGGCAGCGCATTTTTTCCGCGACGCCGGTAAGCCGGTAGTTCTCGAGTTTTTTCATGCATGCATCCATGTCGGGCATGCCCAGCACCCACGGCAACTGAAACGACGGCGCCGACAATTTGGTGCCGCCGGTTTCCATGATCTTGCGCCGGCGTACCCATGATTCGTGATAATCCCAGTGCCCGCCCCACGCCACGCACGCAGCGAAGCGCGGCTCCATCGCTGCGGCGCGCGGTGCATAGTAGCCGCCCATGCTGAAGCCCATCACGGCCATGCGTTTTGCGTCGACTTCCGGACGCTGCGCGAGATATTCATAGGCGGCAGTCGCCGGCACTTCGTAATCGAAGCGGCTTGGTATGCCCTGCAGGCGCAATGCTTCGCCCTGGCCGGGCCCATCGATAGCGAGCGTATGAATGCCGCGGCGGCCAATCTCGACGCCGCCGAACAGTACTGAAAGCTCTTTCGCATTGTCGAGTCCATCGAACATGACGACGGTTGGCGCAGGGCCTGTGACATCGGCCTTGAGGAACCACGCGGGCAGCGTCGTGTCTTCGTACGGCACTTCCACACGCTCGATGTTCGGATAGCGCACCGCGATGCCTTTTTTGAAACAACGCAGGCAGCTGCGATAGGTGTCCCATTTGCGCTCTGACGGTGCGATGAAGCGCTCGCCGCAGAAATAATAAGTGGATGCGCGCAGGTAATAGCTGCCGGCGGTCAGTTCGAAACCGTTTTCGGCCGCTTCATCACCAAACGTCTCGATGCGCCTCGCCATCGTCGTCCATTCCTGCCACCAGCGTTCATTGTCGCCGACATGCGATTTCAACTGCTGGCCGATCTGATCGATCTCGCCGAGCGCGGCGGCGCCCTGCACCGCCATCTCGATGCCGAACATCATGCCCTGCGACCACATATGATGGCCGGGAAAGTATTCAAACCAATGGCTCATGCTTCGATTCCAGTTAATTCGGAATGCGAATTATACGTCTTGCCACTGCGGCGGCTCTGCGGTTAACCTCGTTTGCAAATCCAACTTCTGGGGAGAACCAATGAACGTGAATTCGATCCGCCGGCTGCCGCACGCCGTCCTTGTGATTGCCTGTGCAATCTTCGCGCCTCAGGTGAGCGCCGCGCCGCTCGAGCCGGTCATGTCGCTCGCGGCCAAAGAGAAAGCACCGCTGCTCGACACGTTGAAGGACCTGGTGTCGATCGAGTCGGGCAGCGGCGATCGAGAAGGACTCGACAAGATCAGCGAATTGATTGCAAATCGTCTGCGCCGCCTGGGCGGCACGGTCGAATTCATCGAGCCGATGCCTGGCGACATTTACAAAATGGTCGATACGCCGAAGCAGATCGGCCGCATGGTGCAGGCGCGCTTCACCGGGACCGGCACCAGGAAAATTTTGCTCATCGCGCATATGGACACCGTGTATTTGCGCGGCATGCTCGCCAGGCAGCCGTTTCGGGTCGACGGCAACCGCGCATACGGGCTGGGGATTGCCGACGACAAGCAGGGCATCGCGGTGATTTTGCACACGCTCGCCGTATTGAAAGCAATGGACTTCCGCGACTACGCCTTGATCACCGTGCTGATCAATGCCGACGAGGAAGTCAGCTCGGCCGGTTCGCGCGCAACGCTGACGAAACTCGGCGCCGAACACGATGCCGTGTTCTCGTGCGAAGGTTCGCGCGTGGACTCCGACCGCCTGTCGCTGACCACCGCCGGCATCGCCGCCGTCGTGCTCAACGTGCAAGGCAGAGCGTCGCACGCGGGCAGCGCGCCCGAAAACGGCCGCAACGCGTTGTACGAACTTTCGCATCAGATTTTGCAGACGCGCGATCTTTCGGATCCCAAGACCGGACTTAAAATGAACTGGACGGTCGCCAGCGCGGGCACCAACCGCAACGTTATTCCGGCCATCGCATCCGCGACCGCCGATGTGCGTGTGCTGCGCGTCGCCGACTACGACGGCATCGAGGAAAAAGTCACCGAACGCATCAAGAAGCAGTTGATTCCGGACACGAAGGTGGCAATGACGTTCGAGCGCCGCCGCCCGCCGCTCGAGATGACCCCTGCCAACGCCGCGCTCGCCAAGCACGCGCAGAAAATCTATTCGGAGGTCGGTCGCCAGCTCGTGATCGGCGACGTCGCCGAAGGCGGCGGCACGGATGCTGCGTTTGCCGCGCTAAAAACAAAAGCGCCCGTGATCGAGCGCTTCGGATTGCAGGGATTCGGCGCCCACTCCAACGATGCCGAGTACGTGTATATCGACTCGATCGAACCGCGTCTCTATCTGCTCTCGCGCATGATCATGGATGTGGCGCAGGGAAAAGACAAATAACGATCCTGAAGCCTGAACCGGCGCGAAAAGCGCCGTTTGTTTACTGCGGCTTGAACCCGATGTCCTTGATGAGCTTGCCGTACTTGGCGTAATCGCTCTTGATCGTGTTGGCGAAAGCTTCCGGCGGCTCGGCAACGATGATGAGCCCGGCCGAAACGAGTTTTTCCTTCACGTCCGGCAGCAGCATCGCGCGGTTGATTTCCTGGTTGAGCAGAGTCACGATTTCGCGCGGCGTGCCGGCGGGCGCCAGAAAGCCGAACCAGCCGCGCGAATCGTAGCCGGGCAACGTCTCCGCAATCGTCGGCGCGTCGAACTCAGGCACCCGCGTCGGATTGGTAATCGCGAGCAACCGCAATTTTCCCGAGCGGATGTGCGGCGTGAGCCCGGTGATGCCGTCGATGGCCGCATCGATATGGCCGCCGATGAGATCGGTAGCGATTTGCGCGCTGCCTTTGTACGGTACATGCACGTAAGTGAAGCCGCCCATCACGCGCAGCAGTTCGATCGTCATGTGCGGAAAGCCGCCTTCGCCATTCGAGCCGAACGTGACCTTGTTTGGATTGGCCTTCGCGTAGGTGATGAGGTCTTTCACGTTCTTGAAGGGCACGGTCGGATGCACGACGAGCGCCAGAAAATTGGTCGTCGACAACGCGATCGGCGCGAAATCCTTGATCGGATCGTACGGGATCTTTTTATACGTATGCGGCGCGACGACGAGATTGCCGCCCTGACCGCCCACCAGCGTGTAACCGTCCGGTGCGGCGCGCGCGGCGAATTCCAGTCCGAGCTGGCCCGCCCCGCCCGGGCGATTTTCGACGATCACGTTCTGGCCGAGCCGTTCGGTGATTTTCGGTCCGACGAGCCGCGCCATGATGTCCATCGTGTTGCCCGGCGGAAACGGAATCACGATGCGGATGGGTTTCGACGGATATTGCTGGGCTTGTGCATTGCATGCGAAACCGGCAATCAAAGCCGGAACCAAAACGCGCGACACTCGAAATTTCATGCGTATCCCCAGGATGATGATTGCGGTTCATTGTAGCGGCGAGCGTCGAGTTCGGGCAATCGGGGCATCGCGCCTTGCATCCCTTGCCGACGCGCTGTCATACAGGTATCGTGCCGAAAAAGCTTTTTACCCTTGGAGGAAATAATGAGAGTTCTTGCAGCATTGGCCGCGCTCGGCGGCGTCTTCGGTTGCATCCACGGCGCGATCGCGGCCGACGCTTATCCCGTGCGCACGATACGCTGGATCGTGCCGTACCCGCCAGGCGGCACCACTGACATCCTGGCGCGCATCATGGCGCAGCGCATCTCTGAGCGCCTTGGACAGCAAGTGCTCGTCGACAACCGGCCAGGCGCCGGCAACAACATCGGCACCGAAATGGCGATCAAATCGACGCCCGACGGCTACACCGTGTTTCTCGTCAATCCGGCCAACGCAATCAATGCGACGCTCTACAGCAATCTCAATTTCAATTTCCTGCGCGACATGGATCCGGTCGGCGGCATCGTGCGGGTGCCGAACGTGATGGAAGTGACCAACGCCCTGCCCGCCAAATCGATTCCTGAATTCATCAACTATGCCAAGGCCAACCCGGGCAAGGTCATTCTTGCATCATCGGGTGCGGGTACGTCGGTGCACCTGTCCGGCGAACTGTTCATGTCGATGACCGGCATCAAGATGACGCACGTGCCGTACAAAGGCGCGGGCCCCGCATTCCCCGATCTGATTGGCGGTCAGGTTCACGTGATGTTCGACAACATGCCGTCTTCCATCGAGTTCATCCGCGGCGGCAAGTTGCGCGCGCTCGGCGTCACCACGGCGAAGCGCTCCAATCAACTGCCCGACGTGCCGACGGTCGCGGAAACGGTTCCCGGTTATGAAGCGAGTGCCTGGTTCGGCATGAGCGCGCCGAAGGGGACGCCGCAACAAGCGATCGCGGTGCTTAACAAGGAAATGAATCTCGCGCTCGCCGATCCGAAGATGAAAGCGCGTCTTGCCGAACTCGGCGGCGATCCGATTTCCGGCTCGCCCGCAGAATTCTGGAAAATTCACACTTATGAAACCGAAAAGTGGGCGAAAGTCGTCAAAAGCTCAGGGGCGAAAGTCGACTGATCTTGCCCGGCCGGTTGTGAACCCTGACGCCGCTTCAAAAGCGGCGTTATTTTTTTAGCGCTTGGGCCAGCGCGGCAGCGCGCGGCAGCGCGCGAGCCATTCAGCGATCCGCGGAAACGGCTCGAGCGGCAGGCCCGATTCCGGTGCCGTCTCTACATACGGAAAACAGGCGACGTCGGCAATGGTCGGCCGTCCAAGCGCAAGCCAGTCGTTGTGCTGCAGGCGCTGATCAATGGCATCGAGCGCAATGCGACTGATTGCGTGACCTTGCTCGAGTGTGCCGGCCGTCCAGCGCTTTTGCATGAGGCCGCGCCGCGCGTACTGCAATCCGAACTGGATTTCACTCGCGGCAAGCGACAGCCATTGCATCACGGCCGCCAGGCCCGCGGGATCCGCGGGCAGCCACTTGTCGCCGCCGTGCTTGCGCGCGATGTAGGCCAAGCAGGCGCCCGAATCCCACAGCACGACATTCTCGTCCTCGATGACCGGCACCTCGCCGCGCGGATTCAACTGGAGGAATTCCGGCGATTTGTGTTCGCGCTTTGAAAAATCGATCAGCACGGTTTCGTGCGGCACTTGCAGCAGTTCGAGCAGGATGCCGACTTTGTACGCGTTACCGGATACTGCGGCGCCATAGAATTTCATCGATTGCCCCAATTAAATTGATCGTTTACCGGTGAATGTAAATCAGCGTTTTCGCTTCAAATGCCGGTCGAAGTAATCCATGAAAATCCCGAACGCCTTGCGCTGCACTGCGTCCGGCGCATACGTGCCGTCGTCGTTTCGATACATGAACGGGAAACCGTGTACCGGATGATCGAGACTGACCCAGGTCGAATCTTTGCCGGCTTCGAGCATCCATTCGTGCGCGAGCGCAAATATGCCCTGCAGATGATCGGGGTCGCGGCCGATGTGCAATATCGGCGTCTTGATGCGGCGGATGCGATCCATCGCGCGAACCTTGTCGGCATTCTTGCGCACGACTTCGATGTCCTGATATTGCAGCTCGTTGCCGTGGCGCGGCGCCGCCGGGCCGGTGTAGACGCTCAGGAATTCGTGCGACGCGCCCTCGATGGCCACGCCTGCCGCAAAAGTCGTCTCGGCCGCGATTTTCAGAATCATCTCGCCGCTGTGACTGACGCCCACGATGCCGATCGCGTGCTTGTCGACGTAGGGCAGCGTTTGCAGGTACTTGAGTATCGCGATCAAATCGTCCGAATCGAGCGTCGGCGCCGACTTCAGCGTGCGGCCTTCGCCGCTGACGTCGTCCGCCATGTTCTGGGCGCGTGCAGTGTGCTCGTACTGATGTGGAATCTCATTGCGGTAATTGACGAAAGCGACGACATAGCCGCGCGCGATCATTTCATCCTGCATCGACGCCAGCCGTTCGACCTGCTTCTCGACATGCGGCAAGCCGCCGCGGCCGTCGCCGCGTCCTATGACAATCACCGGAAACGGGCCCGCGCCCTGCGGCCGGCGCACCGCGATCGGCACGTAAATTTCGTCGCGCGTCAGCGCGAACGTCAGATCGACCGGTATATCGGAGCCTGGCACCGGCCTGGTAATTACATAGCCGTGCGACGGCAGTTCAGGCGCGACCGGTGCACTCATTGCGCTTGTTCCGGTTGTTCTACTGGTTCTACTTGTTCTGCTTGTTCAACTGGCGCGACGCCGATCAGCGCACGGCTCGCGTCGAATGCGCTGCGCACGAATTCAGATACGCCGGCGCTTCGATCGTCGAGCGCCAAAATCGATTCTGCAATAGCGATCGCGCCGATAAACCCTTCGGCATGCCAATGCCCGAGTGCAAGCGGCGGCAGTGCGGCGCCTTTCGGCTGCGGGTGCGGGCTCACATAGATATAGGGCTGCGGATAGTAATGGTCACCCGGTGAAAAGCCGATGCCGATCGAGCGCGCGTTCGCCGCCTCGGGCGGATCGAACGAAATCAGCGTTGCCATATCGAAGTGATGCGGCCAGCAGCGCGCCGCATCGGCGCGGCCTTCGGTAAAGTTCATCCGTACGTCTTGCAGCAGGTCGGCCGCCGCGTCGAACCAGCGCACGAGTTCTTCGAAGGCTTCTGCCTCGCCGTTGAAGCTGTACGCCGAGCCGCGAGCGACCGGATGCGACGGTATCGTATAAGGGAGCGTGACCTCGGTCGCTGCTTTAAGCCCAAGTGCGCGCAATGCCGAGTCGAGCCAGACGCCCACCATCGAATCCCGGCGCCCGGCGAGTTCGTAGGTGTCGAGCACCAGGCTGCCGCGCATGACGATCAGGGCGAGGCCGGACAACCGCAGGCCGACGCGCACGCTTACATCGCCTGCCGGCAGCGGCTGGCAGAATAAAGCACCGCGCGCGCTGTCCCATGTCAGGCTCGAATGACTGTCATCCGCAACAGCTTCGAGGTTGGCGCGCGCTGCCTTGGTCGTCCACTGCAGCGCGTGATGCGCGACGTTGCGCGCCTTGACGAGCGCGTTCGGCGATTTGCCGCCTAAAGTCGTCCAGTCAAACTGCATTGTGTTGCTCTCCTCGGGTAGCGTTAGCAATGACGCAAAAATGTTTCACGATTATAAAGTGTCGGCTCATTCGGGTCAGACCACGAAGAGATCGACGAACTCGTTGACGGGTGTGCGCGCGAGCCGGTCGTGATCCATGCAGACGTCGAGAATTTCGCGTTGGCGCACGGGCGCAAGGCGCCGCCCCAGGTTCTGCTCGAATTTGCGCACGAGCAGCGGAATGCCTTCTTTTCTCCGGCGCGGATGGCCAACCGGAAACTCCACCTCAGCGTGCACGCTTTGCGTTCCGTCCGTGAAGACGATCTCGATAGAATTCGGATTGGCGCCCACCGCGCGGTCGCGCAGCATCGCCGTATAGCGCGGGTTCTCATTGACCTGCATCAATGCGCGCAACCGGTCGATGCGAGGATCGGCCGCAAATTCGTCGGTGTAATCATTCGCCGTCAGCCGGCCATGCAGAAGCGCTACGGCCACCGCATATTGAAGGCAGTGGTCGCGGTCGGCCGCGTTGCGCAGCGTGCCGGTCTTGTTGATCTTGTTGAATGTCTCGACGTGCACGGCGAGCTTGATCGCGGCAATTTCGTCAATGCGGGCATGCACCGCGGGATAAAGCTGCAGCGCGCATTCGATCGCCGATTGCGCATGTATGACGACCGGACACAAAATCTTGAACAACACGCCCTCCATGACGCCGGCGGCGGGTTTGCCGTACGCGAATTCGCGGCCGCCGAGGAACCATTTGTTGAAACCCCATTTAGGCTGAGTCAGCACGTTCGGGTAGCCCGGCTCGCCTTTGACAGCCATCAGTGCAAGCCGCACGCCATGGCTCGTCGATTCGGCAGCGGCCCAACCCTTGCGCGGTCCGACGTTTGAGCCAAAGCGATGCGCGCACAAACTCGGCTCGAAAAAGGCGAGCGATGTCGCGGCCACGATCTGCTCGCGCGTGCCGCCGAGCAATTTGGCGACCACCGCCGCGCACGCGATCTTGGGCAGCAGCGGATGATCGATGCCCGTCTCGCTCAGCCGCATGTGCGCACCGAGGCTGCCTTGCAGTTCATGCGCCTTGATCATCGCGTCGAGCACGACCGCCATCGTCAATGCCGGTTTGCGCGCGGCGACATTCAAACGGCTTAAATAATCCGCCACCGCGAGTATCGCGCCCACATCGTCGGACGGGTGCGTCGTTTGTGCAGTGACCCAGGTGTCGCTGAAATCGAGCCAGCGCACCATCGTTGCGATATTGAACGCTGCGGTCACCGGGTCGAGCACGAACGATGTGCCCGGCACACGGGCGCCGTTCGGCACCGTCGTGCCCGGCACGACCGGCCCGAGCAAACGCGTGCAATCATCGTGCTCGAGCGCTTCCAGCGCGCAGCCCAGGCTGTCCATCAGGCAATACCGCGCCATATCGCGCGCCGCGGCGCTCTTGATCTCATAAGCGTCGACGTATTCGGCTACGTCAAGCAGCAGTTGATCGGTGGGTAATGTTTCAGCAGCCACTAGCTAAACCTTTCGATTGGAGCCGCGGATAGTCACCTGTTCGTCCGCGGGGACTGAGTTAGTCGATTTTCGCGCCCGACTCTTTGACGACCGGCGCCCAGCGCGCGTACTCCGCCCGAATGATCGCCCCGAAGCGTTCAGGCGAGGATGCGACGACTTCCGAACCGTCCGTCGCCAGCAGCGCCTTTACGTCGGCCGAGTTCAGTGCCGCGGCAAATTCGGCGTTGAGCTTTTTGATGATCGCAGCCGGCGTGCCGACGGGCGCGAACACGCCGTACCAGGAATCGACTTCGAATCCGGGCAGCGTATCGGCAACGGTCGGCAAATCGGGCAGCAGATTGAATCGCTTGGCGCCGGTAACCGCAATGCCGCGCAGACGGCCGGTGCGGATATGCGGCAGCACCGGCGGAATGCTCGAGAAGCGCGACTGCACCTGACCCGCGATGAGGTCGGTGGTCGCCGGGCCCGAGCCCTTATACGGAATGTGCACCATCTTCACGCCAGCCATCTGGCAAAACAGCAAGCCCGCGAGATGCGTCGATGCCCCATTGCCCGATGACGCGTAATTGAGTTCGCCCGGTTTCGCTTTGGCGAGCGCGATGAACTGCGCGACCGTCGCCACCGGTAGCTTGGGATGCACGACGAGCACGTAGGGCGACGATGCGGCAAGCGTTATCGGTGCGAAGTCCTTGATCGGATCGTACGGCAGCTTTTTGTTGAGGTGCGGCAGGATCGTGATGCCGGCGTTGGTATGCGCAAGCAGCGTGTAGCCGTCGGGCGCAGCATGGGCGACCGCTTCGCTGCCGATCGTGCCGGTCGCGCCGCCGCGGTTATCAACGACAACGGGCTGACCCAGGCGTTCGGCGAGCCGGGCGTTCACCGCGCGGATCACGATGTCGGTGCCGCCGCCGGGCGGATAAGGAATGACGATGCGGATGGGGCGCTCGGGATAACCGAGTGTCTGCGCGTGCGTGTAACCGCAGCACAACGCCAGCAAAACGAGCCAACCAATAACGCGCTGCATGTAATGACCGTCTGAAAAGTTAAGGCCGCGCTTGTCACGCGGCCTCCAGTGTTGTGCCCGATTGTACGCAATTTCATCGCGGGCGTTGCGCGGTATCATACTTGCCCGGTAAATCTGTATACGAAAGGCAGGACCATGGGCGCCACTGCTGCGATTGCGGCATTCATCGCGAACACTTCAACGCGCGATTTTCCGGCAGCGCTTAACGACAAAGCCAAGAAAGCGATTGCCGATACGTTCGCCGTGATGATTGCCGGCGCGGGATCGGAAGTCGCCGAGCCGCTGCGTCGTTATCTCGAACTCGCGCACGCACCCGGCACCGCGCCTATTCTCGGCACCGGCACGACCGCCGCGCCGGAAACGGCGGCGCTCATCAACGGCACGTACGGACACGCGCTCGATTACGACGACGTGCTGTCGCTGATGCCGGCGCATCCAAGTGCGGTGATCGTCGCCGCGCTGCTCGCAAGTCTCAACGGCAAGTGCGTGACAGGCGCCGCATTCATTGAAGCCTACGTTGTCGGCGTCGAGGTTGGCGGCAACATCGGCCGCGGCATGACCAACGGACATTATCAGCGCGGTTTTCACGCGACCGGCACGCTCGCGTTGTTTTCCGGACTCGCAGCGCTCGCGAAACTGCACGGGCTCGAGACTGCAGCGACCGAGCAGGCGTTCGGCATCGCGTCGTCGATGGCCGGCGGCCTCAGGCGTAATTTCGGCACGATGACGAAGCCACTGCACACCGGCATCGCGGCGCGCAGCGCGCTGACGGCATTCAACCTCGCCGCATCGGGATTTACGGCGGCACCCGACGTGCTCGAAGCGAAAACGGGATTTTTCTCGTCGTATGGCGTCGCCGAATCGAATCCCGAGGTCGCCGTTAAATCGCTTGGCAAGCCATTCATCGTCGCCGACCCCGGCCTCGCGCTGAAAAAATTTCCGTGCTGCTACGCGTCGCATCGCGCAATAGACGGCGTGCTCGCATTGCGCGCGAAATTGAACTGCGATGCAAAAAGCATCGACCAAGTGATTTGCCGCATGCCGCCCGGTGGAATGCACGTGCTTACGTATCCGCGCCCAACCACCGGGCTCGAAGGCAAATTCAGCCTCGATTACCCGCTCGCGGCGGCAGCACTCGATGGTCAATGCACCTTGTGGACGTTCACCGACGAAGCGGTGCGGCGCAAGGAGGTTGCCGATTTCTACGCGCGCATCGATGCCAAAGAAGATGCCGCCTGCCGCGGCGACGATCCGCTGTTTGAATCGCGCAGCTCGGGCAGCCGCGGCTTCGTCGAAGTCGAAGTGCGCCTCAACGATGGCCGCAGCGAGCGTCTGCGCATCGACAGGCCGCCCGGTTCGCCGCATCGCGAATTGAGCTGGGACGATCTCGCTCAAAAGTTCTCGGATTGCGCGAACCACTCCGGCCATGTAAGCGCGGACGCAGCGACTAAAACGTTCGCTGCATTGCGCGCACTCGACGCTTCCAGGGACATCAATGGGATTGCGCAGCTTCTGTGCTGAACAAGTAAAATTAAATCCGCCGGATGCGTCAGGCATCCGTTCAATCGAGGAGAAAACGCGTGAAAAAGAGACTGGCATGAGAATCGCAGTGTTCGGTGTGCTCGGGTTGGCTTACACATGCGCATGCGCAACCGTCGCCGCGCAGTCTTATCCCGACCGTCCGATCCGCCTGATCGTGCCGTACCCGCCCGGCTCGAGCACCAACGACATACTCGGCCGCGCGCTCGCGTTGCGACTGACCAACGTGCTCGGCCAGCAGGTCGTCGTCGATAACCGTTCAGGCGCCAGCGGCAACATGGGTTCCGAAATGGTCGCCAAAGCGCCTGCCGACGGTTACACGCTGCTGATCGGCGTCGCCGGTCCGCTCGCCGTCGGCCCGGCCGTCTATAAGAACCTGGGCTACGATCCGATCAAGGATTTGACGCCGATTGCCATGTACGCGTCGGTGCCTTACGTGCTCGTCGTGCATCCGTCGGTACAGGCGACCAATGTCAAAGAACTGATCGCGTTCGCCAAGGCCAACCCCGGCAAACTCAATTTCGCTTCGAGCGGCAGCGGCGGTTCGCCGCATCTGTGCGGCGAGTTGTTCAAGGCAATGGCGGGCATCGACATCGTGCACATCCCATACAAGGGCGCCGGCATTGCGATGATCGACGTCTTGAGCGGCCAGATCCCGATGATCTGCACAGGCGCGACCGCGCTGTCGGCGCACATCAAGGCGGGCCGGCTGCGGGCAATCGGCGTTGCATCGCTGAAACGTTCGACGCAAATGCCGGACCTCGCGACGATCAGCGAACAAGGTCTAACGGGATTCGAAGTCAATTCATGGACCGGGTTGCTCGCGCCGGCCAAAACGCCCGAGCCAATCGTGCGCAAGCTGTACGAAGCCGTCGCCAAAATCGTCGCGACCGACGAGTTCAGGAATTTTCTCGCGAGCGTCGGCGCCGAGCCGGCGCTGATGAATTCGCGCGATTTCGGCGCTTACCTGAAAGTCGATACCGAGCGCTGGGCGAAAGTCGTCAAGACAGCCAACTTAAAAGTCGATTGAGAGACCGCATATGAAATACGGACGATTCGATCAGCAGGGACGCATTTTCTACGGCCGTGTCGAAGGCGACTCGGTGGTCGAGCTCGACGGCTCGCCGTTCGACACGTTTCGCGTCACTACGAAACGGCACGCATTGGCGTCGCTGAAGACCTTGCTGCCGTGCGTCCCGGGAAATTTTTATTGCGCCGGACTCAATTACCTCGCACACATCGAATGGGGCAACGCGCGCAAAGGCACCAACAAAAAGCCGCCTGAGAAAGCGGATGTCGGCTACCGCTCGAACAACGCGTTGATCGGCACCGGCGAGACCATTGTGATTCCCGCCGATTCGCCGGGACCGGTGCAATACGAAGGCGAGCTCGTCGCCGTGATCGGTAAAAAAGCGCGCAACCTTACCGAAGCCGATGCGCTGTCGTGCGTACTCGGCTACACGCTCGGCAACGATGTCAGCGATCGCGGCTGGCAGGCGTCCGACCGCACGCTATGGCGCGCCAAGAACTGCGACACGTGGAAACCGATGGGACCATTTATCACGACCGGGCTCGACCCGATGAACCTCACGGTATCCGTGAACGTCAATGGCGAGCAGGCGGCCGAATACACGACCGACAAAATGCTGTTTTCAGCGCAGCATTACATCGCGGAGATAACCAGCTACATGACGCTATGGCCCGGCGATGTGATCTGGCTCGGCACCGACAACGCGACGCTGCCCGATCTGAAACACGGCGACGTATGTGAAATCGTGCAGAAAGATATCGGCGTGTTGCGCAATCCGGTGGTTCGCGCCGGCGCCTGATACGCGCTCAGAGCTTCAGGTTTTTCGCTTTGACGACGCGGGACCACTTCGCGAGATCGCGTTGCAGCACCTGGTTGAAGTACGCGGCGCCGATTTCCGGCGCGTCGAGACCGTCCAGCTCAAAGCGTTCTTTCATTTCACGCGACTGCTGCGCAGTGATCAGCGCCTGCTGCCAGCGCGTGACCACTGCAGGCGGCAATCCACGCGGCCCGCTCAGCGCATACCAGGTGATGGTTTCGAATCCCGGCACGCCCGACTCGGTTACCGTCGGAATATTCGGCAGCGCGCGGCTGCGTTTAAGCGTCGTGATTGCAATCACGCGCAGGCGTCCTGAATTCATCTGCGGCGTCACCAGCGGCGAGCTGCCGTAAATCATCTGGATCTGGCCGCCGAGCATGTCGGTCAACGCAGGCCCTGAGCTCTTGTACGGCACATGCGTCATCTGCGTACCGGCCATCAGGTCGAACAGTTCGCCGACTAGATGCGACGTGCCGCCGGTGCCGGAGGAGCCATAGGTGACCTTGCCCGGATACGCTTTTGCGTACGCGATGAGCTCCTGCGTCGTTTTCGCAGGCACCGCGGGATTGAGCGTCAGCAGGAACCCCGCTTCGCCGAGCATGCTGATCGGCGCGATGTCCTTGACGGGATCAAAAGCCAGCTTGTTGGCGGCCGCGGTCGTCGCGATGCTGCCAGACACAATGCCGAGCGTGTAACCATCGGGCGCCGCGCGTACCGACATCTCCATGCCGATCACGCCGCCGGCGCCGCCGCGGTTGTCGACGACGACCGATTGCTTGAGAATTTCGCCGGCTTTCTGCGCCATCACGCGCGCGACGATGTCAGTCCCGCCGCCAGGCGCAAACGGAACGATCAGGCGGATGGGCTTGGTCGGATAATCCGTCTGCGCTATCGCATTAAACGCAACAATAAGAGCGGCTGCGATCGATACGGTTCGCAAAACGCTCATGCGTGTCCTCACCAGCCTAATACATCATCTGCGCGCCGTTCACGTGCAGGTTCTGACCACTGACGAAGCTGGCCGCAGGGCTGCACAGAAAGCGCACGGCCGCCGCGACTTCTTCGGGCTCGCCCTTGCGGCCGATCGGCACGTTTTTGCTCGGCGCCGGGCGCTCGGTAATCGTTTCGCCGGCACCTGCAGTGTTCATCTGTCCAGGTGACACGCAGTTCACGCGAATGTTGTATTGCGCGAGATCGAGCGCCAATGCACGCGTCATGCCGACCAGGCCATGCTTGACGACCGAACCATGCACTCGATTCTTGGCGCCCGACAGCGCCATCATGCCGCCCAGCGTGACAATCGCGCCGCCGCCGGCTTTGATCATGTGCGGCAGGCAGGCCTTCGCAAGATGAAAAGAACCGTCGAGCGTGATGCCGAGAATGCCTTTCCATTCATCGAAGCTCATGTCGGCAAACGGCGTCTGCTTGCGCACCGACGCATTGATGACGAGCATGTCGATGCGGCCGAAGCGCTTCACCGTGCCGTCGACCATCGCATTGACCGCATTGGCATCGGCAACGTCGGCAACATAGGTTTCGGCGTCGCCGCCCATCGCCTTGATCTCCTTGACGATCGCTTCGCCTGCCTCGCGCGACACGCGCGAGTTGACGGCGACCTTCGCACCGCCGGCGGCGAGCGCTAATGCGATCGAACGCCCGATGTTGCGGGTCGCCCCGGTCACCAGCGCGACCTTGCCTTTGAATTCAGTGCCTGGCTGCAATGCAGCGTCCTGGATTGCCATCTTTCCTCCGTTGACCTGATTAGGTTCTAAAACTGAGCGCGCAGTCTACTCTGCTTTCACACGCTGCGTTACTGCGAACACTTCAATCGATGCGCGCGCCGGTGAGCTTGATGAGTTGCGCGTATTTTTCGTAATCGGCTTTCGAAAACTCATCCGCCCTCCTCATTCGGGAGACCGGAATTTACAAGGAATCGAGACTGCCCGCGCGTATACCAGTACGCCCATGCGATCAGCACGAGCTGCAGCGGCAAGCGCAGCCACAGCGCAGCCACACTCAAATCGGGATAGCGGTCGGCATGCAGCGCCATATGCAAATTCGCCGGCGTGACCGCGATGATCAGCGCAATCATGCCCCACGCGGCAAACGGCGCGAGACGCTGAAACGGCAGCATCAAGCCCAGCACGATTTCACACACGCCGCTGATATAAACGAGCCCCGTGTGCCACGGCAAATACGGCGGCATGATGCTCGCGTAGAACTGCGTGTGCACGAAGTGATTTGCGCCGGCCAGCGCAAACAGAATGCCATACGTCCACCTGAGTATTTCTTTGGTACGCGCCATGCGGGTCGCCGTGTCAGCGCGCCGGGGCGCCACGCACGAATGCGACGACATCGTCGAGCACCGGCGCCTGCAAGCGCAAAGGGCGCGCGAGTACGCCGATCATCGTGTAATGGTTCGTGCGTGGATAAAATTCAAGCTCCACGGGCACGCCGGCCGCTCGCAGTTTATCCGCGAGTTGCTGCGTGCTGCGCGTGGGACTGACGACATTGTCTGTATCCGGCGCGCCGAGAAACGCGCGCGGCGCCATGCCGGACACATGCTCTATGGGCTGCGCGCCGGGAGGGTAATCCGGATGATTGAACACCGGCTGCGCGGCGCGGTTTTCCGTCGGGAAAAAATCGTACGGCCCGGCAAGACCGATCCAGCCGGCGAGCATCGTCGGCGAAAGCTTGACCGCCGCAAGCCAGCGCGCATCGAGCGCAATCATCGCCGCGTTGTACGCACCCGAACTATGCCCCATCACGAACAGGCGCTGCGGGTCGCCACCGTAGGCCCTTGCTTCGCGCCGGGCCCATGCCACCGCGCGCGCGCAGTCGACAAGGAAATCGGGGTAACGCACCTGCGGATAGAGCCGGTAGTCCGCGACCATGGTGACGATGCCGCGGGATGCAAGCGCTTCGCCGACGAATCGATAGTCGCCGCGCTCGCCGCTGTTCCACGTGCCGCCATAGAAAAACACCACGACCGGATAACCGCCGCGCGGTTGTGCATTGTCCGCCGGCAATGGCCGGTAAATATCCAGCCTGTTGCGCGGGTCGTCGCCATAAGCTGAATCGTTGGTTACGGTATAAGTGTTGGTCGGCGTCAGCGCATTGACGAAGCCGAGCGTCGAGCAGCCGACGAGCGCCGCTGCCCATGCCAGAGCTATTACTACTTTGATAATCAAATGCGCCACAATGCTGACTCGTTAGAAGTGCCAGCAGGAGTCTACGGGCAAGCTGCAAAACCGGAAATAGCGGCGCGCCGTTTCCAGCGTACGCCCCGGAGCGCTCTTTGGCCGATGCGGCAACGGCAAAGGAGTTCCAGCCGCGCGACGGTCAATCCACCTTGGCGCCCGACAATTTAACGACCTTGCCCCACAGCGCGTAGTCAGCGCGAATTTGTTTGTCGAACTCGAGCGGAGTACTCGGCGCGGCATTCATGCCGAGCGCTTGCAGCCGTTGCAGCACATCCGGCGATTTGAGCGCCTGCAGGATGCCTGCATTAAGCGCGGCGACGACGGCTTTCGGCGTTGCGGCGGGCGCAACCACGCCGTACCACTCATTGACCGACGCGAGATCCTGCAATCCTTGTTCGGCGGCGGCGGGCACGTCAGGCAACGCATCAATGCGCTTGGCGCCGAGAATGCCGATCGCTTTCAACTTTCCCGACTTCACATGCGGCACGACCGAAGTCGGGTTCGACACCATCAGGTTCACGTTGCCGCCGAGCAGGTCGAGCACTGCGGGCCCGGCGCCTTTATACGGGATGTGCACGATGTCGACGCCGGCGGTCAGCTTGAAAAGTTCGCCCGCGAGCTGCTGGCCCGAAGCGCTCGACGCAAAAGAGAGCTTGCCGGGATTTTGTTTGGCGTACGCCGCGAGTTCTTTAAAATTGGCGAACGGCATCGACGGGTGCGCCGTCATGATCATTGGCTGCTCGGTCAATCTCGTGATGGCGGCGAAATCGCGCAGCGTGTCGTAGCCGGGACTTGTATACAGGTGCGGATTCACGGCGACGGGACCCGTGTATGCGAAAGTGATTGTATAGCCGTCGGGCACGGCCTTCGCGCCTAACGCGGTACCGAGGCCGCCTTGCGCGCCGCCACGATTGTCGATTACGACCTGCTGCTTCCACAGTTCGGAAAGTTTCGCGCCGACGATACGACTCACGGCGTCCGTGCCGCCGCCTGGCGGTGCTGGCACGATCCAGCGCACCGGGCGCGATGGAAAATCGTCTGCCGCCAATAGCGGTGGAGCGAATGCTGACATGACAACAACGAACCATCCGGATTCAGTGCGCATGCAGTTCCCCATCCGTTATGCCGAAGTCAATCCGCGAGCATCAGCGCAGCGGCGCCTTGCCGCTCGCGATATCCATGATCATGCGTGTCGTCAGGTACAGGCGCGGCTCGATCGAATCGATGAGAACATACTCAGCGTTGGTTGAATGCGAGCCGAACCCTTGCAGACCGAAGCCCTCGACCACCGGCGCTTTCGTTTTGAGCGATGCATTGGCCGCGTCGGTCCCGCCGCCGGTCGGCCGCTCCTGCACGATCAGCTTTTTGCCGATTTCGCCGTAAATGCCCTGCGCGTGAAGGGCCAGCGACTTCGATGCTTCCGTTTTCTCGAGCGGCGGGAAAGTGCGCTCAAACAACAGCTCGACGTTCGCTTCCGGAATGCGTTTGACCTTGATCCGCTCGCGCAATTTCTGCTCGACGCTGTCGAGATCGGAGAGCCGTTCCACTCGGATATCGGCAAATGCCTGCGCCGCGGGCGGAATCATGTTCCTCACAATGCCGGCGCTTGCCATCGTCCAGTTGACCTTGATGCCGCGCGCTTCATCCGAAAGGTCGCCCGCCTGCAAAATCTGGTGCGCGAGTTCGTTCAACGCGTTGACGCCCCGCTCGGGCGCGCTGCCGGCGTGCGAGGCCTGACCCTTCACATTGATGATGGCCTGCGCAATGCCGCTGGTGGCCAGCCTCACCTGATCGGCGGTCACCGGCGTGCCCTCGAACGACATCACCGCATCGTGCGCCGCGCCCATCTCCGTGATGACTTTTCGCGAGCCGGGCGAGTTGATTTCCTCGTCCGCATTGATTAGCACGGTCAGCGTGCCGTAATCGCGGAAGTTGAGCGCTTTGAGAATCGCGAGCGAATGCAGGATGACCGTCATGCCATGCCGGTCATCCGCGATGCCAAGTCCCCATGCGCGGCCGCCGTCGATCTTGAACGGCTGCTGCGCGAGCATGCCGCGCGGATAAACGGTGTCCATGTGCGCGAGCAACAGGATCTTTTTCGTCCCGGTGCCAGTGAGGGTCGCGCGCATTACTTTGCCAACGCGCTCTGGCGTGTCGGTAAAGCGCACGATGTCGGTCCCCATGTCGAGAAGCTCGACTTTGGCGCCCAGCGCCGCAAATCTCTGCGCCAGCGCGGCCGCGATTTTTTCGAGCCCTTCGAGATCGCGACTGCCCGATTCGATCGAGACCAGCGTTTTCAGCGTCTCGAGCACGGCCGGCTTTTCTTTCTGCGCAAGCGACCATACCGGCTCGACCGTCTGCCCATACGCGCATGCAGTTCCCGCGCAGAAGGCAATTGCAAATGCATTGCGTAAAAAGTGCGGCAAGTGTCGTAACGTTTGCATACGCCTCTCCTGATCAAATGATGCTGGCATCGACGATGATACGCCAGCAGACAAAGTCGCCGCGCTGCGCGTCAATTGCCCGGCAGGTCGTGCACTTCGGGAAAGAACAAATCCTTCCACGAGCCCGGCTTATTCTTCAACGATCCGATCTCCTGCATGAACTGCGCGTACTTGAACGTATTCTGCGGAACCATGGTGATCACGTTTTTCGGGTCGTTAAGCGTGGTCATGATTTCATCGATCGTCTCGCCCTTGCCGCCAATCGAGTCGTAATAGACCTGCGCGGCGCCGCGCTTGTCTTTGTTGATGTAATCGACCGCGTCCTTGAGCGCGCGCACGATCGCCTTGTAGGTAACCGGATTTTCGTCGCGAAATTTTTTCATCGTGTAAAGCATCGTGAACGTCGTCGAGCCGCCCATCACGTCGTCGGTCGACATGACGGTGCGGACACGCGGGTCTTTCAACTCGCGTGCGACGAACGGCGGCGAAGTGAAATGCAGATTGATTTCGCTGATGCCCGACAGCATTGCCGCGACGCCATCGGGATGCGGCAGGCCGACGGTGTAACGGTCGTAGCGAAACGTTTCCTTGTCGCCGAATTCCTTGCGCGCGGCCATCTGCATGATGATCGAGGGGATCGAGACCTTGACCGCGGTGACGGCCATCCGGTCTTTCTCGCCGATGTCGCGCAGCGCCTTGATCTTCGGGTTCGTCGTGTTCAGATACATCGGCAGCGAAGTCATCGCGGCAACGCCCATGATCTGGGTCGATTCGCGCGTGCGGTCCCAGGTAAGCAGAAACGCGGGCGGCCCGGCGGCCACAATCTGCGCGGCGCCCGAGAGCAGCGCGTCATTGACAACCGCCGGCCCACCGATGTTGACGAACGTGACTTTGAGATTCTTGTTGCCGAGCTCGGCGGCGTGTTTTTCAATGAGCTTCTGCTGCTCCATCACGAGCAGCGGCAGAAAACCGATGCCGCCCGCGCCTTTGGGAATTTTGAGGTCGGATATTTCGGCTGCACCGGCCACACCGGACAACACGAATACAAGGCCGTACCACGCGGCAGCAAGGCGACGGGTCATGGATATTCCTCCTATCCCCATCATATAATGAATCACCGCTGCAGCAACGCGGTCGTGCAGCCGCTGCACTCAATCCGCATCAACATCCATTCAGAAAAGGTCGATCACCATGCGCGTCGGATTCATAGGCTTGGGGACAATGGGCGCTTCAATGGCGCTCAATGCCCAGAAAGCGAAGCATCAACTGATAGTCAACGACTTGCGGCGCGATGCCGCAGCGCCGCATATCAAGGGCGGCGCCGAATGGGCCGACACCCCGCGCGCAGTTGCGGAAAGAGCCGACGTCATTCTGACATCGCTGCCGGGCCCGCGCGAAGTCGAAGCGATCGCCGACGACGTGCTCGCGGGCATGCAGCCCGGCGCGGCGTGGTTCGATCTGTCGACGAATTCACCGACCGTGGTGCGTAAGTTGAGCGCGCGCTTCGCGGCAAAAGGCTTCGCGATGCTCGACGCGCCCGTGAGCGGCGGCCCGGCAGGCGCCAAATCCGGCAAGCTCGCGCTCTTGATCGGCGGCGACAAAGCCGTATTCGAAAAATTCAAACCTGTGCTCGATGCGATCGGCGACCAGGTCATTTACATCGGCCCAATCGGCGCCGGCACAGTTGCGAAACTCGTGCACAATTGCGCCGGCTACGCGATTCAGACCGCGCTCGCCGAAGTGTTCACGATGGGCGTCAAAGCCGGCGTCGAGCCGCTCGCGCTGTGGTCGGCGGTGAGGCAATGCTCGCTCGGTCGTCAGCGCACCTTCGACCGTCTCGGCAAACAATTTCTGCGCGGCGAATTCGAACCGCCGGATTTCGCTTTGAAGCTCGCATTGAAAGATGTGATGCTGGCCACCGAACTGGGACGCGAAATCGGCGTGCCGATGCGCATTGCCGAACTGACGCGCGCCGAGATGACCGAGGCCGCGAACCGCGGGTGGGAAGCGCGCGATTCACGCGTGCCGATGTTGCTGCAGGAAGAACGCGCGGGCGTTAGCATTAAAGTGCCGGCGGCCGCCATCGAAGCCGTGATCAAGCGCGACGGCTGATTGAACCGGCCCGCAACGACCTGCCGGAAATTGGTTATAGTCCGGTTCCAGCAGTGCACATCGATTGGAAGGAGAAAACATGACTCACACCGTATCTCAACTCGCTACCGAATTCCGCGCCGCCTTGAAAGCCGAACCCGGTCCGGCCGGCCGTCAGAAAATCTGTACGATTTTGCGCGAAGCGCTCACCGATCAGGATTTCATCAAGGCGACATTCGACGACAACACGCCCGAGCGCAAAATCCTGCACGAAGATCCGGAACTCGGCTTTTGCATCCTCGCGCATCAATACAAGGGCCCCAAAGAGAGCTCGCCGCACGACCACGCGCACTCTTGGGCAATCTATGGACAAGTTGCCGGTGAGACGATGATGTCGGACTGGGACTTAGTCAGCCCCGCCAGCGCCGAGAAAGCCGGCAAAGTGACGCACAAGAAAAAATATTCGCTCACGCCGGGCGTTGCGCACGTCTACAACGAAGGCGATCTGCATTCACCGAGCCGCACGGGTCCGACCCGCTTGATCCGCATCGAAGGCACTAATATGGAAAAGGTGAAGCGGCACAAGTTCGAACCGGCATAAGCATCGATAACCGCATCCGGGTGCCGGATGCCGTTATCAAAGGCCGCTGCCTCTGCAGCGGCCTTTTTCGTGTTGGCCACGCCAGCACCGCGCTAAGCGCAGACGTTACCGCCTGTCCCGCACCCAAGCGCTGTGCAGCTGCGTAGCGCCTACTCGCTCTTGATTCCGGCTTCCTTGATCACCGCCGACCATTTTTTCATGTCGGCGCGAATGACCGCGGCGAATTCCTCCGGCGTATTGCCCACCGCAAATGCGCCTTCGTTGGTGAGGTTCTGCGCGAATTCGGGCGAGCGCACGATTTTCACGATTTCGCGATTGAGCTTGTCGATGACAGCTTTCGGCGTGCCCGCCGGCGCGAGGATGCCGTTCCAGCCGCGCGCTTCGTAGCCAGGCAACGCACTGGCGATCGGCGGCACGTCGGGCAGCACCGGCAATGATTGCTTCGTGCTGACGCCCAGCGCGCGCACGCGGCCCGATTTCAATTGGGGCATCACGCCGCTGATCGACGCGATCATGTACAGGTTGATTTCGCCGCCGATCAATGCCGCAAGAATCTGCGGACTGCCCTTGTAGGCAATCTGCGTCATCCGCGTGCCGGACATTGAACGAAATAATTCGGCGCCGAGATGGCCGAGGCTGCCGCTGCCGACGGTGCCGTAATTAAGTTTGCCGGGATTTGCTTTCGCATACGCGATTAATTCCTGCGTCGATTTCACCGGCAGTTCGGTATTTACCGAAAGCAGCAACGACACCGTACTCACGATCGAAATCGGCGCGAACGCTTTTTCCGTGTCGTACGGCATCTTCGAGAACAGGAAGGGGTTCACGACGTGCGTCGGAAACACCATGAGCAGCGTGTAGCCGTCAGGCGGCGCCGTCGCGACAATCTGCGAGCCGACGATGCCGCTCGCGCCCGGCCGGTTGTCGATCACGACCTGCTGGCCGAGACTCTCGCCCAACTTGTGCGCGACCACGCGGCCGAGCACATCTGTGACGCCACCCGCACCCGTCGGCACGATCATGCGGATGGGATGCGAGGGGAAGGTATCCGCGGCGCCAGCGGTTGCCGCAGTCAACGCGATGCAACTACACGCGAGTGCCCTGATAGCGAACCTCAAGCGCCGAGCGCCTTGCGCAGTTCGCCCGTCACGCGCGACGCTTCCGCGGTCATGAATGCAATGTCGCTGTTCGTCGTCAGGAAGCGCGCACCTTTGCGAATGAACTCGACCTGCCGCGCGACGTTGCGGTCGCCGCCGACGCCGGGGATCTTGCCGTTTTTCTTCGCGGCGGCAAATACCTTGTCGAGCGCCGCGATATGCGTCGGCGAACCGTATGCGCCGGGCTGACCGAGCGACGTCATGAGATCGTTGGAACCGACGTGAACTACGTCAACGCCCTCGACGGCGGCAATCGCGTCGACGTTGTCGAGCGCTTCCTGCGTTTCGATCATGCAGACGACGAGCGTGAAATCGTTGATCGTTTTCACCGCATCGCCGGTGGAGACCGGCCGAAAATCGAACATCGTGTAGCTGCCCGACACCGAGCGTTTGCCGATCGGCGGAAATTTACAGCGATCAACCGCGCGCTTTGCTTCCGCCGCCGTATTGATGTCGGGAAACACGATGCCCATGATGCCGTTGTCGAGCAGCACCTGGGTATCGGGATCGTCGCAGCTTCTCACGCGCGCCATCGGCACGACGCCGCAGCCGAGCGCTGCCTGGGCGATGTGCCCGGTCGTCTCGACCGAATACAACGCATGCTGGCCGTCGACGAACACGAAATCATGACCGGTGGTTTTCGCGATGCGCGCGATGTCGCCGGAGCGGGCGACGCGCGCGATCATGCCGAGCGCAACCTTGCCCTCTTTCATCATTTCCTTCACTGCGTTTTTCATGAGCTCAGCCATTGCGTTGTCCCTTCCTGATTGAATTAGAACTGCATTGTCGCGCGTTTCGCCGCCTCGATTCAGTCGGCGCTGATTCCCGCCGCCTTGATGACTTTTGCCATCGACGTCATGTCAGCCTTCACCGCCGCTGCGAGCTCGGACGGCAAGCTGCCGACGACTTCGGTGCCTGCGTTGAAAAACTTCTCCTTCACCTCGGTTCGGGCGACGACGCGTGCGGCCTCCTGCTGCAAGCGCTGGACGATTGCCGCAGGCGTCCTGGCAGGCGCAAACAAGCCCTGGATCGAAACTGATTCATAACCTGGTAAACCTGAGGCCGCAACAGTCGGCAGCCCGGGCAGTAACGCCGACGGTTTCGCGCTCGTGACAGCCAGCGGCTTGAGACGGCCGGCTTTGACATGCGTGAGCCCGCCGACGGCGACCGTGAACATCAATTGCTCGTGGCCGCCAATCAACGAGATCAAAGCGGGGCCGCTGCCCTTATAAGGAATGTGCACGATATCGACACCGGCCATCGACTTAAAGAGCTCTGCCGCAAGATGTGTCGGCGCGCCGCGCCCGCCCGAAGCGTAGTTGAGCGTGCCGGGTTTTGCTTTCGCGAGGGCAATCAACTCGGCGACCGAATTAACCGGCAGCGATGGATGCACGACGAGAATGTTGGGCGAAGTTGCGGCCAATGTCACCGGCGCGAAATCGCGCAGCGGGTCGTACGGCACTTTTTGCAGCAGCGGCAGCGTCCACAGTCCGTTGCTGTAATACAGCAGCGTGTAACCATCGGGCGTTGCTTTGGCGACGAGATCGGCTGCGATGACCCCGCCCGCGCCGCCGCGATTGTCGACGATTACCTGCTGCCCCAACGCATTACCCAGTCCCGGCGTCATCAGGCGCAATGCGAAGTCGAGGCCGGCGCCGGCCTCATTGGTGATAACACGCACGGGTTTGACCGGAAACGACTGTGCGGCTGCGGAGGTCACGACCAACGAGCCCGCAATCGCGGCAATCAGAACGGCGCCGCGCACCGTCAGCGCGCGAGACCGAGATCGGTCAGAATCGCGCGCAGCGTGTCGGCCTGCTGCGCGAACACTTTGCGCGTGGCCTCGGCGTTCATATAAGCAGGCGTCAGCGCATTCTGGTCAAGGTCACGCAGCCATTCGTCCTGCGTGGACAGTTTCGCCATCAGCCCGTCCCAGTACGCAACTTGTTCGGGCGTCATGCCGCGCGGCCCGATCAGCGCGCGCCAGCTGCTGAACACAACATCGGCGCCCTGTTCACGCCAGGTCGGCACTGCGGCGAGTGCGCCCGCAAGGCGTTTCTCCGATGCGACTGCAATGACGCGCACGCGCCCGGCCTGCACGTGACCACCAACGAGCCCGGTCGTGGTAATCGCGAGTTCGACATGACCGCCGAGCACCGCCGTGATCGACTCGCCGCTCGAGTTGAATACCGCGATGCGGAAACGTTTCGGATCGGCGCCGACTGTCTTGGCGGCGAGGCTGACAGCGATGTGATTCGCATTGCCGAGCGCGGCGGCGAGCGCCATGCTGACCGAGGCCGGATCGCGCTTCAGGCGCTCGAGCAGGTCGCGCCCGTTCTTGATCGACGAATTGGCATTGACCACGAAAGCGATATGCTCGTCGGCCAGCATCGAAATCGGCGTGATGTCCTGATAGTTGATCGGGTTGGCGCCGGTAATCCGGTTGGTGATGATGGTGAATGGCGTGACGAGCACTGCCTGACCGTCGGCGGGCCGCGAATTCAGATAATTGAAGCCGACCGCATTGCCGCCGCCGGCCTTATCGACGACCGTCAGGTTTGCCGTTACGAGCTTCTTGTCCTGCAATACTTTCTGCACGAGACGGGCGACGCTGTCGAGCGCACTGCCGGCCGCCGCGGGCGCGATGATCTCGACGTTTCTGGTCGGCTGCCATTGTGCCTGCGCGCTGAACGCGAGCACCGTCAGCGCCGCGCACGTACAAGCCGTGAGCGTATGAGCGAAACGAATGATGGTCTCCTTCCTTGAATGTCGTCGCCGCATTTAATCGAGCGCGGCCGACGCAGGCGCAAAGTGTAGCACCAGAAAATTTATGCGTCTTAGCGGCCGGGGCGGCGGCGCAGGAATTTCGCGCCTGCGGTAAAATTGCAAAAACAAAATTCGAACCGCGCAAGCCTGCGCCTCGCCACTCAAGGGACTCCGCCATGCCGTTTTTAGATTTCGCGCCCGACTTCAGAATGTTCTACAAGATCGATGATCACACCGACGCGTGGACCACGCCGGAAACCATCGTGTTCGTGCACGGCTTCACCGAAAACACCGAAGCATGGCGCGCGTGGGTACCGCATTTCTCGCGCAAGTACCGTGTGATTCGCTACGACCAGCGCGGCTTCGGCCAGACCGGCCCCGTGCCGAAAGATTTTGAGTTCACCACGCAATTGTTCGCCGATGATCTCGCGCGCCTCGTCGGCGCCTTGTCGCCGCATCAGCCCGTCCATGTCGTCGGCGGTAAAAGCGGGGGCATGCCGGTGTTGAAATTTGCGATGATGTTTCCGCACTTGATCAAGACCGCGACGCTCGTGTGCTCGCCGGTCAAAGGACCGACGGTGCCCGGCTGGCTCGATCACATGGACAAGCACGGCATGCGCAGCTGGTCGCGCTGGACAATGAACGGCCGGCTTGGCAGCAAGATGCCGCCGCGCGGCATCGACTGGTGGGTCGATCTCATGGGACAAACCGCCGTCTCGACCGGCCATGCCTACGTGAACTGGGTCGGCGGCGTCGATCTGAATGCGGAACTTAAAAACGTGAAATGCCCAACGCTCGTCATCGCCAACGATACGAAACGCCGCAGCATCGCCGAATTCAAGGCGTATCAGAAAAAAATTCCGGACTCCGAACTCGTTGCCATCAAAGTCGACGGCTACCACACCGCGGCGGTCGCGCCGGACGAATGCGCGCAAGCAACGCTCGACTTTATCGCGCGGCGCGGAAACAAGAAGCGCTAACTTCCATCTGAAAGATGCCCAGCGTAAGACAAATTGGAGTAGCAGATTAGGCGCGGTACCTACATCTTTTTTGCGCTTGCCAGTTGAATAATCATCAGACGACAGTGCGCGTTTGCGAGCCGGGAATCGCACTCTCGCTTTTATCGACGGGCGAACTGGGGAGGCGACCATGGCAATCCAAACATATGTCGGGGCTGCAATTCTTGCGGCGTTTTTTAACGCAGTTTCGGCAGTTCATGCCGCGCTTCCTCCAGTCCAGCTAACGTGGAATCCGTCTGCTGCGGCGCTCACGGATGCGCCGCCATTTACATTCGACAATATCGTCATCAACTCCTTCGCCACGCTCGACATTACGGGCAACACTTTCTCCGAGCAGGGATTTTTAAGATTAAGCAGCTTCATTCATGATGGCTTGCCGGTCGCGGTACCGAACGCCGGCTATCCTTCAGGCTCCGCCTACTCGCTTTACATCAGTTATACAGCCGCCGGCGTTCAGCAAAGCGCGATCCCCGGATTACCCGTGCCCGCTTTCGGCCAATTTACGAGCCTGAACTATTCCTTGCTGGGCGCGACCGGCATCACCACGTTTCGGGATACGAACAACGACGGCGTCTTCGAAGTCAACGGCAATATTCCGCAAGTAATCGCCACCGGTACTTTGCAATCACCGGGCAGCACGGCGCTGACCATCGATCCAGTGTCCGGCCTGCTGTTGCCGAGCGCGCAGCTAACGGCGTCTTTGATGCCGGCGCCCGGGCTCGCTTCGTTTTTTGTGACGCCGAATGCGTCGACACCACTCACCGTGGTGGCAGCCTCCACTAACACGGGGACCGTGATCGACCAGTTGCCGTTCGGCCCGAACGGTGTCCGCCTCGCGTTCGATGGTGGCGGCGGCAATATTACGTTTGCGCTCGTTTCCTTGCCCGTGCCCGAACCGCAGCCTCATGCATTACTGCTCGCCGGCTTGGGTGTACTCGCGTTCGCTAGTCGCGGTCGAACGGCCCCTCGGCGAAAACCGCGTCCGACAGATTCGCTTTCTGCTGCCACAGCATAAACGCGCCCCACGCAATGCCGGTGAGCATCACCGCCTGGCCGAAACGCGCGACGGCGATGCCGATTTTCGTTGCATTGAGCAGCCACCAGCCGCCCATATAGCTGAAAATATTCACGAAATCGTGACCGTCGTCTTCCGCGCTGCTTTTGCCGCTCACCATCATCGCCTGCGGGTCGCCGGCGTCGTGCATGTACCAGCCGGTGTAAATCCACGAGTAGCCGAGCAGCCATAGACAAATCGCGCCGCCGAACGGATTGCGGTTTTTAACCAGCAGCACGAAGCCCAGCACGAGCGGAAACAAGTGCTGCATGATAGTGCCGCCAGCGATGGTCATGAATTGGCCGAGCAGGCGAAAAAAAACGTGCCCGGCTTCGTGCCACGGCAGCAGCACCAGGCTCAGCATGTGGCCGCCGAGGTCGCCGTAAAAAATGTTCGTGTCGCGAAATATTTTGAAGGTGTAAAACATTACCGCTACCAGCAGAGCGCAGCGTCCATAAAAATTCATATTTGCGACCTGGTCCGGCACATAGAAGAGCCAGCCTGCAATCGAACGGCGCGCCGCAATGTCCTCATCGTCAGCCGCTTCGTGCGCCACGGTCATCGACGCCGAGGCGAATTTCGCGAGCACG
>JAQGMI010000117.1 GCA_028292435.1 Betaproteobacteria bacterium
CGACGTGAAAAGCGGCTCAAAGAAACTCGCTCGCAGAATGAAAAAACACATAGGGGTTGCGAGCTCAAACAGCTTTTCGCCTAACAGCGCTTTTCACGCCTGCGACTGCTCAGCGTCTCACGAGGGGTCCTTTAGGCGAGCAGCGTCGAGATTTTGATTTAAGTGGAGCTAGTGAAGTGGTGTATCAAAACAAGCCACTCAATCATCTCGCTACTTTTTGCATCGCGGCACTGCTCGCAGACAACCCCCTTCTGAGACGCCGAGCGGTCGCAGGCAAGGAAGGAGCGGCGGTTGTGACTCGTTAGCGGAACGCCCGTTTGCGGGAACAACCGACGAAGCCCCGTGCTAATGCAGTCTCCAAGTGCAGAACTGTTTGTCCATCGCGCGGCCTGCTTAACTGGCACCGGGGCGCCACGGCTGTGTTTGAGCGCTCACCGTTCAATCGTGTTTTCTCTAACTGGAGCGCGAATTCCACAGCCGCCGACCTTGTCGAGCAGCACAGGGGCACCACGAAGTGGCGTCTCAGTAGGGGCGGCCTTCTTTCGGTTACCTTTCTTGGCCGCGCAAGAAAGGTGACTAGCCCCGGGGCTACCCCCCGGAGATTGAAACCGGAAACTCGGGCGCTATAGCCTGAACACCCTTTGAGCATTCGCCCCACGAACATTGTCGCGAACCGTTGGTTCAAGCTTTTCGATACGCGCGAGCGTGCCTTCCATGTCTGAAATGTTGTGCGGAAAATCGGTGCCATATAGCACATGCTCTTCACCAAAGGCCTCGATCGTGCTGCGCAGCGCTTCGCTCGAATAGATGCACGTGTCGGCATAAATCCGCTTGAGATAAGTGCTGGGCTTGTTCTTGATCTTGGTGCGGCAGGCGGCAACCACTTCATGGCAACGGTCGAGCCGGGGCGCGAGAAAAGGCAACGTGCCACCACCGTGCGCGGTAATGAGCTTGAGTTTTGAATAGCGGTCGAAGAAGCCGTCGTAAATCATGCGCGATACGGCAAGCGTGGTGTCCATGGTGAAGCCGACCGACGCACTCAACTGGAACACCTGCATGTCCATATCGCCGCAGCCGCACGGCACGGTCGGGTGCACGAACACCGGCAGTTCGCGCTTGTCGATTTCTTCCCAGATCGGTTCAAACAGCGGATCGGTGAGTGAAGCGCCGCCGACGTTCGCGAGCACGACAACGCCAACCGCGCCTTTCTTCGTCGCGCGGTCGAGTTCTTCGAGCGCCTTGTCCGGAAACTGCATCGGCAGCGACGCCATCCACTTGATGCGGTCGGGATATTTGCCGCTCGCTTCGGCGAAGCTGTCGTTGATCGCGCTTGCCGCGCGCGAGCTTGCTTTGGCGTCGCCCCAGTAAACGTTCGGCCCGGTCAGCGACAGGATCGCCATGCCGACGCCGGCCTTGTCCATTGCTGCCAGGCGCGCCGGATAGTCGAACATCGTCGGCTGCGGCGTCATGAACGCGACGCCGTCGTAATGAATTACCTCGGCGCCGCCAACGACTTTTTGAATCGTGAAGCGCGGCCCGCAGTTGGCCTTGAACAAATCCAGCCATTCCTGGCAGAGCATGTGCGAATGAACGTCAATTGCTTTTTGCAACGCAGACTCCTTAAAGACAACTACTAAGTATTTCGCTTCAGCTATTGAGGCTGCGCGCCCGTAGCACGAATGATTTTTCCGAAGCGGTTGAACTCGGACTTGATGTATTCGCCGAACTCCGCCGAACTGCCCGCAATGACTTCAGCGCCATCGAACGTAATGCGGTCGCGCACGTCGGGCGACTGCAAAGCTTTGCGGAATTCAGTCTGCAATCGCGCGACGATCTCGGGCGGCGTCTTTGCCGGCACGACTACGCCCTGCCACGGATAGAACACGCAGTTCTTGAAGCCGAGTTCGACCGCAGTCGGAATCTCGGGCGCACTCGGCGCGCGCTTCTCGCCGGTTTGCATGAGCGCGCGCAGCTTGCCGGACTTCACGTAAGCCGCGGTGCCGTTGTCGAACATCATTGTCACGTTGCCGGCCAGCAGATCGATCATGCCCGGCGCGCCGCCTTTATAAGGAACAGCGATCGCCTTGATGCCGGCCGATTCCGCGAACAGCAGCATCGCCATATCGGCCGGACTGCCGAGGCCCTGCGTCGCGTAGGTCAATTGATCGGGCTTCTGTTTGGCGAGCGCAATCAATTCGCGCGCATTTTTCGCCGGCAGCGCCGGATGCACGACCAGCACCATGGGAATGCGCGCAACGAGCGTCACCGGAATGAAATCCTTCAGCGGATCGTATGGCAGCGTCTTGTACAGATGCGGATTGATCGCGAGCGTCGTGCTCGTCGCGAGCAGCATCGAATAGCCATCCGGCGGCGACTTCGCTACATTCTCCGCGCCGATCAGCGTCGCCGCGCCGCCGCGGTTCTCGACCACGATGCTCTGGCCTATGCTTGCAGAAACCTTCGCGCCGAGCACGCGACCGATCATGTCGGTGTTACCGCCGGGGGCGTAAGGAATGACGAAGCGGATAGGGCGTTGAGGGTAGGATTGGGCGAGAGCGGTAGCTGAAAGCAATCCGAAAACGAATGCAAGTGTTACACGGGATATCGGTTTTGTTCGACGCATGCGAAAGTTTAGCAGGATTAGGTTTGATTTAAGCACGCCTCAACACTTATGCATTGATCAGATTACTCCACTTGAATCTTAGCCTCCCGAATCACTCTCCCCCACCGCTCACTTTCTTCCTTTATCTGAATCGCCATATCCGCCGGCGTCCCGCCCTTCGCTTCCGCGCCTGAGTTCGCAAGATTCGACTGGATATCAGGCGTGCGCAGGATGGCGTTCACCGCACCGTTTAATTTCGCGATGATGTCGGCCGGCGTTTTCGCCGGCACGAGAATGCCATACCACGGCCCAGCGGTATAACCGGGAATCGTTTCAGCGACTGTCGGCAGCTCGGGCATGATCGACGAACGCTTTAGCGTTGTTATTGCAAGCGCGCGCAGGCGGCCCGACTTGATGTGCGGCAAAAGTGCGATCGCCTCGCTGAAGCTCAACGTCACTTCGTTCGCGAGCAGCGCCGTCGTCGCCGGGCCGGTGCCTTTATACGGGACGTGAATCATCTTCGTGCCCGCGCCGAGATCGAACAGCGCGCCGGCGAGATGGCCGGTGCCGCCATTGCCTGATGACGAGTAGGTGAGCTGCCCCGGCTTTGACTTCGCGAGCGCGATGAATTCGGCGACCGATTTCGCCGGCACCGACGGATGTACTGCCATCAGCGCGGGCACGGCCGCAATCCAGACGACGGGCGCCAGATCTTTCTGCGGATCGTATGGCATTCTTTTGAGCAAATGCGGCGACACGACCAGCGGCGAAGGCGACGACATCAGCAATGTATAACCGTCGGGCTGCGACTTGGCGACGATATCCGCGCCGATCACGCCACCCGCGCCCGGACGGTTGTCGGTGACGATGCTGGCGCCCAGCGCTTCGGAGAGTTTCTGTCCGACGAGGCGTGAAAAAAAGTCCGTGCCACCGCCGGGCGCATACGGCGATACCAGACGAATCGGCCGGTTCGGATACGATTGGGCAACAGCGCTGCATGCGATCAATACGCCGCATGCAACCAGCGTCAGGCGCGCGCTAATCACGAAACCTTTCGTTGCAAGGTTTTTTCGACGCCGTCGTAATCCTTGAAGATTTCTCTATCCACGGCGCGGCGCCTGCCGTATGCCTTCAGCCACAGCCGCACCATATGGCGCTTTTTCTCCGGCTCGGCGAAATCTTCGAACTCGGTGCGCGCATGCAGCGTCGTGTAATTGTTGATGAACTGCATGTCGCCCTGTTCGAGATCCATATCGAGCCGCATGTTTTCATCGTTCGTCAGTGAATCCATGTATTCGAGCGCGGCGGTTTCGAGCTCGGTGTATTTCGCGTGACCCATCTTGCGTGCATTTTCGATCGTATTGCGCAGGATGCGGCAGCTCACCGTCTCCCCGGTCACGCTGTAAACCGGCATGCGATACGTCGTGAAAGCGCCGCCCTCTTCCATGTTCGCATGGATGTAGCCATTTTCGAGCGGCGCCAGATAATCCGGATGATTGGCCGCGATGTCGTTGTAGATGCGTGTCGAGCTTACGATACTGCTGAGACCGCCGCTCTTCGCCGTGCGCTGACAGAGAAGCCCGACGATATCGCAGCGGTCTGTATGAAACATGAGCCGCTGATTGGTGCGATAGCCGCGCACGCGTCCCGTACCCATCTTCACGCCTTCGTCGAATACTTCACCGAGCATGTCGCCGTACGAATTCTGCGAAATCGGCGAGCCCATATTGCAGCCGATGCCCCAGAAAATCGTGCGCACGACTTCATCGCCAAGTTTGGCAGCCGGCAAACCTTTGACCAGCCAAAACCCGCGCCCATGATTGATTTCCTGCGCCCACGATTCAATCAGCGGCGCCATCGTCTTCAACGCGAAGTCTTCGCGCTTCACCTGCGTCACGCCAAGCCCGCGGTCGATGCACCGGCCAGCGGCCGCAGTCAGCTCGTCTACCTGCTCCGCCGTGAGCGTGACGATCCATGAATCGTCGTTTTTGAAATCACGGCCCATCCACTCGGATTTGTCGCGCACCTTCATTACAGAGGCCATTGCCTCCTCCTCGTTGGTTGCGTGTGTATATTGTAGTGAAATTTTTTACGGGGGCAGACTCGGCTCAATCTCTCAATCTTTCAACCTTGAAAGCTTGAAACCAAAATGTGTCCAACAAACTAAGCCCTCGGCTTCACCCAACTCTCCGACCACGCCAGACACGCACTCGACGACTGCCGATCGCCGCGCATCTCGAGCCACGTCTTATCGGGCGCGAAGTCGCCATTCATCTCGATCTGCGCCGACTTTGCCGGAAAAAAGGTGCTGAACACGCCGATCGGGCGATTGCCCATGCCCGGCGCCATCGTGAGGACGAAAGGCTCGATGCAGTCATGCCACGTCAGCACGATGCTGTCGGCGGCCGAATCGACCGTTTCCATGCACGTCGAATGCGGATCACCCGAGCGCGAGAACTGGGCGGCCGCCACCGGTAACGATTCATCGGCGAACGCCGGATAAAGCAGCGTCTCGATATTTCTCTGAAGCCACCGCGCGACCGCCATGTTGTCGCTGTAAACCTGCACGTGGTCGTCGGTCAGCGGCGATTGCAGAAACATTGCATGACCCGCGCCCGCCGGACACCACAGCACACGCCAGTGACTCACGCGAGAGGTGTGCGTCTTGCCGCCGTCGGCGCTCAAGCGGATAAAAGAATTCTCGCCGGTCATCAAAACTTCGTTCGGATCTACGGGTTGCTGTGCCATGGTTTCTCCTCGGTAAGGTGCATGCATTGAGTATCCATGCGATTCGGCGCGGCGGTCAATCGCGCATCAACTTCGGCGTTTGCCCGCTCTGAGTGTTTAATCTAGACTACCGCGCTCACGCAGCGCACAAACGCCGCGCCACTTTCCGAAACCTTTATTTTCCGCCGCTATGTCCAAACGCTTACTGCTTTCGCTGTTGCCCGCAATCGCACTGCTGCCGCACGCGCAGGCGCAAACCTATCCCGATCATCCGCTGCGGCTCGTCGTGCCGTTCGCGACCGGCGGCACGTCGGATATTCTTGCGCGCTTCGTGGCGTCGCCGCTGTGGGCTGCGATCGGCCAGCCGGTCGTCGTCGATAACCGGCCGGGTGCGGGCAGCAACGTCGGCAATGAGATCGTCGCCAAGGCCGCGCCCGACGGCTACACGCTGTTAATGGCGACACCCGCGCTCGCGAGCAACCAGGCGCTGTATGGCAAGCTCAATTACGATCCGCTCAATAATTTTTCGCCGGTCACGCTGGTCGCCGAAATCCCGATTGCGCTCGTCGTGCATCCGAGCATGCCGACGAAAACGGTCAAGGAATTGATTGCGCTCGCCAAGGCGCAGCCTGACAAATTGAATTTCGGCTCATCGGGCAATGGCGGCATCGGCCACCTGGTCGGTGAAATGTTCAAGAGCGCGACCGGCATCAAGATGACTCACGTTCCATACAAAGGCAACGGGCCGGCACTGGTCGATCTGATGAGCGGCGTGCTGAACCTTACGTTCACCGATATCGCCGGCGGCATGCCGTATATCAAAGCCGGCAAGATGCGCCCGCTGGGCATCACGACCAAGCGCCGCAGCGCACAGTTGCCGGATGTGCCGACGATGAACGAAGCGGGCGTGCCCGGCTTTGAAGCATCGACGTGGTTCGCGGTGTTTGCGACGGGCGGCACGCCGCGGCCGGTGATCAATCGTCTCAATGCCGAAATCGTCAAATCGCTGCAGACGCCGGAGATGCGCGAGAAGCTCACGAACCTCGGCTGCGACGTTGTCGGCAACAAGCCCGAAGAACTCACCGCTTTCTTCAAAGCGGAAATGGCCAAGTGGAGCAAAGTCATCAGGGAATCCGGCGCCAAGGTCGAGTGACCCGATCGTGTTACCGACACACCACCGCTACGAATACTCGATGATCGATCGCCGGCCGGTCTATGACTGGCCCGGCGGCAAGCGGCTCGCGTTCTACATCGGCACCAACGTCGAATACTTTGCGTTCGGCGCGGGCACCGGCTCCGACCCCGCGTTCGGCAGCGCAGGCCGGCAGACACAGCGCAATTATGCATGGCGCGATTACGGCCATCGCGTCGGTATCTGGCGGCTCTTCGATCTGCTCGACGAACTGAAACTGCCGGCCGCGCATAATCTGTCGAGTCTGATGTGCGATTACCGCCCCGAGATCGTCGAGCGCATGCGCGCGCGCGGCGACGAAATCATCGGCCACGGCCGCACGCAATCGGAACGCCAGGGCTCGATGTGGGAAGCCGACGAAGCGCGCATGGTCGCCGAATCGACGACGACGATTGAAGCCGCGTACGGCCAACGGCCTTACGGCTGGATGGGACCCGGCATGTCGCATACGCCAGTTACCATCGACGTGCTGCAGGAGGCCGGCTACAAATTCGTGATGGACTGGTGCGCCGACGACCAGCCGTTCTGGATGAAAGCGCGCGCCGGCCGCATTTTGTGCGTGCCCTATCCGCTCGAAGTGAACGATTCGGTCACGCTGCTTTTTCGCCAGCAGACCGCGCGCGACTTCGCCGACATGATCGTCGACCAGTTCGACGAAATGCTTGAGCAAAGCGTCGAGCGCCCGCTGGTGTGCACTATCGCGCTGCATCCGATGACGATGGGCCAGCCGTTCAGGCTCGGCCTGCTCGCGAATGCATTGAAGCACATCGCCAATCATCCGCAGCGCGAACGGGTGTGGTTCACATTGCCGGGACAGATCGCCGACCATTGCGCGGCACTGGCGCCGGGCATCGTGTCGGGGAGCTGACGTGGCGAAGCCGATCATGCAAGTGCCCGAGCACAATCGCTATCCGTTCTCCGCAATCAACAAACGGCGCGACTACAGCTGGCCCGACGGCAAGCGGCTCGCATTCTATATAGCGGTGAGCGTCGAGCACTTCGCGTTCGGCGCCGGTCTCGGTGACGACATATCCACGCTTGGCGCGCCGCAGACGCAACGCAACTTCGGCTGGCGCGATTACGGCCAGCGCGTTGGCCTGTGGAATCTTTTGAAGATGCTCGACGATCTGAAGCTGCCGGTCGCGCACGCAGTCAACGCCCTACTGTATGGCGAGCGCCCGGAACTGGTAGCGCGCCTGCACGCGCGCAACGACGAAATCATCGCGCATGGCCGCACCAGCGCCGAAGTGCAAAACGACATGTGGGAGCACGACGAAGCGCATTTGATCCAGGAAGTAACTGCGGCAATCACGAAACCATCGGGCAAGCCACCAACTGGCTGGCTCGGGCCCGCGTTCGGCGAAACGCGCGTGACCGTCGATCTGCTCAAGGAGACTGGCTACGACTACGTGCTCGACTGGCCGGCCGACGACCAGCCCTTCTGGATGCGGACGCGCTCGGGGCCGCTGCTGTCCGTGCCCTATCCGCTCGAACTAAACGACGTCACTTCACTGCTGCATCGCCGCCACAGCGCGCGCGAATTCGCCGACATGATCGTCAACCAGTTCGACGTGATGATCGAACAATCCGCGCGGCAGCCGCTCGTCTTCGCGCTCGGCCTGCACGCTTACGTCGCCGGCCAGCCGTTTCGCCTGCGCGCGATCCGCCAGGCGCTGCGCCATTGTCTCGAACACAAGCACAGCGACCGCGTGTGGTTCACGCGGCCCGGCGACATCGCGCGTCATTGCATGCAACTGCCCGCAGGCACTGTCGCCGGAGCGGCTACACGATGAGCGACACGTCCCTCCCACGCGTCATCGTGCTCTCGACCGGCGGCACGATTGCCGGCAGCGGCAAGTCGAGCATGAGCCTGTCCGAATACAAAGCTGGTTCGCTCAAAGGCGAGCAACTCGTCGCAGCGGTGCCGGAGCTCGAACAATTCGCGCGCGTGAGCGTCGAGCAGGTCGGCAATATCGGCAGCTCCAACATGACGTTCGCGGTGTGGCGCACACTCGCCGACAGAATCGACGCGCTGTACGCGCAAGATGCGGACGTCGCCGGCGTCGTCATCACGCACGGCACGAGCACGATCGAAGAGACCGCGTATTTCCTGAACCTGACGGTCAGGCATGATCGTCCGGTGGTGCTCGTCGGCGCGCAGCGTCCCGCGACTGCACTAAGCGCCGACGGCCCCTTGAACCTCGTTAATGCCGTGCGCACCGCAGCGAGCGCAAGCTCGCGCGGACGCGGCGTGCTCGTCGTGCTCAACGATGAAATCAACGCGGCGCGCGACGTGACCAAAAGCAACACGTTTCGCGCCGAGACGTTCGGCTCGGGCGAGCTCGGCTTTCTCGGTTACGTCGATCAGGACAAAGTCGCGTACTACCGCATGCCGGAAAAACGGCATACGACAAAATCCGAATTCGACTTGCAGACGATCGGCAAACTGCCCGCCGTCGAAATCGTGTACTCCGCCGTCGAATCGAATGCAGATGTCATCGTCGAAGCGCTTCAGCAATCGGGCGTGCGCGGAATT
This sequence comes from Betaproteobacteria bacterium, assembly GCA_028292435.1. Classification (GTDB taxonomy): domain Bacteria; phylum Pseudomonadota; class Gammaproteobacteria; order Burkholderiales; family SG8-41; genus PALSA-1004. Next base: position 9,058 of record JAQGMI010000117.1, read on the forward strand.
GTTTTCGCATCAACCGGCGCCGGCTCATTATCCGACCGCGAAAAAGCCACCGTGCAGCAATCCATCAAGCGCAAGCTCAACACCGTATTCGTGCGCTCGACCCGCGTCGCCAACGGCCGCGTGCTCGGCCGTCCCGACTTCGACGATCTGGGCATTGTCGCCGCCGACAATCTCAGCCCGCAAAAAGCGCGCGTTCTGCTGATGCTCGCGTTGGCAAGAACCAGCGACGTGAAAGAACTCCGAAGAATATTCAGCGAGTATTAGCGTTTCTTCAACGACCGTAGGGCGCCTCGGAGAGGAAAATGAGCATAGGCCCAATGGCGAATCTCCCTCGCGCGTGCAAAATGTTACGTCGTATATACTGGCATCTCAGCCCCGGCTCGCCTTGCAACATGAGTGTCCGGCACTATAAAAAGGAGATCGCAATGCGCACAATTTCAGCAGCGTTTCTCGCCGCCATGATCGCGGCCCTGTTTGCAATACCGGCTATCGCGCAAGAAAGCGTGACGCTCAAGCGAATCACCGAGAAAAAAACCATTACTCTCGGCGTCCGCGAAGCGGCTGACCCCTTCTCCTATCTCGACGCCAAACAGCAATACGTCGGTTATTCGATCGACCTCTGCATGAAAATCGTCGATGCGGTAAAAGCCCATTTGAAGTTGCCCGACCTTAAAGTCACGACGACCCGCGTCTCCGCGCAGATTCGCATCCAGATGGTTATGACCGGCGATGTCGATCTCGAATGCGGCTCGACCACCAACACGCTCGAGCGGCAAAAGCAGGTCGCCTTCGCGGTGACGACTTTCTTTACCGGCACGCGGCTGCTCATCAAGCCGTCTTCGCTTATCAAGAATTACAAGGATCTGAAAGGCAAAACGATCGTCGTGACCAGCGGCACCACGAACGAACGCGCGATCAAGGAATACAACCTGCAGGAATCGCTCAACATGCGCTTCGTGCAGGTGAAGGACCACCGCGAGGCGCTCGCCGCAATCGAGAAGGGCGCCGCGGCGGCGTTTCCGATGGACGACGTGCTGTTGTACGCGATGCGCGCGAGCGCGCCGAATCCGCCGGAATTCGCGGTGGTCGGCGACTTCCTGACCGACGAACCCTACGCGATCATGCTGCGCAAGGACGACCCCGCATTTAAAAAGCTGGCCGACGACGCGCTCATCGCGCTTTTCAAAAGCGGCGAAATTAATAAGATTTACGCGCGCTGGTTTGAATCGCCGATCCCGCCGCGCGGCGTGAACCTGCTGATGCCGATGAACAACACGCTGAAGAAACTGATCCGCAGCCCGAACTCGGAAGGCGCGGATTCCTGCGGCCGCATGCAGTGCGCGTTGAGGTCGCTGCGCGAGTTCTGACGCGTTTCGCTACTCAAGTTGCAACGACAACAGGCGGCGTTACTGCGGCGTGATGCCCGCGTCCTTGACGATCTTCGCCCATTTCGGGATTTCCGCTTTGAGCCGCTCGGCGAACTGCTCGGGCGTGCTCGCGACGACAAAAAGCCCCTGGCCTGCCATACGCTCTTTGACGTCGGCGCCGCTCAACCCGGTCTTGGCGTCGGCGTTCAACTTGGCAATTACTTCGCGCGGTGTCGCAGTCGGCGCGAACAGGCCGAACCAGGTATTTGCTTCGTAGCCCGGCAAGCCCGATTCAGCCGCGGTCGGAATATCCGGCGCCGTCGCAACGCGCTGTAAGCTCGTCACGGCGAGCGCGCGCAGCCTGCCGCTTTGCGCCTGCGGCAGCGACACCGGCAGGTTCGAAAACACCATCGAGATCTGGCCGCCGATCGCATCGGCAATCGCCGGGCCTTCGCCCTTATATGGCACGAACAGCAGATCGACTTTCGCCGTCAATTTGAAGAGTTCGCCTGCCATGTGCGGCGTGCCGCCTGATGCCGCGCCGAACGTGAGCGTACCGGGCCGCGCCTTGGCAAGCAAGATCAGGTCTTTGACGGTTTTAACCGGCAGCGAAGGATGAACGACGATCAGGAGCGGCGATACCGCAATCTCGGTCACACCGACAAAGTCGCGCGTCGTATCGTAGTTGAGCTTCGTGTACATCGCGGGCACCACTGCCTGCGTGGTTTGTGAGCCCACGAGCAGCGTATAGCCGTCGGGCGTTGCTTTCGCAACATATTCGACACCGGTGATGCCGGTGGCGCTCGGACGATTCTCGACAAAGAACGTCTGCCCCGCACGTTCGGTAAGCCGCTGAGCGAGAATGCGCGCAGTCAGGTCGACGCCGCCGCCCGCCGCGAATGGTACGACGATGCGCACCGGCTTTGTGGGAAAAGTGTCAGCGGCTTTGGCGCTGACGGCGCTGAGCGCGACGAGCGCACACGCGACTGCAATCGGTTTTTTGTCGAACAAGGTTTCCTCCTCGCTGATACTGTTTTCAATTATTCCCGACAGTCTAAGCGCCCGGGCCGCGGCGCGGCAAATGGCGTCACGTATGCATGGGACGCCGTGCCGTGTTCAACGCGGAGGCGGGGGCGGCGGCGGCACTGATGCAACCGGCCCGCCGCGCTTGCCGTTGACGTCGTAGCTGACGAGTTCGTAGACGTTCCAGTCGCCGCGCATCAGCTGATTGCTGCTGAATGCGAGCATTCCGCCGCCACCGCGGCTGCTGTCGATCCAGCTCGAATTGGTTTCCAGCCGCACCGAGCGGCCGAGCTCGGGCGAATACCAATCGGTTTCGACCACGTGCGTTTCCTGCAGAAACGCTTCGAAGTCGCCACCATAGACATTGCGCCTGATCACGACGACGTCGAAACTGCCGGCCGGCACGGTGATGCGCTCGTAGCCGAGCACTTGGCCGTCGACGCGCACGCTATTGCGCCGGTTGGCCTGCGGATTGACTGCGTTCACGCGCGTAGACCAGCTCTTGCCGGCGTCGAGCGGAAACGGATAGGCGGGAAAGGCCGGCGTAAAGTCATATTCGACCGGCTGATTGTGCGTCGCGAGCGGGCGACGCAGCCAGTTGCCGAACGGCGCGTCGATTTCAGTATGCGGCAAACCGGCGTAAGGCGAAGTCGTCGTCACGCCGACGATCGCGCGGTCGCCTTCGACCTTGTCGACGCGATACTGGATGTCGCCGCGCGGTTCGCCGTTGTAGGCATTGCGCACGACATAGACGGCCGTATCGCCGACGCGCGGCGTGGGCGGCGACACGCCCGCGAGCGATCGCGAAGCCGGCACGCTCGGCGGGCTGCCAACCGGCGTGATACATCCGGCGAGCATCGATAGGAGAAAAAGACTAAACGCGATTCGTGCCATGACGATTCTCCAGAATGAACGTTGGTCCTGCTTCATGTCATTAGAGTGCGCTTGCGCATACACGTTCCGGTCAGACGAACACGGACTTTAGCCGCCGGCGTGTTGACATTGCATGGCACGCTGATGACAATCGGAACCCGCCGCCATTATAAAAAAATCCGGGGAGACATCGACATCATGATCATACGCATTCTCGCGACCGCATCGGCTTTCTGTCTTATCGCCGGTGCTGCGTTCGCACAAAACTATCCGGCGAAGCAGGTGCGCGTCATCGTCGGCTTGACGGCCGGCGGCACCACCGATCTCGTCACCCGCATCCTTGCGCAGAAGCTCAGCGAAGCGTGGGGCCAGAATGTAATCGTCGACAACCGGCCGGGCGCGAGCGGCATGATCGGCGCCGATCTCGTTGCGAAGGCAGCACCCGACGGCTACACGCTGCTCGTGACGCCGCAGACGAGCATCGCGGTCGCGCCAGCGCTTTACGGCAAGGCGCCGTACGACGCGGCCAGGGATTTCGCCCCGATCACGCTCGCCGGTTCGACGCCGTTGCTGATGATCGTGCATCCGTCATTCCCGCCGAAGACCTTTGCGGAATTCGTGACGCTCGCCAAGCGCAGCAATGAGCGCATCACGTTCGGCTCCGGCGGCATCGGCTCGTCGCCGCATATGGCGGGCGAACTCTTGAGCGCGCGGCTCGGCATACGCATGAATCACATCCCTTACAAAGGCGAGGGCCCGGCGATTGCCGATACGATCGGCGGCCAGATCCCGGTCATGTTCGCGAACCTGCCCGTGGGCTTGCCGCACGTTAAATCGGGCAAGCTGCGCGCGCTTGCCAACACCGCAGCGAAACGTTCGCCGCTCGCGCCGGAAATTCCGACAGTCGCCGAATCTGGCTTCAAGGATTACGCAATCGCGACTTGGTACGGCATGTTCGGGCCGGCCGGCATGCCTGTCGACCTCGTCAATCGCATCCAGCGCGACGTGTCGCGCATCGTCAATCAGCCCGACAATCGCGAGCGGCTCACCGGCCTTGGCGTCGATATCGTCGCCGGCACGCCCGACGAGCTCGGCGCTTATCTGCGCGCAGAAATTGCGCGCTACACCAAGGTCATCAAGGAAACCGGCATCAAAGCCGAGTAGCCGCCCTTTAAATGCGAGGATCAAAGTCATGTCCGTCAACGTAGGCGTCATCGGACTCGGCGCGCTCGGCCGACCGATTGCGGAACTGCTGCTCAAGGCCGGCCATCGCGTCGCGGTATACGACGTGCGCGAAGAACCGGTGACCGCATTGAAAAAAGCGGGCGCGCAAGCATGCACTTGCCCCGCCGAAGTCGCACAGCACAGCGACATGATCATCAGCCTCGTGCTCGACGGCGCGCAGACCGATGAAATCATATTCGGCGCGACCGGCATGCTGGGCTCGCTCGAGCGCGGCAACATTGTTGCGCTTGGCAGCACGCTGAGCCCGGCGCCGGTAAAAAAAATCGCTGCGGTGCTGGCAGCAAAAGGCATCGATACGCTCGACATGCCGATCTCCGGCGGCATCGTCGCGGCACGCGAAGGCAAGCTGAGCCTGATGGTAGGCGGCGTGCAGGCGGTGCTCGATCGCGCACTGCCGGTGCTGCGCGTGTTTGCGAACGAGATCACGCGCACCGGCGAAGTCGGCAGCGGCCAGGCCGCGAAGCTCGCGCATCAACTCGTATTCGCGACCAACGTGATGGCGCTGCTCGAAGGCCTGTCGCTCGGCGTTGCCGGCGGCGTCGAGCCCGCGGCGTTGAAACAGGTTTTCAAAAACGGGCTCGCCAACAGCACCGTGCTGCAAGTCTGGGACGATCTCGGCCCACGATGGAAAGGCATGCTCGAAGCAACACCGCCGGACGCGATGCCGCCGAACATGCGCAAGGATCTGCACCTCGTGCTCGAATTCGCGCGCGAACTCGGTGTGAATCTGTATCTCGGCACGCAGGCATCGATGATTGCCGACGCCGGGGTCGCGACTGGCCATGACAGCAAGCAGTTCTGACGCAGCGGCGCTTTGACATTACGCCGACGCTGGCGCAAATTACCGAATGCACGATCAGCGGCACCATAGCCGCACTTTCAACCGGAGGGGATTTTGATGAAACGCGTCCTTTTGTTCGCGGCAATGCTGGTCGCTGTCAGCGCTGTATACGCCCAGCAGGATTTCCCGAATCGCCCGATGCGCATGATCGTGCCATGGCCGCCGGGACAGGCCGCCGATCTGGTCGGCCGCGTCATGGCGCAAAAAATGGGTGAAGTGCTTGGACAGCAGATCGTCATCGACAACCGCGCCGGCGCAGGCGGCATGATCGGCACCGACGTTGCCGCGAAGGCGACGCCCGACGGCTACACGCTGCTGTCAGCATCGAGCGGGCCGGTCTCCATCAATCCGCTGCTGCAGAAAACCGCGTATGACGTCGAGCGCGAACTGGCGCCGGTTGCCAACGTCTGCGTCGCGCCGTTCCTGCTCGTGACCGTCGCGCAATTCCCGGCGCAGACCGCGCGCGATTTTGTCGCTTTGCTTAAAGCGAATCCCGGCAAATACACGTTCGCGTCGTCAGGCACCGGCGCGACTGCGCACATGATCGCCGAATTTTTCAATAACATGGCCGGCGTGCAGGTCACTCACATTCCGTACAAAGGCAGCGTGCCCGCGCTGACCGACGTCATGGGCGGCCGTGTCGCCTATGCATTCGAAACGGTCTCCGCGACTCTGCCGCACGTGAAATCGGGAAGGCTCAAGACATACGGTATTTCGATCGATCGCCAGAGCGCATTGGCGCCGGGCATCGAACCGCTCGCGACGGCCGCCGGCCTGCCCGGCTTCAATGCGGCGGCATGGATCGGCGTCATGGTGACGGGCGGCACGCCCAAAGCAATCGTCGACAAGCTCGGCGCTGCCGCGGAAACCGCGATCAAGTCGTCAGAAGTTCAGGAGAAGCTGCTGAGCGTCGGCGTCGAAGTCGATTACCGGCGCCCCGCGGATTTCGGCGGCTATCTGAAAGAGCAGCGCGTGCGCTACGGCGACATCATCAGGAAAGGCAACATCAAGCTCGAATAAAACTGATGTCCGTCAATCGGCGAGCCCCGCGAACAGCGGCGTGCTCAGGTAGCGCTCACCGAATGACGGAATGATCACCACGATCAGTTTGCCTTTACTCGATTCGCGTTTCGCGACTTCGAGCGCCGCCCACATCGCGGCCCCCGATGAAATCCCGACCAGCAGCCCTTCTTCTTTCGCCATGCGCCGCGCGAAATTCATTGCATCATCGTTTTTGACGCGCACGACCTCATCGTAGATTTTGGTGTTCAGGATTTTCGGCACGAAGCCGGCGCCGATGCCCTGAATCGGATGCGGTCCCGGCTGGCCGCCTGACAGCACCGGCGACGCATCAGGCTCGACCGCGATGCACTGGAACGACGGCTTGCGCTTCTTGATGACTTCGCCGACGCCGGTGATGGTGCCGCCGGTGCCGATACCGCAAATCAGAATGTCGACCTTGCCATCGGTATCGTTCCATATTTCTTCAGCGGTGGTCTTGCGATGCACTTCGGGGTTCGCCGGATATTCGAATTGCTGCGGAATGAAATAGCGCTTTTCTGCGGCCGCCATCTCTACGCATTTTTTGATCGCGCCGGGAATGCGCTCGGCGCCCGGGGTCAGCACGAGTTCGGCGCCGTAACCGCGCAGCACCGCGCGCCGCTCTTTGCTCATCGTATCGGGCATGACGAGCGTGCATTTGTAACCTTTGGCCGCGCACACCATCGCAAGCCCGATGCCGGTATTGCCGCTCGTCGGTTCAAGGATGATGGTGTCGGGCTTGATGCGCCCGGCTTTCTCCGCGGCTTCGATCATCGACAGGCCGATGCGGTCTTTCACGCTCGCGCCGGGATTTTGAAACTCAAGCTTCGCCAGCACTTCGCCGGCGCATCCTGCCGTCATGCGGTTGATCCGCACCAGCGGCGTATTGCCGATAAGATCGGTCACGTTGTTGGCTATTTTCATTGCATTCCTCCGTTGCGAATTGTGAGCACGTCAAAGTAACAGACGGCGTGGGGCTTGGATAGTCAATCGCCGTGTATGTTCGCAGCGCGAATGACCTTGCCCCAGCGCGCGTATTCGTTGCGCAGGAATGCGGTGAAGTTCTCCGGCGTCGACAAAGCGACATCGACGCCCTGCGCCGACAGCCGCTCTTTCGTTTCGGCAGCATTGGCGGCGGCGGCGAGTGACGCATGCAATTTCGCAATTACCTCGCGCGGTGTCGCAGCCGGCGCCAGCATGCCGAACCAGTTGTCGGCATTCACGTCGGCATAACCGGCTTCGGCCAGCGACGGCACGTCGGGCATCGTCGCCGCGCGCTTGCCCGATGCTATCGCGATCGCGCGCAGTCGCCCCGCTTTCACCTGCGGCTGCAGAATCGACAGCGACAGTATCGCGACCTGCACATGCCCGCCGATGAGA
>JAQGMI010000134.1 GCA_028292435.1 Betaproteobacteria bacterium
CGAGCCTTGAATTGCGGCTGGTCGAAGCGCATGCAACGGATCCGTCCGGCCGCGATTACGACCCGCAGAAAATCGAGGATGCGCTCAAAGGCAACGTGCCGTTCGGCACCGAGCTCATGATTGAGCGCAGGGGCAAGACGACCGAGCCGCTGCTGCTTTCTAAGAACGTGATCATTACCGGCGAGCGGCTTACCAACGCAGCGCCGAGCTTCGAACAGCAGAACAATGACCCCATCGTCAGCGTCGAGCTCGAAGGCAACGGCGCGCGCATTAAGCCCCACACCACGCGCGAAGCCGTCAAGCGGCGCATGGCGGTGCTGCTGATTGAAAAAGGCAAGCCCGAAATTATTACCGCGCCGGTCATTCAATCCGAACTCGGCGCGCGGTTCCAGATTTCGGGCCGCATGTCGACGCGCGAAGCAAATGACCTCGCGCTGCTGCTGCGCGCGGGCTCGTTGGCGGCGCCCATGGATATCATCGAAGAGCGCACGGTCGGCCCGAGCCTCGGCGCCGATAACATCCGGATCGGCTTTCACTCGACGTGGATAGGCTTTACCGCGATTGCGATTTTTATGATCGCGTATTACCAGATGTTCGGGGTGATTTCGGTGATCGCTCTCGCGGTCAACGTGCTGTTCCTGATCTCGCTGCTGTCGATGTTGCAGGCGACGTTGACGCTGCCGGGCATGGCGGGTATCGCACTCACGGTCGGCATGGCGATCGACGCCAACGTGCTGATTAACGAGCGCATACGCGAAGAACTGCGCAACGGCAACACGCCGCAGGCGGCGATCCACGCGGGCTATGAGCGCGCATGGGGCACGATTCTCGACTCCAATATCACGACGCTGATCGGCGGGCTCGCCCTGTTCGCGTTCGGTTCGGGGCCGGTGAAGGGCTTTGCGGTCGTGCTGTGTCTCGGCATCCTGACCTCGATATTCAGCGCGGTGATGGTGTCGCGCAGCATCGTCAATCTCTTTTACGGCGGCCGCCGCCGGCTCGATCGCGTGTCGATCGGTTCGGTGTGGAAAGCGGGCGCGGAAAAACGCGAAGGAACCAAGGCGACGATGATCAAGGGGTAGTTTTATCGCCCGCGATTCCCGACGCCAGGAGCCACTATGGAATTTTTCAAGATAACACACGACATCCCGTTCATGCGCCATGCGCTGGTGTTCAACGTGATCTCGGTCATTACGTTCATCATCGCGGTCGGCTCGCTCGCAACCAAGGGGCTCAACTTCGGCGTCGACTTCACCGGCGGCACCGTCATGGAAGTGCACTACGCGCATGCGCCCGACGTCAACAAAATCCGCGATACCATGGCCAAGCTCGGCTTTGCCGACGCCGCCGTGCAGAACTTCGGCACTTCGCTCGACGTGCTGATCCGCTTGCCGGTCAAGCCCGGTCAGACCAGTGCGAAATTGTCCGAGCTCGTGCGCACGGAACTGCAGAACCAGGATCCCACCGCCGAAGTGCGGCGGGTCGAGTTCGTCGGTCCGCAAGTCGGCAAGGAACTCGTCGAGAACGGCGGCCTCGCGCTGCTGTTCGTGTCGATCGGCATCGTCGCTTACCTCGCCATGCGCTTCGAGTGGAAGTTCGGCCTCGCGGCCATCGTCGCCAATCTGCACGACGTCGTGATCATCCTTGGGTTTTTTTCGCTGTTTCAATGGGAATTTTCACTGACCGTGCTGGCTGCGGTGCTCGCAATTCTCGGCTACTCCGTCAATGAGTCGGTCGTCGTGTTCGACCGGATCCGCGAAAACTTTCGCCGCATGCGTAGCGCCAGCGTCACGACCGTCATTGACAATGCAATCACGCGCACGATTTCCCGCACCATCATTACGCACGGTTGTACCCAGTTGATGGTGACGTCGATGCTCATCTTCGGGGGCGAGACGCTGCATTACTTCGCGCTCGCATTGACCATCGGCATCTGCTTCGGTATTTATTCGTCCGTGCTGGTAGCGAGCCCGATCGTGATGTGGCTCGGCGTGACGCGCAAAGACCTGGTCAAGCCGGAGAAGAAAAACGAAGTCGGCGCCGCGATCTAGCTAATACCCGCGAGCGTTCGTCTCAACCCTTTGGCCGCAGATGAACGCAGATAAACGCAGATGAAAAGCTGGCGCCCTTCGCGGTGCGCGCAGAAACCGCAAAGTTTGTCGGTTTCCCGGCACTGTTCCCTTCGCAAGTGCCGTGTCGCCGAACAAGGGTTGAGTATCTGCGTTGATCTGCGTTCATCTGCGGCTCAACTGCTTTAAAGGGGCAGGCCGTGGAGTTTTTCGCCCAGTTCATAGATATCGTTTTGCATCTCGACAAGCACCTCGCCGTGCTGATCCAGCAGTATGGAACCTGGATTTATCTCATACTGTTTCTGATTATTTACTGCGAGACCGGGTTGGTGGTCACGCCGTTTCTACCCGGAGATTCTCTGCTGTTCGTGGCCGGCACCATGGCGGCGGTCGGCGCGATGGACGTGCATGTGCTGTTTGCGCTGCTGGTGCTGGCAGCATTCAGCGGCGACAACACCAATTACTGGATAGGCCATTTCGTCGGTCCGCGCGTGTTCAAACGGGCGCGCTCGCGGCTCCTGAATCCGGCGCATTTGCAAAGAACCCAGCGCTTTTACGAAAAACACGGCGGCAAGACAATCATACTTGCCCGCTTCATGCCGATCGTGCGCACTTTCGCGCCGTTCGTGGCGGGCATCGGGCGCATGCGCTACACGCACTTCATGATGTACAGCTTCGGCGGCAGTGTTTTGTGGATCGCATTTTTTATTTACGGCGGCTTTTATTTCGGCAATATTCCGTTCGTCAAGAATAACCTGACTGCATTCATACTCGGCGTCATCCTGATTTCCATATTGCCTGCAATCATCGCTTTCCTGCGCGAGAAATTCGGCACCGCGAAAGCCTGAGCTTGTGGGCCGGCGCTCACCAGTATTCGGCTGGTCAAATCTGAAGTCTTTTCGGTCGCCGTAAGAACCGGGGCTTGATTTTGCGCCGGCGAGTTTGCATTCGAACGAGGAGGCCTGATGGCCAAGACCAATCAAACCAACATCGATCCGGCGAAGCCGCTCGCGGGCCGCACCGCCCTTGTGACCGGCTCCGGTCAAAACATCGGCAAGTCGATCGCGCTCAATTTCGCGCGCGCCGGCGCGAACGTCGTCGTGAACGGGCATCGCAACCAGGCCGCGATCGATGATGTCGTCAAAGAAGTGGAGGCGCTCGGCGTGCGCGGACTCGCCTGCCTCGCCGATGTCGCGGACGCGCAGGCAGTGACGGCCATGGTCAGAAAGGCCGAAGACAAATTCGGTACCGTCGACATTGCGGTATCAAATGTTTCTGTCCGTCTGCACCAGCCGTTTTTCGACATCGAGCTCGAAGATTGGGACCGGATTCTCAAATCCAATTTGAGTTCCGCGTTTTATCTCGCGCGCGCGGTGCTGCCGGGAATGCAGAAATCGAAGTGGGGACGTATCATTCACATTTCCGGCGAGGACGGTTTCCAGGGGCACATTCCGGGCCGCGCGCACAACATGGTGTGCAAAGCGGGCGTGCATGCGTTTTCCAAAGCGGTCGCCATCGAGTTTGCGGCCGATGGCATCACCGCGAACACGGTATCGCCAGGCTCGATCGAAACTACGCGCGACTGGAGCCAGTACCCCAAGAACTGGCGCGAAATGCGGCTGGGCCAGATTCCGATGAAAAAAATCGGCCGGGTCGACGATATTGCAATGGCGTGCGTCTATCTGGCCGGCGACAGCGGCGCCTACATTTCGGGGCAGGTCATCCACCTCAACGGCGGGCAGTTCATGTATTAGCAGCGCGCCCAGCAAACGCACGCGGCGTTACGCGCAACAGGAGGTGCACACGATGGTCGAATTTAAAACAATATCGTATGACGTGGTGCAGGTCGGCGAAGAATTCCGGTCTGATGATTTTCTGATCAAGCCGGAAGACATCGAAACGTTCGCCTATGCGGTCGACGACCACCATCCGTGGTACTTCGGCGATTCGCCCTTCGGCGGGCCGATCGCGCATCCGGTTCTGCTCGGCAACCAGGCGCTGATGATGCGGCACAGCCGTTACATCATTCCAGCCGGTCTGCACGCGAAAATCGAGTTCGAGTTCCTCGAGCCGCTGCGCGCCGGCATGCGCGTGCGCTCGTACGGCAAAGTCATCGACAAATTCGAAAAGCGCGACCGCTATTATATGGTGACCGAG
>JAQGMI010000144.1 GCA_028292435.1 Betaproteobacteria bacterium
AACGTCGAGCACATCATCATCGCGATCTTTACGGTCGGCATCGTCGGGCTTCTGCTCGAGCAGGCGCTGATGCTGCTCGCGCGCCGCTTCGAGTACCGTTAACCGCGTGGACAACGGGAGATAACCATGGACAAATTCGTATCGGTCGAACAGGCAAATATGACCTTCAAAACGAAGCACGGCGGCTTCGTCGCATTAAAAGACGTCAACGTTTCAATCAGCGAAGGCGAGTTTGTCACGCTGATCGGCCATTCAGGCTGCGGCAAATCGACGTTGCTCAACATGGTTGCGGGATTGTTGCAGCCGACCAGCGGCGTGTTGCTGTGCGCGGGGCGCGAGATTGCCGGGCCCGGCCCCGATCGCGGCGTCGTATTTCAGAACCATTCGCTGCTGCCCTGGCTTACCTGCGCCGAGAACGTGCACCTCGCGGTCGAACGCGTGTTTGGCGCCAGCGAATCGAAGGCGCAACTGAAGGCGCGCACCTTGAAAGCGCTCGAGCTCGTTCAACTTGGTCATGCCGCCGACAAACGGCCGAACGAAATCTCAGGCGGCATGAAACAACGCGTCGGCATTGCGCGCGCACTGTCGATGGAGCCGAAGGTTTTGCTGCTCGATGAGCCGTTCGGCGCACTCGACGCATTGACGCGCGCGCATCTGCAGGACGAACTCCTCAAGATCGTCGCCAAGACCGGCAGCACCGTGTTGATGGTGACGCACGACGTCGATGAAGCTGTGCTGCTTTCGGATCGCATCGTAATGATGACCAATGGTCCGGCGGCCACCGTCGGTGACATCGTTGACGTCAACCTGGAGCGTCCGCGGCAACGCATGGCGCTCGTCAAAGACAAGCGATATCACGATATCCGCGGCCGCGTGCTCGAATTTCTATATCAGAAACAACTGCGGCCGGCGGCGTAAGTCGATTCGGCGGGCCGCATTGCAATGCTGCGATAACGGCCCGGTTGCATCGTAAGACGGATGTTATCGGTTAAGCGATCTGCGAGGCGCGGCTGCTCGCGCGCAACGATGGCTGATAACCGGCTATAGGCTGCAGGCCCAATGACGGGCATGCAAAGAGTGCGGCGGGTTAATTCCGTTGCACATCTAACAAGGACAATGGCGTCCGTTTCGTGAGGCTTCTTGCGGAATGGACTTTTTTTTGGCGCGAGCGCAGGACGGAGGCGAACATTAAAGCGAACACAGGCAAAGTCTTTTTAGTCGGCGCGGGTCCGGGCGACCCGGAACTGCTCACGCTAAAAGCGGTGCGCGCGCTGGCATGCGCCGATGTCGTGATGATTGATGACCTCGTCGACAGGCGCGTGTTAGCCCACGCGCCCGCCGCGCGCGTGATCGAAGTCGGCAAGCGCGGCGGCTGCAAATCGACGCCGCAGGCTTTTATCGAGCGCCTGATGGTGCGCCTCGCCCGCAGGGGGCACATCGTTGCGCGTGTCAAAGGCGGCGATCCATTCGTGTTCGGACGCGGCGGCGAAGAGGCGCTGGCACTCGCACACGCCGGAATACCGTGCGACGTAATACCCGGAATTACCGCCGGCATCGGCGTCCCTGCGGCGCTCGGCATACCGGTAACCCATCGCGGCATGGCGCGCGGCGTCACCTTTGTGACCGGCCATACACGCGATGGCACGGCGCCCGATTGGGCGGCCTTGGCGCGCACCGGCACCACACTGGTTATTTACATGGGAATGCAGCGCGTGGCGGAAATCGCCCACGCGCTGCAAAGCGCGGGCATGCCGGCGACTACGCCCGCTGCCGCAATCCAGCACGGCACGACGGAACGCGAGCGGCATGTCATCGCGACGCTCGCGACGCTGGCCGATGCAGTGCAGGGCGCGGCGCTCGGCAGTCCGGCATTAATCGTGATCGGCGAGGTGGTTGGACTCGCGCACTCAACCGAATGCTGTGCGCCGCAATTGCGCACGGCCTGACGATACGGAAAGCGTATATGCAAAAAATGAAATTGGTGATGATAGGCAACGGCATGGCGGGGGTGCGCACGCTTGAGGAGTTGCGCAAAATCTCCCCGGACCTCTATGACATCACCGTGTTCGGCGCCGAGCCGCATGCAAATTACAACCGCATTTTGCTCTCGCCTGTGCTCGCCGGCGAAATGACCCTCAAAGAGATCATGCTGAACGATCTCAACTGGTATGCGGCGAACAATATCAAGCTGCATCTAAACAAAAAAATCGTCAAGATCGATCGCGTCGCCAGGAAAGTTATCGCCGCGGATGGCACTGAAGCTGAGTATGACCGCCTGCTGCTCGCGACCGGCTCGACGCCTTTTATTCTGCCGGTTCCCGGCGTGACGCTCGATGGCGTCGTTTCGTACCGCGACATACACGACACCAACGCCATGATAGACGCGGCATCGCGCTTCAAGCACGCAGTCGTGATCGGCGGCGGTCTGCTCGGTCTCGAAGCGGCCAACGGACTCAAGCTGCGCGGCATGAACGTGACCGTGGTGCACTTGATGGAATGGTTGATGGAGCGCCAGCTTGATCGCACTGCAGCCGGCATGCTGCAGCAGTCGCTCGAAGCCAAGGGCCTTACTTTCAGGCTCAAGACGCAGACGGCGGAAATCGTCGGCGACGGCGATGACGGCAAGGGCGGGCGCGTAAAAAGCGTGCGCTTCAAGGATGGGACCGAAGTCGCTGCCGACCTGGTCGTCATGGCGGTCGGCATACGTCCCAATATCGAACTCGCCGAAGCGGCGGGCCTCTATTGCAATCGCGGCATTGTCGTCAGCGACACGATGCAGACTTACGATCCAAAAATATACGCGGTCGGCGAATGCGTCGCCCATCGCGGCGTCGCTTATGGGCTCGTTGCGCCGCTCTTTGATATGGCAAAAGTCTGCGCGAATCATCTCGCGCATTTCGGCATCGGTCGCTACCAGGGCTCGGTACTGTCGACCAAGCTCAAGGTCACCGGCGTTGATCTGTTTTCAGCCGGCGACTTCTCCGGCGGTCCCGACACCGAGGAAATTGTGCTGCACGATTCAGTCGGCGGCGTATACAAGCGGCTCGTGCTGCGCGACAACCGCGTGATCGGCAGCGTGCTGTATGGCGACACGGTCGACGGCGCTTATTATTTCCAGTTGCTGCGCGACAAGCAGGACATCCACGAAATTCGCGATCACCTGATGTTCGGCCAATCGCATCTGGGTAACAGCGGTCATCAAGGGCAGAACAAAGCAGCCTCGATGGCGGACACCATGGAGGTTTGCGGCTGCAACGGCGTATGCAAGGGCACCATCGTCAAGGC
>JAQGMI010000151.1 GCA_028292435.1 Betaproteobacteria bacterium
ATCTTCCGTTCTCGTGGGTTTACCACCAGCCCACCGGCTCACCCCGGTGGGCTTTTTTTTTTGATCTCACGTCGCGCAGGGCGGCGGTGATGCAGACTCTTACGGGTAGTTTTTCCAGAATTCGGGCGTGAATGCGCGCACTTCCTGACGCTGCTCGCCAAGCCCGCTCACGCCGAGCGTCATGACGTCGCCGGGTTTCAGGAACATCTGCGGTTTTTTGCCGAGCCCGACGCCGGGCGGTGTACCGGTTGCGATGATGTCGCCAGGCAAGAGCGTCATGAAGCGGCTGATGTAACTCACGAGGAAGGCGGCGCCAAAAATCATGGTGCGTGTGTTGCCGGTCTGCATGCGTTGACCGTTCAAATCAAGCCACATGTCGAGTGCTTGCGGGTTCGGAATCTCATCCGTCGTCACGAGGTAGGGCCCGATCGGGCCAAAGGTATCGCACCCTTTGCCGCGGTCCCATTGGGTGCCGCGTTCGAGCTGAAAATCGCGCTCGGATACGTCGTTAGTCACGCAATACCCGGCCACGTAGTCGAGCGCTTTGTCTTCGGCCACGTAGCGCGCAGTGCTGCCAATCACGATAGCGAACTCGACTTCCCAGTCGCCTTTGGTTGCATCCCGGGGCAGGACCACCGGATCGTTCGGCCCGATGATTGACGTCGTCGTCTTCGAGAACAAAATCGGTTCCGTGGGGACCGCCATGCCAGCTTCGGCGGCATGATCCGAGTAGTTAAGTCCCACCGCAACAAATTTGCTGATGCCGGTGTAGGGCACGCCGAGCCGCGGCTTGCCTTTGACGATCGGGAGCGATTCCGGATCGATGGCGCGGAGTTTTTTCAGGCTCGCCGGCGTGATCGTCTCCGCGTCAATGTTCGAGATAACGCCCGATAAATCGCGTATCTGGTCGAGCCGGTCGAGCAGCCCTGGTTTTTCGTAGCCGGTTTTTCCATAGCGCAGCAATTTCATCGAGGTTGCCTGCCTTTCTAAAGGTTGATCATGACGTCAATCGCGACGCCGCCGCCATTCCGGTAATAGCCTTAGTCCTTAGATTGCGCCAGACGTTCGAGCACGCGAAGCAATTGTCTGGGAAGAATGTGTCCTCCCGATAAGCCTCGCAGACACTTAGTGCGCAACCCGAGTGCAAATCGCAAAAACAATTCGTCGTCAAGATTCACCAACACTTTTACCGTTCTGAATTCGCCTTACCGTCCGCTCAGTACGAGGAGCTGCGGTCGACTCGGACGCTTGTGTGGAACTCGTGAGGATTAAACTGACGAGCGCGAGTCTGCTTTTTTAAGCGTTCAACCGTGCCGAGACATACGACCTCCCCGGTGTTTTCCGCGAGATGCGCAAAGCTGATGCCAGCGCGAGCAGGGTGAAAGCGATTGGACCGTGGTAGCTTGCATGGGCGACCTGCAGTTCCCAACCGAACCCGAGCAACAACGCGACTTCCAGCCAGGTGGCTTTTCGGTTCAGCGCAAGATAGCCGCCGATACATAGCGCGGCGACGAACACCGACCACGAGCCAACCTGACTGATGAACGAGCCAACACCGCCGACCCAGGGATCGACCCACATGCGGTCGAGAAATGCACGAATCACCTGCGCGTCGGCCGTGGTTATGACCTTCGATTGAATGAGTTCATTGAGCACGACGAGTTCGCGGCCGAGCGCAATGCCGCCGATGCCGTCGAGCACCGTATAAAAGGTCATGAAGACGACCGTTGCTAGGCGGGCGAGCCAGGCGAGCGGCTTGAAGCGCGCCTGGGCATCCGGCCAGAACGTGTCGGTCATTTGAAGCAGGCCAAAAGCGACGATGACGACGAGCGGGGTCTGCAGCATGTGCAGCAGGAACCACCAGTCGGGCCCGAAGTAGTGAAGCGCCTTGAAATACGGATCGCCGGATTGCGGTTGTGACAGGAAGCTCGTCATGCCCGGATCGAGCGTGAAATGCGCCGGATGAAACAGCTCGATACCGGTGAGCAGCAATGGCGCCACTACCAGACTGAAAATCGCAAAAGCGCGTTTCGGATCGATCGACATGGAGGCATCCCTCTAAAGCGGCGTCAGGCCGCGCACTGCCGCTCGAATGCTAAAGCAGCGTACAGCCCGGCGTTTGCGTCTTATTGCGGCCGGAAATATTGGGCGAGCGAGCGTTCGTCGGTGCGCGCCTGGTAGGTGATGTTCTTTTTCATTGCCCAGGTCACGATCTGGTGATGCAGGGGGATGATTGCAACATCGGCAGCCGCCACGCCTGCAGCCTGCCTCGCGAGCGCTTCACGCTTGGCATCGTCAACGGTATCGAGCGCGTCTTCGACCAGCTTGTCGAGTTTCGGGTTTGAATACTTGCCCCAGTTCCACGCGCCATTGCCTTTGTCGACACTCGGCGTCATCAGCAATGCGCGCAGCGCAAGATCGGCCGCGTACGATCCCCAGCCAAGCATCGCGAAGCTGAACTGGTTATCGCGCGCCTTGGTGAGATACACGTTGAAAGGCATCGCCTCGACTGCGCATTTGATGCCGACTCGCGAGAGCATCTGGGCGACGGCCTGCGCTACCTGATCATCGTTGACGTAACGATCGCTGGGCGCCGATACCGTCATCGCGAAGCCTTTCGGATATCCCGCTTCAGCGAGCAGCTTTTTCGCGCCCTCAGGATCAAAAGCTTCGGCCTTCGACTCGCTGTGGTGGCCAAAAATCTGCGGCGACACGACGTTTGAAGCCGGTACGGCGAGATTCTCCATCGCGCGTTCGACCAGAGCCTTGCGATTGATCGCTTTGGAAATCGCGCGCCGCACGCGAATGTCTTTGAACGGATTTTTGGTCAGCGGTTTGCCGTCGAGGTCCGTGACTTGCGGCGGCTGATCACGGAACTGGTCCATGTGAAAGAAGATTGTGCGCCATGAGACGGTCTGCTCGAGGCGCACGGTCGGCGTATTGCGAAAGCGCTCCAGATCGGAAGGCGGAACGTTCTCGATCACGTCGACATCGCCGGACAACAGCGCCGCGGTGCGTGCAGGATCGTTGGACATCATGCGAAAAGTAACTTTTTCCCATGGCGGTTTTTTGTCCCAATAGCCGTCGAAACGCGCGAGTTCGATGCGATCACCGCGGGTCCACCGCACAAACTTGTAAGGGCCGGTGCCGACCATCGCTTTACCGCTGTCGAAATCGGCGGGCGTTGCGTTGAACGCGGCTTTCTTCGAAATGATCATGATCGCGTTCAAATCCTGCGGCATTGCGCCGTAAGGCGTCGCGGTCTTCAGGCGTATTGTGTACGGATCGACGATCTGCTTGGAGACAATGCGGCGCACGTAAACGGCGAATCCGCCGGGGCTGCCGGCGATGGCGAGTGGGCGCACGAGCGAATAGACGACGTCGTCGGCAGTCAATTCGCTGCCGTCGTGGAACTTGACGCCTTTGCGCAGCTTAAACTCCCAGGTGAGCGGGTCAATCGCGCGCCACGAGACGGCGAGTCCTGGCATGATGCGCGCTTTTTCATCCACGCGCGTCAACGCGCCGAACACATTCCATCCGAGCTCGACGTTATGTTGAGTTGCCAGGTATTGCGGATCGAGTGAAGTAACATCGGCACTGATGCCGATCGAAAGATCCGCCGCATTGGCAGCCGCGCACCAGACTGCCGCTGTCGCCGCGGTCGCCGCAAAGTACCGAACGCGACGCCACATCGTAGCCAACTCGTAGTTCATTAACGCTCCTCCGCTGCTGATGATACGACCGTGAAATTCTACTTTGAAACATGGGATCGTTGGACCATGTTGCTGTGAAGATGTCATGCTGCCTTGACACTTTTACAATCGCATGAAACCGCGGAAATGTTTATTCGCGCGCGCTGACCACCTCAAGCAATGCCGCAGTGTCGCTGATGGGCGGCAGGCAACTCACGCCCTGGCACACCCACGCTTTGAGTCCGCCGCCGGCCGGTTTGGCAAGCATGTCCGGCAGCTTTGTTAAGCCGGCGGGAATCGCCAGCGTGAGAACGTGGGGTAGATATCTCGCGTCAATCGCACGTTGCCATGCGCGCGCGTCGCCGGCACCTGTCAGGACGACGATGGTCGGCGGCGCGAGCTGCTCTTCGAGCGCGATGCCGAGCATGCCGTGCGCGTTCGGCTGCTCTTCGAGCAATTGGCGGAACACTTTTACCGTGCGATGCGCGGCTTCGCTATAGCGGGGTTCGCCCAGAATGTGCCCGAGGCGGTCGAGTGCGACGGCCGCGACGCTGTTGCCGGAAGGGGTGTCGTTGCGCGCGCCGATTTTCACACGCTGCAGCAGTTGCTCGTGATCGTGACTGACGAAGAAAAATCCGCCGTTTTCGCGATCTTCAAATTTGGCGAGCAATGCATCGGCAAGTTCACACGCCCAGGCAAGATCGCGCGGCCTGAAATCCGCCTGCATGAGCTCCAGCAGGGCATCGAGCAGGAAAGCGTAATCGTCAAGGTAGCCGTTGAACTGCGCCTTGCCATCTTTGAAGCTCGCGAGCAGGCGGCCGTCGCGCCACAGGTTCGTGCGAATGAACTCAAGGGCATTGCGGGCGGAGGCGAGCCATTGCGGCTTGTCGAACACGCGCGCGGCGTGCGTCATGCCTTTGATTGTCAGTGCATTCCACGCAGTCAGAATTTTCTCGTCTCGCGCAGGACGCACGCGTTGCGCGCGGTTGAGCATGAGCTTCGAGCGCGTCGAGTCGAGCAGGGCGTCCACCCGCGCGGGGGACAAGGCGAGCCTGCGCGCTACGTCCGCAACCGGCACGACCGCTTGCAGATGCCAGTGCGTCTCCTCGAAATTGGGTGGCGCATCGAGGCCGTAATGGAGGGCTGCGGCCGCATATTCATCGGCGGTTACCAGCGCTTTTACTTGTGGCGGCGTCCAGATGTAGTACTTGCCTTCTTCGTGCTCCGAATCTGCGTCGAGCGTCGAATAGTATCCGCCTTGCGGCGATTGCATTTCGTGCATCACCCAGCCGGCCGTATTGGCAACGGCGCGTTCGAACAGCGGACTTTTGTCGACGAGCCAGATATCGCTGAATAAACGCAGCAGCGGCCCGTTGTCGTAAAGCATTTTTTCGAAATGCGGTATTACCCATTGCTTGTCGACGCAGTAGCGATAAAACCCGCCGCCAAGCTGATCGTACAGTCCGCGCCCGGCCATGATCGCAAGCGTCGATGTCACGAGCGCGAGCAGCGACTCGTCATTCCCGCTCACTGCCGCACGCAGCGCAAATTCCATTTCAGCCGGGTGCGGAAATTTGAGCGGTTCGTCCAGGCCGCCATCGACCGTGTCGAAGCGGCGTTTCAATTCATCGAGCACGGCTTTTAGCGTCGCCTGCGTGAGTTCGCCCGCCGTGGCAGCCGACGGCTGCGTCCTGGCGAGGCCGGCGACCAGCGCCTTGCCGCGCTGCTCGATGTCCGCCCGGTCGTCGCGATACATAGTCGCGAGCTGCGGCAACAAGTCGAGCATGCCGGGCTTTTCGAGCTTCGGCGTCTTCGGGAAATAAGTGCCGCCGAAGAAGGGCGTCTGGTCGGCGGTCAGAAACATCGTGAGCGGCCAGCCGCCACGCCGCGAATTGAGGACCTGGTGCGCGGTCTGATAAATCTGGTCGAGGTCGGGACGCTCTTCGCGATCGACTTTTACGTTGATGAAGTACTTGTTCATTACGGCCGCGACTTCGGCGTCCTCGAAACATTCATGCGCCATGACGTGGCACCAATGGCAAGCCGAGTAGCCGATCGATAACAATATTGGTTTGTCTTGCTGGCGCGCGGCCGCCAGTGCTTCATCGCCCCACGGATACCAGTCGACCGGGTTGTCGGCGTGCTGCTGCAGATAAGGACTTGTTTCCCGCGCGAGACGATTGCTCATGTCGAACCAGCCAGCGAAAAAATCAGTATAGCATCGCGCGTACGGCCGCTTTGGCGCACTGTGCGCGCCGCGATTCTTTGTTATGCTTGGCGCATGAGTTTACGAGCGGATTCACGATGACAGCGTTCGGATTTCTCGCGGTCGGCATCGGCGGCGCGCTCGGCTGCTGGACGCGCTGGCTGCTTGGGATTGGCCTGAATCCGCTGTTCGCGAATCTGCTGCTCGGCACGCTTGTCGCCAACCTCACCGGCGGATTCCTGATCGGTCTCGCCGTGGAATATTTCGTTCATCATGACAGCCTGCCGCCTGAATTGCGCCTGTTTGTGATCGTGGGCTTTCTCGGCGGGCTCACGACATTCTCGTCGTTTTCATCCGAAGCGGTCGAGCTCATGCTTGGCAACGAACTCGGCTGGGCATTTTTTCTCGTTGCGACACATCTGCTCGGTTCGCTCGCGATGACGTGGCTTGGCATACTGACGATGCGGACACTGAATGTCTAAATCAGTGCCGCTCGGCGGCGCGCTGTGCGCGCTTGCAATCGTATCCGCGGCGAACGCGCAGACGGCGAAGGACTTTCCTAATCGTCCGGTGCGCATCATCGTACCGCAAGCGGCGGGCTCGGGCGTTGACCTGACGGCGCGCGTTGCCGCGCAGAAACTCAGCGATGCGTGGGGCCATCAATTCGTGGTCGACAACCGGCCAGGCGCCAATGGCATCATCGGTCTGGACGCCGGCGCCAAGGCCAAGCCGGACGGTTATACGCTGTCGCTCGGCGTGCCAAGCTCGCTCACCATGAATCCGTATGTATACAAGACGCTGCCGTACGACACGCTGCGCGATTTCGCGCCGATCACGCAGACCGCGAGCAATACGTTCGGACTTGTCATCAATCCGGCGCTGCCGGTAAAAAACGTCAAAGACCTCGTCGCACTCGCCAAGGCACGCCCGGGCGAACTTAATTTCGGCTCGTTCGGCATCGGCAACCAGACGCATCTCGGCGGCGAGTTGTTTTCATCGCAGATCGGCATCCGGCTTCTGCACGTGCCGTATAAAGGCGAAACGCCGGCGGTGGTGGATCTTCTGAGCGGCCAGATCGCGATGATCTTCACGCCGATGCAGGGTGCCGTGCCGCACCTCAGGTCCGGCAAACTCAAACTGCTTGCGACGCTCGGCAACTCGCGTGCGCGAGCATTTCCGGATGCGCCGACGATGGTCGAGTCGGGTTACAAAACCATTGTCATCACCGGCTGGACGGGATTGCTTGCGCCGACCGGCACGCCGCACGACATCATCGAAAAACTGCAGAGAGAAATTGCCGCGCGCCTGCTCGTTCCCGAAACGCGCGATGTGATGAGCAATCAGGGCGCTGAGCCCGTCGCGAGCACGCCCGAGCAGTTTGCGGCCTTCATTCGCGTGGAAATGGCGAAGTGGTCCGCCGTGATCAAGCAGGCGGGGCTTGAAGCTAGCCAATAACGCGCCACTAACGGCAACTGCTACAAGTGATTGAGCAGGCGGCGCGCCGCCGTAATGCATTCGCTCGCCGTCATGCCGATTTTTCCCACCGCGCCTGCGAGTGCGTCGCCCGCGGCGCCATGCAAATGCACGCCGCCGAGCAGTGCCTTAAGCGGATCAACGCCTTGCGCAAGCAGTGCGGTGATAATACCCGTCAACACGTCGCCCATACCTGCGCTGGCCATACCGGGATTGCCGGAAGTGTTGATATACCAGGCACCGTTGGCATTGGTGCAAACGCTACCGGCGCCTTTCAGTACAACGAAACTCTTGTAACGTTGCGAGATCGTGATGGCGGCGCCGATGCGATCGGATTGCACGGCAGCGGTGTCCGAGCCGAGCAGGCGGGCTGCTTCGGCGGGGTGCGGCGTCAACAGCGTCGGCGCTGAGCGGGAAGCAGCCGCTTGCTGCAAACTGCCGTCCTGAGCGAGAAGGTTGAGCGCATCGGCGTCGATTACCAGAGGCCGCCCGGTCTGCAATGCGTCCATAACTAATTTAAACGCGTCCGGCGTCTGGCCGAGGCCGGGGCCGATTGCAAATGCATTCAGGTGCTCGAGGCCGAGAATCTGATGTGCGGGCCGCAGCATTAATTCCGGTTGGACCGGATCGTAGCCAAGTTTGGTGTCATGCAAGAGGCCGAGATAGACGCGGCCAACGCCCAGCTGCAATGCCGCGCGCCCCGCGAGCAGCGCAGCGCCCGCCATGCCGGCCGCGCCACCCAATATGCCAACGCTGCCGTAGTCCCCTTTATGACTGTTGAGGCGGCGAACGGGCAGCAGCGCATTCAGGATGTCGGCGCCGATGACTCTGGATTTATAAGGGGAAGCGGGCGGCGCAAGGCCCAGCGTACACAAATGAATTTCGCCGCAATAATCCGGGCCCTCGAGCGTTAACAGTCCGGCTTTGAGTCCGATAAAGGTCGCGGTCGTGTGGGCCCGTACGGCGCAGCCGCGCACGGCACCCGTGTCCGAATCCAGCCCGCTCGGTACATCGAGCGCGAGCACGCGGCAACTGAGTCGATTGATTGCAGCGACTGTCGCTGCATGCTCAGCGGTGAGGTCGCGGCGCAAGCCGATGCCGAAGAGTCCATCGACAATGAGATCGCAACCGGGATTCGCCGGCATCTGGGTGAGCGTGATTCCATCCGCGTCGCGCCATGCATCGTGGGCCGCGCGTGCATCGGCTGGTAATTTCGCGGGTTCGCCGGTGAACACGACTTCAACTTTGAACCACCATTCCTTGAGATGGCGGGCGACGACAAGCGCATCGCCGCCGTTATTGCCGGGGCCCGCGATGACGAGCACGGCGCGGCCGCGGTCTGCGCACAGGGAGCGTGCGATGTGAGCGGCGGCGAGGCCGGCGCGTTCCATCAGTGGCGGTGAAGGGTGCGCTGCGATAGCAGCGGCTTCGATTTCGCGCAACTCGGCGTTTCGATAAACGGGCAGCGAAGTGCGCGTGTGGAATGTCATGTGCGATGTCGATGACGTCGCCGCTAGTGTAGCGCAAGGAATCGGCGGCAGCGTGCGGTTTTCGGTTAAAATCCGGTTTTACAGGATGCCGCGTTTCACTATGTCACGGACTCTCAGCCTGCGCGGGCGCAACGCCCTCTCCGGGTTCCGTACTCGCAAGCTTACCGCCGCACTCCAGCAGGCCCGCCTCAACCTTTCGAGCATCAGCGCCGAATACTGGCATTTCGTCAGCATTACGCGCGAGCTGACCGGCGACGAGCGGGCCATCCTCGAACGCATACTGGCATACGGCCCGGCCGCGCAGGCGATCCCCGAATCCGGTCATCTGCAATTGGTCGTGCCACGGCTCGGCACGATATCGCCATGGTCGTCGAAGGCGACCGATATTGCGCGTCAGTGCGGACTCGACTGCATTGAGCGCATCGAGCGCGGCACCGCCTATTACGCGGCCAAAGTGGCGGGCGGCGCGCTGAACGTCGACGAAGTCGCGGTTTTGCGGCCGATCATCCACGACCGCATGACCGAGACAGTGCTTGATTCGCTGGAGCAGGCGGCCGAACTCTTCCGCCATATTCCGCCGCAGCCGCTCGCGACGGTGGATATTCTCAAAGGCGGCAAAGCGGCGCTCGAGATGGCCAACCGCGACATGGGGCTTGCGCTGTCGGCCGACGAAGTCGATTACCTGTGGCAGAACTTTACGCGCCTGAAGCGCAACCCGACCGATGCCGAACTCATGATGTTCGCGCAGGCGAACTCCGAGCACTGCCGCCACAAGATTTTTAACGCTGACTGGATCGTCGACGGCGAACGTCAATCGAAGTCGCTGTTCGCGATGATCCGCAATACGCACGAACGCCATCCGCAAGGCACGGTCGTCGCGTATACGGACAATTCATCGATCATCGAAGGCTCGCGCGTGCGGCGGTTTTATCCGCAGGACGGCGGTGCTTATCGCTATGTCGAAGACGACGCGCACATATTGATGAAGGTCGAGACGCATAATCATCCGACGGCGATTTCGCCGTTTGCGGGCGCTGCCACCGGCGCCGGCGGTGAGCTCCGCGACGAAGGGGCAACCGGCCGCGGCGCCAAACCGAAAGCGGGACTGACGGGATTCAGCGTGTCGAACCTGCGCATTCCTGAACTGCCCCAGCCATGGGAGCGTGACGCGTACGGCCGTCCGGCGCGCATATCCTCGGCTTTGCAGATCATGCTCGACGGGCCGATCGGCGGCGCCTCGTTCAACAATGAATTCGGCCGCCCCAATCTGTGCGGCTACTTTCGTACATTCGAGCAGGAAGTGGCCGGCGAGGTGCGCGGCTATCACAAGCCGATCATGATTGCCGGCGGCATCGGCAGCATCAGCGCGCAGCATTCGCACAAGACGGGCTTCGACGCGGGCGCATTGCTGATTCAACTCGGCGGGCCGGGCATGCTGATCGGGCTTGGCGGCGGCGCCGCGTCTAGCATGCAGACCGGTGCCAACACGGAGAATCTGGATTTTGCGTCGGTGCAGCGCGGCAATGCGGAAATCGAAAGACGCGCGCAGGAAGTCATCGACCGCTGCTGGGCGCTCGGTGCGGCGAATCCGATCCTGTCAGTGCACGACGTCGGCGCCGGCGGTCTTTCGAATGCGCTGCCTGAACTTGTGCACGGTGCGGGTCGCGGCGCGCGCTTCGATTTACGCCGCATACCGAGCGAAGAGCCGGGCATGTCGCCGGTGCAGATCTGGTGCAATGAGGCGCAGGAGCGCTACGTGCTCGCGATCGCGCCGGAGAATCTCGAACGATTCAAGGCGATTTGCGAGCGCGAACGCTGCCCGTTTGCCGTTGTGGGCAGCGCGCTCGTCGACAACCGTCTGGTGGTCGAAGATCCGGTGCTTGGCGCCGCTCCCGTGGATATGGATCTCGAGGTCCTGCTCGGCAAGCCGCCCAAGATGTTGCGTGAAGTCACGCATCGCAAGGTGCAGCCGGCGCCGTTCGACCATACGAAGATCGATTTGCGCGAAGCCGCGTTGCGTGTGTTGCAATTGCCGGCGGTCGCCGACAAGACTTTTCTGATTTCGATCGGTGACCGCAGCGTCGGCGGGATGACCGCGCGCGACCAGATGGTCGGGCCGTGGCAAGTGCCGGTCGCGGACGTCGCGGTGACGCTCGCCGGATTTTTCGAGCATTGCGGTGAAGCGATGGCGATGGGCGAACGCACGCAGCTGGCGCTGATTTCGCCTGCGGCATCGGGACGCATGGCGATCGGCGAGGCGATCACGAATATCGCCGCGGCGCCGATTGCGGCCATCGGTGATATCAAGTTGTCGGCAAACTGGATGGCCGCGGCCGGGCATCCGGGAGAAGACGCTGCCTTGTATGACACCGTGCGCGCAGTCGGCATGGAACTATGCCCGCAGCTGGGTATCAGCATTCCCGTCGGCAAGGATTCGTTGTCGATGAAAACGACCTGGAGCGACGACGGCGAAGCAAAAACGGTCACTGCGCCATTGTCGTTGATCGTATCTGCATTTGCGCGCGTGACCGATGCGCGCAAAACGCTGACGCCGCAAGTGCGCCTCGACCGCGGCGATACCGTGCTCGTGCTGCTCGATCTCGGTGGCGGCAAAAAGCGACTTGGTGGTTCGGCGTTGGCGCAGGTCTATGGCCGCGTCGGCGACACCGCGCCGGATCTCGATTCACCCGAACAGTTCATGCGCTGGTTCGAGACCTTGCAGGCATTGAACCGCGACGGCCGCATACTCGCTTATCACGATCGTTCGGACGGCGGTTTGTTCATCACGTTATGCGAGATGGCATTTGCATCGCGCGCCGGATTGGCGATCACGCTGCCGGCGGGCGATGCCGCCGCCGCGCTGTTCAACGAAGAGCTTGGCGCGGTGGTGCAAATCAGCGCGTCCGATCTGCCGCTGGTCAAGGAAGCGTTTTCGAAAAACGGGCTCGCCGGCTCATTCATTGAAATCGGTCGTCCCGTTGCAGGCGACATTATCAGCATGAGTGCCGGCGGAGCCGAGATCTATCGCGCGAGCCGGATCGAACTGCATCGCGCATGGTCGGCGACCACGCATCAGATGCAATCCCTGCGCGACAATCCCGAATGTGCGCATGAAGAATACGAGCGCATTCTCGATGCCGCCGACCCGGGGTTGTCGCCGCATCTCACGTTCAATCCCGCGGACGACGTGGCTGCGCCTTTCATTGGAGGAGCGCGGCCGCGGATGGCGATTTTGCGCGAGCAGGGCGTGAACGGGCAGATCGAAATGGCGGCGGCGTTCGATCGCGCCGGTTTCGACGCCCATGACGTTCACATGAGCGATGTCATCGCGGGACGCGTGAAGCTGGCCGACTTCAAGGGATTTGCCGCGTGCGGCGGGTTTTCGTATGGCGACGTGCTTGGCGCGGGCGAGGGCTGGGCCAAATCTATTTTGTTCAACCGCCGTGCACGCGACGAATTCAGCGCGTTCTTCAAGCGCAGCGACAGTTTTGCGCTGGGTGTGTGCAATGGCTGTCAGATGATGAGCAATCTGCACGAAATCATTCCGGGCACATCGGCCTGGCCGCATTTCGTGCGCAACAAGTCGGAGCAGTTCGAAGCGCGTGTCGCGACCGTCGAGGTGCTGCCGTCGCCATCGTTGTTCCTGGCCGGGATGGAAGGCAGCCGTTTGCCGATCGCCGTCGCGCATGGCGAAGGATTTACTGAATTTGCCGACACTGCGCAGTCCGCACGCGCCGTCGTGGCGCTGCGATTCGTGGACAATCGCGGCGCAGCGACCGAAGTCTATCCATACAACCCGAACGGTTCGCCTGGCGGGATCACCGGCCTCACGACTGCGGATGGTCGCTTTACCGTGCTGATGCCGCATCCCGAGCGCGTGTTTCGCACCGTGCAAAATTCATGGCATCCGCCGCAGTGGAGCGAGGACGCCCCGTGGCTGCGCATGTTCCGCAATGCGCGCAAATGGGTCGGCTAGACCGAACACACACCTGCTGAAATAAAAAACGGCGCACCGCGGTGCGCCGTTTTTGCTGGTGCGGTTAAGCCTATTCGATTTTGGCTTTGGTGCGCAGTTCTGCAATGTACTTCTCGAGTGCCTGACGCTGCAGGCCCTGGGTGATTTGCGGCCGCACTTCCTCGAGCGGCGGAATTTTCATCGCGCGCTCGTCGTCGACCTTGATCACATGCCAGCCGAACTGGGTCTGCACCGGCGTGTCGGTCATCTGGCCTTTCTTGAGTTTCTTCAGTGCCTCCGCAAATGGCGGCACGTAGCGGCCGCCCGGCGCCCAATCCAGATCGCCGCCTTTGTCTTTCGAACCCGGGTCCTGCGATTTCTGCGCAGCAATCTTGTCGAAGCTGCCGCCTTTCTTGATTTGCGCAATGATCTGCTTCGCTTCAGCCTCATCTTTTACGAGAATGTGGCGCGCTTTGTATTCCATGTCGCCGGCCTGGCTCTTCGCGCGGTCGTATTCTGCCTTGACCGCTTCATCGGTGACGGGGTTGTTTTTGACATAGTCCTGGATGAATGCATTGACCAGCGCTTCCTGGCGGTTCAGTTCGATCTGGGTGAGGAAGTCGGGCGTCTTGTCGAGCCCTTTCTTGGCGGCTTCCTGCGCCAGCAGTTCGTTGCGAATCAATACTTCGCGCACGCGGGTGCGCAGCTCCGGGGAGTCCGGCTGGCCTTGTCCGCCGTTCGCCTTGATGACGAAATCCGCGCGGCTTTGCGGGATTTCCTTGCCATTGACCTTGGCGACAGCCGCCGCGGATTGCGCGCAGGTGGTAGTGCCGGCAAAGCTGAGCGCGAACGCAAGCGCAATGGCGGTGGATAGGGTCATGGTTTTCATCGATATTCCTTGGCTTGGGATTTAAATTTCGTCGGGAGTATACGCCTTGATTGAGAGCGCGTGAATCTCGCGCTCGAGCATGTCGCCGAGCGCTGCGTGGATCAGGCGATGACGCGCCTGACTCGACTTGCCCTCGAATTGCGCGGAAACAATGATGAGCTGGAAATGTCCGCCGCCGCCTTTGGCGCCTTCATGTCCCGCATGTTTTTCGCTGTCGTCGATGAGTTCGACGCTGTCCGGCGTCAAAATCTCAAGCTTTTGTTCGATGCGTTCGAGAATGTCTTTCATTTTGCCGGCCCGTCGTCGAGGTGTTTCGACAGCATCAGCGCCTGCAGCACGGCAAACACGAGCATCAGCCCCATGCCGCCAAAGAGTTTGAAGTTGACCCAGGTGTCGGTCGAATAGTTGAAGGCGACGTACAGATTCAGGACGCCCATCACGCTAAAAAATCCGGCCCAGCTGACGAGCAGCTT
>JAQGMI010000048.1 GCA_028292435.1 Betaproteobacteria bacterium
CTGCGCGCGAACGCGGCGGCGTGCTCATCGTCGACGAGATTTATCATGGCCTCGTGTACGAAGGCGATTACACGACAGCGCTCAAGCACGCGGACGACGCGTTCGTGATCAACAGCTTCTCGAAATATTTCAACATGACCGGCTGGCGTCTCGGCTGGATGGTGGTGCCGCCGGCGTATGTGCGCGAATTCGACAAGCTGTCGCAGAATGTTTACCTGTCGGCGCCGACGATCGCCCAGCACGCGGCGCTCGCGGCGTTCGAGCCGGCAACACTCGCAATACTCGAAGCCCGCCGCGCTGAATTCAAGGCGCGCCGCGATTTTCTGGCGCCTACGCTGCGCGAACTCGGCTTCCGGATACCCGTGATACCGCCCGGCGCGTTTTACATTTACGCCGATTGCAGCGCGCTGACGAAGGACAGTTTTGCATTCGCGCGGGATCTGCTCGAAACCGCGGGTGTCGCCATTACGCCGGGAGCCGACTTTGGCGCGCATGGCGTTGAACGGCACGTGCGCTTTGCTTATACCAACGCGATTCCGGTGCTGGCTGAAGGCGTGAAGCGCATCGCCGGCTTCATCGGCCGGCGTTAGGTGTTAGTTGTTAGGCGTCAGGTATTAACGTCAGGCGAGAGCGCGCACGACGAGCGAGCCGCCGCTCAAAATCAGCAGCGAGCCGATGACCTGCATCAGGCGGCGCCGGGCCAGCGTGACGTGCATGTGATGGCCTAGCCATAAGCCGGCGAGCATCGGCAGCGCGAAGATGACGGCGGCGGTGAGCACACCGTCCTGCGCGAACAGCCCGGCAAGCGCAAACAAGATGATGCGGGTACCCGTCGTGATGATGAAGACCACCGACATGGTCGCGCGGACTTGCGCGATATCGAGCCCGCGTGCGGTCAGGTAGATCACATACATCGGCCCGGCCGCACCGAACAATGCCGAAATGACGCCGCCCACGGCGCCGATCGGCAGCGCCCACCAGCGGCTCAGCTTGAACGTCGGTTCGCGGCCGCTGGCGGCATAAACGCCGTAGCCGAGCACGAATACACCGAGCGCGGTCAGAATGGATTCGCCCGGCAGGTTCACGAGAAGAAAAACGCCGGCTGCTATCCCGGCGAGCATGCTCGGCACCAGCCACGCCAGTTCACGCGCTGCAATGGTGGCGTGGAATTTGAAGCCCGTGCGCAGTGCGGCTGCGAAATCAAGCAGCACGAACATCGGAATCACAAACTTGAGCGGCAACAGGTGGGCAAGCAACGGCACCGCAATAATGGTCGAGCCGAAGCCTGTTATGCCGAAAATAACGAAAGCGCCGGCGACGATTAGCGCGGCGATCAGCAGGGAGTCGGGAGGCAGCGGCATCTTGTCGTGAGCGTCGAGTATAACTTGAGGATTGAGGATCGAGTCGTTACAGCGCATTCGAGCGGGCTTCCTTATAATCGAAGCACTGCTTCCCGGCGTTTACCTCAATTCACAATCCTCAATCCTGAAAATGTCTCAGCTAATTCTTATCCGTCACGGTGAAACCGTGTGGAACCGCGAACGACGCATGCAAGGCCAAATGGACAGTCCGTTGTCCGAAGTCGGCCTCCGGCAGGCGCAGGCGCTGGCGCGGCGTCTCTCAAAGCTCGAATTCAAGACGCTTTACTGCAGCGACTCGGGGCGCGCGCACCAAACCGCACGCAGCGTCGCCGACGTGACCGGTCATGAACTAAAAGTCGAGCCGCGCTTGCGGGAACGCCACTTCGGCGTCTTTGAAGGGCTGACCGGCCCTGAGATCGAAGCGCAGCATCCTGAAGCCTATTTGCGCTTTAAAAGCCGCGATCCGCATTACGTCGTGCCCGGCGGCGAAAGCGCCGTCGCGTTCCGCGATCGCGCACTGACTTGCCTGATTGAGATTGCCGGCCGCCACGCCAATGAAGTCGTCGTAATCGTCACGCATGGCCTGGTCTGCGATATCGCCTACCGTGCCGCTCATGGCATGGAGTTGATTGCGCGACGCGATGTCGAGCTCGTCAACGCGGGGCTCAATCATTTTCGTTACCTCGACGGTGCCTGGCATATGGATAGGTGGGGTGATGCCGCGCATCTCGATGTCGAACTCACGACAGTGACCTGAGTCGGATGCGACTCGATTGAAGCCAGGCGACCGCGAACTGACGGTTCTCGTTCACGGCTTGTGGATGCACGGGGTCGTCATGCACTTGCAGCGCCGGTATCTCCAGCAAGCGGGCTTTGACGCAGTTTCCTACTCATATCCGTCGACGCGGCTCAACGTAACGGAAAATGCCGACCGGTTAAGCCGGTTCGTGCGCACGCTCGGAGCGCCTGTCGTGCATTGGGTCGGCCACAGTCTTGGCGGCATTATCATCCTGCGCATGCTTGAACGCGATGCGGCATTGCCGCCGGGCCGCGTCGTGCTATTGGGCCCCCCGTATACCGGCACGCATGCGGGCAAAAGTTTGGGTCGTTTCCATTGGGGAAAGCGCATGCTCGGCCGCGGCATCGGCGAGCTTGCAGAATTGAAAAAGCACGCCTTATTCGACGGCCGCGACATCGGCGTGGTCGCCGGCAACTATCCATTCGGGCTCGGGCGTATCTTCGCGTGGAATCTGCCCATGCCGAATGACGGCGCAGTGACGGTCGCGGAAACGCAGGTCGCAGCGGCGTGCGACCGTATCGAGTTGCCGGTCACGCATACCGGCATGTTGTTTTCGCGCCGGGTCTCGTTTCAGACTGCCGCATTTCTGCGCGATGGCCGCTTCGATCATGGTGCGAAAGCGCGCTGACATGCGCACGCTCGCACTTATCGTGCTGACCGTGACGGCGCTGGCCGCGGGCTGCAGCACGCTCGGCTATTATCTGCAGTCGGTCGAAGGTCAGTTGACGCTGCTGCAAAGCCGGCAGCAGATCAGCGCGATGCTGGCCGATTCATCGACGCCTGAGCCGCTCAAGAAGCAGCTGGAACGCACGCTCGCAATCCGGGATTTCGCGAGCAGCGAACTGAAGCTGCCCGATAACGACAGCTACCGCAGCTATGCCGATTTGCAGCGCCCGTACGTCGTATGGAATGTGTTCGCGGCACGCGAGTTCTCAATCAAGGCGGAACAATGGTGCTTTCCGATTGCCGGCTGCGTCGGTTACCGCGGCTATTTTTCGAAAACCGGCGCCGATAATTTCGCGCGCGAACTGGGTGACGAGGGCTACGACGTCTACGTCGGCGGCGTGCCCGCCTATTCAACGCTCGGGTACTTCAACGACCCGGTGCTCAACACCTTCGTCAATTATTCAGAATACGAAGTGGCGCGGCTGATTTTTCACGAGCTCGGACACCAGGTCATGTATGTGAAGAACGATACGCAGTTCAACGAATCGTTCGCGGTAGCGGTCGAAACCGTAGGCATCACGCGCTGGATTGATCGCTACGGCGACGAGAAAATGCGCGCGAATTTTGCGCGCTCGCAGGAAAGGCGCAGTCAGTTTGCGCAACTCGTATTGAAACACCGGCACGCGCTCGGCGAGCTTTACAAAAGCAAGCTCGCGCCCGCGGAGATGCGCAAGCGCAAGGCCAGGACGTTCGGAGAATTGAAAGAGGATTATCGCGAGCTCAAGCGGGAGTGGGGCGGTTTCGCCGGTTACGACCGCTTTCTCGACGACCCCAACAATGCCAAGCTTGCGTCAGTTTCTTTTTACAGCGCGTTGGTGCCGCACTTCCTGCAATTGCTGGCCAAACTCGATGGCGATCTGCCCGCGTTCTACGCTGAGGCAAAACGGCTCGCCGCTTTGAGTGAAACGGAGCGCTACCGTGCGCTGGGCGCAACACCGCCCGACCGCGACGACCAGTGATGACGATATCGGCAACTCGGGAATGAGATTTTAATACTCGTTCTGACGCCGCAGTCTGTTAGAAATCGGGCATCACGCTTTTCTCCCACCGAAACCGCTTCGCCGCACCTCCCAATCACGCATTGCATTCGCACGCTCAGGGAGCCAGCGACGGTAAAGCGAATCCTACATTCGACTGCTAGTTTTGCTGATTGTGATGAAAAAAGTTGCGCCTATGATGGCTGTTCGACGCGGATAGCGAGGGCTTCCGCAACTTTCTTTCAAGACGGAAGGACACAATCATGACCCAGGCAGTCTTCTGCATTGCTAAATCTGAAGAGGTCGCAAGAGTAATCGTCGAAAAGCTCAAAGTGATGGGTTTCTCGCCGAACGACATCTCCGTGCTTTTTCCCGATCGCACGGGGACCAAAGACTTCGCATATGAGCAGAATACCAAAGCGCCCGAAGGCGCAACGGCCGGCGGCGTGCTGGGCGCCGGCGCAGGCGGTGTCGTTGGCTGGCTTGCCGGCATCGGCACGCTCGCGATCCCCGGTATCGGACCTTTTCTAGCTGCAGGCCCGATCATGGCGGCACTTGCCGGCATTGCGATCGGCGGCGCTACTGGTGGTTTGATCGGCGCACTCGTCGGCATGGGCATCCCGGAATTTGAAGCCAAGCGCTATGAGGGCAAGCTGCGCGAGGGCAACATCCTGATTTCGGTTCACACCGAAGATACGAAAGAGCGGTCGCGCGCGAAGGACGTGTTCGAGTTGGCAGGCGCGGACGACATTTCGACCACGGCGGAAGCTTCGGTTCCCAGGGGTTCTGCAACCGATGCAACAACCCGGCGGACTGAAAACCCGCACCGTCCTTGATCGATAGACGCCTACCTTTGTGGACAACCGTCATAAGAATGCGCGCGACGAGCCGCGCTCGCCGTCGATGTCGAACGGGTCGGCGCTCCTGCGCGCATCGTCCGATGAGGCAGTCATTCCGGTCGTGCAGGAGGAACTCGACGTCGGCAAACGCCGTGTCGAGACGGGATCCGGCGTGCGCGTTTCGAAAACCGTCGCATCAAGGGATGAGGCCGTTGATGTTCCGCTGTTGAAGGAAAACGTAGACGTCCAGCGAGTCGCGATCAATCGTCCGGTCGACGCTCCGCCCGCTGTCCGTTATGAAGGTGAAGTGATGATCGTGCCGATCATCGAGGAAGTGCTCGTCGTCGAGAAGCGCCTCATGCTGAAGGAAGAGATCCGCATCACGCGCCATCAGTCAGAATTGCGGGAGCCGCAACACGTCACCTTGCGAAGCGAGCATGCGGAAGTCGAACGAATCGGGCGCGCGAACACCGACAGGCCGGCGCGCGATTCGAATGTCGATGTCGATGTCGACGTGATTGATCCGGGAGATGCAGCGCTGAACCTTGACGACAATGCCGGCCTGCTTGAACGCAAGCGTCGAGAGGACGAAGAACACAGGCGGGACTTACACGATCGCTGATCTGCGTCGCCAAAAGTTTTGGCGTGCGTGCTGTCACTGCTTCGGAACTTACTTCCTACACTTTTATAAGGCGCCGACTGATTTCAGCGCGCCAGCAGCGCTCTCTATTCTCATGTGGCAAGCGAAACATTCGACAAGGCGCCACTTTTACCGCGCACCCGGCCATGCTGCTTAAAGGTTTGAATCCGGGCAGCGGGACATCTACTCAACTTTAATTTAAGGATGTGACCATGGAGCAAATCATCGTAGGTGTTTTTGATAATCAAAACCAGGCGCAGCGCGCCAGACAGGAATTGCTGAGCGCAGGCTTTTCATCCGGTGAGGTGACCATCAAGGCGCAAGACAGCAGCACTGCAACCACCGATGTCGTGCGCGACCGCGACACCGATCGCGAAGAAGGCGGCATAGCGCACCTTTTCCGCTCGCTGTTCGGCATGGAAGAACATCACCGGTCGGCCGACCTTTACGCGGAAGCGGTGCACCGGGGGCATTGTGTTGTTACCGTGAATTCGCGTGATTCCGCGCAGCTAGACCGCGCGCAGGAAATTCTCGAACAATGCGGCGCGATCGACGTCGACGAGCGCTCATCGGAGTGGGGGATGGAACGCGACAGCACTGGCGACGCGTCGGCCGCAGGCGTGACGGCAAGCGCGGCTGCTCAGCCCGGATCGGTTACAGATAAAGCCATTCCGGTAGTCGAAGAGGAGTTACGCGTTGGCAAACGCGAAGTGCGGCGCGGCGGCGTGAGAGTCTTCGCTCGGATGAGCGAGACGCCCGCCCAAAAAACGGTGCAACTGCGCGAAGAGCATGCAAAAGTAGAGCGCCGGCCGGTAGATCGGCCTGCGACCGAGGCGGATTTCGTGGCCTTCAAAGACGGCACCATCGAAGTCCGCGAAACCGCGGAAGAAGCTGTGGTCGACAAACGCGCGCGCGTCGTCGAAGAAGTCCGCGTGAGCAAAGAGACCACGCAGCGCGAGGAAACCGTGCGCGACAGCGTGCGACAGACCGACGTGCAGGTGGACCGCATTGAAGACGATGAGACCGACCGCGACCGCGTATCCGCGGCAACCACCGGCCTCGATGCCGCGGATTACGATGACGATTTTCGCGCGCACTGGAAATCCACTTACGGTGACACGGGCGGCAATTACGAAGATCACCGACCCGCTTACAGCTACGGTTCGACGCTCGGTAACGATGATCGATACAAGGGCCGTGCCTGGGATGACATCGAGACCGACGCACGGCGCGATTGGGAAAGCCGGTATCCGGACAGCACATGGGAGCGCTTCAAGGCCTCTGTGCGGCACGGTTGGGAAACGATTGCCGGCGGTACCCAAGCTCGGCCGCGGGCCAGCAGGCGCGGCGCGGCTTCGCGTCAACCGAGGGCATGATCGCAACTGCTTGTAAATTTTTCCGATTAACCGTCGACGTTTCGCAGGGAACGCCACCGCGAGGTGGCGTTTTTTGTTGTGATTGGTTGTGTACGGTAGCAGCCTATACGAACTGCGCGCACCGTTTTACAATCAAATGAACTCACCTTCCACGGCCCGATTGGTCAGCACCAGCCTGTCCGCTCCATTTTGATCGAGTAGACGATGAGCAACACGCTTTACGACATTCTCGAAGTATCGCCGAACGCGAGCCTTCAGATCATTCGTTCTGCGTATCGTACGCTGTCCCAGCAATATCATCCCGACAAGAACTCCGGTGTGCAAACTGCGACGCTGATGGCCGAGATCAATCGCGCCTACATGGTCCTGTCGGATCCGCTGAAGAGAAAAGAGTACGACGTGTCGCTGACGGGTTTGGCCGGCAAAGCCGCCACCCGCGAGCGCACCCGGCGCGAGTATCGCGACGCCGCGAGCCGAGACACCGAACATCGTCACCGCGAGCATCGCCGGCCGCAGGATGACGCATCCGATTGGCACCAATCGGAAAATCGGAATCGCGATTCCGGCCAGTCCGAGGAAGATGCCGCCGATCCGCCGCCGAATTCGCAATGGCGGGAACCGGCGGAAGAGGAGAACCTGCAGCCGCTGCTGTCGCCGACCAGGTTTCGATGGGTTTTTGCGCTCGGCTGTGCAGCAGTGGTAGCAGCGATTGTCTCGTCGTTCTCGCAGGCCTTAAAAACCGCCGAAGTCGTCGCCGATACGAAAGAGCTTGCGATCGCGGGTCAATGGCGGCTCTACAACCAGGAAACGCCGCATCTGGCTGCCGACGCTTACTTTACGGGTCAGGGTGCGCCGCAAAATTACGACAAGGCGCGCGAGCTTTATCTCAAGATCGCGGGCGAAAAGCGCGCGACCAAAACCGCCGAAGGTTTAATCGACGAACGCGGCCAGCTCGCGCTGCGGCGGCTCGGCGAAATCCATGCAAAAGGGCTGGGCGTGCCGCCGGATTGGGCACACGCCATTGCCTTTTATGAAGAAGCGGCACAATCCGGCGACATTCCTTCGATGTCGGCACTCGCCGAATACTATTCTGCCGAGCAGACGAATCACACCAACCTGCTGGCCGCTTATTCCTGGTACAACAAGCTGGCGGCGGTGACCAACCGGTCTTATACGTTCTCCTCGGGCACTGGCGTCGCCGAGTATCACCGGACGCTCGCCGATGCGCTCAAGAAGCGCGACGACCTCGAACGTCGACTCTCGCCGGATGAACTGCGGCGGGCGCAGTCGATGTAGCGCCGCTCGCAGTCACTCTGCGCTGTTAGTTGCAGGAGGGTAATCGCCGCCGAAGCGGCGGCGCGGCGCCGTGCGCTACAATGCGCCGCTTCCATGAATCGATCCCGCGGTCTCGACTTGCAACAGCGGCTGGCCAACCTGCCGCGTCCTACGTATCCGGATGAACTGCCGGTGGTTCTGCGCCGCGAGGAAATCGCGCGCGCCATCGATGCGAACCAGGTCGTGATCGTGTGTGGCGAGACCGGCTCCGGCAAGACGACGCAATTGCCGAAGATCTGCCTCGACCTCAAGCGCGGCATCCACGGCCTGATCGGCCACACGCAGCCGCGACGCATTGCCGCCCGTACCGTCGCCGCCCGCGTCGCGCAGGAGCTAAAAACCGAACTCGGCCGGGCAGTCGGCTACAAGATCCGCTTCACGGATCGCGTGTCGCCGGACACTTATATCAAGCTCATGACGGACGGCATCCTGCTCGCCGAGACGCAGGGCGACCGCCTGCTGAAAGCCTACGACACGCTCATCATCGACGAAGCGCATGAGCGCAGCCTGAACATCGATTTTCTGCTCGGCTATCTGAAAGAAATCTTGCCCCAGCGGCCGGATCTCAAAATCATCGTGACGTCGGCGACCATCGACGCCGAACGTTTCGCGACGCATTTCGCGAATGGCGACCGGCCGGCGCCGGTGATCGAAGTGTCCGGCCGCATGTATCCGGTCGAGCTGCGTTACCGGCCGCTCAAATCGAAAGATGAAGACGACGAAGAGCAGGACATGGAAGACGCAATCGTCGATGCGGTCGACGACCTGGCGCGCGCGGGTTCCGGCGACATCCTCGTGTTCCTGCCGGGCGAGCGCGAAATCCGCGAAACCGCGGAGCTGCTGAGAAAACACCATCCGAAGGGCGCGGAGATTCTGCCGCTCTATGCGCGGCTGTCGTTCGAGGAGCAGGACCGCGTCTTCAAGCCGCACGGCGCGCGCCGCATCGTGCTCGCCACCAACGTCGCAGAAACGTCGCTGACAGTGCCGGGGATTCGCTATGTGATCGACACCGGCCTTGCACGCATCAATCGCTACAGCTACCGCAACAAGGTCGAGCAGCTGCAGGTTGAAAAAATCTCGCGCGCATCGGCCAACCAGCGCGCCGGCCGCTGCGGACGCGTCGCAGCCGGCATTTGCGTGCGGCTCTATGCCGAAGACGATTACGCCGCGCGTAGCGAATACACCGATCCGGAAGTCCTGCGCACCTCGCTCGCGGCGGTGATTCTGCGCATGAAGTCGCTCAAGATCGGCGAAGTCGAGCGTTTCCCTTTCCTCGAAGCGCCGAACTCGCGCGCGATTGCCGACGGCTATCAATTACTCGCCGAGCTGGGCGCGGTCGACGAGGACAACGCGCTGACCGACGTCGGCTGGCAGCTCGCAAAATTTCCGATCGACCCGCGCGTCGCCCGCATGATCATCGCCGCGCAGCAGCAGAACTGTCTCGCTGAAATCCTGGTGATCGCCTCGGCGCTATCGGTGCAGGACCCGCGCGAGCGCCCGTTCGAGCGCGCCGACGCGGCGGACAAGTCGCATGAACGCTTTGCCGACGACCGTTCGGATTTCCTCGGCTTTCTGAAACTGTGGGATTTCTTCAACGAGGCGGTCAAGCACAAGAAATCCAACCGCAAGCTGATCGACGACCTGCACGCATTGTTTCTGTCGCACCGGCGGCTGCGCGAGTGGCGCGACATCCACGGCCAGCTTCATTCGCTGGTCGGCGAACTGAAGATGAACGTGAACGGTACGCCCGCGACGTACGAGCAGATCCACCGCGCGCTGCTCGCAGGGCTGCTTGGCAATATTGGCTTTAAGAGCGACGACGGCGATGAGTATCTGGGCGCGCGCGGCATCAGGTTCGCGATCTTCCCCGGCTCGGTATTGCGCAAGGCTAAGCCCAAATGGGTCGTCGCCGCTGAAATCACCGAGACGACGCGGCTCTATGCGCGCTGCGTTGCGAAGATAGAACCCGAATGGCTCGAAACGATGTCCGGCCATCTGGTTAAGCGGCATTACTTCGATCCGCACTGGGAGAAAGAGCGCGCCATGGTGACCGCTTACGAGCGCGTGACGCTCTATGGCCTGACCATCGTCGCCAAGCGGCGCGTGCATTACGGCCCGCTCAATCCGCGTGAAGCGCGCGAGATTTTCATTCGCCAGGCGCTGACCGCCGGCAACTATGAAACGCGTGCGCCGTTCTTCACGCACAACCAGCAGCTCGTCAAGGAAGTGCAGGAGCTCGAACACAAGACGCGGCGCCGCGACGTGCTCGTCGATGAAGCGACCATCGTCAACTTCTACGATGACCTGTTGCCGCCGGATATATACAACGGCGCCGGCTTTGACCATTGGCGCAAAGAGGCCGAGCACGCCAATCCGAAGCTTCTGTTCATGACGCGCGAGTACTTGATGCGGCAGAACGCTGCCGGCGCCACGCAAGCGCAATTTCCCGACCAGATGGATGTAGATGGCGTTCAGTTGAAGCTGCGTTATCGATTTGAGCCCGCACATCCGCTCGACGGCGTGACGGTCACCGTGCCGCTGGCGGTTTTGAATCAACTTCAACCGGCGGCGTTCGAGTGGCTGGTGCCGGGACTGATCCGCGAAAAGGTCGGGGCCTATCTGAAAGCGCTGCCCAAGGCGGTTCGCAAACAGTTGTTGCCGCTGCAGGATCAGGTAACGCGTTTTCTGGAAGAGCAGGACAGTGTGTCGACGGCGAGCGGGTCCTTGCTCGATGCACTGGCCCGTTACGTCAAGATGCGCACCGGCGAAATCGTTTCCGTCGATGTCTGGGACGATGCCGACATTCCGCCCCATCTGCGCATGAACTATCGCGTGATCGATGACGCGGGGCGCGAATTGGCAACCGGCCGCGAACTCGGGGCGCTTAAAGCACAACTAGGGCAGGCCGCACAGCTCACGTTCGCCAAAGCCGAGCCCGGCATCGAGCGCAGCGGACTCAAAGCATGGGATTTCGGCGACGTGCCGGCGCAACTTGCGTTTGAGCGCGCTGGCCGCAAGCTCACGGGTTATCCGGCGCTGGCGGACGATGGCGACAGCGCCGCGATCCGTTTGTTCGATACGCGCGAAGCGGCTGACGCTTCCATGCGCGGCGGCGTTATTCGCTTGCTGCGCATCGACCTTAAAGAGCAGATGAAACAACTCGACAAATCATTGCCGGGATTGACCCAGGCAGTCATGCAGCTACGCGGTATCGCGAATGCCGAAGATCTAAAAACAGACCTCGTGAACGCAATCTGTGATCGCGCATTTATCGGTGACGATGAATTGCCGCGTAACCAGGCCGGCTATGAAGCGCAGCGGCAGCGGGCGCGGACACGGCTGCCCGCGGTGCGCGACGCGGCTTGTCGCATGTTTACAGCGATTGCCGATGAGTATCACCGCGTGAGCCTGCGTCTCGCTAACGTGCCGTCAGCCTTGAATCGGGTCGCGGCGGACCTGCGCGCGCAATTGCAGCGGCTCGTCTATAAAGGTTTTTTGAGCGCGACGCCGTGGGAGCAGCTCCAGCACCTGCCGCGCTATCTGAAAGCGGTGTGGGTGCGGCTTGAGAAATATGCGGTGAACCCGGAGCGCGACGAGAAATACGCCGGCGAGATTGCGCAGCTCTGGAAGCTTTATCAGGACCGCAGCGACAAGCTTCGAAAGGCCGGAAGTTTCGAGCCTGCACTGGAAGATTTTCGCTGGCAGCTCGAAGAACTGCGCGTGTCGTTGTTCGCGCAGGAGCTGCGCACGCCGTTCCCGGTGTCGATCAAGCGGCTTAAGAAAATCTGGGAAACGCTCGTGCGCTGACTCGCGAGCCCGTACATGAAAATCGGCGCCCGCAGGCGCCGATTTCAGGTGGAACGCGGTTCGCCGTTTATTTCGCTTCGGCGAGCTGCTTTAACGTAAACAAATAGCTGACCTTATCGAGCGGCTTGTGGCAGGCTAAACATTCCGCCTGGTTGGCGCCCGGCCGGTGCTGTTTGTCAGTGGTGAACACCGCGTAGTTCCAGTCGCTGTTGCGCAGCATGTCGGGAAATTCCTTGCCCCAGCCGGCGTCGCGAGCCATCGCCGTGTAGAACAAGAGCTTGTCCGCGACGAGGAAACCGTCGCCGCCCATGACCGGCTTGTTCTCGGCATCCACTTTCGCAGAATGCACTTCGACAAACAGCATCGAGCCGTCCGGCAGCGTCTTGCCGGCCTTGGCCGCCGCCACCGCGGCTTTGTTGCCGAAGTAATAACGCACCTGCCGCGTCGCCGGAAAATTGACCGTGTGGTACTTGGTGAAACTGCTTTGGTAGCCTTCGGGAAAAGTAACCCCGGTTTTGGCGAGGTTGGGCAGGAAGGTGGATTTCGCTGACGCGACCGCGCCGGGCTGCGCCGCAAAATAAGCCGCGACGTTCGCAATATCTTCCGCGCTCAGTTGCGTGGCGATGGCGTTCATGACCGGGTTCTTGCGCGAGCCGTCCTTGAGTGCCTTCAACTGCGCTTCGAGATAACCGGTGCGCTGGGCGGCAAGATTCGGTATGGCATCGCTGACACTGACGCCGTTCGGTCCGTGGCATGCAGCGCAAACGGCGGACGCCTTCGCCTTGCCTGCTTCCATGTCCGCGGCGTACGCGGCGGACACGACGCTTGCAACAACCATCATTCCCAATATTGTTTTCATGGTGCTCCCCGGTTATTGGACGGCTCGATTGGCCTTGTTCTGCCGCGCAGATTAACACGTTCCATTCGAATGCAAGGCGTTCCACGCGCCTGCGCCGTCGTGCGCACCGACCGGCGCCGGTCGAGGAGAAGGCGGGCCATCTACGGTATGATTTTGCTTCTGTCAGGTCAACAATATGAGGAGACGAATTCGATGGGCGTAACCGAACAGCTCGCGCGATTTGCAATCGATGTGCCGGCGGCCAGCGTGCCCGCGGCCGCGGTCGCGTCGGCGAAATTGAAATTTCTCGACACCATCGCAGTGATGATTGCCGGCTCGCGTCATCGGTCAGCATTGATCTCGCTTGAAGTCGCGCGCCAGATGGGCGGCAATCCGGTCGCGAGCGTCGTCGGCCACAAAGACAAAACTTCATCGCCGCTCGCCGGTCATCTGAATGCCGTATCCGCGCACGCGCTCGAATACGACGATTACACCAAGAGCGTGACGCACGTGAGCGTGTGCATGGTGCCGGGCTCGCTTGCGATTGCCGAGCAGCTCGATTTGTCCGGCGCACGCATGCTCGACGGCTTCATCGTCGGCTTCGAGATCGAGTCGTGCGTCGCCAAAGGTTTGCGTCCGCAGTTGATCGATCACGGCTGGCATCCGAATGGGATTCTCGGTGCGATGGGGATTGCGGCGGCCGGCGCGCGCATGATGGATTTCGACCAGATGAAATTGCGCATGGCGTTCGGGCTGGCGGCATCGCAGGGCTCGGGCGTCAGGAAAAACGTCGGCTCGATGTGCAAGGCGTTTCACGTCGGCCATGGCGTGCGCTGCGGCATTTTTGCGGTGCTGCTCGCGCAAGCCGGTTTCAAGGTCGATCCGGACATCATCGAAGGCGTCGACGACAAAGGCGTCAATGGCCACGCGCGCTTCGGCATGGCCGACACGTTCAACGGTGTGGGCAAGTATCGTCTCGAGAAAATGGTCGAGACGCTTGGCAATCACTGGGAGCTCGCCGAAAACACCACGCTCGTGCGCATGCACCCGGGCTCGACCGCGCCCGGCGCCGCGATCGACGGCATGATCGATCTGGCGAAAGAACATGATCTCAAGGCAGACCATGTTGATGCGATCGAACTCGAATGCACGCCGCAGATGCACACGATTGCGCCGTATGCGGCCGCCAACGACGG
Organism: Betaproteobacteria bacterium; assembly: GCA_028292435.1. Taxonomy (GTDB): domain Bacteria; phylum Pseudomonadota; class Gammaproteobacteria; order Burkholderiales; family SG8-41; genus PALSA-1004. The sequence goes on from JAQGMI010000048.1 coordinate 13,895, forward strand.
ACACAAAGCGCGCTTCTGCCTGCCTTACAGCATGGCGATTTCGCTGATCGAGCGCCGCGCCGGCATTGCCGAATACACGGACGAGCGCGTGAACAAGCCCGACGTGCAGGCGCTGATGAAGCGCGTCAAGGTCATCGAGCCCGACGACCTCAAGAAACATCGCGGCCAATGGGGCGAAGCGGGCGTGAACTGGGGCGAGTGCCGTTTAACGGTTCGCCTGAAAGATGGACGGGTGGTGAAAACCCAGCGCTCATTCGCGCGGGGCTGGTCGGAAGACCCAGCGAACTGGGACGATCTGAAGGGCAAGTACGAAGAAATGCGCGGATGGAATATTTTCGCAGTCGCAGGTGAATGAAAGTCTCGCCATGATCCGCGATCTCGACAAACTGCCGAAGGTCAAGCAGTTGATGGCAGTCCTGCAGGCATAGCAGGCTCCCGTTCGATTGATACTGGTGGGAGTTACGCGCTTGAAGATTGGCTGGATACTAATCACTGTTGCAAATTGCGTTTCGTCATACGCGCTGGCCGAAACCTGGCCTGCGCGCCCGATCCGTTTCATAGTCCCTTTCGCGCCCGGCGGTGGCGGCGATGTGGTCGGACGCATTCTCATGCAGCGCATGTCGGAACAGCTCGGCAAGCTGCTGGTTATCGACAATCGCGCCGGTGGCGGCGGCACGCTCGGTTGCGATCTCGCCGCGAAAGCCGCCCCTGACGGCTATACGCTATTGCTCGGCAATGTCGGACCGATCGCAGTCGGGCCGGCGCTGTATTCCAGACTGCCGTACGATCCGGTGCGCGACTTCACGCCCGTGACGATGATTGCGTCGTTTCCCAATCTGCTGGTCGCCAATCCGGGCCTGCCATTCAAATCGGTGCCCGAATTGGTGACCTATGCGAAGAGCCGGCCTGGCAACCTCAACTTTGCTTCCGCAGGTACCGGCACATCGACTCATCTGGCCGGAGAGCTGTTCAAATCCGTCGCCGGCATCGATGTGGTTCACGTGCCATATAAAGGTGGCGCTGCTGCCATGACGGACATCATCGCCGGGCAGGTCGCCTACTATTTCGGCACCATGCCGAGTTCATTGCCACTCGCGAGAGCCGGCAAATTGCGCGCGCTGGGCGTCACGAGCCTGCAGCGCTCGCCTGCCGCACCCGACGTGCCGACGATAGCGGAATCCGGCTACCCGAAATTTGAAACCGCCGCCTGGTATGGGCTGATGTTTCCGGCGGGAACGCCGCGCGAAATCATTGCGAAGCTGAATGCCGCGATGATGGTCGTGCTCGCCATGCCCGATATTCGCGATCGACTCGTGCACGAAGGCTCCGAGCCGATGGGCAGCACGCCCGCGCAGTTTGGCGCGTACATCAAATCCGAAATCGCGAAGTGGAGTTCGGTCGTCAAGGCCGCCAATTTAAAAGCGGACTAAAACCGTTAATAGGTCTTTAACCGCGAAGGACGCGAAGGAAAGCAAAAACTTAAATTAGGATTAAGGAACGCGAAGGCGGTTTGAATTCGAATTCGCGTTGTCGTCGCCAACTAACTTATGGACGCGCAATTACAGTCACGGCAGCCATACGGTTTTTCCTTTGCGTCCTTCGCGTCCTTGGCGGTTCGGGAATTAGTCCTAGCGAGGCTGGGCGAAGACTTTTTTCCACTTCGCCAGATCGTCCCTTATTGTCTGCGCGAATTTCTCGGGCGACGAAGGCGCCGGTCCCTGACCTTGCGCTTCGAGTTGCTGGACGACCACTGGATCTTTCAATGCTGTCTGCATGGCCTGGTTGAGCTTCGTGACGATCGCCGCCGGTGTGCGCGCCGGCGCGAGCAGCCCGTACCAGAACGTCGCTTCGAAATTCGGCACGCCGGCCTCCGCGAAAGTCGGGATTTCGTTCATGGTCGTATCTCGTCTTGCGCAGGTGATCGCGATTGTCTTTATACGGCCCGGCCCGATCGCACGTATGCTCGGTCCGCTCAGAAATCCCAGTTCGACTTCGCCGCTCATCAATGCGGCAAGTCCCTCGTTGCCGCCTTTGTATGGAACCTGCACGATGTCGATGCCGGTGAGAGATCTCAGGAGTTCGCCGGAGAGATGGCCGGTGGACGCGATGCCCTGCGTGCTGTATTTAAGCTGGCCGGGCTTCGCTTTCGCGAGCGCGATAATTTCCGTGAGCGTATTGGCCGGAAATTTCGGCAGCACCGACAACACGTTGCATGACTGAACGCCGGTGCTGATCGGCGCGAAATCGGCAATCGGATCGTACGGAAGCTTTATCCCGAGCGCAGGACTAACGGTCAATGGACCGACGCTGCTCCAATACAGCGTGTAGCCATTCGGATTAGCGGTTGCGACGATCTCCGCCGCGATATTCCCGCCGGCACCCGGACGGTTCTCGACGACAATGTTGACGCCCAGCGATTCGGACATCTTGCGCGTGATGACGCGCGCGGAAACGTCGGCCGCGCCGCCGGGCGTGAAGCCGACGAGCAGTCGGATGGGCCTGATCGGAAACACTTCCGCTCCAACGGCGCTCAGGGATGTGCCGACGAGTATGCCGAGCACAGCGATTAAAAGCGGCTGCATCATCCGATCTGAGCGCTCGCATCAAAAACGACGCGACAAGATACTACACAAATCGAAATCCGGCTGGTGACGGCGGCAAGGTCACGGCGATGCGTACAACCTGCGCTTAAAATTCGAATCCCACGTTCAATGAATCGAATCGCTGCGAGCCGCCGCCGCCCGCCGCGCTATAAAACTCTTCGCTGCGCCTGATGTGGGTCAGCGAAATGCGCAGCCATTGATACCGCATCGACGCGCCGATTTTGAAGTCATTCACGTAATTGCGTTTACTGACGCTCGGGCTGTCGCGGAACCAGGGCCCTTCGAGAAAGACGTTGTACCCCACCAGCCGCGCATCGATGCCGACGAAACCATAGAGTTCGAACTTGTTGCGGCTATCCGGATCGGCGGCATTGCGCGTGTTCTGCAGCATGGCGCCGCCTGGCTCGATGCTGTCCGGCCCGAATCCAGTCATGTGGGTTCCAATCCGCGCGATGCCGCCGGCGCGAGCAAGCGTGAAGATGTTTCCGAGCGTGACGCCCGCGTGCGGAATCACTTCGAAGTGTTCCGTACCGAACTGAATCTTTTCCTTGCGCACGTACGACACCAGGAGCGCCGGCTCCGCGGGAATCTGGTTGCCCCAGCCCTGCGGCTTCGAAGCGCCGATAAGCCGATGCCACGTCGTCTGCACCTGATCGCCCAGCGCCGGCGGACCGACCATGCCGACGTCGATCTCGACGGTATCCAGTTTGTTGCCCCCTTCGTTCACGCGCTGTCCGACGCCGCCCATGTACGTCCACGCCGCCCACGGCCGGTCGTTCGGCTGCGGCGCGTCGATCGTGATTTTCTTGGGCGTATATAGGTTCTGTCCGACAAACCAGCCGAAATGCAGCCGGTCCGCCTCGTTCGAAAAAGGCGCAAGGGCGAGCTTCGCCGAATTGCAGAACACTTCCGAGAGCGTAGCGCCGGGCACGCCGATGCCGAACTTGATGCCGTTCGTGTAGTAACGATCGGTGTGCGCAAATATATCGTTCTCGATAAACAACTGAAATTCGCTGCCCTTGGTGTCGAGCGATTTGATGTCGGCGCAGTTTTCGGCCGAAAAGGCGCAGGCCGGCAGGAACAGGCTTGCTGCGAGGCAGGCGAGGCGAAATGCTTCAGGTAAGCGGTGACTCATAGCCATACGTTGTATCGGTCAACTTGATCGGCGCAGGAAAACGCTCAGATGTTCGGCACCGTTAACGCCAAATCGTTCACTCAACAGCGACATGACGTTTGGTGCATTGTCTTTCCGAAATGCGGACAGTCGCATGGAATCGAGACCTAATCGGCGGTGCGCTTAGCGATTGATCGGCACAGACCACCGTTGTTACGGATGAAGATAGGCATTTAAAACTGAGGTCTGTCCTCTGTTGTTTTTTCGGCTCGCGGGCGTCTTAATTTTCAATTCATAAAGGCCGGCCTTTGCAGGAATGAGCGAGTACAAGTGCATCAAAAATGCTGAAGCAGGGTAGGAAAAACGGGTCGTCTTGTCGAACTATTGAATGTGAGCAGCGATTGATTTGTTTTACACGGTGGTCAGCTTTGCATTTTTTTCTCTAAATATTCCCACAGCGATTTTCCGTGCTGCTCTCCAAACACGAGCGTGCCGATTTCCAATCCCAACTTGCGATAGCTCTCCCACTGCGCTTCATCGAAGAATTGGTTCAGCGTGGACTGTTGAGGAAAGTCGTTATGGCGCAATTGATACTCATCTATGTCGAGAGACGCGCCTTTAATCAGCCGCGGCTTTAATACGATTACGAACCGCGGCTTGCTGCCGGCTATTTGAGGATAGGTTACTTTCAGCAGAAGGGCGCACTTGGTGCTGGCTCCGGATTTTGCCGGCCTGAAATCTTCATCCGTGCCAAAGATGTCCTTCAGGGCTGCGTTCTCGCAGATGGCGCAGTCAACCTCGAAGTGAGCTTTGAAGTCGATACGTGCAAGACGGATCAGATTTGCGACGTCGTTGAATTGATAGTCGGGATCGCAACCGTTGTCGCTGACTACGATCACGCGAACGTCGCGCTCCGGTCGGAGCAATTCATAAGCGCCGGTGTTTTCGAAGTGGCCGCCATCGGACAAGTACTGCCAATTGCGATGATTGCCGTGAAACTTGGACGTGAGCTCATATAAAAGATAGGTCTGGGTTTTTAGTATGGTGAGAAAGAACTTTACCCACCACGGTGCGCGGTTTTCGCCGAGCCGCGAGCGCCACCAGGTGCCCATGCGGATGTTGGCAATGCCGAGCAGAAGCGAGGTGCCGAGACTGGTTGCCCGGCCAAGTCCGGTCGTGAACGCGGCGCCTGAGGTGCCAATCCATTCTCCAATGGAGAGATCGTCTTTGGCTTGGTCGAAATCATAATGCTTGCCGTCGACCAGATAGCCCGCGGGCCCGACCGCCAGCGATTTACCCTTGCGATCGCGCTGGACTAACTGTTCGGCGGGGTCCGTTGTCTGGTTCATCGTGACGTTGATGATATGCAGCGGGGATGCCACCGATTCTGCGTAAAGCCCCGTTCGCAACACTCCATCATCCGGATGCGGTTCTGCGACGCTTCGCCACTTGGCGGTGTCGCTGTCGAGAAAGCGCTTTCCGTTCGACGCGCCCAGATAGGCGCGGGTCAGGCGCGCGCTGTAGAACGATTGAAGGGTCGAAAGATTGATGAACCCGGCGAACTGACCGCTTATTGCCGCTAACGCAAAGGTGCCAAGCGCAAGTGCGATGCTCCACTGCAATTGAAGTTCCAGTTCGCCATCAGTAAATCCAGAGGGGGCGGAGCCTTGCCATATTACCCATTGCACAAGCAAACTCCAGCCGAGGGCGATGATGATGAATAGCGCCCCGGCAAAAATACCGGTGATCAGCGAAATCGGAAGTCGCGATACCCAGCCGGGTTTTGCCTGCTCGGAAAATAATCCCGTCGATTTGCGCACCGCCCAGATGAGTGCTCCGACTATGGCCGCAGGGGTTAAGACATTTGATACAGGCGAATCCGGTCCCATGAGCCAGAAATAGGTGGTTTGGCTGGCGGTATCGAGAAGCGCGACTATCGATAAGACGATCGTCAGCTCGAATGCGTTCGAAAGCCATCGAGTGAGATAAACCCGCTGCTGCTCAATGGCAGAACTCACGAAGGCACCTGCGGCATGGAATACAACGGCAAGCAGGGAGATCGCGCCCAGTGCGAAAAGCGATCGTGAGAGCCCGGCGAACCCGATGGGATCGACTCGCTGGCCGACGACCAGGAACGCAATGCCGATTGCAAAGTTGAACCACATCGCTAACGAAAAAGCGCGACCCAGCTTGCTGCTGACTTCATCGAGGCCAGCACGCGCATAATTCAGCCAATACCCGACACCGCAGGGCAGCAGCCAGAAAAAAGCTATGGCGGCAGGAAATGTCCAGAACGGGCTCCACCAGATTTCCCAGGACGTGCGGTCGCTCGGCATCTGCCATGCTGCAGCCTGGATAAACTGCGGAAATTTGAGCGCAATGGCGATTTTTAACACCGAGACTGCCCCGAAGATTGCGAGAAACAGAGTGCCAAGCACGTAGTGAACGGCACACCAGTTTCGAATCTGGAGAGCTATCGCGTACAGAAAGTCGCCGGCGCCGGTCGGCGTCAGATAGCGCCCGTTTTCGCGAAGCCATGCCAATGCTTGTGCCGAAGGCTTCGCCGGGTCAAAGTGCTCGCTCGATCGCATGCGCCCGGGCGGGTCGTCTTTCAGAAGATCGTAGGCGAGATCAGCCGCGGCGATAGATTGTTGTTGGCGGTTCGCATCGGTGATCTCCGTCCCGGTCATGCGACCCGGTATGAACAAGCTCGTGAAGAACGAACCAATGTACCCGCCGCCGCTGACGGTGGAGAGATAATCGAAAATCTTCAGCAGCGAAGTGTCGGGCGAGCTTTGTCCATTACTCTCATTGCCTGATGGAGGTGCCGAGGACTTGGCGAGTGCCTGCAGCACGCCGAGCGAGAAAGTGGCGCTTCTGATGCCGCCGCCTGACAGAGTGAGCCCGAAAAAAGATTTACCCAGCACCTTGGTTTCGCCGATCTTCAGATCAGCGCGACGCTTGGCGGCGCGCTCATTCTCGATTTCAGAAAATTTCCGTTGTTGAATCTGCGAATGATTTCCAGATTGTTGTCCCATATACGCTCCCATTGATTGTGAGCACCGTCGAATTCGACCCCATAACCGCAATGGACGCCGATGAAATCAAGCGTTTGGCGATTGCTGATAAAGTTAGCTCTCTGATGAAATCCAATCGAAGTTTCGCACGATGATGGTGAAAGGCTTGAGAACGACTTTTCAACCTGTGGTGCAGGGTGGATTATGGTCCGCCTTAATCCTCTTGTGTATCGCTTGCGCGCACGCGCAACCCACTGGCTCAGCGTATCCATCGAAACCGATCCGTCTGATTGCGCCGTTCCCGCCGGGCGGCGGGGCGTCGATCGTTGCGCGCCTGATCAGCGAGCCGTTGACTGAAGCGTGGAAAGAATCGGTGGTTGTGGATAATCGCGCTGGCGCGGCGGGGACGATCGGCACTGAAATGGCGGCGCGCTCGGCACCCGACGGCTATACGCTTGTAATGGCGACCGCGAGTACTGTCGTGATCAATCCGCTGTTCTCGAAAGTGCCGTTCGACCCGATCAAGGATTTTGCGGCGGTCGCACGCACGACGACCGTGCCCCTGGTGCTGGTCGTGCCGGCGTCAATACCAGCAAAGTCGGTCAGGGAGTTGATTGCGCTGGCATCGGCGAAAACTGGCGGGCTCTCGTACGCGTCGTCGGGTGAGGGCTCGGTCAGTCATCTCGCCGGCGAATTGTTCAAGAGCGCGACCGGCGTCGGCATGGTGCACGTGCCTTACAAGGGCGGCGGCCAGGCGTTGATCGATCTGATCGCGGGCCATGTGCAAACGGGTTTCGTCAACATTCTCGAAGCGCTGCCGAATATGAAGAACGGACGTTTGCGCGGACTTGCGGTGACGACGCCCGCGCGATGGCCGACGATTCCGGACGTGCCGACGGTGGGCGAAAGCGGCGTCCCCGGCTACAACGTGATTCAATGGAGCGGCGTACTCGCGCCTGCCGGCACGCCGCGCGACATCGTGATGAAATTGAACGGCGAAATATTGCGGATATTGAATCGCGCCGACATGCGCGAGCGGCTGATCGAAAGCGGCGCGGAGCCGGGCAGCGGCACACCGGAAGAATTCGGCGCCTTCATCAAAGCGGAAATCGCGAAGTGGTCGCTGGTCGTGAAGCAGGCGCGGCTCGGCGTAAAACCGTAAAGCTGGAAACGAAGTAGAATTTCGCCGGCATTCCAGGTCTTTCGCCTTTTTCCATGGCTGACTTTTCCCGCCAGCCGGAGCGACGAGAAAGTCGCCAGGACAACGTCAGTAACAATTCCACAAGGAGCAAATCGAGTGGGCAAGCTGGACGAGTTCGAATTTTTCTTCGAAAAAGAATGGTCGGACGGTTTTCCGATGGTCACGCCGACCGAAGAGCGCATCCAATGGATGCTGACGGGCACGAAGCGCAATCCGGACGAAGTCGTGGGCCGCGTACCGCCGGCGCTCGAAACGGCGACCGTACGCAATGTGGCCATCCACGCATTGATGGCGGGCTGCAAGCCGGAATACCTGCCGGTGGTGCTGGGCGGACTCGAGCAGATCATGCGCGAGGAACTCAACATGGGCGGCGTGCAATGCACGATGCACGGCGTCGCGCCGGTGATGATCGTCAACGGGCCGTACGCGCAGAAAATCGGTTTGCACGGCGGCAACGGCTGTTTCGGCCCGGGCTTTCGCGCGAACGTATCGATCGGTCGCGCAATCCGGCTCATGCTGCTCAATCTCGGCGGCGGCATTTCGGGACTCGCCTCGGCGACGATCTTCAGTTCGCCGATGCGCTATACCGCGTGCATCACCGAAAACATGGAGCGCACGCCGTGGGAAACGCTCGCCGTGTCGCGCGGCTACCAACCTGACGACAACGTGATAACCATCGCGATGGTCGAATGTCCGCGCCTGCATTTCGATGACGTGAGCACGGAGCCCGAGCGGCTCTTGACCGGCATTGCCGATTCGATGACGTCAACCGGCTCGTGGAACATGTGGTTCAAGTCGAACGAAGTTGTCGCGATGAGTCCGCAGCACGCAAAGTTGTGCGCCGATGCCGGCATGACGCGCGCGCAGGTGCATGCGCGCCTCTGCGAACTCGCGGCGCGTCCGCAAGGCAATTTAAAGCGCGGCGGCAACTGGCGGCCCGAGCGCGCGGTTGCGATGGGCGTCGATCCGAATGACGACAACGCGCTGATCAAGGCAGTCAAGGACCCGGCCGGATTGCATCTGATCGTCGCCGGCGGTTTTGGCCCGATCACCGCCGTTTGTCATGGCTGGAACGAAACGAGCCGCGCAGTGCACGGCAGATACGAAATCAACTAGGAGCGCAAATGGCAGAAGAACTCTGGTTTGTCGACCCCACCGCGGGCGGCAACAAAACGAAGATTCCGCTCGCGCCGCGGCCGATCGATCTCGTCGGCAAGGTGGTCGGGCTGATCGACAACACCAAGGAGCAGGCGGACGTAATTCTTGAAACCATCGCGCACGAACTCAAGACGCGCTATGGGGTTAAAGAGGTGATCATTGAGCGCAAGGAAGCGTTTTCCAAACCGGCGACGCCGGCGCAGCTCGATGCGATGGCGAAGAGAGTGCAGGTGGCGGCCGCCGCCGTCGGCGGATGAGGGTCATGCACGTTGTGCAGTGTGCACGACGCAGTGGAGTTCGAAAAACGCGGCATTCCGGCGACGGTGTTTCTGACGTCGACATTCAGGAATGCGGCGCTGCATTCGTTTCGCGCCAAGGGCATGGACGGGCATCCGTTCATTGAATTGCCGCATCCGATCAGCAATCTCACGGAAGAGCAGATGCGCAAGGTGACGCTCGGTTTCGTCGAGCAGTTCGTCAAGCAGCTTACGGATTAGGCGCGCGGATTCGATGAGACGTAACGTTAGCGCGCTCGCGGTCGTCGCGGCGTTGGGTTTTTGCGCAGGCGCAGCCGCGCAGCAATATCCAACGAAGCCAATCCGGTTAATGGTGCCATTCGCACCTGGCGGCGCGAACGACGTCGTGGCGCGTATCGTCGCAATCCGACTCGGTGAAGCGCTCGGCCAACCGGTGGTCGTCGACAATCGCGGCGGCGCCGGCGGCACGATCGGCGCCGACATCGTTGCCAAGGCGCCGCCGGACGGTCATACGCTATTGATTGCGAGCATGGGACTCGCGGTCAATGCGGTGCTCTATCCGAAGCTGCCGTACGACACCCTGAAAGATCTCGCGCCGGTGACGATGGTCGGCGAGCAGCCCAACATCGTCGTCGTGCATCCTTCGGTCGCCGCCAAATCGATGTCCGAACTGCTTGCGCTCGCGCGCGCAAAGCCGGGCCAGATCAGCTACGGCTCGGGCGGCATCGGCAGCACCAGCCATCTCGTGACCGTGCTGTTTCTGCAGACGGCAAAGCTCGACATGTTGCATGTTCCGTATAAAGGACTTGGACCGGCGATCACCGATCTGCTCGGTGGCCAGGTGCAACTCGTCATCTCGAACGTATCCACTGCATTGCCGCATGTGAAAGCGAACAAGTTGCGTCTGCTCGCGGTCACGACGGCGAAACGTTTCTACATGTTTCCCGATACGCCGACGGTGATTGAATCGGGCGTGCCCGGCTACGAGAGCAGCGGCTGGTATGGCATGCTCGTCACCGGCGGCACACCGAAGCCCATACTCGCGAAGCTGCATAAAGAAACGGTGGCCGTACTCAATTCGCCCTTGATCAAGGAGCAGTTCGGCATGCAGGGCCTCGAGCCCGTGCCGACGTCACCGGAAGTGTTTGGCAAAATCCTGCGCTCCGACATCGACAAGTGGGCGAAGGTCATTAAAACGTCAGGCGCAAAGCCGGAATAGCCGCACGCGCTATACTTCCTTCCTATGGCCGACATCGCAACGCTGCGCCGCATTCTCAAAGAGAACCACGTCATCGCCATGGTCGGTTTGTCGGCCAACTGGTACCGGCCGAGTTTTTTTGCGGCGAAGTACATGCTCGATCACGGCTACCGCGTGATCCCGGTCAATCCCTCGTATAAAGAAGTGCTCGGTCAGAAGTGCTACCGCTCGTTGCGCGATATCCCCGGGAAGATCGATATCGTCGATTGCTTCAGGAAGAGCGAAGAAATCATGCCGCTCGCCGACGACGCGATCGCCATCGGCGCGAAGGCGCTGTGGATGCAGATCGGCGTCATCAATGAAGCCGCCGCCGATAAAGCGGCCAGCGCCGGTCTCGATGTCGTGATGGACCGCTGCGTGAAAATCGAATATGCGCGATTGTTCGGCGGCCTCGGCTGGGCCGGCGTCAACACCGGCGTGATATCGGGCAAGCGGCCGCAGTATCTGATCTATTGATGCGCCAGTTCGGTCGTGGCGCAGACGCGCTGCAAAGGGGTAAACATGAAGCATTGCGGTCAGTATGTGACGTGGGGCCTGGTTGCGGGGCTGGTTGCGTGGACGGTTTTCGTCGCCACGCTCGCATACGCGGCGATTTTCGTGCCGGACGCGCCTGCGCACCCGGGGCAGTTTTTCACCCAACGCAACGGCGTGCAGGCGGGCGGATTCATCGCGGGCTGGTGGCTCGCTATCGGCGCGCTTGCTTCGTGCGTGTTTGGCTACTATAAAGATTTCAAAGGGCCGATGTGCCTGCTCGGCGTGGTGCCGGCGGCGTTGTATGTGGCGAATCCGTGGTCGGCCATGGTGTTCGTAAAATTTCTTGGATAGCGAAAGTCTCTTCTTTAGTTCGTTCAAATGACTGACAGAAAATACGGGATAGAAACGTTGTGCCTGCACGCCGGGCAGCTGCCCGATGTCGCTACGGGTTCGCGCGCAGTGCCGATTTATCAGACGACCTCGTACGTGTTCGACAGCGCGGAGCACGCGGCAAGTCTTTTCAACCTGCAGACGTTCGGCAACGTTTACACGCGTATCTCGAATCCAACCACGGCGGTGTTCGAGGAGCGCGTCGCCGCGCTGGAAGGCGGGCGCGCGGCGGTCGCGCTGGCGAGCGGACAGGCAGCGGAAACGACGGCGGTGCTCGCGCTGTGCAAGCAGGGCGACGAAATCGTCTCGGCCAGCACGCTTTACGGCGGCACTTACGCGCTGTTCGAGGTCAACCTGCGCAATCTCGGCATTAATACGACATTCGTGAATCCCGACGATCCGGAAAATTTCCGTAAGGCGATCACGAAAAAAACGAAGCTCCTATACGCCGAAACAATCGGCAATCCGCAGATCAACGTGCTCGACATCGAGCCGATCGCAAAAATAGCGCATGAAGCGGGGCTGCCGCTGATGATCGACAACACCTTCGCCTCGCCCTATCTGTGCCGGCCGTTCGAGTTCGGCGCGGACATCGTCGTGCACTCGGCAACCAAATACATCGGCGGCCACGGCACGACTATGGGCGGCGTGATCGTCGAGTCGGGTAAATTCCCGTGGGACAACGGCAATTTCCCCGACATGACCGAGCCGTCGCGCGGCTATCACGGCGTGCGGTTTTATGAAACGTTCGGCGATTTCGGCTACACGATGAAAGCGCGCATGGAAACGCTGCGCACGCTCGGGGCCGCGTTGTCGCCGTTCAATGCATTCATGCTGCTGCAGGGCCTCGAAACGCTGCACGTGCGCATGGACCGTCATTGCGCCAACGCGCTCGCCGTCGCCGAATATCTTGAAAAGCACCCGCGTGTGTCGTGGGTCAATTATCCCGGCCTGAAAAGCAGCAAATATCATGCGCTCGCCAAAAAATACATGCCGAAGGGTGCAAGCGCGGTGATGACGTTCGGTATCAAGGGCGGTGCCAAAGCCGGAGAAAAATTCATCGAGGCTGCGCAGTTCATGAGCCACCTCGCCAATGTCGGCGACGCCAAATCGCTCGTGATTCATCCGGCGTCGACGACGCATCGCCAGCTATCGGAAGAAGAACAGGTGAAGGCCGGCGTGACGCCCGATATGATCCGGCTGTCGATCGGCATCGAAAGCATTGACGATATTTTGTGGGACATCGGCCAGGCGCTTGACGCGGCTGCACCGTAAAGGTGAACGCTAAAAGCGCGGACGCGCGCGAGCTGGTCGTCGCACTGGTGCTCGCGACGGTCGCGCAGGCGCTGGTGTCGATGGCGATCTTCGCGCCCGCCGTGCTGGCGCCGGCAGCACAGGCCGACGTCGGCGTCGGCGCCAGCACCGTCGGCATCTTCATCTCTATCGTGTTCGCTGCGGCGGCATTCGCGGCGCCGCTGGGCGGCGCACAGGTCGTGCGCTATGGTCCCGTGCGAGTAAGCCAGTATTGTCTGCTGTGGGCCGCCGGCGGGATCGCTTTGTTTGCAACCGCATCGCCGCCGGTCATCGTGTGTGCCGCGCTCGCGATGGGTTTCGGTTACGGTCCCGTCACCCCCGCGAGTTCGGCGATGCTGGCATCGCGCAGTCCCGACCGTCTGCGCAACATGATCATGTCGATTCGCCAGTCCGGCGTCACGTTGGGCGGCGTGCTCGCCGGCGCATTGCTGCCAGGGCTGACGATCGCATACGGCTGGCGTGTATCGTCGTTCGCGGTCGGCGCTGCATGCTTGCTATGTGCCGCAGTGCTGCAGATCGTGCGCGAGCGTTACGACACCGAGCGCACCAATGTCCGGCATCCGGAGCATCGCTCGTATGCGGCGTTGATGCGCGTTGTGTTCCGGCACGCGGAGTTGCGCCAGCTCGCGCTGACTTCGTTTACATACTCCGGCGTCCAGATGTGCTTCGGCAGTTTTCTCGTCGTATTTTTAACGCAGCGCGCCGGCATGGGCTACGTCGAGGCGGGCGTCATCTATTCGACCGCCATGACCGGCGGCGTGATCGGCCGGCTGCTGTGGGGCGTGCTCGCGGATTACTTCGGCCGCCCGCGCGTTTTTCTCGGCATCCTCGGCGTCACGATGTGGCTGTCCGCATTTGCGATGGCGCAGGTGACCACGCAGTGGCCGTATGCGGCGGTCCTTGTCGTCTCCGCGGTGTTCGGCATCAGCGCGTTCGGCTGGAACGGCATCTACATAGCAGAGGTAGCGCGCATTGCGCCCGCGGGCAACGTCGCGCTGGCAACTGGTGCCGCGATCGTTTTCACTTTCCTCGGCATTGTGATCGTGCCGGTCTTGTTCTGGCTGGTGATTACGCTGGGCGGCAGTTACCCGGCTGCGTTCATGCTCATCGGCATGATTGCATTGAGCGGCGGGCTTTTGTTTTTCCGCAAGCCGGCCGTTGCCAGTTGAATGCCGGCATGCGTCAGGCGGACTGACGCCCGACAAACGATGGCAGTTCGAATGCGGTGATCGCGGGCAATTCCCCGGTATAGCGCTCGACTTCGACCAGCGCCGTGTGCGCAGCCGGTCCCTGCCCGAGCTTCGATGTGCCCTTGTCGAGCGTGAGCACGTTGGGATTGCCGTGCTTGTCGAGCGTGCCGATCTCTCCGGGCACCAGCGGGTCGTACCACGCGCCGGTCGCGAGCAGCACGGTATCGGCGCGCTGGTTTTCATCAATCCTGACGCCGGCGAGACAGGCGCCGCGGTCGTTGAACACGCGCACGACATCTCCGGCCTTGATGCCGCGCACACGTGCGGCCTCCGGATGCAAGGTGACGGGCTCGCGGCCATTGATCTTGGTCGCGAGACTCAGCGTGCCGTTGTCGAACTGGCCGTGCAGGCGCGTCGCGGGTTGCGGCGACAGCAAATGCAGCGGAAAGCGTTGCGCAAGCGGGGCGCCCAGCCATTCGGCCGGTTCCAGCCATGCCGGATGACCGGGACAATCGTCATACCCGAACGAGTCAATGACGGATGAAAACAATTCGAGACGCCCCGACGGCGTCGGCAGTCGGTTGGCAACCGGGTCCGCGCGGAAGGATTCAAATAGCACGGTCGCTTTCCCGGGACGCGGCATCTCGACAAAGCCCTCGGACCAGAACGCTTCGAATCCGGGCAGCTCGATATCGAAGTTTTTTGCTTTTACTCGCGCCGTTTCATACAGGTGACGCAGCCATTCCGTCTTGCTGCGACCTTCGGTGAAGCTCGCGAATTCCGCTTTGCCGATGCGTCGCGCGAGCGCCGAGAAAATATCGTGATCGTCGCGCGCTTCGCCAACTGGATCGATTGCGCGCTTCATCGCGATGATGAAGCGGTCGCGCGCCGCCGAGCCGATGTCGTCGCGTTCGAGCGTGGTCGTCGCCGGCATCACGACGTCGGCCATCTTGGCGTGCGCGTTCCAGAACTGCTCGTGGGCGACGATAGTTTGCGGGCGCCGCCACGCTTCAATCAACCGGTTCAAATCCTGATGATGATGAAACGGATTGCCGCCGAACCAGTAAACGAGCTTGATGTCCGGATACGTCATCCGCCTGCCGTTGAAATCATATTGGCCGCCCGGGTTCAACAGCAGATCGCTGACACGGGCAACCGGAATGAATTGGCTGACGGGATTTTTGCCTTGGGGCAACACCGGGCCGGAGAAAGTGGACGCCGTGGCGCCTTCCGCATTCACCGCGCCGTAGCCGAGGCCGAAACCGCCGCCGGGCAATCCGATCTGGCCGAGCAGGCTCGCGAGCGCCACGGTCATCCAGAACGGCTGCTCGCCGTGGTCCGTGCGTTGCAGCGACCATGCGGTATTGATCATGGTGCGATTTGCGGCCATGCGCCGCGCGAGCTGCTCGATTGTTTGCGCCGGCACGTCGGTGATGCCCGCGGCCCACGCGGCGGATTTTGCAATGCCGTCAGCCTCGCCCATGACGTAACGTTTGAACGGCTCGAAGCCTTCGCAATAGCGGGCGAGGAACTCGGTCGCGTGCAATCCTTCGCTGATCAGCGTGTGCGCGAGTCCCAGCATGAACGCGACATCGGTATTCGGCCGGATGGCGATCCATTCGGCGTTGCGCGCACCGTGCAGGTCGCTCGCAACCGGGCTCACGTTGACGAAAGCCACACCGTCATCGCTCATGCGTTGCAGATAGCCGCTCAATTCGTGCTCGCTGGCCCCGCCCGAATTGACCTGCGAATTTTTGACCGGCATGCCGCCGAACGCAACGAAGAGCCGGGTGTGCTGCGCCATGACCGACCATGCGGTCTGCGCCATTCTGAGCTGGGGCATCGGCAGCGCCACGTGCGGCAGTATCGCGTAAGCGGCGGCGAGACTGTAAGAGCCGTAACTGCTCACGAAGCCGCCGATTGAATTCATGAAGCGATGGCCCTGGCTTTGCGCGTGATGAAAACGCCCGGCGCTCGCCCAGCCATAGGAGCCCGCGTAAATCGCTTCATTGCCGAACTCGGTGCGCACCCGAGTCAGTTCGCGCGCCACGAAATCGAGCGCTTCTTCCCACGACACTTCGACGAACGGTTCGGCGCCGCGCAGTTCGGGCTTCGCACCCGGGCCATGTGCGAGCACGCTTCGCCGGATCGCGGGACGCATCACGCGTTGCGGGCCGACGGTCGCCGCGACCATCGACGCGCCGATCGGCGACGGGTCGGGATCGTGGCGGAACGGCTTCATGTCAACGAGGCGGCCGTCCCTGACTTCAGGTTCGTAAACGCCCCAGTGGGTGGAAGTAAGTGAGAGACTCATGGCGATAGTTTTTGCGCGGCTGTTCTGGATTATTAAACACCAAATCGCGTCGTGATGTCGGGGCAAGTCCTGCCGTGTCGATTCACGATACGATTTTGAACCGTCGATTCAACCTTTTCGCATAGCGCCGTTGTATGCTTTGCCGCTATGCAGCGAATTCAGTCCGGATTGTCATTCCATTTATGAGCGTCAAAACCATTGCGAAGCAGAAGCGCGCGCAACCGCGTTGGCGGCGGGAGGCGGCGCGATGAAGGTCATCTTGACGCATGTCGTATTCCGGGTCACGGGCGACGCGGATCAGCTCGAAGCTTTCGATGCGCGCCTGAAACTGCTGTTCATCGAGCATGGCATTACGAGCGACTTTGACGAGCACCATGGCGCCGATGCATTGCGCTATGACTTCAAAGTGCAGGGCGGCGTGCCGTTTCCGCCGTTTGCAATCGCATCGGGCGAATTTCCCGACGTGATCGTTGCCGCCGAATGGGTCGCCGCCGGCAGCGGTGTGCGCGGCTCCGCCGTCATTACCCGCGGCGAACTGACCGAGAAACTGATTGAGAACGTCGCGGCTGCCGATGATGACGCCGTCGCCATTCGCGTGAATGCCAACGGCTTCTTAGCACTTGCGCTGAGCGTGGCCCGCATCGGGCCGCATGAATGCCGCGGCTATATGATGACGGGTTCGGAGGACGCCTTGTTCAACATCGCGCGGAATGCGGCGAGCGGCACCATTGAACTGTGGTCGACCCAGGGCGCGTCGGAGTGGAGCCGGGCCTGGCATCTGTCAGCCGAAGGCGACGTTAGTTACCGCGCGATCAACCCGGTACTGCCGATTGCCGACGCCGATTTTCGCGATCTCACGAAACTGGCGCAGGAATTCGTCGGGCAGTGGATCTGGTTCGGTGACGGTCCACGCGAAGAGATCGCGATCGAACGCGAGCGTTACGAGCGTGCAGGCTATGCGATCAGCGATGCCAATGTGAAATCGGCCGCTTTATATCGAATCAAAGGCGAGGCAGACGAAATTCGTTACAACACGCTTGATCCGGAGATCGGGTGGATCGAAGACGTCATCACGCGCTGTTGGCCGCGCAGGCAGGACGATTAGGCGAGCACCGGCGGCAATTGCGGTGCCAGTGCAGCGCGCTCCGCAGTTGCTTTGCCGTTCAGCGCAAAGCCCAGCAGCTTGCCCGCGCTGTCCTGAAATAACGATTTCACGCCGTCGGCATCGGCAGTCGCGGTCCATTCGCCAGCGACGCCCGCAGCGGGCGGCGAAATAATTGTCGGGCACGCCGGCGTTTTGACGAGCACCGGCATTGCCGGATAACTGACCGCCGTGGGTTTGCCGCTGAGCGTCGCCGCGAGTGCGCGCGCCGAGTGCATGATCGGCATCACGTAAGGGAGCACGAGGCCCGCTACTTCGGCGCAATCGCCGAGTGCGTAGATGTCCGGATTGCTCGTCGCGAGGCTGCGGTCGACGACGATACCGCGATTGGTTGTGAGCCCGGCTGCCTGCGCGAGCGCAATTCGCGGACGCAGCCCGACTGCGGACAACACGATGTCGACCTCCAGTATTTCGCCGCTCGCGAGCGTGAGCTTGACCTTATCGCCGTCGCCATTGATTGCGGAAACGCTGGTGCCCAGATGCCATTCGACGCCGAGCGCCGCGAGTTTGCTCTGCAGCATTGCCGCACCTTGCGGCGGCAGCAGCCGCGACAGGGGCTGCGGCGCGATATCGATGACGCTGACCTTGAAGCCGCCGGCCGTCAGATCGTTGGCGAATTCGCAGCCGATCAGGCCGCCGCCGATCACCGCGATCTTTTCTTTTCCGGCAATCGCTTCGCGAAACTGGGTGTAGTCGGTGAGATCGTTAACCGTCATTACACGTTCGGCGGCGTTGCCGCTGATGGTCAGCCGGATCTGATCCGCGCCGAGCGCGAGCACGAGTTTCGAGTAGGGCAGTGTTTCCTGATACAAGTGCACGGCTTTTTGCGCCGGATCGATTGCGGTGACGTGCACGTGCGGGCGCACGGTCGCGTTGAGCTGCGTCGCCATTTGCTCGGCCGTATTCATCGGAATCGCTTCGGGCGTCTTGCCCGAGCCGAGCGCGCTCGACAACATCGGCTTCGAATAGAAATACGCGCTGTCGGCGGAAATCAGCGTGAGCGGCGTTTCCTTGTCGAGTTTGCGCAGTTCGCGCGCAACGTTGTACCCGGCGAGTCCGCTGCCGACGATGACGATGGGGTTCATGGTGTTTGCCGATCAATGCTGAAATTGAAAACAGCTTTGCCGACCGGTGGCCGGCAAAGCTGGGACCGCTATTTTACTGCAAGCGCCGTGCGCAAAATGCAGGTCAGGCGGCGAGCAGCACCATTTCGAAGTCCGCTTTGGCGACGCCGCAATCGGGGCATGCCCAATCCGCCGGGATGTCCTCCCAGCGCGTACCGGCCTTGATGCCGTGCTCGGGGTCGCCGACGGTTTCGTCGTAGGTGTAGCCGCAAACGATGCATTGCCATTTCTTCATGAAGTTCTCCTGTTGACGATTGGGCTTTAAGCCGCGACTTTGGCGAGCGTCGCACGATACTGGTTAGCGTGGCGCTCTTCGACCTTGGTCAGCGCGGCGAAGCGTTTGGACGCTTTGGCGAGGATGTCTTTGAAGCGCTGCGCGTGTTCCTTCGATTCGACGATCTGCCCGTCCAATTCGGCGACCGCCTGCGAATTGCCTTCCTGTTCGGCGAGATGGCGGAACTGCGGATACATTTCGGTGTACTCGTAGGTTTCGCCCGCGATGGCCATTTCAAGTGCTTTGGCCGGCGTCATCTCAGCCGTGGGGAAGAGTAAATCGAGGTGCCCGAACGCGTGCTGAACTTCCTGCGCAGCGGTTTCCTCGAACACCTTCGCCGAGTCGACGTCGCCGCTGGCGCGGCAAATCTTTGCGAAGTACAGGTATTTGATGTGCGCCATCGATTCGCCTGCGAATGCTGCTTCGAGATTCTTGATGGTGACTGATTCGGGTTTCATAGATTCGTTCTCCTGTGATGGTTGACACGTTGTCCTTTACTGCACGGACGCCATCTTAATGGCCGGAGATCGATTAATCTAATTGATTGTTACCATACATACGATAGGATAAAACTATGCGACTTTAAGCTATCGAAATGCGCTACCCGATCTGCAGCTTCGCTGCGGGCAATAACTTAACGCCGGGCAGCCTGCACTGAAGCACGCCCAGCCTCAGCGCTTCCACCGCCTGCGGCCGGGGAAAACTCGCTCGCCACGCGAGCGCAATCCGGCGGCTGGGTTGCGGCGCGGCGAACGGCTTGATCGCAAGCAGCGGGCTTGCCGCGGATTTACTTTCGGCTGCGGTCGAGGGCAGCACCGTGATGCCGACGCCGGACGCGACCATGTGGCGGATGGTTTCGAGCGAGCTGCCTTCGAGCGCCTGCTGCATGTTGCTGCTGCCTGAATTGCGCATGCGCGGGCAGGTTTGCAACACCTGGTCGCGAAAGCAATTGCCGGCGCCGAGCAAGAGCAGCGTTTCATCGCAAAGTTTATCGGCGCTGATCCGGGCCTTGCTGCTCCAGGCATGGCCGGCCGGCATGACGACACGAAACGGCTCGTCGTAAACCGCCTGCGTGACGATGCCCGTTTCGGCGAACGGCAGTGAGAGGATAGCGACATCGAGCTCGCCATTGCGCAGGAGTTCGGCAAGTTTCACCGTGAAATTCTCCTGCAGCAGCAGCGGCATCTGCGGCGCGCGTTTGTGCATGGCGGGAATCAATTGCGGCAACAGGTACGGGCCGACGGTATAAATCGCGCCGACCCGCAGCGGCGTGGCAAGCTGGTCTTTGCCTTGCGCGGCGATGTGCTTGATCGCGGCCGTTTCCTCGAGCACGCGCTGCGCCTGCTCGACGATGCGCGCGCCGAGCGGCGTCACCGTCACTTCGGCGGTGTGACGCTCGAACAGCGTGACACCCAGCTCGTCTTCAAGTTTTTTGATCGCGACCGACAACGTCGGCTGGCTGACGAAACATTTTTCGGCAGCGCGGCCGAAATGCCGTTCGCGCGCGAGCGCAACGATGTAGCGAAGTTCGGTGAGAGTCATCGATGCAGAAGCGAATTAATCGATGCGCACGTTCGCCGCTTTGATCACCTTCGCCCATTTGGTGATTTCGGACTTTACGTAGGCCGCCGCCTCGTCGGGCGTATTGGCGACCCGGTCGATGCCCTGCTGCGCGAGTTTCTCCTTCGCGTCGGGCTGCCCGACGGCCTTGACGACGTCGGCGTTGATGCGCACGAGCAGGTCGCGGCTGATGCCGGCAGGCGCATGCAGCGCGACCCAGGTCGCGGTTTCGAAGTCCGGAATTCCGGATTCGGCGATGGTCGGATACCCGGGCGCGAGCGGCGAGCGTTGCTGGCTCGTGATCGCGAGCGCGCGCAGTTTGCCGGCTTTCGACAACGGCAGCGACACCGGCAGGCTCGAAAACATGAGCGGCAACTGACCGCCAAGCACGTCGGCGACCGCGGTGTTTTCGCCCTTGTACGGGATGTGCACCATCTTGATCGACAGCGACAGGTTCAACAGCTCGCCCGCCAGGTGCGGTGTCGAGCCGAGGCCGCCCGAACCGAAACTCAGCGTCTTGTAGTTGGCTTTCGCAAACGCAATAAATTCCCTGAACGAGCGCGGCGGCAGCGATGGATGGAGCACGAGCAATTGCGGCGACGAGCCGAGTATCGTAATAACCGGAATGTCGCGCACGACGTCATACGGCAGCTTCGGATAGAGCGTGGTCGCGACCGAAGTGCTGGTCTGCGGCGCGATGAGCAAGGTATAGCCGTCGGGCGGCGACTTCGCGGCCATCTCGGCGGCAATGATGCCGCTCGCGCCGGGACGGTTATCGACGACGACCGTTTGGCCCCACAGTTCGGTCAGTTTTTGCGCGAGGATGCGGGCCGCGACGTCGGTCACGCCGCCCGGCGTGAAGCCGACGACAATGCGCACGGATTTCGCGGGCCAGCTTTGCGCACATGCCGGCGTGCTGGCGGCGAGCACTCCGGCGGCGAGCAGGAACGTCAGCGATTTATTCATGAGGGTCCCGGCGCATCGTTGAAATGAGTTTATTGTTGGAATGAGATTGCGTTCTGCGCTTGTATCTTGCGGAGACAGGCTCTACATTGTCAACCCGAATATTGGCGGATGAGAACGGATATGACGACAGCAGCGACAGTCACGACGAATACACCGGTTGGCTTCATCGGCCTCGGCATCATGGGCGCCGCGATGGCGAAAAATCTGCTCAAGGCGGGATTCACCGTTACGGTACACAATCGAAGCCGCGGCAAGGTCGATGAGCTCGTTGCAGCGGGCGCAGTCGATGGCGGCTCGCCCGCGGGCGTTGCGCGCGCCGCCGACGTCGTGCTGATCTGCGTGCCGGATACGCCGGACGTCGAAAAAGTTTTGTTTGGCGATGACGGCGTCGTGCACGGTCTCAGGAAATCCGCCGTCGTCATCGATTGCAGTACGATCTCGGCTAATGCGACCGTCGATTTCGCGCAGCGCATTCAGGCGCGCGGCGCGCACCTGATCGATTCGCCAATCAGCGGCGGACCCAAGGGCGCAATCGACGGCACGTTATCGTGCATGATCGGCGGCGATGCAGCAATCGTGGAAAGCTGCATGCCCGTGTTTAAGGCGGTCGGCAAAACGTTTACGCATATCGGCGCGAGCGGCGCCGGCCAGCTGTGCAAGTCGTGCAATCAGCTCGTCAATACCGCGACGATGATGGGCGTTGCCGAAGCATTCGCGCTGGCGAAGAAAATGAATATCGATCCCTACAAGGTGCGCGATGCGCTGATGGGCGGCACGGCAAAGAGCTTTGTGCTCGAAAACCACGGCAAGCGCCTGCTCGACGGCACGCTGGCACCGGGGTTTCGCTCGAACCTGATGTTGAAGGACATCAAGCTCGCGCTCGGCAGCGGCGTCGCATGCGGCTCGTACATGCCGGTCACCGCACTTGGCGCGCAAATGCTGTCGGCTTTGTGCGCAACGGGCCGCGCGGAACTCGACAACGCTTCGATGGGACTCTTGTTCGAAGACTTGTCCGGCGTCAAACGATGAAGCGAAAGAGTGCGTTTTTTTTGTGCGGCAGCGCACGGACTTGCAAGCCGGCTGCCTTTATAAAATCCGGTCGCTGCCTAGCAGCTGCCTGCCGACACTGCCGACCTCAAGCGCGTCATGAAATATAAGGACTATTACGCGATCTTAGGCGTCGAGCGCGGTGCGGACGCCGATGAAATCAAGAAGGCGTATCGCAAGCTCGCGCAGAAATATCATCCCGACGTATCGAAGGATCCCAAAGGCGAAGAGAAGTTCAAGGAAGTCGCCGAGGCGTACGATACCTTGAAGAATCCGGAAAAGCGCGCGGCGTACGACCAGCTTGGAACGTATGCGCCGGGCCAGGACTTTCAGCCGCCGCCCGACTGGGGCGGTCAATTCGGCGATGGTCAGTTCTCGTTCGATGAGGCCGACCTCGCCGATCTCTTCGCCGGCCTTGCCGGGCGGCAGGGCGGCCGGCGCGGCGCGCAGATGCGCATGCGCGGCGAAGATTACGAAGTGACGGCGCACGTCTCGCTCGAAGATGCGTATCGCGGCACTGAAGTCGAATTGAATCTCACGGTGCCGGAGCACGACGAGAAAGGCCTGGTGCACCGTGTGCCGAAAACATTCAAAGTGCGCATTCCGAAGGGCGCCGCCGACGGTCAGCGGCTGCGGCTCGCAGGGCGCGGCGGCAAAGGTTTCAACGGCGGCCCCAATGGCGACCTGTATCTGAATATCGCGCTGCATCCGCATTCTTTGTTTCGCGTCAGCGGTCACGATTTGTATCTCGACCTGCCGCTTACGCCGTGGGAAGCCGTATTGGGCGCGACGGTTGAAGTGCCGACACTCGGGGGCACGGTCCGGCTCAAAGTTCCGCCGAACACGCACGCCGGCCAGCAGCTGCGCCTGACCGGGCGCGGTCTGCCGAAGCCCGGCGGCAAGCAAGGCGATTTGTTTGCGATTGCCCAGATTGCAGTACCAACCGCAGCGAGCGAACGCGAGCGCGATTTGTTTCGCCAGCTCGCGCAAGATTCGACGTTCAATCCACGCGGTCATTTCAATGTGGAGGTTTGATCGTGAAAGCAGAACATACCGAAGCGGTGTGGCTGACTGAAGACACCGAATTTACGCTTGCCCAACTTGCCGAACTCGCCGGCACCTCTGAGACTGAGGTTCGCGAGCTTGTCGAATACGGCGCGCTGGCGCCGGTCGATCCCGATGCGCCGGCATGGATATTCAATGGACGATGCTTGCTGACCGTGCGTACCGCCTGCCGGCTGAGAGTGAGTTTCGATCTCGAACCACATGGCGTCGCGCTGATCGTCTCGCTGCTCGAGCGCATTCAGGGGCTCGAATCGCAGATCGGCAGTCTGCGTGCGCAACTGCCGCAGCGCCGATAGCGGCGCCCGCAGGCAGCAGTTGTTTTTTTGAATGCTCCGCATCTATGTGCGGTGGCGCACACGATTTTTGCGAGCCCCCCTGTAAACTGATCGCACAGGGGGTAGCTTATGCGGGACTCCGCTCACGCGGTGCAACAAACGGTGTCTCGAAGTGATGTGCTCGTCATTGGCGGCGGCCCTGGCGGCGCGACTATCGCAGCGTTGCTGGCCGAGCGCGGACGCGATGTCGTTTTGATCGAAAAAGCCCGTCACCCTCGATTTCATATCGGCGAATCGCTGTTGCCGCTCAACATGCCGCTGTTCGAGCGGCTTGGCGTAGGCGAGGAGATCAAAACGATCGGCATGCCCAAATACGGCGCCGAATTCGTTTCGCCGTGGCACCCGGCTGCGGTCACCTTCGATTTCGCCAACGCAGTCGATAAGGCCTTTCCGTACGCCTATCAGGTCCGCCGCTCGGAGTTCGACCATATTCTGTTTCGAAATGCGGTGGTCAAAGGTGCTGTGGCGGTCGAAGGCTGCCGCGCGTCGAAAGTGGCGTTCAATGCTGGCGGTGCCGAGGTCGCGATACGCCACGATGATGGCCGCGAAGAAAACTGGCAGACGAAGTTCGTCGTCGACGCGTCGGGTCGCGACACCTTGCTCGCCAGCCAATTCGGCATGAAGCGGCGCAACCCTGTTCACAACAGTGCGGCAATTTTCGGCCATTTTTCGGGTGCTAAGCGCCATACCGGCAAGGCCGAGGGCAATATCAGCCTGTTCTGGTTCGATCACGGCTGGTTCTGGTTTATTCCGCTGCACGACGGCGTGACCAGCATCGGCGCCGTCTGCTGGCCCTACTATATGAAGTCGCGCAAGACCGATCCGGAAACGTTTTTCCTCGAGACGATCGCGCTTTGCCCCGCGCTGGCGGAACGCCTCAGCGATGCGAAATTGTGCTCTCCGGTGACGGCCACCGGAAATTACTCATATAAGGTGAAGCGCGCAACGGGCCGCAATTACCTGCTGTTGGGCGACGCGTTCACTTTCATCGACCCTGTATTCTCAACGGGCGTCCTGTTCGCGATGCAAAGCGCATTCGCCGGCGCAGAGACGGTGACGGCGTGTCTCGACAATCCAAAGCAGGCCAATAGCGCCCTGCGCGCATTCGACCGCTCCATGCATCACGGGCCCAAAGTATTCTCATGGTTCATCTATCGCGTCACGACGCCGACATTGCGTGACCTGTTCATGGGCCCCGGCAATGCGAAAATACAAGAAGCCGTGCTCTCAGTGCTGGCCGGCGATATATTTCGAAAAACGCCGCTGGCCTTGCGGTTGTTCGCATTCAAACTTGTCTATTACGCAAGAAACCTACTCAATCCAAGCAGAACGCTGAGCGCATGGAAAAAACGCAGACGAATGATGCACGAGTCGCCGGCCGTATCGACGCCGGTTTAGACCGGCTCGCGGCGGAAGGCTCGTCGTTTTCGCTCAGCTATCTGACGCCTGCCGAATTTGCCGTGCATCAGGCCCGTTGCCATGGCACGTTACTGGGGGCAATCGCCTTCGGCGCGCAGGCGCCGCAGGAAATGCCGGCAGCATGCCCATACGCATGGGTCGATATGCCGGTATTCGATAACGCCACCTTGTTCGAGGTCTGGACGTCCGACCGTCCGGTCGTGCGGGAAAACTCCGCCGGCGTTGCGGCGGCGCGCAATGCGGACACGCTGTTTGGTTGCGTGCGCCTGAAACTCGACTGCAAGCTCGAGGCGGCGAGTTACCTCGCATACTCCCAGATTTTCGATTACATCGACCGCTGCGGATATCCCCACCTGTTGCGCGCGTGGAACTATATTCCGCGGATCAATGCGCTGGATGACGGCGTCGAGCGGTACGTGAGTTTCAACGTAGGCCGTCACGATGCCTTTGCAGCGAAAGGGCGCATTATCGGCACGGACACGCCTGCCGCAAGCGCACTGGGCAGCCGCGGAGATTACCTGATCGTTTATTTTTTAGCGGCGAAACAAGCGGGCCACCTGGTCGAGAACCCGCGCCAGACCAGCGCGTTCAACTATCCGGTCCAGTACGGCCCGCGCAGCCCCACATTTGCGCGCGCCATGCTCGTCCAGTCCGGCGGCGAACATCAGCTCTTGGTTTCCGGCACCTCCAGCATCGTCGGGCATGCAACGTTGCACGCGGGCGATGCGGCAGCGCAGACGCGGGAAACCGTCGCAAACGTACGCGCGGTGATTGCGAACGCGCGCCTCGCCGGAGCCAATTCCTCAAGCCGCACGCCGCGATTCATGCTCAAAGCTTATGTGCGGCACCCGGGGGACCTTGCGGCCATACGTGATTGCCTTACTGCGGATTTCGGTGCGACGGGCACGATTTTCTACCTGCAAGCCGACATCTGCCGCGCAGACTTGCTGATGGAAGTTGAAGGCGTCTGTCTGAACGAATCCGCGCAGTCGGCCTGAACCGGGCCGACTTCATTATGCGACCGGCTATGCCAGCATTGTTGAGCGCCACCAGCGCGCGACTCAACCGCTTTTTCATATTTGTGAAATTTCCGTACGAGTGCCTGGTGCTGTACGGCGGATTGCTGCTGTTTACGGTCGCCTTTTCGGCGTGGAGCACGGTGGCAATGCTCATTTATCCGCTGGTGCCGCGCACTGTCCGTACGCGGTTCGGCCAAACCATGGCCATGCGGATGTTCGGCGGCTACATCGCGGTGCTCAAGGCAAGCGGCATCTTCAAGTTCGACCTGACAGCGCTCGACACCTTGCGCGGCGACGGCGCCATGATCATCGCGCCCAACCATCCTTCTCTGCTGGACGCGGTGATGATCGGTTCGCGGTTGCCGCGGATTACCTGCATCATGAAAGCGGAAATCCAGGACAATTTCATTCTTGGCGGTGGCGCCAGGCTGGCCGGATATATCCGTGACACGCCGCCGCTCGCCATGATCCGGTCGGCAGTGGCCTCGTTGCGCGCCGGCAACCAGGTGCTGATGTTTCCGGAGGGCACGCGCACGCGACAGCAAAACCGTTACGATTTCAAAGGCGGCTACGCGCTGATCGCGAAAACGGCCGGCGTACCGGTGCAAACGGTCTTTATCGAAACCAATTCGTTGTTTCTCTCCAAAGGCTGGCCGCTCTTAAAGAAACCGGCATTTCCATTGATTTACCGCGTGCGTCTCGGCCATCGCTTCGAAGTAGGCAGCAAGGTCAAGGCCGCGGTCGCCGAGATGGAAAGCTATCACCACGGCGGACTTGCGAGTCCCACCGCCGTGCGCATGAGTCCGCATGCACCGGATCCAAGGCCGCAGCGTGATCGCTGACACCCGTTCTCATCTCTTGCTGATACCAAGCTATAACACGGGTCCGAAACTGCTCGAGACAGTAGGCGACGCCAGACGCCACTGGCAACCGGTCTGGGTCGTCATCGACGGCAGCACGGACGGCAGCGCCGAGGCGTTACAACAGCAGGTGGCTGGCGATCCCCACGTAAGGGTAATTGCGTTGCCCTGCAATCAAGGCAAGGGGGCGGCCGTCCTGCATGGCTTGCATGAGGCGGCCGCGGCCGGTTTTACCCATGTGCTGACCATGGACGCGGACGGCCAGCATCCGGCCGCGCTGATTGCGGACTTCATGGCGCTGTCGCGCGCGAACCCGGACGCGGTCGTTTTCGGCCAACCGGTATTCGACGCCAGTGCGCCTCTGGTCCGCGTGTACGGCCGCAAACTTTCGAACGGACTCGCGAATTTGCAAACGCTCTGGCGCGGCATCGGCGATTCGCTGTTCGGATTTCGGGTTTATCCGATCGCCCCGCTGCGGGACATCATGCAAGCCCAGCGCTGGATGCGCCACTTTGATTTCGAGCCGGAAGCCGCGGTAAGACTGTGCTGGCGCGGCGTGCGTCCGCTGCGCTTGAGTGCGCCGGTCAAATACTTCAGCCCCGCCGACGGCGGCGTTTCCCATTTCAATTATCTACGGGACAACACGCGGCTTGTCTGCATGAACGTGCGGCTGCTGCTGGAATTCATGGTGCGGCTGCCCGTGCTGCTGGTCGCAACGGTCGGGCGCATACTGTTCAGATCATCGCCCCATTGATGGAAATGATCTGCCCGGAGATGTAACCGGCTGCGTCGGAGACAAGATAAGCAGCGAGGCCGGCGACTTCTTCAGGTGTGCCGGCGCGCTTCATCGGTACCAGCTGATTAATCGTTTCTTTGGTGAACGCGGCATTGCTCATCGGTGAAACGATGATGCCCGGCGCGATTGCATTAACCGTGATGCCGCGGCTCGCCAGTTCGAGCGCTAGCGACTTGGTAGCACCGTGCAGACCCGCCTTCGCGGCCGCATAATTGGTTTGCCCGCGATTGCCCGCCACCGCCGCGACCGATGACATGTTCACAATGCGTCCCCAGCGCGTCGCCATCATCGGCATCAGCAGCGGCTGCGTGACGTTGAAAAATCCGTTCAGCGACACGGCTATCACGCGCGACCATTGGTCGGCGCGCATGCCGGGCATCACGGCGTCATCGTGGATGCCCGCGTTATTGACAACGATCTGGATGGCGCCGTCATCGAGCAACGGCTGCAATGTGGCGGCGGCGGCAGGGCCATCGGTCACATCGAAGGCGACGGTTTGCGCCGAACCACCGAGCGCTTTGATTTCTGCGCTGACCTTGCGCGCCTCGTCAATGTTGGCGTTCGCGTGCACATAAACATGGCAGCCATCGGCTGCAAGGCGGCGGCAAATGGCGGCGCCCAGAGTACCGCTGCCGCCCGTGACCAACGCTCGTTTCATGGCGTATCTCCCGCTGACATCATCATCCGGCGTCCAACACGACAGTCGCGCGCCCGCTCACCAGGTCGATTTCTCCCGCGCGCACGCTGAATTCGTAAATCACGCGGCCCTGATCTCCCATGAGTTGAGCGGCGTCGATGGAAAGATCGCCGTCGCAGAGATCGAGCCGGCTGTGCCGGCACACGACCTCGCGCAGCGCGACCAGATAACCGGCGCGGGGCCGGCCCCCGACCATGCCGGAAAGCCCGCCGTGGAGCGCCATCGCCTGCGCCGCATACTCGATGCCGCACATGGCGGGCAGCCGTCCGTCGCAGCGCAGGGGATTGTCCGCATCGCGATGCGTGCGGCTCACACAGCTGATTTTTGTGGCGTCCCAGTTCAAGACGCCGTCCAACAGGCACATCGCACCCGCATGCGGGATGAGCGCGGCAATCTCGGCACGGGTCATGACACCCGCCACGGCTTCACTTCGACCTGCAAATGTTGATCGCCATACGCAAGCAGGATGATTGTGGGCCCGGCGCACCCGAGCGCAGCAAGGAGCGGCAGGCTGCGCGCCGCCGGCACGCTGGCGCGAATACGTTCAAGTGCGGCATCCGGCATGCGGGTCGGACTCGCTGCTTCGGTCACATAGCTCACATCGAATGTCGCCACTGCGCGATCGCTAGCCTGTGCAGCGAGCACGAGCGCCATGCCGAAACTACCCGGCAGCGCGCGCACTGCGTGCAGGGGTTCCGAATACGGCTGATCGTAGGTAATCAATGCAACCGGTTTGCCGTCCACGACGACTTGCGCCGCGGCATCGAGAAGGCCCGCGGCAAAACTCGCGTCGTGACAGCACAAACTCGTTGACGGCGCCCGTGATCGCGTCGCGATGCTCCAGTAACCGGCGGGCGCGTTGTGCACCGAGTTATGAAAGCGCGTTGGTGAAATATCGCGCTCGGGGGAAGCAAGCGTAGTGCAAATGTGATTAAGGTTTTCGCCGTCTCCCGACGACGATGTGAACACCGTGGCCGTCGCCGCCGCATCGCGCCCTGCGTGCGCGAACGCCTCGCGTCCCGCCGCGAGCGCCAGCTTGACCGGCAGGCCGGTGCGGCGCCGCTCGGCCGCCGGCAGCAAATCGCTTGCGATTACGACGGTGGGCGTCTCGATGTATGCGGCGTCCCCCGCGAGCAATGCGCGGCTTGCCTGCCAGCCGTTGAGACCCGGGCCGATGAGGCCGATGCCCTCGACGAACACCCGCATCACGTGTCCTTCCCGAGGACGAGACTGCAGTTACTGCCGCCGAAGCCGAACGAATTACTGAGCACCCGGCGGATGCGCGCTGGTTTGTTTGCGAGCAGATAATTGCTGCGCAGCTGCGGATCGAGCGAGCGCGTATGCAGCCCGCCGGGCAGCAAACCGTGTTCGATCGCAAGCAGGCTGATAATGGCCTCCGTAATGCCCGCGGCGCCGAGCAAATGCCCGGTCGCGCCTTTGGTGGAACTCACCGGTATCTCAGCGCCCAGCAGTCCATGCACCGCTTGGCCTTCGCTCAAATCGTTTGCCTTAGTCGCAGTGCCGTGCAGATTCACGTAATCGATGTCGGCCGGCGCGAGGCCCGCGCTGTCGAGCGCCTGCTGCATCGCGAGGCGGGCACCCAGTCCTTCGGGATGCGGGGTGGACATATGATAGGCATCGCAGCTTTCGCCGACCCCGAGCAAGCGCATGCCGCCGCGCGTACCTGTCGACGGTATTTTTTCGAGCAGCGCGAAACCCGCGCCTTCACCGACCGAGATGCCGTCGCGCTCGACGTCGAACGGGCGGCACGGCGCGCGCGACGTCAGGCCCAGCGAGTGAAAACCGTAGAGCGTGGTTAGGCACAACGAATCGACGCCGCCAACCACTGCGGCATCGCACACGCCGGCCGCCATCATTCGCGCGGCATGGCCGAAAACCTTGGCTGAAGAAGAGCACGCCGACGACACGACGAACGCCGGCCCTTGCAAGCCCAGATAGCGTTGCACAAAATCCGCGAGGGAAAACGTATTGTGGGTTTCCGCGTAATTAAAATCCGCGGGCAAAGCGCCTGTCTGCGCATCGCGGCGGCGATAGGCGAGCTCGGTCTGCAGCATGCCTGAAGTGCTCGTGCCCATGAAAACGCCGATTCGCGCCGCGCCGTATTTGTCACGCGCGGCGGCCACGGCGCCGACGTAACCATCTGCCTCAAGACCCGCTTGCGCCAGGCGGTTGTTGCGGCAATCGTATGCGGCGAGATCCGAACGCACACGCACCGCATCGAGTCCGACGACTTCCCCGATCCAGGTATCCAGGGTGACAGTTTCGAATCCGCACGGCGTTAATCCGGTGCGGCCTGCGCGCAATGCGGTTGCCACTGCCGTGGTGCCGGCGCCGAGCGCGTTGACGACTGAAAAATGACTGATCGCGAGCGGTTGCATGTTAAGCGACGGCCGCAACTTGCGCCGCGGGTGATCGATCGTCGCAGGCGGCCGGCAAGGGGACGGATTTGAGACCGCGTGCCGCCAGTTCTTCGAGCAATGCGGGCAGCACTGCGAGGACGACCGGCACGCCTTCATGGGTGATGGTTCGGGTGCCATCGTGCAGCACCAGCACATCGCCCGCCGCTAATCCGCGGGTAAGCGCACGTAATATCTGTGCCGGGTCGCGCCGCACGGCGTCGTAACCGCGCCGCGTCCACGACGCATAACGCATACCCATGCGGGCGAGCACGTAATCGAGCAGCGGGCTGCGAAAACCCGCGGGCGCGCGAAAGAACAACGGCGCGCGGCCGGCGATTCCGGCAATCACCGTCTGCGCCGCTTCGATTTCGCGGCGCAACGCAGCCACGCTGAAAAACGCGAAGGCATGCGGATGGCGATACGTATGGTTCTCGACGCTATGGCCGGCGCGCACGATGGCGCTGACGATGTCGGGAAACGCCGCAGCTTTCTCGCCGATCAAGAAGAAGCTCGCGCGCGCCCCGAAGCGCTCCAGCAGAGCGAGCACCTGTGGCGTGATCATCGGGTCGGGACCGTCGTCGAAAGTCAGGCTGATTTCAGAGCGCGTCACCGCGGCGGCGGGCAAGCGGGTCAGGTTCGGTCCCAACCAGCGTCCGCGTGGCCACAATACGGCAAGACTGATCAGAGCATGATTGGCGGCGAGCGCAACAAGTAGCCAAGGCCACCAAGCGGGGCGGACGGCCAGCACGAGCAGGCAGGCCGCATGCCACCATGCAGACAATTGAATAAGCAACGCCGGCCGCCACCGTGCGCGAGCGTTCTCCGTCGCATAGGCGGAGATTGGCGTCCTACTCATGGCTGCGCGGACAAACAAAGCTGCTTCATCATCAATTATGGTCAGGGATTGCCAAGAGGCAAGTGCGCCCGCGGATTATCGGTAGCAAACAGGCCGCGTTCAAGCAGTTTGCGCCATAGATTCGACCATGTCGGCCAATCGTGACCACCCTCAGTCGATACAACGTGTGTTGAAGGCAGGCGCTGAGCGAGCAATTCGCTCGCCGCGACGAAGCGATCCTCCGTGCCATAGCCGAGGTGAATCGCCGGGACGTCCTCGGCTTCCGGACGGTACGCTTTAATCCATGCGAGCAACTGGCGCTCTTCGTCGTCGCCGTCTATCGCCTGTGCATCCCACCCCGGCCAGCCGCCGGCGCGCACCACTTCGGCAATAGTACCGGTGGTTGCGAGAAACGGTGCGAGCACAACGACACCTTCGATGGCGCCCGGATGACCGCGTGTGTAATTGAGCGCGCCGCCGCCCCCGAGCGAAATGCCCATGAGCCAGATGCGCCGGGTATTTTTGGCCAACGCGGGTTGGATGACCTGAGTTGAAAGTTGCGCAGTGAACGTACGCTCGAGATAGAGCCCGAAGTCGGCGTCAACCAGGGCGACGTCGAGCGGCAGACCATGGCCGCGAATTGCGCGCACGAATCCGTGCTCGATAAAATCCTGCGCGCGCGCTTTGGCGCCCGGCAACATGACAAGCAGCGCGGCTGCATGGCCGGCCCCCCGGTGAAAATCGTAGGTGGCGCTCATGCTCATGCCGGTTGCGCCGTCGGGCTTAATGTTCGTGCAATCAGAACGGCGGAAAATAAGAGACTCAGGAAAGCGCCGATTCCGACTGTGCTGCCAAGCGCATGCAGCAGAGGCACTTTAGAAAACGCAAGCAGGCCGAAGCCGATCATCGTCGCCAGGTTGGCGAAGAGCAGTGACACGAGGGTGCGCTCCCGCTCGGCGTCGTTCGCCGCCTGACGCTCAAAGAAGAGCGCGTAGTTCGAGCCGATTGCAACCACCAGCAGCAAGCCGACCAGGTGAAAAATCGAAAGCGGGTTGCCGCCAAGAATGAGCAGGCAGAAGGTGATGACCACGGCGGCCGCCAGTGGCGCCAGTACAACGAGAACGCGACGGATCGAACGCAGGCTCGTCAGCAGCAGGAGCACGATGGCGGCAGCGCCGAACAGCGAATAGGCGACGATCTCGCGGCGATACGTTTGGTACAGCGTATCGGACTCCTGCTTCAAATCAATCAGCACGCCGTCGCCGGCGGGCGCGCTTTGAATGTCATGCGCGATCGCGTCGGTGTCCGTCACCCCGCGCAATGGCAGCATCGCGGTCCATGCGCCGGCCGCTGTATCGGGTGCATTGCGTTTGACCAGCAGCGAATCCACTTTCAACGCCAGCGCCGTACCCTCAAGGCTCACGCGAGTCAGCGGCGATTGCGTCCTGGCTCTCTCAACGTCGGCGAGGAATGGCTCGAACAAGCCCGCGCGAAACGGCAGACTGCGTTGCGCATCGGCTAAACTGCCGCGCAGCACGGCGGGTTCCG
This sequence comes from Betaproteobacteria bacterium, assembly GCA_028292435.1. Lineage (GTDB taxonomy): Bacteria > Pseudomonadota > Gammaproteobacteria > Burkholderiales > SG8-41 > PALSA-1004. The sequence goes on from JAQGMI010000048.1 coordinate 47,312, forward strand.
GAATCGCGGCTTGCCGCGCGCGTTGGGTTGCCACACTGGGAAGATAGCCCGCAGCGGATTCGAAGCCTTCGAGACGCCGCTGCTCGACCGACGTTTGCAGGCGCGCGGCAATTCTTTCGCTGCCCGCGAGTGCGGCGTCCGCGTTGGCGGCATCGACAACTACCAGGTGGCGTACATCGGGTGCGCCGACATCGCGCCGAAGTTCTTCATCGAGTGCCCGCTCGCTCGCCGTCACAGGGGTCAGACTCGCGAGTTCGTCGTTCCACAATGTGCCGTGCTGCGCGCCGAGAAAGACGAGCGCCGCGAGCGTGGCGAGTATCACCGGATAGCGCAATGTCCGCGCCGAGTCGACGAGCGCAGCGACTTTGGGCCCGAGTCCGGACGCCGCGCGCACCGTGAAACCCGCCGGCAGCAACGCCGGCAGCACGAAGCGCGTCACGAGCACGGCGGCGATCAAACCCGCAATCGAAAAGAGGCCAAGTTGCGCCAGTCCCGGAAAGCCCGACAACAGCATTGCGCCAAAGCCGCAGATTGACGTCAGCAACCCGAGCCGTAGCGTCGGCCAGATACGAGCGAGCGACTCGGCCGGCGTAGCGTCGGGTGTCGTTTGCGTGAAGAGATAAATCGCGTAATCGACCGCTTCGCCGATCAGCGTGACGCCGAAGCCCAGCGTAATTCCATGTACGCTGCCGAAGCCGAGGCTGACCGCCGCGATGCCTGCCAGCGCACCGCTCGCTACCGGCAGGAGACCGAGCAGCAATACACATGGTGAGCGATAAAGCGCCAACAGCAAAGCGGCGACGAGCGCCGTTGCGATGAGCGAAAACCGTAAGGCATCGGCTTTTATGCGCGCGCGGGTGCTGACCGCAAAAACGCCGGGCCCGCTGACGAGTACTGTCGCTGCGCTGCTCGCCGCTGGCGCTGTCGCGTGGGCGAAAGCCGCATGGATAGAGGCCAGCGCACGCTCTTGAGCGTCGATGTCATAACCTGCCGCGCGGGTTTGGACGATGAGCAACGCGCGGCTTTCGTTTCGCGTGAACCACACGCCATCGTGGACCGCGGGCCGCGCGACGCCTTCGAACTGTGCGATCAGCCGCAGCATTTCGCCAGTCGGATCGCGCGGGATGATTTTTCCGAGCAGGGCGCCGGCAGGCGAATTCAAAAGTTGCAAGTCTTCCTCGAGCGAGGTGCGGATCGAGGCGGCTGCAAAATGCCCGGGCGCAACTGCCGGACTCAACAGGTACCGGTGGCGAAACAAAAATTCACGATCCTGGCTGAGTGTCGTTTCCTCGCCATTGTTGACCGCTGCAAACTCGTCCGGCTGTTGGCGCAGTTGCGCAGCGAAGCGCCGGCTGGTTTGCGCGAGCACGTCAGGCGGCGTGCCTTCGATCGCAATCAAAATTAGCCGGGATACGACACCGTCGCGCAATTGCTGAACGAGGATTTGTTGCACGGGCGTTGGCGTACGCGGCAGGAACGCAGACATGTCAGCCGTGAACTCCGTCTTTGCGATAATCACCGTGCACGCGATTACCGCAGCCGCCCAGGCGACGACCGACCGGCGCGAGGTGGCGACGGTCACTGCGTGTCCTCGGTAATCGTCATTACCGAGCGGTCGCCTTCGGTTTCAATGACTTCGATTGTGCGCACGCGGCTCCTGCTGCCGCCGATGCGAATTTCCTTTAACACCGATTGGATTTTCGGATCTGCCGGCGTCAGCGATAGGCGCCATTGCTCTTCGCTGCCCGTGAGGTTCGCGCGGTAAAACCGGTTCAAGGTTGCGAGATCGCCCGCGAGCGTCGAGCGAATGCTTTCCACGAACGCCCAGATGACGGGATAGTCCTGCAGCGCAAGCGTGCGCCGCTGACCGCGATCTTTATATTCAATCGAAAGCCGGTCTTGATCGAGCACGAGCGTCTCGGGCTTTGGCAGCCGCGTATATTTTTCGAGCCGTCCCGGCGCGGTGTAAACCAGCGTTCCGGAAGACTCGAGCGGCGCGGTCAGCATCGCCATTGTTTTGCGTTCGACGAACCGGGCTTTGGCGGTTTTGACCTGGGCGAGCTCCTGCATGAGCTGCTCGAGGCCCCACACGGGGGGCTCCGCCGCGAACAGCGCGCCGGTCGCCAGCATCAGCGTCCACAAGGCGTGACGCAAATTAATTGCGCCAGAAATCATAAAAGTTGTACCAGTTATACGGCGCACTGCGGCAGTGATGCTCGAGCCGAGCTACATAAGCGCGCTGTGCGTCCTCGAGCGTGCGGTTGCGGTCGGCGCGCGACGCTGGCCAAGCGTTGACCAGACGCTCGAAGTAAACCTCGTAACGGTTGCCGCCCCGATAGAGGCCAAACATCAGCACCATCGGCCGTTGCAGCACCGCTGCAAGCCGGAACGGGCCGCTCGGAAATTGCGCGTCTTCGTCGAGAAACCGGCAGTTGGCGGTACCTTCTCCCTGAAAGGTGCGATCGCCCAGCATGCCGACGATCTCATTGCCATTGAGCGCCGCCTCGACCTTCAGCATCGAGTCGATCCTGCCCAGCTCAATGACCTGCAGCGCGAGATCGGGATTTATCGCCGCAAGCACGGAGTTGAATTTTTTGGCATTTTCCGCGTACATGACGAGGCTGATGCGCGCGGCCGTATTGCGCCTGCCGAGCGCGCGAATGATTTCGAAACTACCCATGTGCGCGCCCAGCAGAAAGCAGCCGTGGCCGCTTTGCGTCAATTCCGCCAGCAGCTCCTCGCCGTGTACGCGCACGTCGAATCGTTCGTATTGGTCGTTGAACAGGAAAACACGATCGAGCAGCATTGCAGCAAAGGTGTGGCAATGCCGGAACGCATCGAACACGCCGGGTTCGCGCGGCAGCACTTTGCGCAGATATTTTTTCGAGGCCGCATGCGCCGGTGCGGAAAAAAGCAAAAAATAAATGCAGACCGGATAGAGCACCAGGCGCGCGAATGAGCGGCCCAGCGTCAGCGCGATGGCCACGATCATGCGCAACGCGAGCGTATTGCTGCGCTCCGGCCGCGCGACCCATTCCGGCAACGGGGGCGCCGCCGCCGCGTGAACTGGCTGCTCGTCCACACCTGAGCCGTGAGCGTCGTCTGCTAAGCCGGGCTGCATAACGCTTCGCGGGTCACCGTGCCGGTCAACACAGTGGTGGCGCCAACCGCGCACGTGAACTTGATTGACCCCGTTTTAAGTTCGGTAAATTCGATGGTGAACGTATCGCCCGGCCGCACCGGATGCAAAAACTTTGCGGACACCGGCTGGCCCTGCGCGAAGTCGAGACCGAGGCTTTGTTCGATCGCGCACAACGTTTCACTCAACAGCAGCGCGCCCGGGACGATTGGATTGCCCGGGAAATGGCCCGCCGCCGTCGGATGATCATGGGGGAACGAACGCTCGAGCAGCGTCAAGATCCGCTCCCGCCGCTGGCGGCGCATAGCGCGCTCAAGGCTTCGCGCGGCAGTTTGCCGGTCGCGTTACGCGGCAGCGCTTCAACCAGGCGCAACGGGCGCGGCATAAAGGCGGGATCAATGCGTTCGCGCAACGCCGCTATCAGCGCGTCGCGCGTAAGGCCGGGCGCGACGACAAACGCCGTCAAGCGGCTTGCTACGCCGTCGCGCTCGGCCGGCATGAAGAATGCACCGTCATGCACGCCGCTGATCGAATTCAAATGGTGATTGAGACTCGCCAGCGACGTGCGTTTACCGGCGATATTGACGAGATCCGCGCTCCGGCCATGGAGCAGAAAATGCTCATCGCCGCGTATTTCGATGACGTCTTGCAGCATCACTTCGGTTTCGACGTGTCCGCCGCGGACCCACGTGCCTTGCTTGTCTTCGCGCAGCGTCAAGCCGGGTAATGCCTGCCAGTCGGCCGTTTGAACCGTGCGCCGCGTGGCGACCTGGCCGGCTTCGGTGCAGCCGTAAATTTCATAGAGAGGTGCCGCGAAGCGTACTTCGGCTGCGGTCGCCAGCTGCGGTGTCAGCGCTGCCGTTGCGCATAAAATCAATTCAACGGGCGGCAAGTCGTCCGATCCGCTTAACAATGCGCGAAGATGAACCGGCGTGGTGACGAGGCAGCGCGGGCGCGGCAGTGAGGCCAGTTCTGTAAGGACGTCGGCTGGATAGAACGGCCGCCCGGCATGCAGTGCGAAACCGCCCTGCATCGCCATCAGCACCGAGGATTCCAGTCCGTACATGTGCTGCGGCGGCACTGTGCCGAGGACCGCCATGCCGGCGTAAGCGTGCAGATCAAGGCGCGCGACTTCTGCCTGCGCACCTCTCACCAGCGAACGCCATGACTTCTCGTGGGGCAGCGGCTGGCCGGTGGAGCCGGAGGTGAAAACGAGCGCGGCGATCTGCGCTGCCGGTATCGTCGGCATGGATGGCGCGAGTGGATAAGACGCCTTCATCGGCGGGTAAAAAAAAGTCTCGAGGTTGCGATAAGGACTTGCGTCATCGGTCAAACAGTAGACGTCGGCGTAGCGCTTCTTCAATTGCGTGACGAGATCGGACGTCTGGTTTGGCGGCAACAGACTGATCTGACGCTTAAGCAACGCGGCACAAAAGCCGACGACAAAATGATAGCGGTCGCTGCACAGGTTGAAGACGTGCCGCCTCTCCGGCAAAACGGTCGCGAGCTGTGCGACGTCCCGCAGAAACTGCTCCACCCTGATCGCCTTGCGGTCGCGATAGGCAAATATCGCACCGCTCGCGTAGCCGCTAAGCAGGGAAAGCTCGATCATGCTTTGGAAGCCGTTGTCGCAGCGCCGCGCGCACCCGCGGAATCATCCTTGAACGCGCGGATACAATCGATGATCGAGGCATGCGGAAAGTCGCCATGGCGCACGATGCGATAGAGATATTCGCCGCCGAACATGAGAGCCAGCAACGGAAAATTCAAAACGTTCACAAAGAGCGACCACTGGCGCGGTGACCCAAACAGAAAGAGCAGCGCTGAAACAATCAGCTGCGCGGCGAAGAACAGGCACCATGCGACGGTCGCGCGGCGGGTATAGGTGCGAAGTGCCGGCGGCAGCGTGCCATGCACCCGGCCCGCTAGGCGTGTGATCAGCGGTTCGTGGCCGGACCGCAGCGTGCGCGCGAAGAGCCATAGCAAAGATAGATAGATAGCGGCGTGCGGCAAGCTGTAGGCGGCGGCGGGACCCCACGATGCCTGCTGCTCAATCGCGTACACAGCGAGAGCCGACGCGCCCAGAACGACCGACCAGCGCAGCTTGTTATCCGCGCGGATCGCGATCCAGCACGCCAGCACGACGAGCGGCACAAATGCGAGCGCCAGACGAACGAACTCTTGCTGCCCGCCGGTCACTGCGGAATACGCTAGCCATTGAGATCCGGCCCCGGCTATGATTATCAGCGCCGACCAAAGCCGGCCACCGAAACGCCGCGGCATTTATTTGCTTCGATGCTGCTGGATATGCTTGTTCAGGCTGCGCAATGAGCTGAAAATTTCGTGGTTATTCTCATCGTCGGAGCGCAAGTTCAGGCCGTATTTCTTCGAAATTGCAAGCGCGAGCTCGAGCACGTCGATTGAATCCAGCCCCAACCCTTCGCGATAAAGACGCGCGTCGGGTTTGATTTCCGCAGCGGACACCTCGAGATTCAGCGTAACAACGATCAACTGCGCGAGTTCAAATTCTGTGGGACTGGCAGTCTGTTCATCGACTGGCGAACGGTCCGCCGGGTGGGCATCGGTGCCATCACTGTTCACCGCAACCAAAGCGGGTTTGTATTTAAGGTTGGACATTCCTAACCCCTGAATTATTAGAAACGGCAGATACCTCATCATAACCGTGCGCACCAGAAACATATGTGCGCTAACCAACATGAACAGTATAACCGTTCGCAGTATGGCGGTGCCAGGCGCGCTGGTGAGCGTGACGGTCGAATCTATTTCAGCGAGTTCATGAATTCTCAAACTCCTAACAAAGCGCTGCCTGATCGTATTCGGTAAGCATCATCTGTCGCATTTGATCGCAAATTAAAAATCACGGCATCACGATGTCATTTCCTGACGAAATGCCGGATGCGCTGCGGCGCGTTGCGCGGCGCACGCTTTATGTGCGCTAGCGCACAGCGGATTTACCACCAGCCAGCTATGGTCCAAGCGGTCGAGTTTGTGCCCGCTGGAGTCATGAATTACTAATTAAATATCGAGACGGCTGCGGATCGGGATATGAGTAAGCATAGGGCATTAAAGTGGGCGGGCGGGATCGTACTGGGATTGATCCTGCTGCTGGTGGCCATAGTCGCACTCTTCGACTGGAACTGGCTGCGCGAGCCGATTGCACGCAGGGTGACGGCAGCCACCGGCCGGAGCTTCGCAATCAACGGCAATCTGGAAGTCCATTTGTCGCTGCATCCACGCATCATCGCCAACGACATCGTGATGGGCAACGCCGAATGGGCGCGTGAACCGACCATGGCGCAGATCAGGCAACTTGATTTCAGAATCGACTTGCTGCCGCTGCTGCATCGTAAACTATCGTTCCCTGAAATTTCGCTGATCGAGCCGCGGCTTGCGCTCGAAGTGCGCAAAGACGACACGCCGAACTGGAAATTCAAGGAAAGCGACAAGAGCGAGCCGACCGAACTGCCGGCGATCGACCGTCTTACCATCGACAAAGGCAGCGCGAGTTATCGCGATCCGCGCATCGACACGGATCTCGCGCTCGAAGTAAGAACGCTCGATGGCCAAGCCACCGATCCGGCCGCGCGGCTGGAGGTTACCGGCAAGGGACGCTTCAAAGGCATGGCAGTCACCGCGCGCGCGCGCGGCGGTGCGCTGTTAAGCCTGCGCAACGCGGACGACCCGTATCCGATCAATGCGAGCGCGACGTTCGGCCAGACCAAAGCGAGCATTGACGGCAAGCTGCTTGATCCCTTGCACCTGAAAGGCGAGCAACTCAACTTCACGCTCGAAGGCGGCGATCTCGCGCAGCTTTTTCCGATCATTGGCGTGCCGATCCCGCCGACGCCGCCTTACAAGCTTGCCGGCTTCCTCGATCACCAGGGCGACGTGTGGACATTCCGCGGCTTCAAGGGAAAGGTCGGGCAGAGCGATCTCGCCGGCGATTTTGCAGTCGATCGCAGCCGCAACCCGCAATTTTTGTCGGCAAAGCTGGTGTCGCGCCAGCTGCGCATGGAGGATCTCGCCGGTTTCATCGGCGCTCGCACCAGCGACGCGCCGGCAGTGAAGCCGGCCAAGACGGATCCGGACCGGGTGCTGCCGTCGGAACCGTACAACCTGGAGAAACTGCAGTCGGCCAATGCCGACATCAGTTTTCGTGGCGACAAGATCGTCACCGAGAAAATGCCGCTCGAAAAGATGAACGCGCACCTGACGCTGAACAACGGCGTGCTCAAGCTCGCGCCGCTCGACTTCGGCGTCGCCGGCGGCAATATCGTGTCGCAGATTGAAATGGACGCCCGCAAGCCCGGCATCGAGACGAGCGCGGACGTGAGCATGCGGGGCTTGAGCCTCGAGCGCATGGTTCCCGATTCAAAGCTCGGCGAGGTGAACAAGGGCACGTTCGGCGGCCATGCGAAGTTGCAGGGCAAAGGCAATTCGGTTGCGCAAATGCTCGGCACCGCGAATGGTGAGGCGGCGATGATCATGGATGGCGGCACCTTCAGCGAGCTTATTCTTCGGCTCATGGGCCTCGACATCGCCAACTCGCTGGTTGCCTGGCTGGGCGGCGATAAACAATTGCCGGTGCGATGCATGGTCGGCAACTTCAAAGCGGTGGACGGCAAGTTCAATATCGATACGCTGCTCATCGAAACGCCGAAGGTCAGCGTCACCGGCACAGGCAGTGTCGATCTCGGCGACGAAGCGCTCGATCTGAGGCTGGTATCGCACAACAAGGGCTTTAGCCTCGCTTCGTTGCGCGGCCCGATCCTGGTGACCGGCACTTTCAAAGCGCCGAAGGCGCGCCCCGAAATGGGCAACGTCGCTGTGCGCGGCGGCCTCGCGGTCGTGCTGGGCGCAGTGACCGCGGGCATCGGCGCCTTGCTGCCGCTGCTCGAGTTCGGCAAACGCGAGGACAATAATTGCGTCGCGTTAATGAATGAGGCAAAAGCGGACGCTGGCGTCAAGGAAAGCGAACTCAAGCCGCGGAACAACAAGAAATGATGGCTGCAGCGCGCACGTTTTTGGCGTGCGCACTGCTGGCGGTGACTGCTTGCGCGACCCTACCGGACGCGCGGCTTTACATCGAAGGGCGCAATCCCGCACCCGTGCAGGTCGATGGCGCGCGCGGGCCGCTGTCGCGTCAGAAAACCGAAGCGCTGCTGGCCGAACTCAAGCGCAAATCCGGCGATCTCGACATCCTGCAAAAGCATGTCGCCATCGAGCAGGAGATCGTCGGCGCACCGCTCAGCGCGGGCAATAAAACGCTGCTGCTGCAGGACGGGCCGGCAACGTATCGCGAGATGATAGAGGCGATGAATCAGGCGAAAGACCACATCAATCTCGAAACCTATACCTTCGAAGACGATGAGGTAGGGCGCGAGTTCGCGGATATCCTGCTCGTCAAGCAGGCGCAGGGCGTTCAGGTCAATGTGATTTACGACAGCGTCGGTTCGATTGGCACGCCGCGGGCGTTTTTCGAGCGATTGACGCAGAACGGCGTGCGCGTGCTCGAATTCAATCCGGTTAATCCGCTGACCGCGCGCAAGGGCTGGCAAATCAACCATCGCGACCATCGTAAATTGCTGGTCGTCGACGGCCAGACTGCGTTTGTCGGCGGCATCAACATCAGCAGCGTCTATTCGAGCGGGTCGAGCCCGGGGCGTTCGGGACGAGTGAAGAGCGGTAGCGGCGGCTGGCGCGATACGCATATCCGCATCGATGGTCCGGCGGTGGCGGGCTTTCAGCAGTTGTTTCTGTCGACGTGGGAAAAGCAGAAGGGCGATCCGCTTGCGGAGCGTAAATATTTTCCGGTGCTGACAGGCAGGGGCCCGGACCTGGTGCGCAGCGTCGGCAGCACGGCCGACGAGCAGCACAGCCTGATTTATCTCACGCTGATTTCGGCGCTGACCAACGCCGAAAAATCAATCCATATCACGCAGGCCTATTTTGTTCCCGACGCGCAGTTCATGCGCGCGCTGACCGATGCGGCGAAGCGCGGCGTCGATGTCGCGCTGGTGCTGCCGGGGACCTCGGATCTCGGCCTCGTTTTTCATGCGGGGCGCTCGTACTATGCCGACCTGCTCGAGGCCGGCGTACACATCTATGAACGCAGCGGCGGCGTGCTGCATTCGAAAACGGCCGTGATCGACGACGTGTGGTCGTGCATCGGTTCGACCAATCTCGATTGGCGCAGCTTCCTGCATAACGACGAAGTCAATGCGGTCGTCCTCGGCACCCTGTTTGCGCGCCAGATGCAGGACATGTTCGAGCGCGACGTTGCGGCATCGATGGCGATCACGCCGCAAGCATGGGCCGGGCGCGGGCTCCAGTACCGGCTTAAGGAAATGGCCGCGCGCGTGTGGGCGTACTGGTTGTAATCGATCAGCGCGTCGCGGCCGGCGTAGCCACCGCAGGAAAAGGCGAAACCGCCGGCGCCGCCTGTGCGCAGAACGCTGCCACGTCATTCAGCACTTTTGCGACGGCTGCCTGCGCAGCGGTGACGCCGCCGCGCGGATCGTCGCTTGGCGCCGCGGCGGTTGCCTCGAATTCGCGCGCGGCCACTATCCGCCGGGATGCAGTCTCAACCAGGTAAGCGCGCAAAGTCAACCGCACCTGGCTCGGCGAGACGGTGAATTCCTGCTGCAGCCGCATGACTTCCGTATCGAGCCGGATCTCGCCGCTGGCGGGGCTCGGCGTTTGCACCACCGCGCGAAACGCCTCGCGTTCGGTGATGGCGGCGACGATCAGCGGCGCCAGCATGCGCGCCGGCGTATCGACCCATTCGTTGTGCGCGAAATATTCGAGCTGGTCCGGCCTCCGCAGATACATCATGCGCGGACTGTCGAAGCCGGCAGCCGCGTGGGGATGGTTGACGATCAGGGTGAGCGGTGTCGCGGCGCTGCGCGCTTCGCCGGCTTTCGTTGGCTGCGGCGCGTAGATAAGCGAATAGATTGTCGGATGCTCAGCCGGCGTAGTGAACGGCTTGAGCGCGCTGCACCCCGCAACGAGCGCAAGTGCCAATGCCGCGCCGGCCTGCAGCCATGCGAAAAAATCGCGCTCTGCTTTCATTCGCCCGGTTTTTCGCCTGGACCCGGCGGTACCGGGCGGCGGCCGACCAACAAGCCGCCCGGGCTGCCTTCTATTCTTTCGCTAAGACGCCGCAAGGACGCGGCGAGCACGCTTAATTCGCCGAGCAGGCGCTGGGTTTCGGGCAGGGTGTCGGCGGTAAACCGCTTGACGTCGCCGCCGACCGAGTCGATCGTGCGACCGGCAGTTTCGAGAGTGCGGCCCGCCGTCGCGCTCGCGAGCGCGGCCTCGTTGCCCATTTTTTCGAGCGCATCGACGCTGCGGCCAATGCGTTCGACCAGCGGCCCGAGTTCGGCCGTCACTTTTGCCGTGTGGTCGAAAGTCTGTGCCGCGTTCGCAATGCCTGTATTCAGCGTTTCACGGCGGGCGGCGATTGTTTCGGTCACGGCGGCGAGATTGGCGAGCGTGGTTTTGACCGACGCGAGATTGTCGTCGCTCAGCAGCGCGTCGATCTTGTTCGACGTCGCGTCGAGTTTGCTGAGCGCGGTCGTCATCACATTTTCGAGGCGCGCGCCAAGCGACGGCTTGGTCTTTATCACCGGATAACGATGACCGGCGGCGGCGACGAGCGGCGGCGCGGTGGCCGTGCTGCCGCTCAATTCAACATACGCAATGCCGGTCAGGCCTTGCGTCTTCAACACGGCTTCGGTGTCGGTCTTGATCGGTGTGCCGCTCTCGATGGCAAATTCGAGGATCACGCGAGTGGGGTCTTCGCGATTGAGCCGGATGTCGACGACTTTGCCGACGTCGACCCCATTGTATTTAACCGCTGCATTGAGATTCAGTCCGGCCACCGACTCTTCTTCGACCGCGAGATAGTGATCGTAGTGCTTGCGCACGGCGCCGCCGGATGCGATCCACAGGATGCCGGCGACGAGTGCTGCGACCAGTACGATCACGAACAAGCCCACTGCCGCAAGATTGACTTTGGTTTCCACGGTGTCAGTGCGCCAGTAAATGCCGAGGCTGCGCTGCGCGGCCGCGCGCACCCTCGAAGAACTGGCGAACCAGCGGGAGGTCAACCTGCGACAGTTCTGTCATCGAGCCGGTTGCCTGCACGGTGCGCTCGCCGAGCACGGCGACGCGGTCGGCGACCTGCCATAAAAGATCGAGGTCGTGCGTGATCATCACGATCGTGAGGCCGAAGGTATCGCGCAGGTTCAACACGAGTTCATCGACGCCGGCGGCGCTCGCCGGATCGAGCCCGGCCGTCGGCTCGTCGAGAAACAGCAACTCGGGGTCGAGCGCGAGGGCGCGCGCGAGGGAAGCTCGCTTGACCATGCCGCCGCTCAATTCGGCGGGATAGAGCGCACCGGTTTCGGGCGCGAGCCCGGCCAGCGCAAGTTTCCACGCGGCAACCTGATCGATCAACGCGTCATTGAGCCGCGTGTGCTCGCGCAGCGGCAGACCGACGTTCTCGCGCACGTTCAGCGAACCGAAGAGGCCGCCGTGCTGAAACATGACGCCAATCCGCTTTAACAGTGCCTGCTCGTCGTTGCTGACGAGCGCGTGCACGTCGCGGCCCAGCACGCGCACGGTGCCGGTGTCGGGCCGCTGGAGCAGTATCATTTCGCGCAGCAGCGTCGATTTGCCCGAGCCGCTGCCGCCGACGAGCGCAAATATTTCGGCGCGCCGGACTTCGAGGTCGACGCCCTCGTGCACGACATGTGCGCCGTAGCGCGTCGACACGTTGCGCATCTCGATCACCGGTTCTCCCGCCGCTGCATCTGCCGTCGCCATCACAGATCGAGAATGCTGAACACGATTGAAAACATTGCATCGGCGACGATGACGAGAAATGTCGCGTGAACCACGCTGCGCGTGGTTTGACGCCCGACGCTGTCGGCGCCGCCGTGCGTGCGAAATCCCTGAAAGCAACCGACGATTGCGATGATCGCGGCGAACACCGGGGCCTTGCCGACGCCGATCAGATAAGTCGACGGCGAGACCGCGTTGACGAAGCGGGCAACAAATTCGAAGTAACCGACGCCGAGCTTGGTTTGCGCCATGAGCATGCCGCCGATCACGCCGCACACATCGGCATAGACCGTCAGCAGCGGCATCGCGATCATCAGCGCGATCACCTTGGGCAGCACCAACACGTCGAGCGGCGCAATGCCGAGCGTGCGCATGGCGTCGATCTCTTCGGTAACGGACATGGTGCCGATTTGCGCGGCATATGCGGAGCCCGAACGGCCCGCGGCGATGATCGCGGTTATCAGCGGCGCGAATTCGCGCAGCATCGAGAGGCCGATCAGATCCGCGACGTAGATGTTCGCGCCGTATTGCCGGAGCTGGTCGGCGCCCTGATAGGCGACGACGATGCCGAGCAGAAACGACAACAGGCCGACGATTGGCAGCGCATTGACGCCGGCGGTCTGGATGTTATGCAGGATCGGCCGCCAGCGAATGCGCTGCGGGCGTGCAATGCCGGCGGCAAGCGCCAGCGCCGTGTCGCCCACAAAGCTGAGCAGCGCATACAGTTGCTCGATCGCGGCGCCGGTCGCTGTGCCGATTCGATCGAGCAGCGGGCTAGGCGGCTGGGGCGCCGCTTGCGCGGGCGGGGTGCGTTCGAGCAGCTCGATCAGCTTCGTGAAGTCTGGCCGCCAGCCGCGTAAGACAGGCGACGAGCCTGCCGCGTTAAGCCGCGCGAGCAGTTGCTGCAGCATCCACACGCCGACCGTGTCGAGCGCTTCCACGTGCGCGCCGTCGATGACCGCATCCTTTTGCACTGGCAACGGCCAGGCGTCGAGTTGGCGGTCAAGCGGACTCGCGCCGAACGCAGTCCAGTGGCCGGACAACGCCAGGCCGTCCGGCGCCGTTGTCAGAGCGGCCGGCGCCGCTGCCGATTGCGGTCGCCGTTGATGCGGCGTGGTTACGAGTGCGGGCGCCCCGGATATCAAGCGCGGCCTCGCGCGCGCATTGCGCGCTCCGGTGGGACCGCACCGAGGCATTTTTGTGGGAAGGTGGCGATGGATTCCATGCGCGTCAGAGCATTGCAGGCGTAATGATCGTGGGCCCGGTTCTCGCGGCGGAGATCAAAGCCTAAGCGAGCGTAAGACCAACGTATGTGCGCCAACGAACAGTTAGCGCGACGCGCGTCATTCTATGTACGCTATCGCACATCGCTGATTCGGCTCACCCGATATGTTGGTGCATGTCTGACAACGGGATGCATGCGATCCCCCGACACTGCCCAGCATACATCATGGCTGCCCGCAGGCGATCTCGGGCGCGCGGGGACGCTCTGATGGACGACGGCTTTTGGGGACGACATCTGGAGCTACTGTGGCTATGCGCGCTGGCGGCCTGGCTTGCATTAACCGCGTTCGGCCGCATTGTGCCGCTCATGAATGCGCCGGAGGCCGTGCGGATCGAGCGCTATTTTTCTCGGGGCGTGGATTTCGCGTTGGCCGATGGGAATGCGAAGCAGGCGGGCGTGCAGCCGATGCCGGATGGATTAGCGATCTATCTCCAATTGCATCATTCGCGCGATCAGGCTGCGCCGCAGCAAGCCAACATCTGTTCGCCCTGATCCGGGGCGCGGGCGGGGGCGAAAAGAAGCGGCGGATTATGTGCGCTAACGTACGCAAGAATCCCCTCGCGCGGGTCAATAATCGAACGTCTTCCCCCGCCAATAGTTTCCCTTCCTCTATCAATTGGCGGCTTACGCCTCCGGTTGCGTTAAACCGGGGGCGCTTTTTTTGCCGCGTGATCTTGCGCTGATTCGGCGGAGCTAGATCGGGGATGCGCCTTCTTCCCACGTAACATCGGCGTGTTTGTCGGCGGCGGCTTTCAACATTTGTATCAGCGGAAACGCGCGCAGCCGAATGCCGACCGGCGGCGGTTCGTCCGCATCTTTGTCGTTGCGCGGCGGCGGAGGTTTCGCCTGTTCGACGCGTTCGGCGCCGGCCAAGCCTTGCTCGAGGCTCGCCAATGCGGGCGGAATCTCGCCGGCGAGCAGCGCGCTCGGTACCGTGCCGCTATGGCCGGCCATTTTGAGCAGCGTTACTGCCACATCGCGATTCATGATGATGCTGTTCCATGCCTTGCAGCGAAATGTCACGAGCATGCCGGTTCTCCCATTGGCGCTTTGCCGTCGTCAGTCGCCGCTCAAAAATGATAATTGCCGCCGCCCATCAATCCGATCACACCGATGATGATCAGGTAGAAGGCGACAATGTAATTCAAAAGCCGCGGCACGAGCAAAATCAGAATGCCGGCGAGCAGAGATACCAGCGGGGTAAGTCCCAGATTGATTGTCATGTCAATGTCCTAACGTTTTTTGGCGACTGCGAATGCGATCAAGCCGAGTCCGCCGCCGACCAGAACCCAGCCCAGCATCGGCGGAAAAGAAACCGTGTGAGTCTTCTCGGCAGTTGCTGTCAGCGGCCCGATCTGCAGCACTTGTTCGCGGGTGGTGTAACTGTAGTGGTCGTAGGCGAGAAGTCCTGCGCCCACGACCACGAGCACGATGCCGACGACGAGCGCGTTTTTCATAGTGTCTCCTCTGTTGTTATTGTCTGAGCCATGTTCGCACTCAATTGAGTTTTATTCCGTGCGGTTGCCCACATACCGCGACGTTAGTGTGGGTTGAAACGGTCATTCCCTGTCAGGTGCAGTCTGAGTGCGTTAGCGAACAGATTTCTCCGCTGGTGCGCCGACAATTCCTTCTGCCAAGTCGCTCGACTTTGCGGTCGATTTTTCACGAAATTCTGGAGGAGGTTCAAATGGAGTTCACAGGAATTAAATGGATATGCCGGGTGCTTATCGCGTCCATGCTGATGCTGCAGTTTTCGATGGTTCAGGCCGCGATGGTTGGTGCCGAAGAGATGTTGACGCCTTCAATGGTCCAGGCCGACCGCTCGGCCGTTTCGAGCGCCGTGAGCCGCACTGAGGTCGCGAGCCAGTTGCAATTGCTCGGCGTCGACACTCAGCTCGCACAAGACCGGGTGGCCGCCATGACCGACAGCGAAGTTCACGCGCTCGCCGGAAATATCGACGCGGTCCCCGCCGGCGCGATGGTCGCGTGGGGCTGGTGGGTGATTGCAGCACTCATCGCCATCATGGTTTACGCCAATTGGAAACGATGATTTGTTCTCGTAACAGTGTAGTGCGCAGCGCCCGCCTGACCGCGGGCGTTTTGCTGGTGGCGGCGGTGCTGGGAGGCTGCGCGGGTGTCGCCCCGCAGTCCGAGCTTTTAAGCGAAAATTGGCCCGCCGATCTGCCGCAGCGTGCCGAGCTTACGAAAGTTCCGTTTTTCCCGCAGCAGGATTTCCAGTGCGGTCCCGCTGCGCTCGCCACGTCGATGGCGAGTTTCAACGTCAAGGTGACGCCCGAGCAATTGACCGATGAAGTGTACCTGCCTGCGCGCAAAGGTACTTTTCAGGTCGAGATGCTCGCATCGCCGCGGCGCCACGGCCTGGTGTCCTATCAGCTCGCGCCGAGTTATGAAGACCTGTTGCGCGAAGTCGCCTCGGGTACGCCGGTCGTCGTGCTGCAGAACCTTGATGCCGACTGGCACTATGCAGTCGTCATCGGTTATGACGCTGCCGACAAGAAAATGCTATTGCGCTCGGGTTTCGAGGAGCGTCTTGAAATGCCGTTTTTTGTGCTCGAATACACGTGGCAGAACGCGGCACACTGGGCCATGGTAACGGTGCCGCCCGACCGCATTCCGGTCACCGCTACGGAAGCCTCGTACGTCGCCGCGATCGTCGCGATGGCGCGCGTGGGTGAGCCGCGCGCGGTGCAAACCGCATACAAAACGTTTCTGCAACGCTGGCCCGATAACCTGACGGCAAGTATCGGCCTTGCAAACAGCTATTACGCGCTCGGTCAATTGAGCGAGGCTGAAGCCATTTTGCGGCGTGCTGCCGAGCGCCATCCCGAATCGGATGCCGTGATGAACAATCTCGCGCAGGCGCTTTCCGACGACGGCCGCGACGACGAAGCGCTCAGCCTTATCCAGCGGGCAGTCGAAATCGACGGCGCTTACGCGCAAATAGCCCGGCAGACGCTCACGATCATCGAACAGCGGCGCGCCAAACGTTAATATTTCGGCGTTTAGCGCGTGGACCGGCGCGGCCGTCAACAGTGAGTGCGCCACCGCACAGAGCGGCGGCAAGCATCGAGCGCACTATCGAATCTGGACCGGGTCGTAGGGGAGAAATAAAATGAAGATGCACCTTGGTTTGGCCCTGGCACGCACAGTCCTGGCGGGGGTAATCGCGCTGGGCATCAGCGGCTGCAATCAATCCCAGGACACTTCCGGCGGCGCGAAATCGACGACGACTGTCGGCACTGAAATCGACGACAGCATTTTGACCGGGCGCGTCGCCGCCGCGTTGCTCTCGGACCTGTCCGCCCGCAGCTATGGATTCAAAGTTGAAACCCGCAAAGGCGACGTCCAACTGAGCGGCTTCGCCGACAATCAAGCGGATATCGAGCGCGCTGTGCAGGTCGCACGCGGCGTGCCCGGCGTCAAGCAAGTGGACAATAAGGTGAGCGTCAAAACTGCCGCCACCACGGTCGGCAATAAGGTCG
Organism: Betaproteobacteria bacterium; assembly: GCA_028292435.1. Taxonomy (GTDB): domain Bacteria; phylum Pseudomonadota; class Gammaproteobacteria; order Burkholderiales; family SG8-41; genus PALSA-1004. The sequence goes on from JAQGMI010000048.1 coordinate 64,107, forward strand.
ATGACGGGATCGTCACGGCCAGGATCAAGGCGGCGCTGTTGTCGGACTCAAGCGTGCGCGGCTTCGACATCGGCGTCGTCACGCAAAAAGGCGAAGTGCAATTGAGCGGGTTTGCCGCCACCCAGGCGCAAATCGACCGCGCTGTCGAAATCGCGCGCGGCGTCGAGGGCGTGCGTGCGGTCGACAACAAGATGACTGTCAAGCAGTGAGCACTGTCGGCGCGCTCGACAAAACGCCGCCCGCAAATGGCGCCGTCGCGCGCGCGGAGAACGGCACGCTTCCCGCCGCGCCTGGCAATGGCGCCGCCGAAACCGCCGTCCATTCCGTCAAAAGCACGCGCAGCGCACGCATGATGATCGCGCTCGGGATACTTGCCACACTCGCCGTGGTGGCGGCTCTCTACCTCGCGCGGGGATTTTTCGTGCCGCTACTGATCGGCATCCTTTTGAGCTATGCACTCCATCCGCTGGTCGATGTGCTCGGGCAACTGCGCGTGCCGCGCGCGATCGGCGCGGCGGTGATACTCGGGCTGCTGATCGGCGGGATCTCTTGGGTCGGCGTTGCGCTCAAGGACGAAACGGCGGCGATGATCGAAAAGCTGCCGCAGGCCGCGCGAAAAATGCGCCAGAAACTCGTCTCCACCCGCGCGACTCGTCCAACGCCGTTGCAGAACATGCAGGAGGCTGCCCAGGAGATTCAGGGCGCGGCGGCCGAAGCGGGCGCGAAAGTTGGTTCGCGCGTGCCTGCCGTGAAGCCGGTCGAATCGAGTGCGTGGCTTAGCGACTTCGCGTTCGCGCAGTCGGCGCTGCTGGTCAGCACCGCGGCGCAAACGCCGGTCGTGCTGCTGCTCACCTACTTTTTGCTCGCATCCGGCTCGCACTTCAGGCGCAAGCTCGTGCAGTTCGTCGGCCCTTCGCTCACGCGCAAAAAAGACGCGGTGCGCATCCTCGAGGAGGTCGACCTGCAGGTCCAGCGCTACCTGCTGGCGATGTTGATTGCGAACTTGCTGGTCGGCTTATGCACCTGGCTCGCGTTCGAGGCATTCGGCATGGAACAGGCGGGCGTCTGGGGCGTCGCGGCGGGCATTTTGCATTTCATTCCATACCTTGGGCCGGCGCTGCTCGCGTTTGCGAGCGGCGTCGGTGCTTTCATGCAATTCGGCTCGCTGCTGGATGCGCTGACGGTTGCAGGCATGTCGATGGTGGTCGCCGGCGTGATCGGCATGCTTCTCATGACGTGGCTGCAGAGCCGCTTCGCGCGCGTCAACGCGGCGGTGCTTTTCATTGCGCTGCTGTTTTTCGCGTGGATGTGGGGCATATCGGGCCTGCTGCTCGGCGCGCCGCTGATTGCCATTGGCAAAGCGATCTGCGATCGCATCGAATCGTTGAAGCGCGCCGGCGAATTACTCGGCACCTGATCTAAGCCTAATCGTCGAGACGGATATTGGCCTGCTTTCCGAGGTTGGCGATGCGCGCGCGCTCGACACGCATGAACGCCGCAAATTCACCCGGCGATTCAGGCTGGACGCTCGCACCCTGCCTGGCGACGAAATCGCGCACCTCGGGCGACTGCAAGGCTTTGATGAGTTCTCCATGCAGTCGCGCCGCAATCGTTGCCGGCGTTTTTGCCGGCACGACCACGCCCCACCACTGCGTAATGTCGTATCCCGGCAGGGTATCGGCAACCGTCGGCAATTCCGGAATTAGCGGATCGCGCTTCGCACCCGTCGTTGCGAGTACTTTGATGCGGCCGCCTTTGGCATGCGGCATCGCGACGACCGGTGAGGTGACGAGATATTGCAACTGGCCGCCGATGACATCGGTCAGCGCCTGCGCCGCGCCCTTATACGGGATGTGATTGGTTTTGACTTGCGCGAGCAGATCGAACATCGCGCCCGCGACATGCGCCGGTGAGCCGTTGCCGGCAGAGCCGTAATTAAGCTGCCCCGGCTTTGATTTCGCGAGCTTGACCAGATCGGCCACCGTTTCGACGCCGAGCCCGGCATTGACGGTCATCACATTGGACACCATGGCCATGCGCGAGAGCGGCGAGAAATCGCGGTCGGGGTCATACGAAAGTTTTACTTTGAGCGCGGGCAGGGACGCAAACAAGGTCGAGGTCGCGACTACGATCGTGTAGCCGTCGGGCGCGGCCGCTTTGCCGAGCTCGATCCCGATCACCCCCGAAGCGCCCGCGCGCACGTCCACGACGACTTGCTGATTGAGTTGCTGCGAGAGCTTGTTGGCGACAATACGCGACAGCACATCCTGCGAGCTGCCGGTCGCGCCGGGGACGAGAAAGCGGATCGGCCGCGACGGATAGTGGTCGGCGGCAAACGCGCATTGAGCAATGACAGCGAACGAAAACGCGAGGCAACGGCGGCTAAGCCGCTGCAATTTCATATACCGCCTGCACCGGCCAATGATCCGACGGCGCGGCATCTTTAAGATAAAAATGCGGCACGGCGGCGGCGACTGCGCGCGCGTGTTGGTTGGCGACGAGCCAGTCGATGCATTGATTGACCACGCGGTTGCCCGGCGGCACGTCGGCCGTCGGATAGCATTGATAAGTCGGCGGCGCCTGCACGCCGAGCGCGGCGAAGCAGCTCACATAGCCGGCGTCCTGCAACAGACGTGGCGGATGCACGGGGTCGTTCATGTCGCCCATGAAGAACACCGGCTCTTTCGGCTGCTGTATTTTTTTGAGCGCGGCGATGATGCGGCGTACCTGCTCGACGCGCGGCGACTGGCCCGTTTCGCATTCGACCTTGTTGCGCTGCGAGGTTAGATGCGCGGTGCCGACCAGTATCGTGCGGTTCAGCTCGCGTATCTTGAGCCGCGTCCAGAAAAGGCGGCGGTCGCCATCGGGAATGGCGGCGTCTTCATCGCCGTGCTCGACATGCTCGAACAGCGAGTCGCGAAAGTAGATGTTGCCTTCGTTGGTCCACCCGGGATGCGCGTCGTCGATGCGCTTATGGCCGGGCAGCGCGGTGTCGATGAAGTCGCGCGACTGCTGCTGTAATTCCTGCAGGCACAGAATGTCGGGATCGAATCTGTCGAGAAAGCCACGCAGCGCGGGTGCGCGCACGGCCCAGCGCTGCGTGAGCCAGATGTTATAGGTGACGATCGAAATACGCAGAGGAACCATGGCGACTTCCTTAAAAGTAGGCGGCCTTCGATCCCGGCGGCGGTGAATAACGGAAAGTACCGCGTTTCAATATCGCATCCTTGCCGCCGACTTCGGCGATTTTGGCCGTCTGATCGGCTTTAGCGAGTTTGTCTACGGCGTCCGGATCGACGATCTTGCGCAGCGCCGCTTCACATTCTTTGACCACGCTCGCGGCGCTTGGATCGCGGCCGAGATCGTTGCGCTCGTTCGGATCGGCGGCGAGATCGAACAGCATCGGCGGCAGTCCCGCATAGTGGATGTATTTATACTTGCCGTGGCGAATCATGTAAGCGCCCGTTATCGCGCCGGCCGCGTGGTATTCGGACAGGATCGTGCGGTTTGGCGCTGCGCCCTGCGCGATGTCGATCAATGAATGGCCGGGCAGTTTCGCGTCGCTCGCGTCAGGTTTCGCACCCGCGCCTTCGATCAGTGTCTGGAACGCATCGGCGAGCATGACCGGCACATCGCATACCTTGCCTTGTGGAACTTCGGGGCCGGCCATGATCATCGGCACGCCCGCCGACTCTTCGTACATCGTCGATTTGCCCCACATCCCGCGCGTGCCGAGATTGTCGCCGTGATCGGACGAATACAGCACGCGTGTGTTGGCAGCGAGCCCGGTTGTTTCGAGCGTCGACAGAATTTTGCCGATGTTGTCATCGAGAAACGAGGTGAGCCCGAAGTAGGCGGCAATCGCGCGCCTGACCATCGGGGCATCGAATGGCTCATCGAAGCACTGGCAAAGCCGCATCGCATCGGTGAACGGATGGCGTGGGCGCTCGGCCTTGTCGTACATGAGCGGCCACGGCACATCTTTTTCGGGATATAGATTGAAAAACTCGGGTGGTGCAATCAGGGGAAAATGCGGCGACACGAAGCCGACGTACAGCACCCACGGTTTCGCTTTGTATTTCGGTGCTTCTTCGGTGAGCCAGCGCTGCGTGCTCGCCGCGATGTCGCGGTCGTACTTCGTGTACTCGGACTCGCCCGGACCGGCTTCGGGCCCGAGCTTCTTCGAGCCCTGGCGCACCGGCAGCTCGTCGCGAATCAAGCCCAGCAAATCGCCGACACCGTTAACGATATGCATCGGCAGGATTTCTTCGTCGAAGCCGTTACGTTGCGGCGCCGAATCCTGATAGTGCAATTTGCCGATCGACGTCACGCGATGGCCCTGCGCCATCAGGCGGTGGCCCCAACTCGGCGGCTTGCCGTCGTAAGCGATCGCATTGTCCCAGCAGCGGTGGTTGTGCACGTACTGGCCGGTCGCGAACGACGCGCGCGCCGGCACGCAGATCGGGCAATTCGTATAAGCGGAGGTAAAGCGCGTGCCGCGCGCAGCGAGCTTGTCGAGGTTCGGCGTTTTGATCTGCGGATGACCGTAGCAGCCCGTGACGCGCTTGTTATGCTCGTCCGACAGAATGACGATCATGTTGGTTGCCGTCATTTGTATTTCCTCTGCAGGATTTCAACGAGCGGCACGCCGCTGTCGATGTCGCCTTTGCGTTTGGTGTCGGCGCCGTCGATTTTGCGCGACGCGGCGAGCACTTCGGCGGCTCGCGCGAACGGCACGAACGCAATGCCGGCTTCATCCGCGCAGACGAGGTCGCCGGGGCGCACGGCGATCCCCGCGATTTGCACGGTGCCGTTGACTTCCACCGTTTGCATGCGCCATTTACCGGTGATCGGCGTAAAGCCTTTACACCACACCGGCCAGCCCATGTCGCGATACTGGTCGGGATCGCGCAACGTGCCGTCGACGATCGCGCCGATGCAGCCTTCGCGGCGCGCCAGCGTTGCCGACTGGCCGCCCATGTTGGAGCAGCCCATCACGCCTTCCATGACGAGCACGTCGCCGGGCGTTGCCAGATTGTGAGCTTCGGTTTCGCCCTGGCCGCTCGCTTTGTCCTGGGCGGCCTTATGAATTTGCGTCGAGTGGCGCACGTTGCGCACCGTCAGTGCAGGCCCGACGATGCGCTTGCCGCTGTTGACCGGCGGCATCACATAGCCGGGTATGACGCCGACGATGCCGAGCTCGTCGCATGCATCCGATATGGTGCCGGTCAAGTCGATCAGCGCTTTGAAGCCGTCGATGATGTCGGGCGCAAGGCGCGGCAATTCGAGCAGGCGGATTGCTTCGCGCGGCAGTTTGCCGAGAGTTTTTTTATCGGTCATGGGGGTCGTCGCTGGAGGGTGAAAGGCGGGCGTCGATTGTAGGCACGCGCCCGACCTTGCGTCAATTTGCCGCTTTCGCTATCGTGCGGGGACTTCAACGAAGGCATAAAAATCCTATGGCGGCAAAAAAACGCGGCATGCGGCGCGGACTCACGGCGTACGGCGACGAAGAATTTTCACTGTTCCTGCGCAAGGCTTTCATCAAGGCGATGGGCTATACCGACGACGCGCTCGAGCGGCCGATCATCGGCATTACCAACACCTTCAGCGGGTTTAATGCGTGTCATCGCAACGTGCCCGATCTGATCGAAGCGGTGAAGCGCGGCGTAATGCTCGCAGGCGGCTTGCCGGTTGAATTTCCGGTCATCACGCTGCACGAGTCATTCGCGTTTCCGACCAGTATGTATTTGCGCAACATGATGTCGATGGACACCGAGGAAATGATTCGCGGCCAGCCGGTAGACTCGACGGTGCTGATCGGCGGCTGCGACAAGACGGTGCCTGCATTGCTGATGGGCGCGGCGAGCGCGAACATGCCCGCCATCATGCTGGTGACGGGGCCGATGCTGACCGGCAATCATCGCGGCGAACGGCTTGGCGCATGCACCGACTGCCGCCGTTTCTGGGCGCGTTTTCGCGCGGGCGAAATCGATCAGCAGGAAATCAACGAGGTGAATGAAAAGCTGGCGCCAACCGCCGGCACCTGCATGGTGATGGGTACCGCGAGCACGATGGCGTTGTGCACCGAAGCGATGGGCATGATGCTGCCGGGCGGCGCGGCGATACCAGCCGTCATGGCCGACCGCATCCGCAACGCCGAAGCGACCGGCGCGCGCGCCGTTGCAATCGCCAAAGAGGGCCTGACTCCGCAGAAAATCATGACGCCGCGGGCCTTCGAGAATGCGCTGCGGGTGCTGCTCGCGATCAGCGGCTCGACCAATGCGATCGTGCATCTCGCCGCGATGGCGGGGCGACTCGGCATCGAGCTCGATCTCGAAGCGTTCGACCGCATGGGCCGCGAGACGCCGGTGCTCGTCGATCTGAAACCGACCGGCCAGCACTATATGGAAGATCTGTATCGCGTCGGCGGTCTCACGACGATCCTGCGCGAGATCAAACCGCTGTTGAATCTCGATGCGCTGACGATCACCGGCCGTACGCTCGGAGAGGAAATCGATGCGGCGCCGGCCACCATCAAGCAGGACGTCGTGCGGCCGTTCAAAAATCCGATTTTCGGTGAAGGCGGGATGGCGGTATTGCGCGGCAATCTCGCGCCGGGCGGCGCAATCGTCAAGCAGTCGGCTGCCACGCCGAAACTCATGCAGCATGAAGGACGCGCGGTCGTGTTCGATACGCTTGAAGATCTGGCCGAACGCATCGACTTGCCGGATCTCGATGTGACGGCCGATGACGTTCTGGTCCTGCGCAACGCCGGACCGAAAGGCGCCCCCGGCATGCCAGAGGCGGGCTATATTCCAATTCCGAGGAAGCTCGCGCAGCAGGGCGTCAAAGACATGGTGCGAATCTCGGATGCACGCATGAGCGGCACCGCATTCGGCTCGATTGTTCTGCATATCACGCCCGAGTCGGCGATCGGCGGCCCCCTGGCGCTAGTACAGAACGGCGACCGCATCAAGCTCGACGTCGCCAACCGGCAGCTGGAATTGCTGGTATCCGATGCCGAACTCGAAGCGCGGCGCAAAAAATGGCGCGCGCCGAAGTCGAAGGCGGGCGACGAACGCGGCTATCGCAAATTATTTCTGGGAAGCGTGCAGCAGGCCGACCGCGGCTGCGACTTCGAGTTTCTGGCGCCGGTGCCGACTACCAGAACGCCGACTTAATGCTTAGTTGATGACGCGTGAAATGCGCGCGTCGGCGAGCGCCAGGCGGTCCACGAGTGTATTCAATAGCGCGAACACCACGTTCATGCGGCACACGGCGTTCACGCGCTTTTCGATTGCGTCGCGCTCGAACTCCGCAATGACGACTTCGGTCATCGACTCGATGGTTGCCTGACGCGGCATCGAGTTGCCCTTGATATAGCTCATTTCGCCGAAGCACTCGCCGGCCCGCAGCACGTTCAGAAGCCGGCCTTGTTTGGTCACTTTGACTTCGCCGCGGGTGAGCATGAAAAGGCTGCCGCCGGTGTCGCCTTCGCGGATGATGGCGTGCTGCGCCGGCACCCTTTCCCAGCGCGCCGCATGCACGAGTTCCCAGATGTCGGGATCGCCGATGGATTTGAACATCGGCAGCCCGCGCAAATGGTTGAATTTTTCGCTGTCGGCGATGCTTTGCTGATACACGCTGAGTCGTCCAAGCTTGGCGAGCTCGAGCGCGAACTCGGCCCACGTCGAATAACGGTTGGCCGGGTCTTTCTCGAGCGCCACGTTAATCACTTTTTCGATTTGCGGCGGCAGATTTTTTCGCAGACTGCTCATCGGCGCCGGCACGTCGAAGCGAATTTTTTCGATCACTTCCATTGCGTTGTCCGCGACGAACGGTTTTGAGCCGGTCAGCAGCTGATACAGCACGACTGCGAGCGAGAACATGTCGCTCTGATGGCCGAGCGCGCCGCCCGTGATCTGCTCGGGCGACATGTAAGCGGGCGAGCCGATGTTGCCGATTTGCGTCGTGTCCGCCAGCTGCAGCAGCGCCGCGCCGAAATCGGCGACTTTGATTTCGGTGCCATTGGCGACCAGAATGTTCGCGGGCTTGATGTCGCGATGTACGATGCCGGCGCGATACGCATAGTCGAGCGCGCCGCAGCATTTAAATCCGATCTCGATTGCGTGCTCGATTGGAAGCAGGTTGTGCGGAGTCGTATATGGCAGCAGATTGCCGCCTGGCACGTACTCCATGACAAGATAACTCTGTTCGTCGCTGACGACGGCGTCGATCATGGTGACGATGTGCGGATGCACGAGCTTGCCGACGAGCGATGCTTCGTTCATGAACTGGGTGCGCACCGGCTTGCCGCGCTGCGGATCGCGAAACACCGCGATGTCGATTAGCTTTAACGCGACATCGCTCGTGGTGAACGTATCGATCGCCAGGTACACGGTGCTCGACGCACCCTTGCCCAGTTTTCTTTTCAGTACGTATTTGCCGACAGTGCCGAGCATCGTGCGGCTCCGGGTTTTTACCTGCGCGAATTTTTATTTGCGTTGCACCGCAAATACATCATGCGTACTACCGCGGCGACGCTCCGCCTTGCTGCAGGAGCGGATCGTTTGAGTGCGGAATAAGGCGCGGGCCGCTAGGCAGCTTGAACCTGGTCGGCCTTGCGCGAGCGCTTGCGGTCGTGTTCCTGCAAATAGCGCTTGCGGATGCGAATCGACTTCGGCGTGATTTCCACCAGTTCGTCGTCGGCGATGAACTCGATGGCCGATTCGAGCGTGACCTGGATCGGCGGCACGAGGCGCACCGCTTCGTCGGTGCCCGAGGCGCGCACGTTCGTCAACTGCTTGCCTTTGATCGGATTGACGACGAGATCGTTGTCACGGCTGTGGATGCCGATGATGATGCCTTCATACAGCGGGTCGCCCGGGCTCACGAACATGCGGCCGCGCTCTTGCAGTTTCCACAGCGCATAGGCAACCGCTTCGCCGGATTCGGCAGAAATGAGCACGCCGTTTCTGCGCTCTGCCATGTCGGGTTTCATCGGGCCGTACTCGTCGAACACATGACTCATGATGCCGGTGCCGCGGGTCATCGTCATGAACTCGGACTGAAAGCCGATGAGACCACGCGCGGGAATCCGGTAATCGAGCCGCACGCGGCCCTTGCCGTCCGATTGCATGTCCTGCAGGTCGCCGCGCCGTGCACCGAGCGCTTCCATCGCCGCACCCTGGTTCGACTCTTCAACGTCGACCGTCAGCATTTCATACGGCTCCTGTTTCTCGCCGTTGATTTCCTTGACGACCACGCGCGGGCGCCCGACTGCAAGCTCGTAACCTTCACGGCGCATGTTCTCGAGCAGAATGGTCAGATGCAGTTCGCCGCGACCGGACACTTCAAATATGTCCGCATCGCCCGTTTCCACGACTTTGAGCGCGACGTTACTCATCAGCTCGCGTTGCAGACGCTCGCGCAGCTGGCGGCTGGTGACGTACTTGCCTTCGCGGCCGGCAAGCGGCGACGTGTTGACCTGAAAGTTCATCGTGAGCGTCGGCTCGTCGACCTTCAAAAGCTGCAGCGCTTCGGGATGCTCGGGATCGGTGACCGTAACGCCAATGCCGATTTCATCGATGCCGTTAATGAGCACGATGTCGCCGGCTTCTGCCTGCTCGACCACGACGCGCTCGAGTCCTTTGAAGACCTGGACCTGATTGACTTTGGCGTTAATCGGCGCGATCGGGCCGCCGGCGGGGCCATGCAGGACGGTAACGAGCTGCCCGGTCTTGATGCGTCCGCGAATTACGCGGCCGATGCCGATGCGGCCCACGTAGCTTGAATAATCGAGCGAGCAAATCTGCAATTGCAGCGGGCCGTTCGGATCGTCGGCGCGCGCGGGTACATGTTTCAAAATCGCTTCAAACAGCGGCTTCAGGTTGTCGTTCTTTTTTGCGAGGTCGTCGGTGGCCCAGCCTTCGAGCGCCGACGCGTAGACGATCGGGAAATCAAGCTGGCCTTCAGTCGCGCCGAGCTTGTCGAACAGATCGAACGTATGGTTCACAACCCAGTCGGGACGTGCACCCGGGCGATCGACTTTGTTGACGACAACGATGGGCTTCAGTCCAAGCGCAAGTGCTTTGCGCGTGACAAACCGTGTTTGCGGCATCGGGCCTTCGACCGCGTCAACCAGCAGCAGCACGCCGTCGACCATCGAGAGCACGCGTTCCACTTCGCCGCCGAAATCGGCATGTCCGGGCGTATCGACGATATTGATGTGAGTGCCGTTATAGGTGACCGCGCAATTCTTCGCGAGAATCGTGATGCCGCGTTCTTTTTCGAGATCGTTTGAATCCATCACGCGTTCTTCGATGTGCTGGTGCGCGGCGAAGGTGCCGGATTGGCGCAGCAGTTTATCGACGAGCGTGGTTTTGCCGTGGTCGACGTGGGCGATGATGGCGACGTTACGTATTGCGCGCATGGAGCTACCTGACTGTAATTTTAAAAAGCGGGCTGATTTAAAAAGCGCGCGAGTATAGCATAAGCAGATGATATTTCACTGGATATCGCTGCTTCAAAAGAGTGCCGTCTAATCGGCGCTGCGCGCGATGCAAGCAATGCCGATTGGAGGCGTGCAACAGTGCATGAGTTCCTGTAACCGCGTAGATTAATTGGCGTTTTGAGCACTTTGTCTGTATAGTGCGCGCACCTTGAAGCAATCCGGCGTCAATGTGATTGCAAATATTCGAGATGCATCTGTCCCTGACCCTTCGATTCAGCTCCCTTCTGTAAATAGCTGCTTCAGCCACGGTTAGCGACGATACCCGTGCGCTGGCGGCATTTGCCTGCCCGTTTGATAGCTATTAGCAGCAGCTTGCTTCTGCCTGCGCGTTTGTTTTTGTTGTACCTATTGGAAAGTAATTGATGTCATTTCAATCATTGAATCTGAATCCCGCCATTGTGCAGGCGCTGACGGCTACCGGTTATACCGAGCCGACGCCCGTGCAGGCACAGTCCATTCCGCAGGCGATCGCCGGCCATGACCTGATGTGCTCCGCGCCGACCGGCACCGGTAAGACCGCGGCCTTCGTATTGCCGGCATTGCAGCGTCTGGCGCAGCCCGCCAAGCCTGGCCGCGGACCCCGCGTGCTCGTGCTGACGCCAACCCGTGAACTCGCCATGCAAGTCACGGGCGCGGTGGAAAAATACAGCAAGTTCATGCAACGCGTACGCACCGGCACGGTGCTGGGCGGCATGCCTTACCCGAAACAGCGCAAGCTGCTCGAATCGCCGCTCGATATTCTGGTCGCCACGCCGGGCCGCCTGATCGATTTCATCGACCAGGGCAAAGTCGATTTCTCGCGACTTGAACTGCTGGTGCTCGACGAAGCCGACCGCATGCTCGATATGGGCTTCATCAAGCCGGTCGAACGCATCGCGGGCGCCACGCCGGCAGGTCGCCAGACCCTGCTGTTTTCGGCGACGCTCGACGGCAACATCGCGACACTCGCGAAACGTTTGCTCAAGAATCCGAAACTGATCGAGTGCGAAGCGACGAAGGAAAATCACGACAACATCGAGCAGCGGTTGCATTACGTCGATGACGGCAGCCATAAACATCGCATCCTCGACCACCTGCTGCGCAACGCCGACCTGAACCAGGCGATCGTTTTCACTGCGACCAAGCGCGGCGCCGATCGCCTCGCCGAAAAGCTGAGTGACGACGGCCATTTTGCGGCGGCCTTGCACGGTGATATGAACCAGTCGCAACGCAATCGCACGCTCGCGCGCATGCGCAGCGGCAATGTGCGCGTGCTGGTGGCGACCGACGTGGCCGCGCGCGGTATCGACGTCGCGAGCGTCACTCACGTGTTTAATTACGACCTGCCGAAAGTGGCGGAAGATTATGTCCATCGCATCGGCCGCACCGGCCGTGCCGGCAATTCCGGTATTGCGATTTCGTTTGCGGCGCCTGACGAAGGCCAGCAGTTAAAACAGATTGAGCGTTATACCGGCAACCAGATCGAGCGCCACGTGATCGTCGGGATGGAGCCGAAGGTGAAGCCGCGCAGCGGCGCCCCGCGCGGCAACAACGAGCGCAAGCGCTTCGGTGATCCGCGCAAGAGTTTTGGCGGCAACAAGCGTTCAGAACCGCGCGCGAGCTGGGGCGGCAAACCTTCGTTCGGCGGTAATGGCGGCCGCCCGTCCACCCGCGATGGCGGTGGCGGTTTTGGCGGTCAGCGCAGCCGCGGCCGCGGTTAACCCACTCGGTTGTCGGGCTTGCCGCGGACGCAGATAAAAGCCGGCGCGATTGCGCCGGCTTTTTGCTGTTGGTTCGCCAAAATGCACTGGTTCGTCGTCCGGATGACGCAGCCATACTCATTACGGCCGTGGGCGCAAACGCGCTAACCGGCGCTTAAGTGCCTGAAATCAGCGTGAATAAATAGTTTGACCGCTTGTATGTAGTCGCGTATAACGGGCGTCGCAGGATCTTCAAGCAGTGAAATGCCAGTCCGTAGTGGCCGCTTTTAAAGGCGGTACTCCTCAGGTTGTTGTTACTTTCCTCTTGTAGTTCTCGCATCGGGCGCGAGCCTTTTATTAATCATTAGGAATAACACACATGAGTAACGGTACTGTTAAGTGGTTCAACGACGCCAAAGGTTTTGGTTTCATTACACCGGACGATGGCGGCAAGGACCTCTTTGCGCATTTCTCGGCGATCCAGGGCAATGGTTTCAAAAGCCTGCGTGAAAACCAGAAAGTTTCTTACGACGTCACGACCGGCCCCAAAGGCGATCAGGCGACGAACATCAAGCCGCTCGATTAATTTCGCACGGTGAGACGAAAAAGCCCGCGCAAGCGGGCTTTTTTTTGCGCTTCGTCAATCGGCGCGCGGCTTCATCGTCGTTGATGATGCTTTCCCTGCTAACGCGCGTCGTTGAGATAGCACGCCGACCAGTGGCCGGGCGAAATCTGCCTGAACTGCGGCCGCTCGGTGCGGCAGCGTTCCATCGCGTATGGACAACGCGGATGAAAATGACATCCGGCCGGCGGATCGAGCGGTGAAGGGATCTCGCCGGTGATCGGCGCGAAATCGTGTCCGCGCTTGTCGAGCTTCGGCACTTCGGCCAGCAGTGCCTTCGTATACGGATGATTCGGGTGATTGAAGAGTTCGAGCGTCGGCGCGGTCTCGACGATGCGCCCGAGATACATGATGACCACGCGGTCGGCAAGATGCTCGACGACGCCCAGATCGTGGCTGATGAACAGATAGGTGAGATTGAAATCAGCGCGCAGCTGCATGAAGAGATTCAGCACCTGCGCCTGGATCGAGACGTCGAGCGCGGCGACGGCTTCGTCGCATACGAGCAGTTCGGGTTTGACCGCGAGCGCGCGCGCAATGCCGATGCGGGCGCGCTGGCCGCCCGAGAACTGGTGCGGGAACCGACGCCGGAACGAGGGGTCCAGGCCGACTTTGCGCATCAACTGGTCGACGTAATAGTCGATATCGTTGTTGGCATCGATGTGGTGGATGCGCGGCGCCTCGCCGATGATTTCGGCGACCCGCATTCGCGGATTGAGCGAGGCGTACGCGTCCTGGAAAACCATTTGGATTTTGAGCCCGACATCGCGTTGCCGGGCGGCGGGCAGTTCTGCGATGTCGGTGCCGCGCCATGCCCGCTCGCCGCTCGTCGGCGCCAGAATGCCGGCGGCAATGCGGCCGAGCGTCGATTTGCCGCAACCCGATTCGCCGGCAAGACCCACGACCTCGCCTTCATGAATGGTGAGGCAGACGTCGTCGAGCGCATGGACGACGACTTCATTGACGCTGGCGCCCGCGAGGCGCGCGATTTTCGCCGCGAGGTCGAGCGGCCGCGAAAAGTTCTTGGTGATGTGTTTGAGTTCGAGCAGCGGGTTCATCGCACTTCTTCCATGGCGTTCATGGGATGAAAGCAGCGCAGCGTGCGTGCCGGCGTCGGCCGTGCGATTTCAGGCGCGTCGGCGCACACCTGGTCGGCATGCGGGCAGCGGTCGCGAAAGGCGCAGCCGGGTTTCAGGCGCAGCAGCGACGGCGTCATGCCCGGAATCTGATGCAAGGGCTTGCCGCGCTCGTTGCGGCTCGGGATCGATGCAATCAATCCCGCGGTATACGGGTGCATCGGATGGTCGAGCAGGTCCGCGGTCGGTCCGGATTCGACGATGCGGCCCGCGTACATCACGCACACGTTGTCGGCGAGGCCGGCGATCACGGACAGATCGTGCGTGACCCATACCATCGCGGTGCCGGTTTCGCGCGCAAGCTTCTGCACTTCAAATATGATTTGCGCCTGGATGGTTACGTCGAGTGCGGTCGTCGGCTCGTCGGCGATGATGACGCGCGGATTGTTCAGCAAGGCGATTGCAATCGCCACCCGCTGGCGCATGCCGCCCGACAGTTGATGCGGATAGGCTTTCAGGCGCTCGTCGGGCGACGGGATGCCGACGCGGCCCAGCGCATTTCGCGCGAGATCGCGCGCAGCTTCGCGGCTGACTGTCTGATGCGCATGCACGGTTTCTATCATCTGCGTGTCGATGCGCAGGACCGGATTCAGCGTCATCATCGGATCCTGAAAAATCATCGCGATGCGGTCGCCGCGCAGGCCGCGCATCGCTTCGTCGCTGCGGTCGAGCAGGTTGTGGCCCTCGAGCAGCACACGGCCGCCGACGATGCGTCCCGGCGGATCGACGAGGCCCATGATCGAAAAACCGGTCACCGTCTTGCCCGAACCCGACTCGCCGACGAGCCCGAGTACCTTGCCGGCGTCGACGCTAAAGCTCACGTCGTCAACCGCTTTGACGACGCCCGCCTTGGTAAAGAAATGCGTCTTCAGGTTTTCGACGACGAGAATGGCCATGGTTTTATTTCTGCAACCGCGGATTCAACACATCGCGCAGCTGATCGCCGACCAGGTTGATGCTGACGATGGTGACGAGCAGCGCAATGCCGGGATAGAGGCTGATCCAGTATTTGCCCGACATCAGATGCGTGAAACCGTTCGCAATCAAGAGGCCGAGCGAAGGCGATGTGATGGGCATGCCGAGGCCGAGGAACGACAGCGTGGCTTCGAGCGCGATGGCATGCGCGACTTGCACGGTCGCGATCACGATGAGCGGCGGCAGCACGTTCGGCAGCAAATGGTGAAACAGGATGCGCGGCGTGGGCAGGGCGAGACAGGCCGCGGCCTCGATGTATTCCTTGTTGCGCTCGACGAGCGCGGCGCCGCGCACGGTGCGAGCGTAGTAAGCCCACTGCACCGCGATGAGTGCAATCACGATTTTGTCGACACCCTGACCTAACGACGCGAGCAGCACCAGCGCGATCAGAATCGACGGAAACGACAGCTGCAAGTCGACGATGCGCATGATCACGGCTTCGACCCAGCCGCCGAACCACGCGGCGACAAGGCCAACCGCGAGCCCGATGCCGAGCGCGCACACCGTCGCCAGCGTGCCGACGCCGAGACTGATGCGCAGCCCGTAGAAAATCGCCGACAGCATGTCGCGGCCCTGGTCGTCGCTGCCCAGCCAGAACGTCATGCCTTCGAGGCTTTGCCCGCCCGGGGGCAATTTGGAGTCCATGATGTCGAGCTGGGCGAGATTGTACGGATTTTGCGGCGATACCAGCGGCGCGCCGATCGCAACGATCAGAATTACGATAAGCGTTGCCAGGCCGGCGAGTGCCAGGCGGCTTTCGGCAAAATCCGCTGCAACGCGGCGAAACGGCGTTTCGACGCCTTTGTTGCTCATGCGCGCGCCTCGGCGAGGCGCACGCGCGGATCGAGCAGCGAATACATGAGATCGACGACCAAGTTGATGATGACGAACATGCACACGATGATCAGCACATAGGCAACGATGACCGGGCGGTCGAGCACGTTGATCGAGTCGATCAGCAGTTTGCCCATGCCCGGCCACGCAAAAATGGTCTCGGTCACGATCGCGAACGCGATCAGCGAGCCGAATTCCAGGCCAATGACGGTGACGATCGGGATCAGGATGTTTTTCAGCACATGCACGCCGACAATGCGCCGCATCGGCAACCCTTTGGCGCGCGCGAATTTAACATAGTCCTGCAGCATCGCTTCGCGCGTTCCCGCGCGAGTGAGCCGGATCAGTAACGACAGCTTGAAAAGCGCGAGGTTCAATGCGGGCATCAAGAGGTGCATCAGTCCGTCCCAGTTAAGAAAGCTCACCGGGATGCCTAACAGCATCGTCGTATGCCCGCGGCCGGTCGAAGGCAGCCAGCCGAGATACACCGAAAACACCATGATCATCATGAGACCGACCCAAAACGTCGGCAGGCTGAAACCGAAGATCGAACCCGCCATGATGGTTTTGCTGTACCAGGCGTCGGGTTTGATGCCGGCAACGAGGCCCAGCGGTATGCCGAGCACGATCGCCATCAGCATTGCGCACAGGGCGAGTTCGACCGTCGCCGGCATGCGCTCGAATATGAGCTGCACGGCGGGAATGTTTTGCGAAAACGAGCGGCCGAGGTCGCCGCTGAGCGCATGGCGCAGGAACTCCCAGTATTGCACCCACATCGGCTTGTCGAGGCCGAGCGCCGCGGTCGCGCGCGCGATCTCGGCCTGGTCGGCCTGCGGATTGATCAGGATGTCGATCGGATTGCCGATGGCGAAAACGCCGACGAAAATCAGCGCCGACATGATGAAGAGCGCAATGACGCTTTGCAGTATCCGGCGGGTGATGAAAACGAGCATGTTGTTATATCGGCTGTGCGGTCGCGGGCAGTTTTGCCGGCGCGTTTTTTCCGCGCAATTTTCC
This sequence comes from Betaproteobacteria bacterium, assembly GCA_028292435.1. Taxonomy (GTDB): domain Bacteria; phylum Pseudomonadota; class Gammaproteobacteria; order Burkholderiales; family SG8-41; genus PALSA-1004. The sequence goes on from JAQGMI010000048.1 coordinate 80,883, forward strand.
GTGTCCCTTCCGTCGAATAGTAACGGCTTTTACGGTTATTTTCATCCCTGACCGTTCACGCGCTTGTTACAGGCAAGCGCCGTCGGTCAAGTCATGCGAATGATGCGGAATTCAGGGTGCTGGCCGCACTTCCTGAGCGTACGTCCGTTCGTCGACGCGCGGACCATAAACCAGGCCTTTGCGCGCAGCCCAGGTGTTGACCTGGTAATGCAGCGGAATCAATCCGGTATCGTTGATTAATACTTCAGTTGCCTGCTGCAGCAGTTTTTCACGCTTTGCGTTGTCGATCGTGGCGAGCCCTTGCTCCAGCAGAGAATCCATTTGCGGGTTCGAATAGCGGCCCCAATTCCAGGTGCCGAAGCCCTTAGCCGCATTGTAAGTCGCGATCAGCGAGCGCAGTGGATAGGTTGCTTCACCGGTGCTGACACCCCAGCCCAGCAGCGCGGCACTGAATTCGACTTTGTTTGCGCGCCCGACATACACCGAAAACGGGAGTGTTTCGACTTTGGTCACCACGCCGACGCGGGTCAGCATTTGCGCGACGGCCTGCACGATCTGCTCGTCATTGACGTAGCGATTGTTGGGACCATGCAGCGTGAGCCCGAAACCGTCGGGATAGCCGGCTTCGGCGAGCAGTTTCTTTGCGCCCTCAGGATCGAACGCTTCCGCCTTGAGGTTGGGGCTCACGCCGAAGAAACCGTCGGGCATGAGTTGTCCCGCCGGAATCGCGAGGCCGTCCATCACGCGCTCGACGATCGCATTGCGGTTGATCGCCTTGGACAGCGCTTTGCGCACGCGCGCATCTTTAAGCGGGTTCTTCTCGAGCGGCTTGCCGGCCTTGTCGGTGACGAACGGCGATTTGTCGCGATTGGAATCGACGTGCAGATGAATCATGCGGTTTGAAACGGTGGTGAAAATCGCGATGTCCTTATTCGTTTTGAGCTTCGCATAGTCCGCGGGTGGAATCGCTTCGATCATCTGCACATCGCCCGCCAGGAGCGCCGCCACGCGCGAGGGATCCGATGTGATCAGGCGAAACGTGACTTTGTCCCACGCCGGCTTCGGTCCCCAGTAGTTGTCGTTGCGCGCGAGCTCGATGCGGTCGCCTTTGACATAGCGCACAAACTTCCATGGCCCAGTGCCGATCGTCGCCTTGCCCGAATCGAAGTCGGCATTGGTCGCGCCGCGCGCGGCCTTGCTCGAAACGATGATCAGCCCACCCATGTCGGTCGGCATGTTCGGATAGGGCGTCGCCGTCTTGAAGCGAATCGTGTACGGATCGACGATTATTTTCTCGATGATTGCGCGCGTGTAAATCGTGAAGCCGCCGGGTGCGTTTATGATGCCCGGCCGCTCGACCGAATAAGCAACGTCGGCGGCGGTGAAGTCGGAGCCGTCGTGAAACTTGACCCCTTTGCGCAGCTTGAATTCCCAGGTGAGATCGTCGATGGCGCGCCATGATTCGGCGAGCCCGGGTTTGGGAACCTGGCGCGGATCGTTTTCAATCAGCTTGTTGAAAATCTGTTCGGCTATGCTGTTGTTCGGCGCCGCGTTGTTGTTGTGCGGGTCGATCGAGGTGACATCGGCGCCAAGGCCGATCACCAGTTCGGCGGCAGCCGCATGAGAGACGGGAGCGATTGCGAGCAACACGGCGAGCAGCAGTCGAGCAATCATGGTTGGCTCCTGTGCAATCCGGTCGACAACGGTTAACCGGTGATTCTTATTCGTTTACTGGGGCCGGAATTCGTGAGCCAGCGTGCGTTCGTCCGTGCGCGGCGTGTATACGGTGCCTTTGCGTGTTCCCCACAGATTAACCTGGTGATGCAGGGGAATAATGCCGAGGTCGCCGACGGCAATTTCGGTTGCCTGCTGCAGCAGTTTTTCGCGCCGGTTGTCGTCAACGGTCGCCAGCGCTTGCTCGAGCACCGCGTCCATTTTGGGATTGGAATAGCGCCCGCGATTCGCGGTACCCATGCCTTTCTTGACGTCGTAGGTCGCAAGCTGGGCTTTGAGCGGCGAGGACGCTTCGGCCGTATCCGCGGCCCATCCAACCAGCATCATGCTGAATTCGAGCTTGGTTGCGCGCGAAAAATAAATGGCCGAGGGCAGCGTCTCGACCCGCGTCTGTACGCCGATGCGCGACCACATTTGCGCAATCGCCTGACAAATCTGGTCGTCGTTCACGTAACGATCGTTCGGCCCGTGCAGCGTGATCGCGAAGCCATCCGGGTAACCGGCCTCCGCGAGCAGCTTGCGGGCACCGTCCGCATCGAACGCTTCGGGTTTCATGCCGGGCACGAAGCCGAACATGCCCTCCGGCATTAACTGGCCGGTGGCAACCGCGGCGCCTTCCATGGTGCGGTCGACAATCGCTTGGCGGTTGATCGCCTTCGACAGCGCTTTACGCACGCGTAGATCTTTCAGCGGGTTTTTATCGAGCGGCTTGCCGGATTTATCCGTGACAAAAGGAGACTTGTCGCGGTTCGTATCAAGGTGGAGAAAGATCAGACGGTGCGAAACCGTGCGTGAGATCGCGATCGACGGGTCCTTCGACAGCCGCGCAAGGTCGGCGGTCGGCACGCTTTCAATGGCGCGCACATCGCCCGAGAGCAGGGCGGCTACCCGCGACGGATCACTTGCGATAACGCGAAATGTCACTTTGTCCCATGCGGTTTTCGTGCCCCAGTAACCGTCGTTGCGCGCAAGTTCGATCCGATCGCCCTTGGCGTAGCGGACGAATTTAAAAGGTCCGGTGCCTACGGCGGCTTTGCCCGAATCGAAATCGGCGGTGGTCGCACCCTTGGCTGCCTTGCTTGAAACGATGAACACGGTGCCCATGTCATTGGGCATCAGCGGATACGGCGCGGCGGTTTTAAGTCGGAGCGTCAGCGGATCGACGATTACTTTTTCAGTGATCTGGTTCGTATACAGCGTGAAAGGCGACGGGCTGTTCGGCACTTGCGCCGTGCGCTCGATCGAAAACACGACATCCGCGGCGGTGAAATCGGAGCCGTCGTGAAACTTGACGCCTTTGCGCAGCTTGAATTCCCACGTCAGATCGTCGATCGCTTTCCATGACACCGCGAGCGCGGGTTTTAGCAGCGACTTCGGATCTTTGGTGACGAGCGTTTCAAAGATGTGCTCGGCGATATTATTGTTTGGCGTGAGGTTGTGATAGTGCGGGTCGATCGATGTAACGTCGGCGCCGACCGCGATGGTCAGGTCGGCGGCGCTCGCGGTTGCAACACTTATGAGTAGTGCAAGCGCTGCGCAGAAAAAACGAATCGGCATTTGGCTTTTCCCCGCTTTCCCTTTTGTACCGGCGATTCAGCATACCGTAAATCCAAAGCGTTGTGACACCGTAACCGGCCGCCAAATTGACACCTTCAGACCCCGCACCTATTCTGTAAGCTTTCTCCAAGATTTTCCTTCCATGACTGCAAGCACTACAGACGCCCCGGTCAGTATCGACATGATCCGCAAGCTCGTCGCTTTTCCGACCGTCAGCCGCGAATCGAACCTCGAATTGATTCATTTCGTGCGCGACCATCTGAAGGAACTCGGCGCTGAATCGCGGTTGACGTATAACGACGAGCGCACCAAGGCCAATCTGTTTGCGACGCTGGGCCCGCGCGATATGCCCGGAATCGTGCTGTCGGGCCATACCGACGTGGTGCCGGTCGATGGACAGGCGTGGACCAGCGATCCGTTCAAGCTCGTCGAAAAAGACGGCAAATTGTACGGGCGCGGCACTTCGGATATGAAAAGCTTCGTCGCTGTCGCGCTCGCGCTTGCGCCGGAATTCGCCAGGCGCGGGCTGATGACGCCGCTGCATTTCGCTTTTTCGTACGACGAAGAAGTGGGCTGCATCGGCGTAGGCCGCCTGATCGACGATCTCGCGCAGGCCGCCATCAAGCCGCAGTCATGCATCGTCGGCGAGCCGACGTTGATGCGGCCGGTGATCGCGCACAAAGGCAAGAAAGGGTATCGGTGCAGCGTGCGTGGGTTCGCCTGTCACTCGGCCTATGCGCCGACGGGCGTCAATGCGGTCGAGGCCGCTGCCGAGGCAGTTGCCTTCCTGAAATCACTCGCTCGCCGTCATCGCGACCACGGGCCTTATGACCGCGGCTTCGACGTCGCGCACACCACGGTCCACACCGGCGTCATGCGCGGCGGCACTGCGCTCAACATCGTGCCGCACGAATGCACGTTCGATTTCGAGTTCCGCCACCTGCCTGGCGATGATCCGGATGCGCTGTTCGCTGAATTCATGGCATTCGTCAACACGCGGCTCTTGCCCGAGATGCATGCGGTAAACGCGGATACCGGTTTTACGATCACCCCGCTGTCCGCCTTGCCGGCGCTCGACAATGGGCCCGAAATGGAGGTGGTAGGGCTTGCGCAGGAGCTTTCGGGCAATCACGAGATCGGCAAGGTCTCGTACGGTACAGAAGGTTCGCAATTTCAGCGGGCGCGTATTCCAACGGTCGTTTGCGGTCCGGGCTCAATCGAACAGGCGCACAAGCCCGATGAATACGTGACGGTCGAGCAAGTCGTCAAATGCGAGCAGTTCATGCGCCGGCTGATGGACCGGGTCTGTGCCACCTGAATCGTTCGCGGCCAGGTTAACTCGTCTCCGCTAGCTCGTCAGCGCGATGTAGGTCTCGTCGTCCTGGTGCTCGCGCTCGAACTTCAGAAAATCGAAGTAGCCGCATTTCGGCTCGGCCGGATAGTCCCGGCACAATTTCGGCCGCGCTTCGTAGACCGTGCACTGGCGTTTCTTGGTGTCGAAGAACGTGCAGATCTTCCCGAACAGCTTGTCCTTCTGGTGGCGCAGGGTGCGCACTTTGGCGTCGCGGTCGTATTTAGTAAAGCGGTCTTCGGCCTGCTGATAGGAAAGCTCGAAATGTTTCGCGAGCCGCGCGACGTCGCGCTTGCCGACTTCAATCAAATCGTAACTACAGCAGTAGCCCGGACATTTCCGGCAGTCATAAGTGACGCGGGGTTTGGCGGTTGCAGCGGCTTGCTTGACGATGGGAATGACGCGGTGCGGTTTTGGCATGGAACCCTGCGGTGATGGGCGCGCGATGCGTTCCGCGTGCGTCCTGATTGTACGCGAAGCGACCGCGCGGCGGAATACCGCGCCGCGGGAATTGCGAGGAGTTCAGTGCTGCAGAATTTTGGAGAGGAACTGCACCGCGCGCTCGGATCGCGGCTTGTTGAAGAAATCGTCCTTCTGCGCGTCTTCCACGATCTCGCCGCTATCCATGAAGATGACACGGTTCGCGACTTTGCGCGCGAATCCCATCTCATGGGTAACGACCATCATGGTCATGCCCTCTTTGGCGAGTTCGACCATGACGTCGAGCACTTCGTTGATCATCTCGGGGTCGAGCGCGGAAGTGGGCTCGTCGAACAGCATCGCGAT
>JAQGMI010000147.1 GCA_028292435.1 Betaproteobacteria bacterium
TGGTCGTTGAAGCCAAGCATGCCGATACGCCGGTCATCAAGCCAGCCGGTAACTTCGGCTTCCGCATCCAGGTTGAACGTCTCGTAGCGCAGATGGCAGCGCGTATCGGCGCCGAGTTGCGGCTGCAAGGACTCGATTGCATTCAGCATCGCTCGCGCGTTGTCGGCGCCGCGCAGGCCGGGCTCCCATGACCAAGTAATACCGTGGAACAGCGTCGTGATTCCGTTGCCGACGGCCTGCCGGTCGCTTTCCAAGAGAGCGACGTCGATTGGAAATCCGACACCCGGCCTCGGCATCAACTGCCGCTCGAAGGCATCCGCGTGGATATCCACAATGCCGGGCAGCACATACAACCCGCGCGCGTCGAAGCAGCGGCCATTTCCACCGTCTGAGCCGATCGCAGAAATAGTATCGCCATCGATGGCGATATCGGCGGCGACCAGTTCGTCGCCAATTAGTGCATGCCCGCCTTGGATTCGCATAAGAGGCCTCAGTGTGTGGTGGCAACGAGATGCGGCACCAGCGCCTGCATCCGCATTTCATATTTGTCGAGAATCTGTTCGGCCGTCAGAGTGCGAAAGTCCGGCAGAGCCGCGCGGAGCTGTTCGTGCCGCCAATCCCACCAGGCCAGCGCCTGCATCCGCTCGGCAATATGGTCAGAAAATCGCTGGCGCAGGACGCGCGCCGGGTTTCCAACTGCCACTGCATAGGCCGGGATATCTTTGGTTACGACGGCGCCGGCGCCGACCACCGCACCGGTGCCGATGCGCCGACCCGGCAGTATGATCGCCGCATGGCCTATCCAAACATCGTGACCGATGATGACTTTGTGCGCGCGCCGCCAAGCGAAAAACTCGTCCTCGTCGCATTCGCCGTCAAAATAAACGCTGGCGCGGTAGCTGAAATGCGACTGGCTTGCCCGATCCATCGGATGATTGCCCGGATTGATCCGGGTCATCGCGGCAATAGAAGTGAACTTTCCGATTTTTGCGTAGGCGATGTCGCTGTCGTTGACCACATAAGAATAGTCGCCGAGATCAACTTCCAAAAACTTGGTGCGGGCGCCGACTTCGGTATAGGCCCCGAGGGTGGCAGCCGTTAGCGAGGCTGTCGGATCGACCACAGGAATTGTTGATAATTTCGTGGCTGGCATGGCGCATGGGTCACGGTGAAACGGAATTCACAATGACGACATGTTGACGACAGCCAGATGACAAAGGCCGCGCCATACCGGGAATGCGGTCCAAATCCGATTAGGAATTGACGTCAGCTCTCGACGATCAGCGAGACACGGTCGGCAGCGAAACGCCCGCGCGTGGTCAAGATCGGCGCATCGGCTGCGTCAACGTCCAGGCTATCCACGATCAAAATCGGACGATGGACCGAAAGACGCAGGCGGCCAGCATCGATAGCATCTGAGAATGCCGCACCGATCCGGGTCCATTTTCGCCGATAACCACTGATGCCGTAATGCTCAAGCGTGCGGGTAATCGAGCGAAGCTGCCGAAACATTTTCGCTGCGTCGTGGTAGCGCTCGGCTGAGAGCCATGTGGTGGCGACCGATATCGGCACCCGGTCGGCAGCCCGAACGATTTCGAGCCGCACCACGGCATCGCCCGGCTTTAGTCCCAACCGGCTTGCGATTTCATCGCTCGCCGGCTCAAGCCGATGGCCCTGTAGCCGTCCTTCGGCCTCGTGCCCCGCCGCCGCGACGATCTCGGAAAAACGCGTACGCTGGCCGATCCGGTAGTCGAGTTTGTCGGTTCTTACATAAGTTCCGCTGCCGCGCTCGGTTCGCACCAGGCCGCGCGCCGAAAGTTCAGCCATCGCCCGACGCACCGTATGACGATTGACGCCGTAGCGCGCCGCGATTTCCGATTCGGCGGGCAAGCGCTCACCATTATCATGCTTGCCAATTAGAATCATCTGCTCGAAATCGTCGGCGATGCAGCGCCACAGCGTGATGCCACGCGCCAGCAAATGATTTTTATTCGACGAGCCGCGCGGTGTTCTGGTGAGCATGTCGTTTTGTCATCAAAGCGTCACGGGAGGCGATCTATCACTTGTCTATTGAACTAGACAACTTGCCGCAAGTGACAAATGCCTACTGACGACAATCATGCGGTCGATATAGATGCGCTAGCGCCCAGCCGCGAGCAACGGCAGGCGGCAATGGCGGTATTGGCCCAGGCGCCAGTGGATGACATCGCGCGCTGCCTCAGCCTCGCCGGCGACGGCGTCGAATTTAAAGAGCTGCGGCCGACCGAGATCGGCCTCGTCATGTTGCGCGGCCGCATCGGCGGCAAGGGAGCGCCATTTAACGTTGGCGAAGCGACCGTCACGCGTGCGGCGGTACAACTTAAATCCGGAGAACGGGGCTTTGCCTATGTACTCGGCCGTGACAAAAAAAAGGCCGGCTTAGCCGCACTTTGCGATGCGCTCTGGCAAGCCGATGCGTACCGGCAACGGGTCGAGCAATATGTGCTGGGACCGCTGCGCCACGCCCAGCAAGAACGCCGCGGCGTAGCGCGGGCACAAACGGCGGCCACGCGAGTCGATTTCTTCACGCTGGTGCGCGGGGAGAACGAGCGATGACGGCACAGAGTCTTGATTCGGCGTTTGCCACCCAAGCCGCGTTTCGCGCGGTGATGGAATGCTTTGCCCGGCCCGGCGAGATCAGGACGCTTGATGGTGTCGCCGCCCCTGCGCCGTTGGCGTCCGCAACCGCAGCGTTGATCCAGAGTCTGGCGGATTACGAAACTCCGATTTGGCTCGATCCTTCGCTCGCTGGCGTGCCGGCCGTTGGAGAATGGATTCGCTTTCAGACCGGCGCGGCGCTCGTGAAGGAAGCGCGCGATGCCGCGTTCGCGCTCATCGGCAATCCGCACAACCTGCCGGAATTCGCACAATTCGCACTTGGTACGGAGGAATATCCGGACCGTTCCACTACGCTGATCATGCAAGTCGAGCGCTTCGCCGGACACGCAATCACCATCGAAGGCCCCGGCACTAAGGCCACGCGGAAACTCGCGGCCGAACCTTTGCCGGACGACTTTGCGAACCGCATGGCCGCCAATCGCGAGCTATTTCCGCGCGGGATCGATCTCGTTTTAGTTGCTGGCGAGCAAGCTATGGCATTGCCGCGCTCAATTCGTGTCTCTTTGGAAGCCTGACGATGTACGTAGCGGTTAAAGGCGGCGAACGCGCCATTGAGAATGCCCACGCGCTGCTCGCAGACGTACGGCGTGGCGATCGCTCCGTTCCCGAAATATCGCTCGCGCAAATCGACAATCAACTCGCGCTCGGCGTCGACCGGGTGATGTGCGAAGGCTCGCTTTATGACCGTGAGCTGGCGGCGCTGGCGATCAAGCAGG
>JAQGMI010000064.1 GCA_028292435.1 Betaproteobacteria bacterium
GGCGGTCATAACCGGGCGCAATAAACTCGTAACTGCGGTCGGGTAGCACGATATCGAGGCCAACCGCAGAAGCACCTGCGCCGGCTGTCGCCTGCAAAAATCTGCCGATATGCGGATGCCACAAAGTGAACGGCTCGCGCAGCTTGCGCGTGGTGTCGTCATCGAATCCGACAATGACTACGGCATGATTGGCAGGCCGCAATGCGTACGTGCGCACCAGCTTGAATTGCGCATCGAGCAATCTCATGTCGAGCCGATGCAGCCAGCTGCTGTCGTTAAGGCCGGCTGCCAGCAGCAGAATGAAAATGGCGGCGCTTGCGCGTATCATCCCGCAAAGTCTAGCAGGTCGCGCACGCCATTCGTATATAAACCAGCCCGCGCTTTGCCGGGAGTGTGAAAATTCACCCGATTTGCATGGCGTAGCACACGGGCACATGAGTCATGGCAGGTTTACAATCATCCCGGAGATTTATTGCAAGTCGGTCGCAAGACATATGACCGCACATTCGCGTTTGAGTAAAAGGAGCATGCAAAATGAGCACTGCCAGCGATCGTATGACGAACGCCTGCGCATGGATTGGCAGCCTGGTCGCGTTAGTTGCAGTCTCGCTGCCGCTTGCCGTTAACGCGGCGGGCGTTGCGATGGTCACGGACCTGCAGGGCAAAGCATCCATCGGCGCAGACGGCCGGACGCGGGACGTGACGATACTGTCGGAGCTCGAAACCGGCGCGCAGGTGCAGCTCGCTGCTGGTGCGACGCTGGTCGTGCTCTATCTCGATGCGGGCGACGAATACGTGTTCAAAGGTCCCGCGGCGATCGTATTCAAACCGGCGCAGCCCGACGTTACGAGCGGCGCGAAGCCGCAGAAGCGCAGCCCTTCGCTCGGCAAAGGCGGGAGCTCAATCCGCATCAAGCCCGTCGGTGTCGCGCAGGGCGCGATGGTCATGCGCGGATTTCTCACCGGCGCGCGAATTCAGCTGTTGAACCTGCATAAGACGCGCACGCTGGAAACCCAGCCTGAGTTTCGCTGGCAGCCCATCCAGGACGGCGTCAAATATCAGTTCGAGCTGACCGACGACACCGGGCGGGTAGTGCACGAAGCTCAAGTCGAGGCGGTATCGCTCAAGGTGCCGGCTGGCTTGACGCTCAAAGAAGGCGTGCCGTATTCATGGGAAGTGTCGGCGCGACTGCCTGACGGCAAGAAATATTCAAGCTCGGCCGATTTCGCGGTCGCCCCCGCCGACGTGCGCGCGCAGGCCGAGGCCTTGCGCCCGGCGGCTGCCGCGCCGCTATCCAGCCGGATTGCCTACGCGGCGTGGCTCGATCAAGTCGAACTCAAAGACGAAGCCCGTAAATACTGGAAGACCGCCGCGGCGGAGCGTCCTGAGGACCCGCGCCTGAAAGCGCTTGCCGGTCAGTAACGCGCCGGTAAATCCGCGCTGCAACGCGTGACACACGCGGCAACGGAATCGGCTATCATCTCGGCCGGAGGAGTCAAAGGTGGAGCTTGGGCATGAATGCTGAATCGTTATTGCTGGCAATTCTCATCGTATTGACGCTGATCCTGGTCATCGCCGGGATCGCGACGGCGTTTCTGATCACCAGCATGCGCGCGATGCGTTCGGAACAACAAGCGATGCGACGCGCGATCGCCAATATGGACTGGACGAGCGTTTTTTCGAACCTGCAGGGTTCGTCGAAGGAATCCGTGCGAATTCTCGATATCATCGACAAGCGGCTGCAAAAACTCGAAGCGCTCGAAAAACTGCAGATCTCGCAGTCGCAGTTCAAGCAGCAGCAGGGACGCTGACTTTTCATACGAACGAAGCGTAAAAAAAGGGCGGCTTCGAGCCGCCCTTTTTATTGATGCATGACCGTCGTCGCGACCGACTATTCGATGACAGCGCCGAGCAGCGCATGCTTTTCGTATTCGTCGCTCAGTGCCGGCACAGCGCGCCGCTCGCGAATCTCGCTCAATTCATCGTCAAGCCGTGACAGGACGCTGAAGAGACCCTGACACGCGTCCTCAAGCGCGTGACCCGCTTCGGTAAGGCGGAAGGTGCGGCCCTTCTGCTCGAATATCGGCATGCCGATGTTCTCGGTCAGTTTTTTCATTTGCACCGATACCGTCGGTTGCGCCATATGCAATTCTTCAGCGGCCCGCGTAAAGCTGCCGAGTCGCGCGACGGCTTCAAAAACGCTCAGTTGACGCAGGGTGCCGTGTTTCAGATAACGCCGGATTTTGTTGCGCAGCATGTCGTACTCCTTCAATCAGAGTTGAACAATGCCGTGCCTTAAAAGCACCTCGAAGCACTTCGGGCAGCGGCCTTTACCTCGAACAGGTAAAGGCCAATAAAAAAGACCTTCACCATGTCTGGCAAAGGTCTCGCTTGCAACGTTGGTTGCCTGCACAACCGGGGACTGAAAAACATCCCGGCTTGACGATTGTGCGGTAGTAGCGATAACGGCGCTACCGAAGCTACTCCCCTTTGGAGGGCGTCGATCTCACGAGCGACGCTGTCATTATAACGGGCAAAGAGCGATGCACAAGAGGGCGCGCGCTGACACCTTCATTGCATTTCGTAATGGCCGCGAACGCGCCGGGCTTTATTACCAATCTTCATTAGTCGCAAGGACCGCTCCGCTTGCATAATTTTTTCGCGCAGCCCGTCGTCGAACGCTTTTTGGCGGAACGTTTAATTCGGAGGAAGGTCTGTAATGGAAATCCTGTCTGGCGAATTTTTTTCGGCGCTCGCGGCCATCGTCGTTATCGATCTGGTGCTCGCCGGCGACAATGCGATCGTGATCGCGCTCGCGGCGCGCAATGTGCCTGCGCACCTGCGCACGCGTGCCGTCGTGTGGGGCACTGTGGGCGCGGTCGTCGTACGCAGTCTGCTGACCATGGTAGTCGTGTGGCTGCTCGCGATTCCTGGCCTTCTGGTTGCCGGCGGCACACTGCTTATATTTATCGCCTACAAACTGCTTCTGCCCGAGACGGAAAGCGAGGATGGGGCTAAGGTCAGCGCGAACGGCGGATTTTGGCCCGCATTGCGGACGATTATCGTGGCAGACATGGTGATGGGACTCGACAACGTGCTGGCGGTCGCCGGCGCGGCCCACGGCAGCTATCTGCTCGTTATTGCCGGGCTGCTTATCAGCATACCCATCGTGGTTTGGGGCAGCACGCTGATTCTGCGCATCGTCGATCGCTATCCGGTGATCATTTACGTCGGTGCCGGGGTACTGGCGTGGACCGCAGCAAAGATGATCGGTGCTGAACCGTTGCTCAAGCCGTTTTTTGCGGAATACAAACTTTTCATGCCGTTGTTGACGCTGACGATTATTGGCGGCGTGCTCGCGGCAGGTTTCATGCGCAATCACCGGCACCTTGAATCGCGCATCACCGCGCGCTTGGCGCGCTTCAGGCAGCAGCCGGTTGTCCAATCCGTTGCAGCATCACTTTCACGAGGAGAAGAGATCATGCAGAAAGTTTTGATTCCGGTTGACGGGTCGCGCAATTCCCAGCACGCCGCGCGCCATGTTTTAAACGACTACATGCAGAGCGCGGACATCGAAGTGCACTTGCTCAACGTACAGCCGCCGTTTTCGCGGCATATCGCCAGGTTCGTCAGCGGTGAAAATCGAGGCGATTATCATCGCGCCCAGGGCGCGAAGGCAGCAGCGGACGTCCGGCGCATGCTGGAGAACGCCAATGTTCCGCACGTGATGCATCTGGAGATCGGCGACAAGGCGGTGTTGATTCCCGAGGCCGCCAAGCGTCTGGGCTGCAACCGCATCGTGATGGGTACTGCGCGAAAAAACTCCTTGACGCGCATGCTCGAGGATTCCACCACCAACCGCGTGCTTGAAGCCACCGAAGTGCCGGTTGAAATTATTGCCGGCGATGGCGTATCTCCGCTCGAACGCTACGGCCTGCCGGCGGGCGTCGGCGCTGCGATCGTGTTGCTGCTGATGGCTGCGGATTAAAACATCGGCTTGTGCGACGACTCCGCATATCGCGCGAGGCCGGACATGATTTCGGTGCGCGCTTCGTCCGCGCCGAACCAGCCTTCAACTTTGACCCACTTGCCGGCTTCGAGGTCTTTATAGTGCTCGAAAAAGTGGCGGATCTGATCGAGTACCGGCGTCGGCAGATCTTCCGGCGCCTTGATCTTATGATAAACGTTGCACAGTTTATCGATCGGCACCGCGAGTACTTTTTCGTCGCCGCCGGCTTCATCGGTCATTTTCAGAATGCCGACAGGCCGGCAGCGCACGACCACGCCGCTGATGAGTGGCACCGGGCTTAACACCAGCACGTCGACCGGGTCGCCATCGCCTGACAGTGTGCGCGGGATGTAGCCGTAGTTGCACGGATAGTGCATCGCGGTCGACATGAAGCGGTCGACGAACAGCGCGCCCGTTTCCTTGTCGACTTCGTATTTGATCGGGTCGGCGTTCATCGGGATTTCGATAATCACGTTGAATTCATTGGGCAGACCATGCCCCGGTCCGACACGATCGAGATTCATGATGGCCTCGTCAGGTTTGGAGTGTCGATTATAGTTTGACCGCCCGCGCGGCTCCAATACGCGCTGACTCTCATGCGCTAAACGCGGATAATAGCGGCATGACTCCTGTATTTCGTTTTGCCCATGCTGCCGCCGCCGACTGGCAAATCGCCGCGAATGAGTGCCTGCCGGCGCTCGCCGGGCCGCCTGCAAGCCTTGGTTTCCTCTATGTAACCGATGCGTTTGCGGCCAGCGTCAATGAGATCCTCGATTTTTTGAAGCAACGCACCGGTGTCGCGCATTGGGTCGGCACGGTTGGTATCGGCATCTGCGCGAGCGGCCGCGAATATCTGGACGAGCCCGCCATGGCGGTCATGCTCGGCGAATTTTCGCCCGCATCGTTCAAGATTTTCTCGGGCTTGCGCTCAGTCGAAGATCTGGAAACGAAACGCTTCACCTGCGGCGATCGACCCGCTAATTTTGCGATTGTCCATGCCGATCCGCGCAACAATGACGTACCCGAACTCATTACGGGACTTGCGGCCAAGCTTGAAAGCGGTTTCGTCGTCGGCGGCCTCACCAGTTCGCGTCAGCAGAATTCGCAGATTGCCGATAAGGTCATCGAGGGCGGCATTTCCGGCGTCATGTTTGCGGACGACGTGACGATCGCGACGCGGCTCACCCAGGGCTGCTCGCCGATCGGCCGCAAGCACGTGATCACGCAAGCGCAGCGGAATATCATCGTAACGATCGACGACCGGCCGGCGCTCGACGTGCTGAAGGAAGACGTCGGCGAGCGCCTTGCGCGTGACCTCAATCGTCTTGGCGGCGTGATATTCGCGGGTTTGCCGATTGCGGGCACCGATACCGGCGACTACCTCGTGCGCAACCTGGTCGGCATCGACCCGGCGCGCGGCATCGTCGCGATCGGCGATCTCGTTGAAAACGGCGACCCGATTATGTTCTGCCGACGCGATACGGCGAGCGCAACCGAAGACATGACGCGCATGCTCGACAGCATGAAAAAAGGGCTTTATACGAAACCGCGCGGCGGCGTTTATTATTCGTGTCTCGGGCGCGGCGCAAATCTGTTCGGCCCTGAGTCGGAGGAGTTGCAGATGATACATGCCGCATTCGGCGAATTTCCGCTGGTTGGATTTTTCTGCAATGGCGAGATTTCGCACAACCGGCTATACGGTTACACCGGCGTGCTGACGTTGTTCGCATGACGTCGACCACGTTTAGCGTGTTTCTGGGCCGCTTGCCGCTGCCCTGGCTCGACATGGTGGCGCTGCTATGGTTCGCCGCCGCTTGGGTGTTCTATGTCTGGTATGCGGATTATCGAAGCACTTTGCAGCCGGCATTGCGGCGGCAGACCGATCGTTTCGTCCGCGACTGGATCGCGCGCATGGTCGAGCGCGACAACCGGATGCTCGACGTCAACGTCATGCGAAATCTCACGCGCAGCTCGCAGTTCTTCGCGTCGACAACGATGCTGATCCTCGGCGCGCTCGTCGCTCTCATGGGATACACCGAAAAAGCCGCGGGCGTAATGGCTGAGCTGCCTTTCGGGCAGCAAGTCTCGGAGCGCATTTGGGAACTGAAGATTTTGCTCCTCGTGCTCATTTTTATTTATGCATTCTTCAAGTTTTCATGGTCGATCCGCCAGTTCGGCCTGTGCTCGATCCTGATAGGCGCCACCCGCAAGCCGCCCGCCGATGCTGAAGAGTACGCGGTCCACATCGACCGCATCACGCTGATTGTCAATTTCGCTAACGGTAATTTCAACAACGGCCTGCGCGGCTACTACTTTGGACTCGCGGCGTTATCCTGGTTCGTGCATCCGGTGCTGATGATCGCAATCACGACGGGCGTCGTATACGTGCTGTATCAGCGCGAATACCACTCGCGCACCGTCCAGTCCATGCTCGACCTGTAAAGACAGGGCCGTCAGTCGGCCTTGATGTGGGCGGCTTTGACGACCTTGCCCCATTTGTCGGCATCGGCTTTCATGACCGCGCCAAAACGCTCGGGGGTGCTCGGCGTGATATCCGCGCCGAGCGAAATGAAGCGCTCTTTGACGTCCGGCAATGCAAGCACCCGTGCAAGATCGGCGTTGACGCGATCGATCACCGGCCGCGGCAGCTTCAGCGGCGCCAAAAACCCGTACCAGTTGTTGAACTCATAGCCGGGCAGCGACTCGCCGATCGTCGGCACGTCGGGCAGGGCGCCGACTCGTTTCGAATCGGTCACCGCAATAATTTTCAACTTGCCGGCTTTGATGTGCGACATCGTGACCGGCGCGCCGGTAAACAGCATGGCGACGTGGCCGCCGAGCAGATCGGCGACGGCGGGTGCGCCGCCCTTGTAGGGCACGTGCACGATATTGATGCCGGTCTCCATTTTCAGCAGCTCCGCACAGAGCTGATTGAAACTGCCGACGCCGCCTGACGCAAAATCGAGCTGGCCCGGGCGCTTCTTCGCGAGCGCGACGAGTTCCTTGACGTTCTTCACCGGCAGATTCGGATGCACGACAAGCACGGTGCCGACGTTCGCGATCAGCGAGATCGGCGCGAGATCGGTGACCGGATCGAAAGTCATGCCGCTGTACATGAACTGGTTGGTCGCATGCGTGCCCATGTTGCCGAACAGCAGCGTGTAACCATCAGCAGGTGCTTTGACGACGACTTCGGTGCCGATGTTGCCGGCGGCGCCGCCGCGGTTTTCGATGACGACCGGCTGGCCCCAGGCTTCATTCAGTTTTTGCCCGATCACGCGGCCGAGAATATCAGTGGTGCCGCCCGCAGGCCACGGCACGATCAGGCGCACTGGCTTCGCCGGATAATTTTGCGCGTACGTGGCGGTGATTAGAGCGCAGCAACAAAGACCACACAGCAGTCGTCGCATGACCGAACGCCTTTCAAGGGATGACTGGCAAAAGTCTACACGCTAGAATCGGAATTAAGAAATCACTGTAAAAATATAAATGCGCTATTCGCTGTTCAACCTCGCGCGCAATGCACTTTCGTGTCATCGGCGCTGGCCGCGGGCGTGGCGCGCGGCTGCTCCCAGAAAATCATATGACGTCGTGATTGTAGGCGGCGGCGGCCACGGGCTCGCCACCGCTTATTACCTTGCGAAAAATCACGGTATTCGCAATGTCGCGGTGCTCGAGAAAGGGCCGATCGGTCTCGGCAACACCGGGCGCAACACGACCGTCGTGCGCTCGAACTACATGTGGGACGACAGCGCTCATCTCTATGAGCACGCGTTGAAATTGTGGGAAGGCTTGAGCGAAGAACTCAACTTCAACACCATGTTCAGCCAGCGCGGCGTGCTCAATCTTGCTTTTACGCGTCATGAACTGAATGAGATGGAGCGGCGTGCGTCCGCGATGCATTTGAACGGTATCGATTGCGAGCTGCTCACGCCGGCCGAAGTTAAACGCTGGGTGCCGCTGATCGATTTGAACCAGGATTCACGTTATCCGTTGCTCGGCGGAATCGTGCAGCGGCGAGGCGGCAATGCGCGTCACGACGCTGTTGCCTGGGGTTATGCACGAGCGGCGAGCGCACTTGGCGTCGATATCATCGAGAATTGCGCAGTGACCGGCATCCGGTGCGAAGCCGGGCGCGTGACGGCAGTCGAAACATCGCTCGGCGAGATTTCCGCGGGGCGCGTTGGCGTGGTCGCGGCAGGTCATAGCGGGGTCGTAATGGGCATGGCGGGCGTCAAGCTGCCAGTCCAGAGTTATCCGCTGCAGGCGCTGGTGTCCGAACCGGTCAAGCCGGTGTTTCACACCGTCCTCATGGCGGGGCTCGTGCATGTCTACCTGAGCCAGTCGGACAAAGGCGAACTGGTGATCGGGGCGGCGCGCGATGGCTATGTCTCCTATGCGCAGCGCGGCAGCTTCAATCTGATCGAAGAGCAGTTGCGTGCATTGCTCGAACTTTTCCCGACTTTCAGCCGCTTGCGGATGATGCGGCAATGGGCCGGCATCGTCGATTGCACACCCGATGCGAGCCCTGTCATCGGCAAAACGCCGGTCGACAATCTGTTCGTCAATTGCGGCTGGGGTACCGGCGGATTCAAAGCCACGCCGGGATCGGGCTGGGTGTTTGCGCATACGCTTGCGAATGGCGAACCCCACGCGCTGAACAAAAATTTCAGTCTCGAGCGTTTCGCCAGCGGCCGGCTGATCGACGAAGCCGCTGCGGCCGGCGTCGCTCATTGATAAGCAGCATAAAGATCGAATGGATCTAAAACGGCTTATTGCTCAGTCTTCATCATGATCGTCGATCCTGAAAAATGCTTCTGATTCCCTGCCCACACTGCGGTCCGCGCAACGATTCTGAATTTACGCCCGGCGGCGAAGCGCATATTGCCCGGCCCGATCCTCAACGTGCCGGCGATAGCGAGTGGGGCGAGTATTTATACTTCCGGCAGAACATCAAAGGCGCGCAGCACGAACGCTGGTTTCATGCACAAGGCTGTCGCCGCTGGTTCAACGTGACGCGCGACAGCATCACCCATGAAATCACAGCGGCATACCGAATGGGCGAATTGCCGCCTGCCGCCCGATGAGCGCACAGGCGTACCGGCTTCCGCGCGGCGGGCGCATCGATCGCGGAAGGCCGCTGAATTTTTCTTTCAACGGGCGTGCGTACCAGGGCTTCGCAGGCGATACGCTCGCTTCGGCGCTGCTCGCGAACGGCGTTCGGCTCGTCGGCCGTAGCTTCAAGTATCACCGCCCGCGCGGCATCGTATCGGCGGGGCCTGAAGAGCCGAATGCTTTGGTACGCATTGGCCGCGGCGGCCACGCGCTGCCGAATCTGCCGGCGACGATGGTGGAATTGTACGAAGGGCTCGAAGCGGCCAGCATTAACTGCTGGCCCAGCGTTGAATTCGATTGCGGCGCCGTCAACAACTGGTTCGCGCGCCTGCTGCCGGCCGGCTTCTATTACAAAACATTCATGTGGCCGCGCGGCGCATGGATGTGGTACGAAAAATTCATTCGCAACGCGGCGGGGCTTGGCCGCGCGCCGGATGCGCCCGATCTCGACCGATATGAGAAGCGTTTCGACCATTGCGACGTGCTGGTCATCGGGAGCGGGCCAGCCGGGATCGCCGCGGCGCTCGCAGCCGGTGATGCCGGTGCACGCGTTGTCCTCGTTGAGGAGCGCAGCGAAATCGGCGGGCAAATGGTTTACGGCAGCGGCATGATTGACGGCGTAGCAGCGGGCGCGTGGCATCGGGTTGCCCGCGCGAAACTCGATGCAATGCCGGAAGTGCGGGTGCTCGCGAGAACCACCGCGGTTGGATATTACGATCACAATCTGGTGACACTCCTCGAACGCGTTACCGATCATCTACCGCCGCAATCGACCGGCGAACTGCGCCAACGGCTTTGGAAGGTCCGTGCGCGTCAGGTGGTTATTGCCGCCGGCGCTGCCGAACGCTCGCTGGTTTTCGAAAATAACGATTTGCCGGGCGTGATGCTCGCGAGCGCGGCGCATCGATACATCGCTCAGTTCGGCGTGCGCTGCGGAATGCGCGCAGTGATATTTGCCAATAACGACAGCGCATACGAAGCGGCGCTCGCGCTGGCCGATGCCGGCGTCGAAATCGCCGCCCTGGTCGATTTGCGCGCCGAACCTGGTACGCATGCGGTGCGCGGCATTGGCGTGCGCGCGGGCCAGGCCGTCATCGCCGCACGTGGCCGCAATCAAGTGACTGGCGCCGACATCGCCCCGATCGACGCCGCCACGGGGCAGGTTAGCGGTCCGATCGAAACGATTGCATGCGATCTCATTTGCGTGGCGGGCGGCTGGGATCCGACGGTGCATCTCTTCTCGCAGTCCGGCGGCAAGCTTGATTACGACGAGACGCAGCATTGCTTCGTGCCCGGTGCGGCAGCGCAAGCGACGCATGCGGCCGGTGCCGCGAATGGCGCGTTTACTTTGAGTGATTGCATCGCTGAGGGTTGTGCGGCCGGCAGGGCGGCGGCGCGCGCGGCGGGCTTCGAAGTTGCCGCCTCGGCACCGACGGCGCGTACGGCGCTTCGAGTTCATCCGCTATGGGAGATTCCGGGCGGCGGTAAAAAATTCGTCGATCAGCAAAGCGATGTTACCGCGGCCGATCTTGCGCTTGCTGCGCGCGAAGGCTATGTGTCCGTCGAGCATGCCAAGCGCTATACGACGACCGGCATGGGTGTCGATCAGGGCAAAATCGGCAACATCACTGCGTTCGGTATTCTTGGCAACGCGACGGCGCGCACGGTGCCCGAAGTGGGCACGACAACGTTCCGGCCGCCGTACGTGCCTGTCACGATCGGCGCACTGGCGGGACGCGATATTGGCGAACTGTTCGAGCCGGTACGCAAAACGCCGATGACCGATTGGCACGCCACGCATGGCGCGGCGTTCGAACCCGTTGGCCTGTGGCGGCGACCGCAGTATTACCTGCGTGCCGGCGAGACCATGGCGGTCGCCGTTTCACGCGAATGCCTCGCCGTGCGTAACGGCGTCGGCCTGCTCGACGCATCGACGCTCGGCAAAATCGAGATTCGCGGGCGCGACGCATTGAAGCTCCTCAACATGGTTTACACCAACGCGTGGGACGACCTTGCGATCGGTGACTGCCGCTATGGCTTGATGCTGCGCGAAGACGGGATGGTGTTTGACGACGGCGTGACCGCGCGGTTGGGCGACCGGCATTACCTGATGACGACGACTTCAGGCGGCGCCGACGGTGTTGTGAACTGGCTCGAAGAATGGCTGCAATGCGAGTGGGCCGGCTGGCAGGTGTACGTAACGCCGGTCACCGCGAACTGGGCAACCTTGTGCGTGACGGGACCGCAGGCGCGCGCGCTGATCCAGACGTTGCCATGCGACATCGATCTCGCGCCGGCGCAGTTTCCGCACATGACGGTGCGGACAGGCAACATCGCTGGTGCGCCTGCGCGCGTCGCGCGCGTGAGCTTCACCGGTGAACTCTCGTACGAGATCAACGTGCCCGCGCGTTATGGCCTCGCGCTGTGGGAGCTTTTGATGCAGGCAGGCGCCGGATTTGGCATCACGCCGCTGGGTACCGAAGCGCTGCACGTACTGCGGGCCGAAAAGGGATTCATTGTCGTCGGTCATGACACCGACGGCACCGTAACGCCGCCCGATCTGGGCATGAGCTGGATCGTCGGCAAAAATAAAGCCGATTTTTTGGGGCAGCGGGGCATGCGCCGCTGCGACAGCGCGCGCGCCGGCCGCAAACAGCTCGTTGGTTTGCTTGCCGACGATCCGCAGCGCCTGCTGGTCGAAGGCAGCCAGGTCATCCGGATGGAAGACAGCGCGCGCGTGCAGCGGCCGCCCGTCCCGATGATCGGCCACGTCACGTCAAGTTACTTGAGTCCGACGCTCGGACGCTCGATTGCAATGGCGCTGATCGAGGACGGGCGCAATTTGCGCGGGCAGCAAGTCGCTGTCGTCGTACATGGTCAAGTCGCTGCAGCGCGTATTGTCGAACCGCGCTTCTACGACGTGAAAGGGGAGCGGCTCCATGGCTGATGCCTTGCGCGGACGCACCGCCCTTGGCAGCGCACCGGGCAGCTTGCGCACGCATGGCCTGCCGGGCGTCTTGACGCTGAGCGAACTGGTGCCGACGGGCATGATCGATCTGCGCTGCGACCCTGCGGACAAAGCGGTCATGGCGACTGCTCAAAATGCGCTCGGCTTTGAGTTGCCGACAACGCCGGGCAAATCGAACGCTCACGGTAGTCGCGAAGCGTTGTGGTTCGGACCCGACCAATGGCTGATCGTTGCGCCGGCCGCCGACGTCCCGACGATCCTTGGCACGCTCGACTCTGGCGCTGTATCCGCGACCGACGTCAGCGACTTGCGCGCGGCGTTCGAACTCAAGGGACCGCACGCAACCGATGTGCTGCGCAAAGGTTGCGGTATTGATCTGCACCCTCGCGCGTTCGGCCCCGGCGATTGTGCGCTGACTGCGCTCGGGCGCACTCGAATCGCGTTGCTGCAAATCGATAAAGCGCCAACCTACCGGGTGTGGGTCGAGCGCAGTGTCGCGCCGTATCTTTGGGATTGGCTCGTCGATGCGATGACGAGCTTTATCGGTCAGCCGACGCCGCCGCCGGGCAGCTAACACGCTACCAGCCGAGTGCGTACGCTTCGCGGCGCGGATCGGCGCCCGCATGCTTCATTCCCGTGTTCGGATCTCGCATGACGGCGCAGACCGCGCCGTTCTGCGCAGGCAGTCGCGGCAGCACCTGAACGTCGTGGCCGCGTTTCTTCATTTCGTCGATCACGCCGTTGGGCATGTCTTCTTCAATGCAGAGTCGGCCGGGGAAGTAGTCGTGCGGCGCAAACGAATTCGGGAAGTTGGCGCTCGAAAAGCGCTGCGCTTCCACTGCCTGCTGCACCTGCATGCCGAATTGGGTGACATTTAAGAATACCTGCAGCATCGACTGGGATTGCACGTCGCCGCCCGGCGTGCCGAAACACATGAACGGCTTACCGTCTTTCATCGCGAGCGCGGGGCTCGGCGTGAGGCGCGGGCGTTTGCCCGGCGCGACTTGGGCGGGATGGCCGGCGGTCAACCGGGATTGCTGGCCGCGCGAAGAAAACACGAGGCCTGTTCCTGGTATTACCGGCGCATCGTACGTCGTGTCCGACAGTGTTGCCGAATACGCATTGCCATATTTGTCCATGCAGGCCGCATAAATTGTATCGGGCGCCATGCCGACTTTGCCGCGCGCGGCGGCATACATATGCTCATGACTGCCCGCCGTTGCCGGTTTGTTTTCGGGGTTACCGCCGGAGGGAAGTTTGCCGAACGCGCGCTTTGCATCGATGCGCGCGCGTTGACGCGCCGCATAGGCATCGGACAGCAGGGCGGCCGTCGGCACGTTCACGAATTTCGGATCGCCGATGTACGCTTCGCGATCACCGAACGCGAGGTTGAGCGCTTCGGTGACCATGTGGACGTAGTCCGGCGAGTTGTGGCCGAGCTTCGCGAGATCG
Source organism: Betaproteobacteria bacterium (assembly GCA_028292435.1). Classification (GTDB taxonomy): domain Bacteria; phylum Pseudomonadota; class Gammaproteobacteria; order Burkholderiales; family SG8-41; genus PALSA-1004. Next base: position 13,545 of record JAQGMI010000064.1, read on the forward strand.
AAGCCGTCGATGATCTTGAGCGCCTCGAGCAGTGAAATGCCCTGGCACCAGGTATCGCAGGCATGAACTTCGTAGCCGCGATAATTGACTTTGAGACTGTCTTCGACCGGCACTTCGAAGCCGGCAAGGTCTGCAGCCGTAAGAAAGCCGTCATTTTTCGCATGGAAGTCGGCAGCCGCTTGGGCAATCGGACCACGGTAGAAAAAATCATGCGCCGCGCGCAGTTTTTTGTCGCGGTCGCCGCGTGCCTCGCGCTCCGCCTCGATCATGCCGGCGATGCTGCGGCCAAGATCGGTTTGCCGGAATAGCTCGCCATAACGCGGCGGCGTGTCGTTCGGCACGAAGATCGATGCGCTCGATGGCCAGCGCCGGTATTGATCCTGCGCGCCATTGAAATTGTTCGCAAGGAACGGATAGACGGCGAAGCCGTCGCGTGCAAGCTCCATCGCGGCGGTTGCGGCCTGCTCGAATGAAATCGTGCCCCAGCGGCGCAGCGCTTGAATATGTGTGGCGGGTGCTGCCGGCATCACGGTGCGCAGCAGGCCTTCGGGCACCGACTTGCCGTCGCCGGCGGCAATCAGGCGATTTAAATCGGTGGCGGCCGGCCAGTACCCAAGGCCGGCAAGCGAAACCACGCGGTCCTCTTTGGCGACATAAATCAGCGTCGGCGCAACACCCGCGAAGCTGACGATATCCGGCTGCAGCACCGCGAGCGCCATGGCCGCGGTAACGCCGGCATCGACCGCATTGCCGCCGGCGTCGAGCACGCGCATCGAAGCAAGCGCGGCAAGGTAGTGACCACAGGCAATCGCCTGTTGCCGGCCGATTACGGTCGGCCGCATGCTGGCTGCACTGATGGCGAGCGACATCCGGCGCTGGGCCATGATTGCTAGCCCCGTTCGGCGAGCGTTCTGCCGCCGATACCCCAAGCGGTTTTCTCGACGTCCTGCACGGTGATCCAGACTGATTCGGGTTTGACGCCGAGCGCATCGACGAATGCCTGCGTGACCTTTTCGATCAGGACTTTTTTCTTGGCGTCGTCGCGGCCGGCTGCAAGGTATAGTTGTGCGAGTGGCATTTAAATCCCCGGTTGAATGGCATTGAGAGAATTGATTTTAGCAAGGTGCGAGTGGGTATGGTTTCTGCTTTTAAAAGTAACGTTCAATCACGGAGATAGGGAATGATGCAATCGAAGCTCGTTTTGTGCGGCGTGTGTGCGATCGCGGTGGTTTCGGCGGTGCACGCGCAAACCTGGCCGGCCAAGCCGGTACGGTTCATCAGCCCGTTCGCGCCCGGCGGCGGCGCTGACATTACCTCGCGCGTCATCGCCCAGAAGTTGACCGAATCCCTTGGCCACCAGGTACTCGTCGACAACCGCGGCGGCGCCGGCGGCATGATCGGCGTCGATCTTGGGGCGAAGGCGCCGCCCGACGGTTATACGGTTGTGCTCGGAACGATCGGGCCGATTTCGATTAATCCAAGTCTCTACGCCAAGATGCCGTACGACCCGGTGAAGGACCTGATACCGGTGACGCTGGCGGCGGATGCGTTGAATGTGCTCGTCGTGCATCCGGCGCTGCCGGTCAAAAACGTGAAAGAAATGGTCGCACTCGGCAGGGCGCGTCCGAACGAATTGTTTTTCGGTTCGTCGGGCCCCGGCGCCACCGATCACCTCGCCGGCGAACTCTTTAATATGCTGGCAGGAACAAAAATGGTGCACGTGCCGTACAAAGGCGGTGCGCCGGCGATGCTCGACCTGATGGCGGGCAACGTGCAAATTATTTTTTCGACAGTTTCAACCGCGATCGGCCAGATCAAGGGCGGCAAGATCCGTGCGCTCGGCATGACCGGCGTCAAGCGGTTCGTGCTAATGCCGGAGTTGCCGACGATTGCCGAAGCGGGCGTGCCGGGATTCGCGGTCAACAACTGGTACGGCATATTCGTGCCGGCCGGCACGTCGAAAGAGATCGTTGCACGGCTTAACACCGAGGTTGTAAAGGCGCTGCACATGCCCGACGCGAAACAGCGTTTGCTTGAATCGGGCATCGAAGCGACGCCGAGCACGCCCGAGCAATTCGCTGCTTACATCCAGAGCGAAACGAAGAAGTGGGCGAAGGTCGTGAAGGACGCGAACGTCAAAGTCGAATAAGGCGTTTTAAGCGCCGACTACTTTGACTTCAGTCGTCACCGAGTTGGCGATGAAACATTCCTTGTGCGCTTTGTCGTGCAGCGCGTCGAGGTCGGCCGCAGTCGGCTGCTTTGCGCCGCTGAATGCAATTTTCGGATGCAAGTCGACTTGCGTGACGGCCATCTTGCCCGCTGCATTCTTGTTGAGATGTCCAACGGCTTCGTCGTTGTAACTATCGACGACAAAGCCTTTCATTGACGCGACCGCGAGAAAGGTAAGCATGTGGCAGCTCGACAGCGCTGCGACAAATGCGCCCTCTGGATCGACGCGATCCGCGTTGCCGAGGTAGGCGGGCGCCGCCGAACCCGGCACTTCAACGCCGTTCGGAAAACGCCACACGTGATCGCGCGAATAATTCTTATAGCCGAAGTCCTTGCCTTCGCGCGACCAGATGATGTTTGCTTTGTGTTCTGACATAAGGGGCGGGCTTGAAACGTGAGGAGTGAGGGAATTCGATTTTAGCTTTAGCGCTCAGTTCTAGTATCCGACAGCCTGCCCGTCGGTCCTGCGCTCAGACGCGGCGAGATAACCGTCCTCCATCTTATAGATCAGCTGCGCGCGCCCGAAGTCGGTGCTCCAGCGATCGGCCTCGGTGATGTTGTGGCCGCGGCGTCTGAGTTCCGCTATTACTTCGGGGTTCATGCCTTGCTCGACGCCGAGGCTGAGTCCGGTATCGATGCGCCAGCGCGGCGCGTCCGCTGCCGCCTGCGGGTTCTGGCCATGATCGGCGAGGCGCACCATCACTTGTGAATGACCCTGTGCCTGCATCGAGCCGCCCATGACGCCGTAACTCATGACGGGTTTACCGTCTTTGGTGACGAACGCCGGGATGATCGTCTGGAACGGGCGCTTGCGCGGACCGACTTCATTGGCGTGGCCGGATTTGGTGACGAAACCATAGCCGCGATTCTGCAGGCTGATGCCGGTGCCGTCGACGACGACACCCGAACCGAAGCCTGCATAGTTCGACTGGATGTACGACACCATCATGCCGGATGCGTCGGCAGCAGTCAGGTAAACCGTGCCGCCTGTTGGCGGTGTGCCGAACTTTGGATCCTGCGCTTTCTTCATGTCGACCAGCTTCGCGCGGCTCGCGAGATACGCCTTGTCGAGCATTTGCGCCGGCGTCACCCGCATTGCCGCCGGGTCGGCGACGTATTCGTAGATATCGGCGAACGCGAGCTTCATCGCTTCAAGCTGCACGTGCACGCTGTCGGCGGAATCGACCTGCAGCGCAGCCATGTCGAAGTTCTCAAGAATGCCAAGCGAAAGCAACGCGCCGATGCCCTGGCCGTTGGGCGGGATTTCATGCAGCGTGTAGCCGCGGTAATTCTGCCCGATCGGCTCGACCCAATCGACCTGGTTGGCGGCGAGATCCGCCATCGTCATCGCACCGCCATGTTTTTTCGCATGGGCGACGATTTTTTCGGCAAGGTCGCCTTTGTAAAATGCTTCGCCCTTCGTTTCGGCAATGCGTTGCAGCGTGCGCGCCTGATCGGCAAATTTAAACAGTTCACCGGGTAGAGGTGCGCGGCCGTTCGGCATGAATGCCTGTGCATAGCCAGGCTGGTCTTTTAGTTCAGGCAATTGTTTTTGCCACAGGCGCGAGATCGTCGGCGACACCATGTAGCCGCGTGACGCGTATTCGATTGCCGGCTCGAAGAGGTCGGCGAATGGCAGCTTGCCGTATTTCTTCGAAAGCTCGGCCCATGCGGCAACCGCGCCGGGCACGGTCACCGAGTCCCAGCCGCGCTGCGGCATCGCGCTGAGGCCTTTGAAGCGGTCGGGCGTCCATGCGGCGGGCGAGCGCCCTGACGCGTTGAGGCCTTGCAGTTTGTTGCCGTCCCATAGAATCGCGAACGCATCGGAGCCGATGCCGTTGCTCGTCGGTTCGAGCACCGTCAGTGAGATTGCAGTCGCGAGCACTGCGTCGACGGCGCTGCCGCCTTTCAACAGCATGCGCAATCCGGCTTGCGCGGCGAGCGGCTGCGATGTCGCGACGCAATTGCGCGCGAGGATCGGCATGCGTTGCGACGGATAAGGAAATTGCCAGTCCATAGGTTTCATTGATGCTCTTTCTCGAAAAACAATCGCGGAAAAACCGCAATGATACTAGAGCCCGTCGCACAAATCACTTGCGGGGCCTGTCCTGAGCTCGTTCCGGATCGTGCGCAACGGCCGCGTCAGGCGTTTTAAAATGCCGCGCAAGTTCGCGCTGTCGAATTGACGTCGAGCACGCGGCGGTCCTGCACTATTTTTGCAACGAGCGCGCGGTGAGGACGTTTCCGCCGCCGGGACTTACGCCGACGATTATTTCAACCTTGCGCGCGGGCTTCCACAACGCCTCCGTGGTCGCGGCGTGGATTGCGGCAAGCAGCGGGAAAATGAGCGCGGCAGATGGGCGCGCATGGCGTCGGTTGTATCCCGTTGACATCTCATTTCGCGTTGTCTCAAAAGGTTTTTCCCGGAAATGTGGTTGTATTCCTTGACGCGAGTATGGATAATTACCTACTCAAGGGAAGTCTGGCAAAAATACGATAAATATGTCCAGGTATGGCTAAGCTTTTCATGGTCAAGAAGGCGGAGTGGCCGAAGCTCGGCTATTTTTTCTGCCTTTTTCTGGTCATCAGCGCGGGTCTCGCCATCGGCCGCGGGACCGCTGACGCGCTGTTCCTGAAGCGCTTCGGCATTCAATACCTGCCATTCATGTATCTCGGACTCGGGGTGCTGATGGCGATCGTCAGCACGGTTTATGCGGCGTACGCGGACCGCCTCGCGCCCGAGCGCACTTTTTACATTCTGCTCAGTGCGCTGGCGGTCATGTTGGTGGGCAACTGGTACTTGATGCTCTCCGATGTCGACAGCGTCGCATATCCGCTTTACTACCTGCTGTTCGAAATCAGCTCCGAATTGCTGGTCATGCACGCATCGCTGTACTTCAGCGCGAATTTCGACAACGAGCAAAGCAAGCGGCTGTTGCCGATGACGATGGCGGGCCTGCAACTGGGCGAAGTAGCCGGGGGTCTGATTCTCACCATGTCCACGCTGATTGGCGTGCAGGGTCTGGTGATCGTGTGGAGCGTGCTCGCGGCCGTCGCGGTTGTAATTGTCGTGATGAGGCACCGGATTGTCGGCGTGTCGCCGTTTTTTGCGCCGGGCCGGCGCGGCGGCGGCTTGCAACGCACGATTGAGCAAGTCACGCAGGGACTCAAGTTCGCGCGCCGCTCGAAGTTGTTGCTCTACTCGTCGCTCGCCGTTTTCTTCATGGTGGTTGCGCTGAACTGCCTCGGCTATGCGGCGTTCGCGGTCTATAACGCGAATTTCAAAACCGAAGCGGAGCTGAGCGTGCTCTTCGGCGTGCTGACGATCGTCTCGAGCGCCGTCACGGTGCTCGTGCAGATCTTTTTCACCAGCAAGGTGATCAATCTCTTCGGCGTGCGCGCGATCAACCTTGTGTTCCCATCGACCACGCTGATGTGCTTTGTCGGCATGATCGGTTTCTTCAACGTGCCGGCTGCGCTGACGAGCACATTGAACCGCCGTGTCCTGCTGCCTGCGATGCGCAATCCATCGCGCTCGCTGCTCTTCGATGCGCTGCCCGATTACATGCAAGGCAGGGCGCGCGCGCTATCCCTGATGCTGGTGCTGCCGTGCGGTTACATCTTCGTCGGCCTCGTGCTGCAGGCGCTCAAGAAATGGCACGCGCCGTATTCTTATCTGACGGCAGGGGGTATTGCCTGTGCGCTGTACTTTTATTTCAGCGTTAAGACCAATCGCGCGTACGTCGAAGCGTTGCTGTCCACTCTGAAGGAGCGGCTATTCCTGCCGAGCGAAGGGCTGGGCACGATGGACACCGCCGCCGATCCCGAGCTTTTTGACCGGCTGGTTGACGGCGTCAAGCACGAGGACGAACAGATTTGCCTCACCTATGCGCGCATGCTGTCGAATACATTTCCGGATAAGGCGCCGGAGATTATTTTCGAGCGGATGCAGCATGCGAGCGCGCCGGTGTGCGATCAACTCGTGCGCCTGATCGGGCCGACCCTGCCCGAAGAATTGCTCCATCGTCTCGAGACCTCGCGCGGTCTCGGCGACGCGCATGAGCGCGCAACCGTGCTGGCGACGCGGTTCGAGGCCAAAGACCCGCGTGTGCAGAAAGAAGTCGACGCATGCCTGTGCTCGGACAATCCACGGCTGATTGCGTGCGGCGTGCTGGGCGTGCTCAATTACGGGCGCGACGAATTGCGCGATTCCGCGATAGAGAACTGGCGCGGGTTGCTGAGCGCCAGTAGTACGACGTCGCTGTACGCTGGATTGCATCTCGGTCAGCGGATCGCGATTCCGGAACCGTTCCTGCCGCTTTTGTGTTGCTTGCTCGAACACGCGGACGATGGCGTCAAGAAAGCGGCGCTCGCGGCGTTGACGCGCGGCGCGTTCACCGCCGATGCGCGGCTGACGAATTTATTGGAGTCGCTCGTTCGCTCGCCCGATCAGCAGATGCGCCTCGCGACCATCCGTTGCTACCGGCTGTTGCCGCCGGCGGAGCGTGAACGCCTGGCACTCGCCGCGTTGACCGACCGTCACCCCGACGTCGTCGATGCGGCGCTCGGCGTGCTCGAAGAAAGCATCGACGATTTGCCGGCCCGCCTTTTTGAGTGGCTAAACGGATCGAGCGCGCCGCCGCGCCAGCAACAGCAGGTCGTGTGTTATCTCGCGCGCAAGGGCGTTCAGCGCCAGTTGTTCGAAGAGTTTGCCGGGCGCAGGCTCAACGACGCGGCACAAATGGCGCATGCACTGCGCGCGCTCGAGATGAGTGCGGGCCGTAGCGATCCGGGCTGGACGTTAATGAAAATCGTGCTTGCCGAGCGCTTCACCCAACTGCTCGAAGTCGCGTTGCTGGCGATGGAAAATCTCGGCGACAGTCACAGCATTCGCATCGTGTATGTCGCATTGAAAAGCAAGGACCGGCGGCAGGTCGCACGGGCACGCGAGGCGCTCAGCAATATTGCGAATAGCGCGCTTGGTGCGCAACTCAGCCAGTTGCTGATCGTTGCGAGCGATCGCACGGCGATTGTTGAAGTGGTTCCGGGCGCACCGGGATTCAAAGCAACCGATGACGCCCTTCAATGGTGCGCCAATCATGTAGACTACTGGCTCAAAGAGTGCGCACAGCACGCACTCAAAGCAGTACCCGCAGGGGGTTAGACACGGCATGGCCGATTTTTTCGATCGTATCGTCATATTGAAGCGCACGCCGATTTTTTCGGAAGTTGCAACGGACGATTTGCGTGTGGTCGTCGAGGAAATGCAAGAAGAGGCGTATTTCAAAGGCGAACGTGTGTTCGAGATCAACGATCCAAGCGATCGCATGTATATCGTGTTGACCGGCAAGATCGGCATCAGTATCAACCCCGATCCGAAATCGCACGACTACGTCAGCGTCGTGGAAGAGGGCGGTTGTTTCGGCGAGATGGGACCGCTGGACGGTTCACCGCGCTCGGGCACTGCCCATGTCGTCGAAGATGCGCAACTGCTGTATCTCGACAAATTAAAGCTGCACGGCCTGATCGCGAGTTATCCCGAGCTTTCGTTCGGGCTCTTGCACGGCATGAGCACGCGAGTGCGTGAGACCAGCGAGAAGTTGCTCACCGCAAGAAGCGGCGACCATAAGAAAAAGAATTAGGCGTCGACCCGCCGGCAAGCATTATTCGGCTTCAATGCCCGGGGTTCCAGCGACGCGGCGCCATTTCGCGATTTCGCTTTTGATATTCGCGTCAAATGCCGCCGTCGAACCGGGCGTTGGTTCCAGCCTCTGAGCAATCAGCGCGGATTGCATCTCTGGGTTGCGCAAGACCGCGACTGCCTCTCGATTCAGCAGCTGACGATGGACGCCGGAGTAGCGGCGGGTGCAAGCACTCCCATCCACAGCGCAACATCATAGTCGGCCACGCCGGCTTCTATCGCCGTGCGCACTTCGGGCAGCGCGGTCACGCGTTCAGCGCCGGTTGTCGCGAGCGCGCGCAGACCACCGCTGCGAATGTGAAGAAGCGTCGGCAGCGATGCTGCCCCCCTGCAATTCGATGCGCCCGCTCAGCACGTCGATCATGGCAAGCGCCGAGCTTTGATAGGGCACGTGATTGAATCGCGCGCCGGTACTGGCGCCAAATAATTCGCCCGCGAGATGACCCAGACGCGCGTTTCCGGCCGACGCGCGGGAAGGCGTTGCTTATTGATGGCCGCTGCGCCGAGCACCATCAGCACGCTCTTTCGGGTAATCATTCGAGCACCTTGTCGGCGCGCACCAGCAAATCCTGCGGGATTGTAAGGTTGAGCGCGCGGGCGGTCTTGCGGTTGACAATTAAGTAATAGCGCGTCGGCTGCTCGAACGGCAATTCACCTGCCTTGGCGCCTTTTAAGATCTTGTCGACATAAACTGCAGCGCGGCGGAAATTGTCGACGATGTCAGGGCCATAGCTCATCAGACCTCCTGACTCCGCATATTCGGCAATCGAGTAGATCGACGACAGTTTGTGCTTGAGTGACAAAGCGGCGAGTTGACGCAGCTGCTGAACGAAGAACGTGTCGTTCAAAAACACTACCGCGTCAGCGTGCTCCCTGGCGAGCATTGAAAATTCCTGCACAAGGTCATGTTCGGTAGCTGCCGAGGCGAGGATAACGCGAACGCCGGTCTTCTGAGCGGCCGTCATAATGCGCACCAGTTGCTGAGGATGAGCGCCGTTGCCAGGATTTAACATTACGCCTACCCGCGCGAGCGTCGGCGTCACCGTTTTCAAGAGTTCGAGGTATTTCGCGACAATATCCGCGCCGCTGTTCGAGAAGCCCGTTATGTTGCCGCCGGGGCGCGCCATGCTCACCGCGTAGCCGTTGGCGACCGGATCTGAGTCCACGGTGATGACGATGGGTATCGTCGACGTGGCCTGTTGCAAAGGCCGGTAAGTCTGTGATCCCGTCGCCACGATCACATCGGCTTTCAGCTTGACGAGTTCGGCGGCCAACGCCTTGATATTTTCAATCTTGCCGTCCGCAAAGCGCGCTTCGATAACGATATTTTTGCCCTCGATGTGGCCAAGGGCGCGCAAGCTGTCGATAAAGGCTTGGTATCTGAGGCTATCGACCGCGGAGCGTCGTGTGCCGAAATATAAGAATCCGATGCGCGCTGTTCCAGCACCTTGGGCGAACGACGCAAGCGGCGCCAGGAACGGCGTCGCGCCGATTGCAGCAAGCAGCCGTCGGCGCTCGATGGACTTCACTTGGCGCCGGTAATGTTGAATGCCGCAACCGGGTGCGCGATGCCTTTAAGCGTCACTTCGCCGAGCGGTTCGGCATTGACGGCATCCTCGATGCGGGCGAGTGTTTTCGGATTGGTCAGTATCTGTCCGCCCTTGGCTTCGCTGCAAAGGCGCGCGGCAAGATTCGATACGCCGCCGATGCACGCATAGTCCCAGCGGCCTTCATAGCCGATCGCGCCGAGCGTCGCGTAGCCTTGCACGAAGCCGATGCCGAGATCGAGGTCGAAGCCGCGTTTTTTCCACGCGGCGCGCAGCGGCGCGAACTTTACCTGCATCGCGATCGCCATCGTGACCGCGTTGAGCACGGGATTCTCGAGCTTGATCGGGTCGTTGAAGAAAATCATCATGCCGTCGCCGGCGAAGCGCTCGAGCGTGCCTTCGTGTTCCATGATGAGCGGCCCCATGACCTTGTGATACTCATTGAGCACGTTCATCACTTCTTCGGGCTCTGATGAATCCGTAAACGCGGTAAACCCGCGCATGTCGAGAAATACGACCACCACTTCCCGGCGGTGCGTCTTCAGGAGATCTTCGCCGCCTCCGTTGACGATGGATTCGGCGAGCTGGGGCGAGAAAAAATTCTTGAGCCGGCCGAGACGGTCGAGTTGCGACACCTGCTCCTGCACGCGCTGCTCGAGCGTTTTGTTCCATTCGGCAAGCTGCGACGCCTGCGATTGGACAGTGTCCCACAACTCCTTGATGCGCAGCAGCGAGCGCACGCGCGCAAGCAGTTCCGGCTGATTGATCGGCTTCGACAGAAAATCGTCGGCCCCCGCCTCGATGCCTTTGACGCGTTCCTGTGCGGGGTCGAGCGCAGTGACCATGACGACCGGCAGCATGCCGGTTGCCGGATTCTCGCGAATTTTTTGGCATACCTCATAACCGTTCATGCCCGGCATCATGACGTCGAGCAGCACGAGATCGGGATGCTCGTCTTCGATTTTCCGCAGCGCTTCGGCGCCCGAAGCTGCGGTTGCGGTTTGATATCCTTTGAACGACAGCAGGTCCGCCAGCATCTTGACGTTGAGCGGCGTGTCGTCGACGACCAGTATTTTTCCAGGCATGGCGGTCACGCGGCACCTGCGCGCTTGCTGAGCACGGCCGCCACCGCCTCTAGAAACTCTTTGATGTTGATCGGCTTGGTCTGCAAGCCGTCGAAACCCGCGTCGATGATCCGTTTGCGGTCCTCGGTCATCGCGGAGGCGGTGACGGCGATGATTGGAATCGAGCTCGTCTGTGGATCGGCGCGCAGCACTTTAAATGCTTCGATGCCGTTCATGCCGGGCAGATGAAAATCCATCAGGATCAATGCCGGCTTTTTTTCCCTGGCCAGCCGGATGCCTTCCTCGGCGGTTTCCGATTCGAGCAGTTCGTACTTTTTGAACAACAGGATGTCGCGCACGAGCTTCCGGTTTTTTTCGTTGTCTTCAACGATGAGAATGAGTTCGTTTGCCATGGAGTGCTTCCTTATTGATCAGCCGGCACCCGCAGCGGCCGCGCGCACAGCCGCGACCGGCAGGGTAAAGGTGAAGGTGGAGCCCTTACCAACTTCGCTCGTCACGCCGATCGTGCCGCCGTGCAGTTCGACGAATTTACGCGTCAAGGCGAGCCCAAGGCCGGTGCCTTCCGCTTTTTTGGTGTAGTCGCTGCCGACCTGGCGAAACTCCTCGAACACGGCAGCGCAGTCTTCGGGCGCGATGCCGATGCCGGTATCGGTGATGCTTACTTCGACCATGGCGCCGACCGGCCGCGCTGTCGCCGTGATGCGGCCGCCTTCGGGCGTGAATTTAACCGCATTGGACAGCAGGTTGAGCAGGATCTGTTTGAATTTGCGTTCGTCGGCGTCGATGGCGCCGATCGCCGGGTCAACGGTGCTTACGAGTTCGATGCCGTGACGGACCGCACGCTCCCTGATCAGGGTCAGCGCATTGTCGATCGCGGTCGGCAGGTCGAAAGTGTTCCGCTCGAGCTCCATGCGTCCGGCCTCGACTTTCGAGAGATCGAGAATATCGTTGATCAGCGACAACAGATGTTTGCCGGAGCCGTGAATGTCATTGATGTATTCCTCCTGCTTCTCGTTCATGTCGCCGAACATGTGCTCCTGCAGGACTTCGGAGAATCCGATGATCGCGTTGAGCGGTGTGCGCAATTCGTGCGACATGTTCGCCAGGAACTCCGATTTGTGCCGGTTGGCGATTTCGAGTTGCCGGCCCTTTTCCTGGATTTCGTTGAACAGCCGCACGTTCTCGATTGCGATGACGGCCTGATCCGCGAACGTCTTCAGGAGGGCGATCTGTTTTTCGGTGAGGGGGCCCGGCGCAACTCGCACGACGCTGACTGCGCCGATTGCCGTGTCGCCACGCATCATCGGCGTAATGGTGACCGCGCGATAGCCGGAATTCGTGAAGTTCGCGATGCCCGCCGCCCAGCGGTTATCCGGCGGCGCGAGCACGTCGGGGATGTCGATCAGCGTGTGGTCGAGAATGGCATTGGCGTGCATGTATTCACGTGAAAGTGGAAACGGGAACAGCGCTGCCCAGCGGGAGCGCCGTTCAGGGTCGGGATCTGCGATGGCTGCCATGCGTACTTGATCGCCGTCGGGCAGCGCCACCGCGACTGCGGCGCCCGCAAACAGGCGCACGCCGCTCTGGACAATCGCCTCGAACACCGGCTGCACGTCAGTCGTCGAGTTGCTGATGACTCGCAAAATGTCGCTGGTAGCCGTTTGCTGGTTGAGCGCTTCCGTCAATTCACGGGTGCGTTCGTCGACTTTCTTCTCGAGCCCGGCATAGAAATCTTTCAGCCGCCCGGCCATCATGTTGAACTCCCTGGCGAGCGCTTCGAGCTCGTCGCCGCTATGGACTTCAATGTCCTGATCGAGTTGGCCGGCGCCGATGCGCGCGGCACCCTCGGTCACCGCACGAATGGGTTCGACCATGCGTCTCGCGACCAGCAGGCTTGCCGCGATCGACAGCGCAAGGCCGGCGAGCAGCAGGATGCCCGTGCGCTTGAGCGACCCGTAGAGCGGCGCGAAAGCTTCACCGATCGGCTGTTCGACAAACACATGCCAGCCGGGCGATTTGATGCTCGCAAAAGCGGAAAGCACTTCGCCCCCCTGCAAGTTACGCGCGATGCTGACGCGCTCGACATTGGCGTCCTTGGGCGCAAGCGCCGCTTCGACCTGGGGCAACGAAGTGAGATTCGATTTTTGCAGCACCTGGCTGATGTCGGGATGCGCAATCAAATGGCCCTGCGAGTCGATCACATAGGCGAGGCCCTTGTCGCCGGCCTTGATGCGGGAGATCACATCCCAGATAAATTTGAGATTGACTTCCGCAATGGTCGTGCCGGCCTCGTCGCCGATGCCGGCCATCGCGATCGTCATGTAAGGCTCAGTCTCCTTGCGAAAGTAAACCGGGCTGAAATAGGTCTTGCCCGTTTTCGGAACGGTGAACCTGGGATCGTCCGACAAGTCTTCATCGCCGCCGGTCACGTCCATGCCGAGACGCGAAACGCGCAGCTTGGTGCGGCCCGTGCGGTCAAGCTGAACCACGTCCGTAATTGCCGGCACCTGGCGCAATAATTTCAGAAAATCGAAGCGGCGTTGTTCCGGATTCGACGCGCCGACTTGCGGTAGCCGCATCCAGCCGATTTGATGCTCGATCTCCGACACGTAAGCTTCGATGCGCGAGGCAGCGGCCAAGGCTTTTTCGTGCTGCAGATCGAGCAGGGCTTCTTTACTTTCCTTGTAAGTGAAGTAAACGCCAATGCCGCCTGACGCGACGAGGGCAACGGTCACCAGCGTCACGAAATAGACCGCGTATTTTCGAAACAACGTGCCGCGCAGAATCATGCGCTCACCTCGCCGGGCAGGATCGGATTCCGCTTGTTTACCATGAATTCTAATGTGCCTGGCCGTCGGTGCCACCTGATCGCGCTGAGCTGGCCCGGACCCACATTGCAATCGACGCTTCTCACTTAATCAGCCGGTCCGCGCGCAACGCGTGGCTGTGCGCCGACATTGCCCAATGCTGTGGCTGCGCTCAAGCCGGCCAATGCAAGAACAGCGTCGCGCCGGGTGGTCATTCGATCACCTCGACCATAGCGCTGGCAACATTCGCCGCGTAATCGCGGTATCTCCGGCTGTCATTTTTTGTACGCTCCCGCCGGCAGTGTAGTGGAATTCAGGCGAGCGAATTGCTCATTCGATAAGCTTGTCCGCCCGCACGAGAATCGGTTGCGGAATGATGAGCCCCATCGCCTTTGCTGCGGCGAGGTTGATTGACAGGCGGATATCGCTTACCTGCTCGATCGGAATATTGCTCGCGTTGCCCCCTTTGATGATCTTGTCGACATAGATTGCAAGGGTTTTGAAGCTTTCGATGATGCTGGGGCCGTAGCTCATCAGGCCGCCCGCTTCGACAAACTCCGTCCAGCCGTACATGCAGGGAAGCCTCGCCTTGGCGGCGAAGTCGGCGATCTCTTTGCGCCGCGTCAGCGTAAGCGAGTCTGGAAACACGATCATCGAGTCAGCGGTGCTCGCACGGATCGCGCCAAATTCCTTGGTGAGCTCCTGGGGATTGCGCACGAGGTGGCGGGTGATCGTGGCGCCAAGCCGGCGCGCGGTGTCTTCGGTGACCCGGTACTCGCTCAGCTCGCCGGAATGTTCCGGATTCGACAACAGGGCTATGCGCGCGGCTTTCGGCACCGTTTCTCTGAGGACCTCGATGCGCTTGGCCGACAGTTCCATCGCCATGAAAGTGATGCCGGTCATATTGCGGCCCGGTTTGCGCAGGCTGTCGCCGAAACCGGCCGCGATTGGGTCGCCGCTGAAGGCAAATACGACCGGAACGCGGGCGCGCACAGCTTTGGTGAAATCGGCCGACGGACCGCGGGCAACCAGGACATCGATTTTTTCCGCTTCCAGCTCGTCGATCAAGCCGGGCAGCCGCTTGAAGTCGCCGTTCGCATAACGCGCTATCGCGACATAGGTTTTGCCCTCGACGTGCCCGAGTTCGGCGAGTCCCTTATGCAGCATCGTCAGGGCGATATCCGGCTCGCTGATATACGAGAGCACCCCGACGCGCGCGGGCCGCGCCGGTTTCGCCTTCTGCTGGCCACTCGCAGAGTGCGGGACCGCAGCGGCCGCGGCGAGTGCAACCAGTAAACGACGCCTGCTGATCAAGCGATCCCCCGATTGAATGCGCTGTTCATTCGATGACCTGGTCCGCGCGCAGCAGAATGGAGTTTGGAATTTTGATGCCAAGCGCTTTGGCCATTTTCAGGTTGACGACCATTTCGACGCTGGTTGGCAGCTCAACCGGAAGGTCCGCAGGGCGCGCGCCTTTGCTGATCTTGTCGACATAAAGGGCGAGGCGCCGAAAAACCTCTCGCAGGTTCGGTCCGTACGACATCAAATTTCCGCTGTTAACAAATTGCGCCCACCCGGAAATCGCGGGTATGCGGTACTTGGCCGAAAATCCGGCTATTTGCTCGCCGTAGCGCATCATGCCGGCATCGGGAAATGCGACGATCGCCTCGCAGCGCGACTTGAGCGTGGCGGCAAGCGCTTTCTCCAGATCGGCTTCGTCGCGAATCGGTTCGTAAATGACCATCAGGCCCAGCGACTTCGCGGCGGTTTGCGTTGTG
The DNA here is from genome assembly GCA_028292435.1 of Betaproteobacteria bacterium. Taxonomy (GTDB): domain Bacteria; phylum Pseudomonadota; class Gammaproteobacteria; order Burkholderiales; family SG8-41; genus PALSA-1004. The sequence continues at coordinate 28,692 of JAQGMI010000064.1, forward strand.
CGCAATTCCGCCTGTTCTCCCGGGTGCTGCGGACGCGCCAGGACCGCGGTGCGCTTGAGCGAGGGCATCATCTCCTTGAGTAATTCCATGCGTTTGCCGACCAGCTCATGCGAGAGAAACGTCATGCCGGTCATGTTGCCGCCAGGGCGGGCGAGGCTCTGCACGAGCTTGCCTTCGATTGGATCGCCGCTGAACCCGAAAACCACCGGCATGGTGGCGCCAGCGCGAATAACGGGATAGGTCGCAGGACCACCCTGGGTCACGATGATGTGGGGCTTCCATTGGACCAGTTCGACCGCCAGCGCATCGAGCCGCTCGTTGATCCCTTCGCCGAACTTCGCCTCCATCACGAGGTTGCCGCCTTCGACGTAACCCAGCTCGCGCAGGCCATCGCGGAAAGCTTCGAAAAAAGGCGAGTTCCTGGATTTGTCGTTCGAAAGCCAACCGACGCGCAGTACTTTGGGTTGCTGAGCAAAGCTTCGTAGAGACAGCAGCCCGGCCGCGGCGACAATAAGGACAAATTTCCGTCGGTCGTTCATTCGATCACCGTGCTCCTGGATAGACCTGCGGGCAGAACCTGTCGTCCGAACTCGTTCGCCGTTCGATTTTGGCTACGTTACTTGAATGATAGGCCGTCGACGTCAAACATAGTAGCCGGCGCACGGATTACGGCACAGCAACTCGTGATCGGATCGGCGACGCGAAGTTCTGCGGTTGGAATTGTCGTTTCTCATCGCGCAAGAACGCACGCTCAGATAGCCCGCATCCACGCAACCCGCCAAGCCCAAAATATTAGCGCTGCTGCTCAGGCACTCGAGCACATCGAACTCCTCGTGGCCCCGCTCTGCGACTGGCCGGGCGGGGCGGTGCCGGGATATCATCAATGTAATAGCAACGTCCGCGTCGCGCTATGGGATGGGGCACCCCGAACCGGTGACTTAATTACACACTTACGGCGCAGAGCCGCCTCAAGGGTCGGCACGTAAATCGCCTCTACCAATTAGCCGGCAGCGTCTTGTGAATCACGATCCGCGGGCCCTCAATCGTGATATACCCGCCCGTCGTCAGGTCCTTGATGATGCGGTTGATCATCTCGCGCGACGCGCCAATCCGATTGGCCATTTCCTGCTGGGAAAGCTTGTCGGCGATCACGCGTTTGCCGTTTTCCGTGACTGCCATTTCGTGGAGCAGCTTGGTGAAGCGGCCGTATACGTTCTGCAATGCAAGACTTTTGACATGCTCGGTCAGCACTCGCACGCGATGGATGAGTTGGCGGACAAGGTGCATCGCGAATTCGGGATGGCTTTGCAACAGCGCTTTGACGTCTTCTTTGGGGATCAACTGAAATTTGCATGGCTCAAGCGTCATGACGGATGCCGAACGCGGGCCTTCGTCGAGCACCATCTCGCCGAAGTATTCACCCGGCCCCTGCGTGTCGAGCACGATCTCCTTGCCTTCTTCATTGGCAAGAAAAACTTTCACGCGGCCCGACACGATCACATACAGAGAATCGGTCGCGTCGCCTTCGTTCAGGATGATGGTGTTTTTCGGGAACGCGCGCGTGACGGCATGTTGCGTGAGGGCCGCAACTTCCGGTTCAGACAAACCGGGAAACGGGGGTTTCTGCTTGTCGGGCATGCCGCTTTCCTTTGCGGCGAGTGTAGCAGGGCGGGCGCGCCGGCTGTAGCTGGAAAAAATCTAGTCGATGGAGGCCGTGACTTCGTACCCGTACTCGGCGGCCGCTTCGGTCAGCCAGTGCCACAGGTGTTGCGCGTAGCTGCGCGCACAATACAAATCGAAGCTGCCGTCGCCGCGCAGATAAAGCAGGACGCCGACGTGTGCAATCGACGTTTGCGCACAACCACCCGGACTGAACGCACTTGAATGCAGGTCGAGGCTGCAGCCTTTGGCGAGCAGGTCGTAAACGCGCGGGCCGGCGATGCGCCAGGCCGCGCGGCCGTGGCTCACGTCGGTCAGCGACGCGGATCCGATCGGCAACGTCTCGCTAATGCTTGCGTTCTGGCTGCCGGCGATAAGCCACTCGTCGGGGCCCAACCAAAAAACCTCCGCATCGGCAGCCGCGCAAGACGTGTTTGCAGTCAGCGGCAGTGCACAGCCGAGTGCAGTTCGTGCGCTGTCAAGAAATTGCGTTTGCGCCGGATTGCCGCGCATATTGATGAGTCTGAGTCTCGTGCGCGCAGCAAAAGTGATCCCTGCGTGCGGCGTCGATGCGCCGAACTGTCCGGTGCAGCACGCTTCCAGGCAGGCGGGCTCGCGAATCAAGGTGTCAACCACGAACGCGCACTCCTGCGGAATCGACGAATACCGGGCTCGTTACCGTGACTGCGGTCGTTTTGCCGGCGAGCGGCGACGTCGCGTAAAAAGATTGCCCCATCAACGCGCGCCCGTTTTCGAGCAGGGCAAGCGCAATCGGCTTGCCGAGCGTCGGGCTATAGCAGGTGGCCGTCGCGTGGCCGATGATCGGATTGGGCGATGGCGCCGCGGGATTCTCGACAATTTGAGCGCCGCGCGGAATCGATGAGGTGCCGTCGAGCGGGACGAGTCCCACGAGTTGCCGGCGATTCGGGGCGGCGAGCGCCGCCAGCATGAGCGAACGTTTGCCGATCGAGTCTTTCTTTGCGCTCACGAGATTGCCGAGTCCCAGATCGTCGGGCGTCGTGCGTCCATCGAGTTCCATGCCGGCGACATGGCCTTTCTCAATGCGCAGCACGCCCATCGCTTCGGTGCCGTACGGCGTGATGCTGAGCGGCGCGCCGGCCGCCATGAGCTTTTCCCACATTGCGCGCGCATGATCGGCGGGCACGTTGATCTCGTACGAGAGCTCGCCCGAAAAACTGATGCGAAAGACGCGCGCCGGAATGCCGGCGATGGATGCTGCGCAATAGCCCATGTACGGCAGCGCCGCGTTGCTCCAATCGCGCCCCGGCGCGATGGCTTCGAGCACGCGACGCGCTTGCGGTCCGGCGAGCGCCATCGCAGCCCATTGTTCAGTAACGGAGGTCAGATAGACGTTGAGGTCACGCCATTCGACCTGCAGCAGGTATTCGAGCGTCGACATCACTTTGACGGCGTTCGCGGTCGTGGTCGTCATCACGTAGTGCTGCTCGCCAAGTCGCGCGGTCGTGCCGTCGTCGAACACCATGCCGTCTTCGCGCAGCATGACGCCGTAACGCACTTTGCCGATTGCGAGATTTTTCCAGTTGTTGATGTAAACGCGTTCGAGCAATTCCGCGGCGTCGCGGCCCTTGATATCGATTTTGCCGAGCGTTGAGACATCGACCAGGCCGACCGCATTGCGAACTGCTCTAACTTCGCGGTTCACGGCATCGATGTCTGTTTCGCCAGCGTGTTTATAGAACTGGGGCCGCCGCCATAACCCGGCGTTGATGAACGTCGCGTGCGCTTCGATGTGCCATGCGTCGAGCGGCGACAAGCGCAATGGCGCAACGTGCGGGCCGCGTTCCTGCCCGGCGATTGCGCCGAGCGTGACCGGCGTATAGGGCGGCCGGAACGTCGTCGTGCCGACGTCGGGAATGCTGGCGTTGAGCAACTGCGCCTGGATCGCGAGCCCGTTGATGTTCGAGAGCTTGCCCTGATCGGTGCCCATGCCGAGCGTCGTATAGCGCTTCAAATGTTCGACCGACGTATAACCCTCGCGTGCGGCAAGCGCGATGTCGGCAGTGGTGACGTCGTTCTGGAAATCGACGAAGCATTTCGCGCGGTTGTTTGTGCGCACCTGCCACAGCGGTTGCAGCGGCGCCTGGTTGTCGGGCGCTGCGGCAGGCGCCGCGGGCGGTTCGCCATTGCCATGGCCGGCGTACAGCGCAGCCACTGCGCCGGCGGCGAAGCCCTCGCTGAGACAGGCAGACAAAGACATTGCGCCGTTCGCGCTGCCGGCGCTGCGCAATGCCGGCAGGGTGGCCGCGGGCACGAAAGCCGATAGCGCTTTGTCATAACGTAGTTGGCCTTTCGCTTGCGAATGCAAGTGCACGGTGGGGCTCCAGCCGCCCGACATGCAAACGAGATCGCAATCGATGGTCGTCGTGCGGCCGTTGATTTTGCCGTCGGGGTCGATGGCAGCGATATCGACGGCGGTAACCCGGCGGCCGCCATGCACGTGGACGATGGCGCTCGAGAACCGGCATTCGATCGCGGCTTTTTGCGCCTGCACTGGCGCGCGGCCAAGCGTGCCGCGTCGAGCGTCAACCACCAGCGTCGAGATGCCGCCCGCCTCGAGGTCGAGCGCCGTTGCATACGCGCTGTCATTGTTGGTGAAGATCACGGCGCGCGAGCCGGGCCGAACGGCGTATCGGTTCGCATAATGGCGTGCGGCCGATGCCAGCATTACGCCGGGCACATCGTTGTTGGGAAACACGAGCGGGCGTTCGAGCGCGCCGGTCGCGAGTACGACTTGCCTGGCGCGCACCTTCCACAGGCGTTGCGCCGGCGCGTACTCGGGCGATTGCGCAGGGCGCTCGCAGATTGCGACTGCGTTGTGATCGAAATAACCAAAAACAGTGCCGCGGGTCAGCAGTGTCACGTCGGGCATTGCGCGCAATTCGGCGACCGTGCGGCGGACCCAGTTAAGCGCGGGTTCGCCGTCGATGTCGGCGCGATCGGCAAGCAGGCTGCCGCCGAACTGACTGCCTTCATCGGCGAGGATCACGCGCGCACCGGTACGCGCAGCGGCGACGGCGGCCGCGAGGCCCGCCGGTCCGCCACCGGCGATCAGCACGTCGCAATGGGCATGGCGATGCGCATAGTCAGCGGGATCCGGCTCGACCGGCGCACGGCCCATGCCAGCGACGCGGCGTATCCATTTTTCATACGTCATCCAGCGCGACGGCGGCCACATGAATGTCTTGTAATAAAAACCGGCGGGCAGCAGACGCGACAGCAGGTTGTTGATGCTGCTGACGTCGAATGCGACCGACGGCCAGCAATTTTGGCTTGCCGCGACGAGCCCATCGTAAAGCTCGATTTGCGTCGCGCGCAGGTTGGGTTCGGTTATAGCGCCGGTTTCGAGCTGCACGAGCGCATTCGGCTCATCGCTGCCAGCGCACACGATGCCGCGCGGACGATGATATTTAAAGCTGCGACCGATGAGCCGCACGCCGTTTGCAAGCAGGGCAGACGCCAGCGTATCGCCCGCGTAGCCTGCGAGGCGCCTGCCGTTGAACGTGAATTGGAGCGGCCGGTTGCGGTCAATGAGCCCGCCGCTCGCGAGACGGAACGGCTGGCTCATTCGGGCAGCCCCGTCGCGGCTATCTCGTGCGTGTAAGTATTGCGATGGACCGTGATCCAGCGCCGGCAGCCGAACGAGTGCTGCCAGAGCTCGTGATGCTCGCCGCGCGGATTGTCGCGCAGGTAAATGTAGGCAGCCCAATCTTCGTCATTGACGGCCAGTGGATCGGGCGGGCGGCGCACATTCGCATCGCCGCCGTAAGTGAACTCGGTGACGTCGCGTTCTCCGCAATGGGGGCATTTAAGTTGCATCATGATTCAAAGAAAACCCCAAAATCTTGAACCGCCCAGGACGCTAAGGAAGCAAAGGAGTTCGAACTCCGAGGTTTTCCTTCGCGTCCTTGGCATCCTTTGCGGTAAAGCGGTCGTCCTAGTGCACCCATGGATAGGGCCCGCCGCCTCGTTCGTCGATGGTTTTGCCGAGTGCAAAACGATCGAGCGTAAACGCGGCATTGAGTTCGTGCGGCGCGTCGTGCGCGATGGTATGCGCAAAGCACCAGCCCGACGCAGGCGTTGCCTTGAAGCCGCCATAGCACCAGCCGCAGTCGAGATAGAGATTATCGAGCGGCGATTTGCCGATGATCGGGCTGCCGTCCATGCTCATGTCCATCACGCCGCCCCAGGTTCGCATCATGCGCAGGCGGCTGAATGACGGAAACAGTGCAATCATCGATTGCACCGAGTGCTCGATTGCAGGCAGGTTGCTGCGCTGGCCGTAGGAATTGTAGCCGTCGATATCGCCGCCCATCACGAGCTCGCCCTTGTCGGACTGGCTGATGTAGAAGTGCACGGCGCCTGAGGTAACGACCGTATCGAGAATCGGCTTGATGGGTTCCGAGACGAGCGCCTGCAGCACATGGGTCTCGATCGGCAATCTGAATCCGGCCATCGCCGCGACGTGCCCCGAGTGGCCGGCGACCGCGAGCCCGAATCTTTTCGCGCGCAACGTGCCGCGCGTGGTTTCGACGGCGGCGATGCGGTTGCCATCGCGCCTGAAACCGGTGACTTCGCATTGCTGGATGATGTCGACGCCGCGCGCATCGGCGCCGCGGGCGTAACCCCACGCGACGGCATCATGGCGCGCGATGCCGCCGCGACGCTGCAACAGTCCGCCCATGATCGGATAACGCGCGGACGGCGAGCAGTCGAGCAGCGGCACCATCGCGGCGACGTCGTCACGCGTCAGCAGTTCGGCATCGATGCCATTCAATCGCATGGCGTTGCCGCGCCGCGCATAGTTATCGAGATCGGCGTAGCTGTGCGCGAGGTTCAGGACGCCACGCTGGCTGAACATCACGTTGAAATTAAGGTCGGTCGACAGGCCTTCCCACAGTTTCAACGAGTGTTCGTAGAAGTGCGCGTTCGGCTCGAGATAATAATTCGAGCGCACGATCGTGGTGTTGCGCCCGGTGTTGCCGCCGCCGAGCCAGCCTTTCTCGATGACCGCGATGTTGGTGATGCCGTGATTCTTCGCGAGGTAGTAGGCGGTCGCCAGGCCATGCCCGCCGCCGCCGATGATGATGACGTCGTATTCGGCGCGCGGTTCAGGGCTGCGCCACGCACGCGGCCAATGTTCGTGATAACTGAGCGCGTTGCGCGCGAGTGAAAAGATCGAGTATTTCAACGGCGTTCGGGAAATCGGGCGTTGTGATGAGCAGGTACTTCAATGGTGCCCGCGCATTTTACACGCTCATGCCAGGCGGCGCGCCTGCGCGAACGGCAACGTCAAGTTAGAATGCGGATTGACTAAGTTCATATGCAAAATGCGATGCGGCGGCTGACAGCGATTATTCTTGTTATGTGGGCGGGGCTGCATCCAGCTGCCGGCATTGCGCAAAGCGGCGACAAAGCGTTTCCGGTCAAGCCAGTCAGGATTGTCGTGGGTTTTACGCCCGGCACCACCACCGACATTACGGCGCGTGCGCTCGCGCAGGCTTTGACCGCGCGCCTTGGGCAGCAGGTCATCGTAGAAAATCGGGAAGGCGCGAACAGCGGTATCGCCAACAACATCGTTGCTCACGCCAATCCGGACGGGCACACAATCCTGATCGGTACGCTGAGTCTCGTCGTGAGTCCGCTGCTATACAAAGAACTGCCGTTCGAGCCGAAAGACCTCGCGCCGGTCAGCCTCGTGGTGCTCACGCAAAACGTGATTTGCGTCAATCCGAAAATCGAAGCGCAATCGATCAAGGAGTTGATCGCGCTCGCCAAGGCGCGGCCAATGCGCTATGGCTCGTCGGGACGCGGCAGTTCGGCGTTTCTCACGCTCGAATTGTTCAAGTCGATGGCGGGCGTAGACCTCCAGGAAATTCCGTACAAAAGCACGTCGCAGGCAGTGACCGATCTCATGAGCGGCGAAATCCCGATTTATCCGCCGAGCCTGGTTTCGGCAATTCCGCTAATCAAATCGGGCCGCATTCGCGCGCTCGCCGTCACCGGCCCCAAACGCTCATCGATCGCGCCGGAGATTCCCACGGTGGCGGAAACGCTGCCCGGATATGACGCCGCGACCGGCGTTTACGGCTTGATGGTGCCTGCCGCAACGCCGAAAACGATTGTCGACCGGCTGTATCGTGAAACGGTTGCGGTGCTGAAGATGCCTGAATTTCGAGAGAAAATGCAGGCGCAAGGCGTCGATCTCGTCGGCAGCACGCCGGCCGAATATGCGGATTACCTGAGCGCGAACGGCGCTAAATGGAAAACCTTGTTCGCCCGCATCGGTGTCGGTCCGCAATGAAGGAAGGGTATGAATGAAATGAAGCCGGTATCAACCAAAGCACGCGCGCTGCATGAGCAGGCGTTGGTGCTCGATGGCCTCACGCCGTATTACACGCTCGACGAGCCGTATACCGCGGGCCTGATTGAAGGCGGCATCAGCGGCGCGCTGCTCAGCATCGTGTCGGATGCAACCTGGGACGCAACTCTGCAGCGCACCGAGACTGCGCTCGAGAAGATAGCCAAAAACCCGCATCTGATGCTGGCGACGTGCGCCGCCGATTTTCGCGCGGCCAAGGCGCAGGGCAGGATTGCGATGATGCTGATCACGCAGGCCGCAGATATGCTGGGCAAGGATTTGAAGCGCGTCAGCATCATGCACCGGTTGGGGTTTCGCATCCTCGGCATGTGCTACACATTTGCCAATCTCGTCGGCGACGGCTGCGGCGAGCGGCGCAATGCCGGCGTAAGTTTTCTCGGGCGCGACCTGATCGCGGCGGTCAACGAGTTGCCGATGATGCTCGACGTGTCGCACTCGGGACACCAGACGTCGCTCGAAGCGGTTGAACTCGCGAAGCGGCCGTGCGTTACCCACGCAAACGCCTATGCGGTCGTTGCCAACGACCGCAACAAGAAAGACGAAGTGCTGAAAATCGTCTCCAGCAAGGGCGGCGTGATCGGGCTCTGCGGCCTGCCGCGCTCGGTGCGGCACCCGGATCCGACGCTCGAACACATGCTCGATCATCTCGACTACCTGGTGAAAACGATGGGTGCCGCGCACGTCGGCCTCGGCCTTGACTACGTCGAAGGTTACAAGGACGCCGGCGTCGTGCTGCCGCAATCGCGTCGCAACCGCACCTTACGGCCGGATATTTTCGGCAGCGTCGACGATTTCCTGAATCAGGCTTATCCGCGCGGGCTGGAAAATATTCGCAAAGCGCCCAATCTCACGCAAGGCATGGTCGATCGCGGCTACAGCGAACAAGACGTTAAGTCCGTGCTGGGCGAAAGCTGGCTGCGCGCGATCTCGGCGAGCATCGGCTAAGCGATGCTGACTCGACTCGGCTGTGTGCTTGCATTGATCGTTGCCGTGAGTACGGCGTTCGCGCAGACTTATCCGCAACGCGTCGTGCGCGTGGTCGTCGCCTATCCGCCGGGCGGCAGCATCGATGTGGTCGCGCGGCTCGTCGATCAACGCCTCGCCGCGACGCTCGGGCATCAATTCATCGTCGATAACCGAGCCGGCGCAGCAGGCAATATCGGCACCGATTACGTCGCCAAAGCCGTTGCTGATGGCTACACCTTATTGATGGGCAGCGCGGCGTCGATTTCTTCCGCCCCGGCGGTGTATGTAAAGCTGCCATACGATCCGCAGCGCGATCTCGCGCCGATCGTGCAGGTTGCGAATCAGCCCAACGTTTTGACGGCCCATCCTTCCGTCCCGGCGCGCACGCTGAAGGAATTCATCGCCATCGCCAGGGCGAATCCCGGCAAGTTCAACTACGGCTCGTCGGGTATCGGCGCGTCGCAGCACATGACGGCCGAGCTGTTTTCGATGCTCACCGGCGTAAAAATCGAGCATATCCCGTACAAAGGCGGCACGCCGGCGATGACCGATCTCATCAGCGGTCAGATCGATTTCATGTTCACGCCCGCGCCCAACGCCATTGCATTCGTGCGCAGCGGCAAGATCCGCGGCATCGCGGTCACGAGTCTCAGGCGCTCGAGCGCGTTGCCCGAATTGCCGACGATGGACGAGTCGGGACTCAAAGGATTCGAACTGCTCGGGTGGATCGGCCTGCTGGGTCCCGCCGGCACGCCGCGCGAAATCGTCGAGCGTCTGAACACTGAAGTTAACCGGATGCTTGCTGGTGATATTCGAAGCAAGCTGACTGAGCTTGGTCTCGACGCGGTCGGCGGTACGCCCGAGCAGTTCGGCGCCTTCATCCGGCAGGACATCGCGAAGTACGCGAAGATAGTCAAAACCGCCGGCATTCCGCCGCAATAATTTACCCGGAGACATCAAGCAATGACTTTTGCCATCGCCGCGCGTTGCGCGGACACTGGACGCATCGGCGTCGCGATCTCAACGCGGGCGCTGGGCGTGACCGCGCGCTGTCCTTTCATCGTGCCGGGTGTCGGCGTCGTCGTGACGATGGCGCGCACCGATCCGCGGCTGGGGCCGCTCGGCATCAATCTTTTGAAGCTCGGCTACTCGGCGCGCCGCGCGCTCGAAGAAATATCGACGAGCGATCCCAACGTCGAATGGCGGCAGCTGTGTGTGATCGACCGCGACGGCAATGCCGTTGCGCGCACCGGCAGCCTGAACAAGGTGTGGTCGGGTGCTGTGACCGAAAAAAATCTGGTCGCAATGGGCAACAATCTCAAAAGCGAAAAAACCGCGGGCGACATGGCGAAAGCGTGGCGTGCCGGCACCAAGCTGGAGTTCGCCGAACGCCTGATGACCGCGCTCGAAGCGGGACGCGACGCGGGCGGCCAGAACGGCGGGCAGAATTCCGCCGGCCTCGTGATATACGACCGCGAGATTTATCCGTACTACGATCTGCGCGTCGATGCGCACGACGAACCGGTCGGTGAATTGCGGCGCGTCTATCAACTGTATCAACCGCTCGCCGATTATTATTATGGCCGGCCGGGTGCCCCGGAAGCGTTCGGACGCGAGGAAGAGTGGCTCGCAAAGCAGGGCAAGAAATCGCCGATCATCGACAAGTAGGCGCAGGAAAAGCATCTATACACCTGACCCGGGCGCTCCCAGTGGTGTGCCTGTCGGTCCGCCCCCTGGGCTTAAACACTGAAAATTGCCAGATCCGGCACGGTTAATTTGACATGCCGTTAGGAGCGCCACCGTACGGACGCCGCCGGGGCTTACACGTACATTGTCAAATATCGGAGAGCATTAACAATGCCGGGCCGATCAATTGTTTCAATAAGGGAGATCCTCGTGATCAAAAAATTATCTGCTTCACTACTGGCTGCATTGTTCCTGGCAGGTGTGTTTGGCACGCTCGCCGGCTGTAATACCGTCGAAGGCGCCGGCAAGGATATTCAGGCAGGCGGCAAAGCGATCAAGGACGAGGCAAGCGAGAACAAAAAATATTAATACAACGTACTTCGTTGTCGAATGTGCGGGATTGACAGGCTCCAGGCGATTATGCGGTTGCGCCTGGACGTTTGCCCCACACAGCCGGTGTCAGTAGCGAGTTGTGCGCGGGTCGCTTACGCCCTGCATCGGTACGCTATTTTTATCGGTCTGCAGGATCGACCGCATTCCGCCGCCGTCTCTCGGCTAGCGGGATACCGAGCATGGACTGTCTAGTATCTTCATCCGCATTAGGCAGTCAGCGTCGTTGTCAAATATCGAATAAAATTACGACGATAGTTTCAAACGAAAAATCGTTCGTAATCTGGTGTTCGGTGAACGCTGAATCTGACCTGCCGGAATCAAATTAATTGGCATGTTGCGTAGATAGTCCATTGCCTGTGTGCGCGTGGCGATAGGCTGGGCGGGTTTGCAGCGGTTATCCGGCATTGACAAGTAGTCTCGGAAAACAGAGGAGGTATTGCATGTCGAACCGTCCAACTATCATGGGCACGCGCCACGTCATCGCGGCGGGCCATTATCTCGCCGCGCACGCGGGCTTCAAGATACTCGAGGCTGGCGGCAATGCAGTCGACGCCGGCGTCGCTGCTGGCATCGCCATGGGCGTGCTGCAAACCGACAAGGTCAGCTTCGGCGGTGTCGCACCGCTGATCGTTTATCTCGCCAAGAAAAAGGAAATTCACTGCATCGACGGGCTCGGCGTGTGGCCGAAAGCGGTCACGCCGGATTTTTTCCAGAAGTTTCACGGCGGCAAGATTCCACCCAACGAATTACGCAGCGTAGTGCCGGCGGCGCCGGATTCGTGGATCACGGCGCTCGAGCGCTTCGGCACGATGACGTTCGGTGAAGTCGCGTCGGCGGCGATTCGTTTCGCCAGCGAAGGCTTCCCGATGTATCCGCTGATGTCGGAGTTCATCACCAAAAACCAGTCGTCATACGAGCGCTATCCGGCGAGTAAAAAAATATTCTTGCCCAAGGGCAAACCGCCGCAGCCCGGCGAGATGTTTGTGCAGGCGGATCTCGGCCGCACGCTGCAATACATGGCGGACGTCGAAAAAGCGAACAAGCGCAAAGGTCGCCGGCTAGCGCTGCGCGCCGCGCGCGATGCGTTCTATAAGGGCGATATCGCCGCGGCCATCGTCAAGCATCATCAGAAGGTCGGCGGTCTGATGCGCATGGAAGACTTCGCCGAGTTCAGCATCAAGTTCGAGCCGACGGTGAAGGCCAAGTTCAACGGCGTCGAAGTGCATGCCTGCGGTCCATGGTCGCAAGGCCCGGTGCTGCCGATGGCGCTCAATATTCTCAAGAACGACAATCTGCAGGCGCTCGGTCACAACTCGCCGGAATACATTCACGTCGTCACCGAAGCATTGAAACTCGCATTCGCCGATCGCCACCAGCATTTCGGCGACCCAAATTTCGTCAAGGTGCCGATCAAGGGCCTGATGTCGGATAAATATGCGGTGCATCGCCGCGGCATGATCGCTGCGGATCGCGCGTCGCCCGGCATGCCGTTCGCGGGCAATCCCGCCACGCTCGAAGATTTACCGCATCGCTGGATGACGCCGGCACAATCGGAAGAGGCGCCGGGACCGGGTGACACCACCTACACCTGCTGCATCGACCGGCATGGCAATGCATTTTCAGCAACGCCGTCGGACGGCTCCAACAATTCGCCCGTCATTCCCGGCGTCGGTTTGGTCTGTTCCGGCCGCGGCACGCAATCGTGGTCGGATCCGACGCATCCCTGCTCGGTCGCACCGGGTAAGCGTCCGCGCCTCACGCCGAGCCCCGCGCTCGCATTCAAGAACGGCAAAGTGCTGATGCCGTTCGGCACGCCGGGCGGCGACGTGCAGCCGCAATCGATGCTGCAGGTTTTCCTGAACGTCAACGTGTTCGGCATGGATGCGCAGGACGCGATCGAAGCGCCGCGCTTTGCCAATTACAGTTTTCCCGGCTCGTTCGAGCCGCACGCCTACTATCCGGGCCGGCTATATCTCGAGGGTCGCATTCCAGCGGCGGCGGGCGAAGTGTTGAAGCAGCTCGGGCACAAAGTCCATTGGTGGGACGATTACACCTGGCTCGCAGGCGCGCCGTGCACGATCGTCGTCGATCAAAAAACCGGCATCCTGCACGGCGGCGCCGATCCGCGGCGTCCGGCTTACGTGTTGGGTTGGTGACGCAATGAAACGGATACTTGCCGCCTCGCTTGCGATTGCGGCAATCGTCCAATGCCCGGTTGCCGCTGCGCAAACGCAGATCACGCGGCCGATCCGTTTGATCGTGCCTTACGTTCCCGGCGGCGGCACCGATACCTTGTCGCGATTGCTCGGGCCGTTCATCAGCGATGAGTTCGGCCAGCAGGTCGTGATCGACAACCGTGCCGGCGGCAGCAGCACGATTGGCACGCTCATCGTTGCGCGCGCCAATCCCGATGGACAGACAATCGGCATGATCGACGCGGCTTTCGTCGTCAATCCCAGCCTGCTCGGCAAGCTGCCGTACGACACGTTGAAAGATTTCACGCCGGTCGTGCTGGTGGCGACTGCGCCGCTCGTGCTGGTCGTGAATTCGAACGTGCCGGTTAAAACCGTCCGCGAACTGATCACGCTCGCGAAATCTCAACCGGGTAAATTAAGTTTCGGCTCGGCGGGCAACGGTACGGCGGTGCACCTAGCCGGCGAGCAACTGCGCGCGGTTGGCGGCGTCGATATTCAGCATGTGCCATACAAAGGGGCAGGCCAGTCGTTGACCGAATTGCTCGGCGGTCAGATCACGATGGTGTTCGCGACCCAAAGCGGCATCAAGGCGCACGTTGCATCGGGCCGCCTGCGGGCGCTCGCAATCACGAGCCCGAAACGCACACAGGCAATGCCGGATGTCATGACGTTCACGGAAGCGGGCTTCCCGGCAATCGATGCAGTCACGATCAATGGTCTCGTCGCGCCGGTCAACACGCCGAAGGATTACATTCAGCGCGTCAACGCCGCGGTGAACCGTGCGCTCAAACGGCCTGAAATGCAGGCGAAACTGGTCGAGCTCGGTTTTGAAACCGCCGGCGGCACGCCCGAGGAATTCGGCGCGTGGATCCGCAGGGAAATCGTCAAGTGGGCGAAGATCGTCAAGGATTCGGGCGCCAAAGCCGAAGGCGTATGAGAGCCGGTAACTCGGTATGCACTGAATGACGATCAAGTCGATTACGCCGGTTGCGCTTAACCTGCCGTTCGAAATCGGCGGCCCCAAGCCGCTGTTTGCCGGCAAGCCGCGCAACATGGAAATTTTGCTGGTGCGCGTCGAGACCGACAGCGGCATCGTTGGGTGGGGCGAAGCGTTCGGATTCGCGGTGTGGCCATCCACGCGCGTCGCGCTCGAGTCGCTGATTGCGCCGCTTGCGACCGGCCGCGACGAGCGCGATATACCCGCATTGCTCGGCGATCTGCAACGGAAATTCCACCTGCTGGGACGCAGCGGACCGGTGATGTACGCAATGTCGGGCCTCGATATCGCGCTCTGGGACATCGCGGGCAAGGCCGCGGGAAAGCCGGTGGCCGAATTGCTTGGCGGCGCACGACGTCGTGAATTCGATGCATATGCGAGCCTCGTGCGCTACACCGATCCTGCACTCGTGGCGTCGAATGCGAAGCGGGCAGTCGAGCGCGGCTATCGTGCAATCAAACTGCATGAAATCGGTGTCGAGCAGGTGCGTGCCGCGCGCGAAGCGATCGGTCCGCACGTAAAACTGATGATGGACACGAATTGCCCATGGACGGCGCAGGAGGCGATCGAAATCGCCGCCAGGGTGCGCGAGTACAATTTGTTCTGGTTCGAAGAGCCGGTGTGGCCGCCGGAAGATTATCCGGCGCTCGCCCGTGTGAGGCAGGCTTGCGGCATTCCAGTTTCCGCGGGCGAGAACGCGGCGAGCTATACGGAATTCGCAGCGATGTTCGATGCCGGCGCCGTCGATTACGCGCAGCCGAGCGTTACCAAGATCGGCGGCGTCAGCGAGATGATGCGTATCGCGCAGCTTGCGCGCGAGCGCGGCGTGACGCTGGTGCCGCATTCGCCGTACTTCGGTCCCGGGCTGCTCGCGACTTTGCACATGGCAGCGACATTCGAGCACGAGTCGATGATCGAATATTCTTTTGCCGATCTAGGCGCAAATCCGCTCGGCGACGCTATTGCAGTAAAAGACGGCCGTATCGCATTGCCGCAAGGGCCGGGGTTGGGCCGCGATCCCGATCCAGAAATTCTGGCACGTTACCCGGTGCAATGATCGGGCGGACGGTCGCGGCGATCGTCCTGTCGTCGCTGTGCGGCATGGCGAGCGCGGCGTTGATCGCGATCGACGTCGGGCATTACGCGGCGGAACCCGGCGCCACCAGCGCACGCGGCCGGCCGGAACTCGAATTCAATCGCGAGCTCGCCGCGCAAATCGCCTCTGCGCTTGGAGTTCGGGGCTATGCCACGCGGACGATAGGCGCCGACGGCGGCATGCAGCATTTATGGCGCCGGCCGCAGGCCGCGCGCGGCGCGGACTTCTTTATTTCGGTGCATCACGACTCGACACAGGCACGCTTTCAGAGCACGTGGACGCACGAAGGCACGGAGCAGCGTTACAGCGACCGGTTCCAGGGGTTCTCCTTGTTCGTGTCGCGCGAAAACCGGTTTTGGCGCGATGCGTTGAGGTGTGCCTCGATGATCGGTGCCGCGCTCGTCAGGGCGGGATTCAAGCCTTCGCTGTATCATGCTGACCCGGTCCTCGGTGAAAACCGGCTGTTCGCGGACAAGGCCAACGGCGTGCATTACTTCGATCATCTGGCGGTGCTGCGGCATGCAAGCTCGCCCGCGGTGCTGTTCGAGGCCGGGTTGATCGTCAACCGCGACGAGGAACTGCTGATGCGCGACGCGGTGGTGCAAAAGCGCATTGCTGAAAGCGTCGCGCGCGGCACCAGCGAGTGTTTAAACCAATAAGGCGGAAGGTAAACGATGAAAAACCTGCAGATGGCATGCGTCTTGCAACAAAGGTCGAATCGCAACGCATGCCGGTTCATTTATGCCTCTGTCTATATTTCGGGATTCGCCATCGTGACGGCCCTCGCTGCCAGCGGTGGCGCAATCGCGCAGACTTATCCAACCAAGCCGATCCGGTTTATTGTCGGTTACACGCCCGGCGGTGCTGCCGACATCCTCGCGCGCGCAGTCGGTGCGCGGTTCACGGAAGCCTGGGGACAATCGGTGATCGTCGAGAACCGCGCCGGCGCCGGCACGAACATCGGATCGGAAATTGCCGCCAAATCGCCGCCTGACGGCTATACGCTGTTCATGCCGACGGTGGCGAATGCAATCAACGTCACGCTATACCCGAAGCTCGCGTACGACCCGTTCAAGGATTTCGTGTACGTGACCAACATCGCGAAAGTGCCCGGCATCGTGGTTGTGCATCCGTCGGTCCCCGCCAAAAATATCAAAGACCTGATTGGCATCGCGCGTGCGCATCCTAATCAACTGCGCCACGGCTCGACCGGCATCGGCAGTCCGCACCATCTGGCGGGCGAATTGTTTAAAACCATGGCCGGCGTAAAAATGATTCACGTCCCATATCGCGGCGCGACGCCTGCGCTCATCGATCTGGTCGCCGGTCACATCGAGGTTTATTTTGGTGCTTTCGTCTCGACGCTGCCGCATGTCAAAACCGGCCGCGCGCGAGCGCTCGGCGTAACCAGCATGAAACGCGTGGCAGTCACGCCGGAGATTCCGACCATCGACGAACAGGGGCTCAAAGGTTTTGAGACAGGTTCATGGTTCGGCGTCGCGGTGCCGACCGGCACATCGCGCGACATCGTGAATAAATTGCACGCGGAAGTCGTGCGCATTATCAAGATTCCCGAGGTGACCGAGCGCATCGCGTCGGAAGGGGCTGAATTTGTCGGCGATACGCCCGAGCAATTCTCGGCTTTCTTCAAAGCCGAAGTCGCCAAGTGGGGTAAGGCCGTGACGGTTTCCGGAGCGAAACCCGAATAACTGGATTGAGGACTAAGGATGCGTGCACTCGGATTTTTATTGGCGTTAGCGTTGGGAGCAGGTGCAGGTGTGGCATGCGCGCAAAATTATCCGACCAAGCCCGTGCGGCTGGTGGTTGGATTTCCACCGGGCGGCGCGGGTGACATTCTTGCGCGCATGGCGGCCCAGCCGCTGTCCGTCGCGTTGAAAGAACAAGTCGTGGTCGACAATCGCGGCGGCGCGGGCGGATTGGTCGCGACCGAAATTGCCGCGCATTCGGTCGGCGACGGCTATACGCTGCTGTTCACGTCGATCCCGCACGTGATCAATCCGTTTCTGTATAAAAAAGTCGACTATGATCCGATCAAGGACTTCGACGCCGTCGTGCAGTTCGTCGCCGCGCCGCTGCTGCTGGCGACCAACGTGAACGTGCCGGCGAAAACGGTCAAAGAATTCATAGCGGTAGCCAAAGCGAAACCCGGACAGATCAACTACGGTTCGGGCGGCAGCGGTTCCTCGAGTCATCTTGCGATGGAGCTGTTTAAATTGATGGCGGGTATCGATCTCACGCACATTCCTTACAAAGGCACGGGCCCGATGATTGCGGAGTTGATTGGCGGGCAGTTGAGCGCAACGATCGCGAGCGCGGTGCCGCTGATTCCTCAGGTCAAAGCAGGCAAGCTGCGCGGCCTCGCCGTGACCGGTGCCAAGCGTGCAACGGCCATGCCCGAGCTGCCGACGATCGGCGAGACGGTGCAGGGTTATGAAGTCACCAACTGGTTCGGCATCGTGGCGCCCAAAGGCACGCCGAAATCGATCATCGCCCGCATTAACGCCGACATGAACGCGGCGCTCAAGACGCCGACGCTGCGCGATCTACTGCTCGCGCAGGGCGCGGAAGCGGCAGGCGGAACGGCGGACGAGTATGCGGCGCTGATCAAACGTGATCTGGCCAAGTGGGAAAAGGTCGTGAGAGCGTCGGGCGTGCGCGTCGATTGAGCGAAAGGCGGGCGTATGAACAATGTCTCGATGTGTTGTGCCGCGATCTGCCTGTCGTTATCCGCAGGTGCGATAGCTCAAGGCTATCCGGTAAAACCGATCCGCATCGTGGTGCCGTTTTCGGCGGGCAGCGGCAGCGATGTGTTCGCGCGCACCCTCGGACCGAAATTCACCGAGACCTGGGGCCAGCAGATCGTCGTTGAGAATCGCGAAGGCGCGGGTGGCGTCATTGGTGCCCAGCTCGTCGCCAAGTCGCCGGCCGACGGCTATACGTTTCTGCTCGGGGCGACTTCATGGGCGGTGGCGCCCAGTCTGTATGCAAAACCCCCGTACGACGCTTTTAAGGATTTCGTGCCGGTCGGCCGGATTGGCTTCGTGCCGAGTGTCCTCGTCGTTCATCCCGCGCTGCCGGTCACCGATATCAAAGCGCTGATCAAGCTCGCGAAGGCGGAGCCGGGCAGGCTTAATTACTCATCGTCGGGAAAAGGCGCGCCGAGTCATCTGTTCGTCGAGTATTTCAAGGCCATGGCGAAAGTCGATATCGTCGAAGTGCCGTATAAAAATACTGCGCAGGCACTGACCGACGTGATGGGCGGTCAGATCATGATGAACCTGCCGATCCTGGCCGCTGCTTTACCGCACGTGCGCGCCGGCCGCTTGAAGGCGCTTGCGGTGACGAGCGCGAAACGCGCGAGCGTCGCGACCGACATCCCGACGCTTGCTGAATCAGGTGGATTGCCCG
This sequence comes from Betaproteobacteria bacterium, assembly GCA_028292435.1. Classification (GTDB taxonomy): domain Bacteria; phylum Pseudomonadota; class Gammaproteobacteria; order Burkholderiales; family SG8-41; genus PALSA-1004. Next base: position 47,534 of record JAQGMI010000064.1, read on the forward strand.
GCTATGATGCCGCGCAGTGGCAAGGATTGATCGCACCCGCCGGCACGCCGGACGACGTCGTTGCGCGCGTGAATGCTGAACTCAATCGTGCGTTGCAGCTGCCCGACGTCAAAGAGCGCATCGGCAATCTCGGCGTCGAGTTCGCCACCGGCACGCCGGCGCAATTCGCCGCGGATATCCGCGCGGACATCGCGAAATGGGACCAGTTGATCAAATCGCTGGGCATCCGGCTTGACTGAGCGAGTGCCTCGCGTTTGGCTATGGTAAGCACTCTGCTGCCCGACCCCCGGCGCTACGGGACCGGCTCAGCCGCACATGCCGTGAACAGCCCTGAGGATGCGACGCTGCGCCGGGAAGTCGTAAACCATTTAGCGCGAGCCGACGACGCTGCCATCGTGAGTGCACTCGAGGCTGCGCGCGATCACGCTGCGTACGTAAAATTGTGGCGCGTGGTAACCGATGCGGCCAATCTTGTCGACGATCCGGGCAGCGAGGCAGTCGTTGCACGCATTTTCGCTTTGCCGTTAGTCATCGTGACGGGCAGTCGGCGGCCAGCAAGCCTTACTGGAGTCGTGCCCGACATTGCGGTGATTGGCGATCTATTTAAACAGCACGGTGCATTGGGGCCCGCGCGCAACTTTGGTCTCGGCAATGCGTTGTGCTCGCTCGAGACCATCGAGCAGGTGCGGCCGGCCGAAGTGTATGCGTGGACACGCAACGCCGGTGCCGCCCGCCGTGAATTGCCGCCGGCCGACATTACGATCGACGAACCGGGCGAGCACGTGCATTTGCGCTATATCGTCGGCGCGGCAATTGCACCGGCCGCCGAACCGTCGTTCGTTGAAACTGCATCGAATATTGGCGTGTGGGGCATGCCGCTGACGCGCGCACTGGCGGCCCAACTCAGTCAGCCGGACGTTGAAGTGCTGCCGCTCGCGCGTCCGCCGCTGGATTTGCTGAGCGCGCCCCACGCAGGGCGTTACGCGCAGCTCGAGGCGGCGTTAAATCTGTTCGCGAGTAACGCGGTGCGTAAGCTGCGCAGTGCCACGGGCGATCCCGATGCCGTCATCAGCGCCCATGACGACGGCGACATCCGTATCGGCTTGAGTTCGCCGTTCGACACGCTGACGATTGAAGGTTTTCGCTGGCCGCTGCATCCATTGGACGATTTCGCGAGCGTGACCGCTTCTATCTCAGACTTGTTGGCGGCTTGCCGGATCACCAATGTGCGATGGGTAGAAACCGTGCTGCCGGCGCTCAACAAGCACGGCCATATGTGGTATCCGCGCGTGCGCGAACTCGATCCGGCAGGGCGGCCGCTGCCGCATTAGCGCGTGAATTGAGGTGCCGGTTACAGCCAGCCGGAGCGGCGGAAGCGGAAATACAAATACCCGTCGATGATGGTCATCACGGCAATCGACAGCGGATAACCGTATACCCATTTCAGCTCGGGCATGTGCTCAAAGTTCATGCCGTAAATGCCGGCAATCATCGTTGGCACCGCGACGAGCGCGGCGTAGGCAGCAAGCCGCTTGGTGGTTTCGTTTTCCTGGACGGCGGTCAGCGACAGATTGACCGACATCGCGGTGACGACCATGTCGCGCTGGCTGTCGATCGACTGGTTGATGCGAAACAGGTGATCGTAAACATCGCGAAAATATTCCTGGTTGCCCGAGCAGATGGCCGGTACGCGACCGCCCCATAACTTCGAAGTACCTTCAAGCAACGGTCCGACCGCGTGCTTGAGCGTCATGAGCTGCTGTTTCAGGCCGTAGAGCGCTTCGATATTCGCGCGCGTCGCCGCCGTCCCCCCAAACATTTTTTCCTCAACTCGTTCGAGTTCGACCTCCAGCGAATCGAGTACCGGAAAATAGCGGTCAACCACGGCATCCATGAGCGCGTAGAGCACAAAGCTCGGCCCCTGGCGCAACAAATGCGGCTCGCGCTCGCAGCGTTCGCGCACGTTGCGAAAACCCTGCTTGGTCCGATTGCGCACCGACAGCACGTAATTGGGACCGACAAACACGTCAACTTCGCCGATATGCAGTTCACCGTCGATCATTTCGACGGTATGCAAGACTGCGAACAGCGAATCGCCGTATTCCTCGATCTTGGGGCGCTGGTGGCCGTGTTGCGCATCTTCGATCGCGAGTTCGTGCAGGCTGAATTGGCTCTGCATCTCAGCGAGTTCTTCGGCGCTCGGTTCCAGCAGGGCGACCCATACAAAACAATTGGGGCGGGTCAAATATTCACTGATGTCCTGTTTGGCGACATCGGCAAGTTTTTTCCCGTTCTCGTATGCAACGCAACTGATGAGCATGAGCGTAATTCCGTTTCGGGCGGCATCATCGCCGCCGAATGTCACGGGATTCTAACGTTTTCGTGCTAGTTTCGGCATACAATCCGGTGCCCCGCGCCATGACCGACTGCCCTGCAATGAAAACCGTTCAAATGATGCTCTGCGCGTTGCTCGCAATTGCGTGCAGCAATGCGACAAGCGCCGCCGATTCTGTCGATGAGTCATTCGAATCGTGGCAGATGAAGTTTCAGACGACCGGCGTCGTTCAGCACAAACCCGGCTTTTCAGCCGCCTACAGCGGGCCGAACAGTCTGCTGACGAACCGGGAAAACAGTCGCAGCGTGACCGCGACCTTGTATCTCGGCGTGAGGGCATGGAGCGGCGGCGAGCTTTACTTCAATCCCGAGATGGCACTCGGCGTACCATTTTCGGAACTGCGTGGTCTTGGCGGTTTCAACAACGGGGAAATGGCGCGCACGTCGGGAGCTGATCCGACTTTCTATCGCGCGCGTGCGTTCCTGCGCCAGACGTGGGGCTTCGGCGGCGGCACACAAACGATCGAATCGGCGCCGAATCAACTCGCGGGCAAGGTCGATGCGAACCGGCTGGTGATGACGCTCGGGAATGTGTCGGCAATCGATATCTTCGATGCCAATAAGTACAGTCATGAACCGAGACGTGCGTTTTTGAACTGGTCGTTGATGACGTACGGCGCATGGGATTATCCGGCCGATGCGCGCGGCTATACACAGGGCGCGGCGCTCGAGTTGGTTACGCCCGACTGGGCGCTGCGCGCAGGCCGTTTCATGCAGCCGAAAGATTCGAACGGGTTGCCGCTCAATTCGCGAATCATGTCGAGCTACGGCGACGTGATTGAAGGCGAACGCGGATATACGCTGGCCGGTCAAAGCGGGCGCATCCGCATGCTCGCTTTTCGCAATCAGGCGGTCATGGGCAGCTTCGGCGACGCCATAGCGCTTGCCAATGCGACAGGCGGCGTGCCCGATGTGACGCGCGTCAGAACAGCGCAGGCCAAAATCGGCGGCGGCGTCAGCATTGAATATGATTTAACGCGCGACACCGGATTGTTTTTCCGTGCCAGCGCTCACGATGGCGAAACGGAAACATACGCATTCACCGAGATCGACCGTTCGGTAAGCGGCGGCATCGTGGTTAAAGGGGCGCGCTGGCAGCGCGCCGAAGACGAAGTGGGGCTCGCCATGGTGGCCAACGGCTTGTCGTCGTCGCACCGCGATTACCTCGCGCGCGGCGGGCAGGGTTTTTTCCTGGGTGACGGCCGCCTGAATTATCGCAGCGAGCAGATCGTCGAAACCTACTACAGCTTCAAGGCGGCGCGCAATCTGTGGCTGACACTCGATTATCAGCATGTTCGAAATCCCGGCTATAACGCCGACCGCGGCCCCGGAAATTTCTTCGGCCTGCGCGTTCACGCCGAGCTCTGACTAACACGCCATGTCGGAACAGCCGTATCAAAGCCTCACGCCTGATTTGATTCTCGACGCGGTCGAGACCCTCGGCTATCGCTGCGACGGGCGCCAGTATCCGCTCAACAGCTTTGAGAACCGCGTCTACCAGGTATGGCTCGATGACGGCACCGTGCTGGTGGCGAAGTTCTATCGCCCGGAGCGCTGGAGCGACGACACCATATTGGAAGAGCATGCCTATGCGCGCGAGCTCGCCGCGCGCGAAATTCCCGTCGTCGCGCCGCTCGCAAATGCAAAAGGCGCGACGCTGCACGAAGCCGGTGGCTTTCGCTTTGCAGTGTTTCCGCGGCAGGCGGGACGTGCGCCCGAGCTCGACGATCCCGAGACATTGCGCTGGCTCGGCCGCTTTCTCGGGCGCATTCATGCAGTCGGCGGCTTGAAAGTTTTCACGCACCGGCCGCGGATCGACATCGATAGTTTCGGCGAAGCGCCCGCGCAGTTTGTGATTGAAAACGATTTTGTGCCGGACGATCTCGTCGATGCCTACGAAGCGATCGTCCACGATGCACTCGACCGCATCGAGCAATGTTATGAACGGGCAGGGTCCGTGCGCAACCTGCGTCTTCATGGCGATTGTCATGCCGGTAATATTTTGTGGACGGAAAATCCCGGCGAGCCCGGGCCGCATTTCGTCGATTTCGACGATTGCCGCAGCGGGCCGGCGGTGCAGGACTTGTGGATGCTCCTGTCGGGCGATGCGGCCGCAATGAGCGTGCAGCTTAGCCACGTAATCGGCGGTTATCGTGAGTTTTGCGAATTCAATCCGGCCGAACTGGCGCTGGTCGAAGCGTTGCGCACTTTGCGCATGATTCATTATTCGGGCTGGCTCGCGAGCCGCTGGCACGACCCGACGTTCCCGGTCAACTTCCCGTGGTTCAATACGCAGCGCTACTGGCAGGACCAGATTCTTGCGTTGCGCGAGCAGTGTTCGGCAATGGACGAGCCGCCGCTCGAACTGGATATTCAGAGACCATAACCACCAAACGATGCGCGTGATACTCAACCTCCTGATAGCGGCAGCGATTGCTTATGCGGCGATGCTGTTGCTCGTCTTTTTGTTTCAGCCCAGGCTGGTTTATTTTCCGCAGATCGAGCGCGAGTTTTCGATCACGCCGCGAGCGAGCGGTCTTGATTACGAAGACGCCGATTTCAAAAGTGAAGACGGCGTGCGGTTGCATGGCTGGTGGGTGCCTGCCCGCGCAGCGCGCGGCGCGGTACTGCTGATGCACGGCAACGCCGGCAATATTGCGAATCGGCTTGCCTACCTGACGATGTTCAACCGGCTGGGGTATTCGGTGCTGTTGTTCGATTACCGCGGTTATGGCAAAAGCGGCGGCCGTCCCGACGAAGAAGGCACTTACCGAGATGCCGACGCAGCGTACCGGCATTTGACCGAAGTGCGCAACGTGAAGCCGTACGACATCGTGTTGCTGGGTGAATCGCTGGGCGGCGGTGTTGCAACGTGGCTTGCACTCAAACATCCGCCGCGCGCGCTGATTCTCGCTTCGACGTTTACCTCCATACCCGATCTCGGCGCGAAGATCTATCCGTGGCTGCCGGTGCGGCTCCTTGCGCGCGTGAAATATGACAATTTATCCCGTATCGGGAAAATCGAGGCGCCGGTGTTGATTGCGCATAGCAAGAGCGATGACATCGTGCCCTTCGCGCACGGCCAGGCGTTGTTTGACGCCGCCCGCGAGCCGAAGCAGATGCTCGTGCTGGCCGGTGGTCACAACGAAGGATTTTTGTTCGCTCGCGACGACTGGGTCGCCGCAGTCGGTGCTTTTCTGGGACGTTCGGCTAAAAAAATGCCGTAGCGTCTAGCGGTCGCCCGCGACCAGCCCGCCTACATGGCCGCCGATCGCAAGCGACGACGTCAGTCCCGGCGATTCGATGCCGTACAAATTAACCATGCCGTGAACGCCGTGAACGGTGTGGTCCTGAATCACGAAATCGACCGCTTCCTGGCCTTGGCCGGTAATGCGCGGGCGCATGCCGGTATAGCCGGGTTGCAGCGCGCCATCTTTGAGTCCCGGGTAGTAGCGCCGGATCGCTTCATAAAAGCGCGCCTCTCGGCTTTCGTCGAAACGGTAATCGAGACTGTCGCGCCACGAAAAGTCGGGGCCGAACTTGCAGCGGCCGCCGAGATCGATCGTCACGTGCACGCCGAGCCAATCGTGGCGCGCGACCGGATAAACGAGGTGGTTGAACGGTGTTTTGCCGGTCAGCGTGTAGTAATGGCCGATGGAGTAGTAACTGGTCGGGATCGTTGCCGCGGGAATGCCGGTGATGCTGCGTGAAACCGCGGGCGCACCATGGCCGGCGGCATTGACGACTGTCTTGCACACGATGCTCATTGGCTCGGCGCCGCCGACTTCGAGCTGAATGCCGTCGCCGGTCACCGCGCCGCCGGTCACCGGGCTGTTGAGGGCGAGCGACGCGCTCTTATTTTCGGCATCCCCGAGGTAAGCGAGCATAAGCCCGTGGCTGTCGATGATGCCGGTTGAGGGCGACATGAATCCGGCGACGCTGGCGACAGCGGGTTCGATTTCAACTAATTCATCGCGCGACAGCATGCGCAGGTCGTCGACGCCGTTGATCTCCGCCTGCTTTTTATATTTTGTGAGGCCTTCAAGCTGGCTTTCGTCGGACGCGACGATGACTTTGCCGATGCGCCGGTGATTGACGCCGCGCTCGGCGCAATACTGATACAGAAGCTTGCGGCCTTCGACGCAGAGCCGCGCCTTGAGCGAGCCGGTCGGATAATAAATGCCGGCATGGATGACTTCGGAATTGCGCGCGCTGGTATGCGTGCCGAATGCAGACTCCGCTTCGAGTATGACGACTTCGCGCCCTGCGAGCGCCAGCGTGCGCGCAATGGACAGGCCGACGACGCCCGCGCCGATGACTGCACAATCGATTTTTTCTGCCATGTTTTGTTTGCTGCGAAGGAATACGACGGGATTAAGGGACAAACTGAGGTCGCAATATTATCATTGGTTCCGCCTTAACTTCCCCGCGAGTCCCGATTGCCGCGAGAAAAAGTACCGACGACGATGCACTGGGACCGCGATTTCGCGGCGCGCGCACCTGCGTTTGCGGCATTTAACGAGGTGGCGCAGGCGCTGCGTTTGCCGGAGTGGCCTTCTTGCGACGACCTCAACCGGATTCTTGCCGCGAGGACGGCTCCCGTCATCAATGAGAGCGGGCAGCCGCTGCGTTTCGTCGAACAGGCGGCTCGCGCCGAAACATTCGAGGCGGGGTATGAACCGCGCATTTTCCTGCACGGCGAAGTCCAGTTCCGAGTCGGCGGCTGGCACGACTTATTCAACGCCCTTGCGTGGCTAGCGTTCCCGCGCATCAAGGCGGCGTTGAACGAGGGCCACTTTCACGCACTCGGGCGTCAGCGCGCGAGCGGGGCGCATAACCGCACGGCGGTGCAGGACGCGCTTACACTGTTCGATGAAAGCGGTGTCATCGTCGTCACCGCCGATCGCGAGCTTGGCGGGCTGTTGGCCGCGCATGAATGGAAGGCACTATTCTGGCGGCGCCGCGCCGACGTCGTCCGTTCGATGCGCTTCTGGCTGTTCGGCCACGGGCTCGCGGAGAAGATGTTATCGCCATTCGTCGGTGTCACCGGCCGCGGATTGATCTGTGCAATGCCGCCCGACTTTATGACGCTGCCACCGGCAGACCAATTGACGGCACTCGACGCGCACATCGCAACGCGTGTCGGTGCGCAAGGTAATCTGACTGCGTCGGAGTTGACGCCCGTGCCACTCCTGGGTATTCCCGGATGGTGTGCCGACAATGAAAACGAGGCGTACTACGGCAATACTAAGTACTTTCGGCCACTGCGCGCGCCGACTGCGGACCGCCGCTGATCGAACAGCAGTTGCGCCCGCGATTCTTGCTCGTGTAGAGCGCCTGGTCGGCACGGTTCATGATCATCGCGAGTTCGGCGCCATGGTCGGGGAACGACGCAATGCCGATGCTGACGGTGGTATTGACGTCTTTGCCGTGCGTGTCGAGCGGCGTGCCGCCGATCGCCTTGCGGATGCGCTCGGCCACTTCGAATGCGCCATCGGCGTGCGTGTGCGGCAGCATGACGACGAATTCGTCGCCGCCATAGCGCGCGAAGATGTCTGTCTCGCGCAGCCCCTGCTGAATGCAGGTGACTGTCAGTTTCAGCAGGCGATTGCCGGCGTCGTGACCGAATGCATCGTTGACGCTTTTCAGATTGTCCGAATCGACCATGAGTATGCTGTACGTCTGGCCGTAGCGGATCGATTGCTTATGACCGCGGTCGGCGAGCGAAGTAAACGCGCGCACGTTGTAAATACCGGTCAGTTCGTCGGTCTCCGACAGGACTTTGATGCGCATGAGCGCCGTGCGGATGTCCGCTGACAACATCGTCGTGATATAGGCGACGAGCAGCATTGGTGCGAGCTGCGTCATGAAGTCGCCGGCATTCGATATCCAGAACAGCGAATCGTCGGTCGTCGAATAGCCGATATAGATGTAGCACGCCGTAATCAGCGCGACTTCGAGCAGCGTAATCAGCTTGCCGAGCGTGAGCGCCGACGTAACGATGGTCAGCAGGTAAAGATTGGTCAGCGGGCTTTCGAGGCGGCCGGTGTTCAAAATGATCCAGGTGATGAAAATGATCATCACCCAGGTTTCGATCGCGAGTTTCCAGCGCGATTCGGTGCGGTAGATATTGAAATAACGGAAGCCGATGACGAACGCCGAATAGATCACCAGTCCGAAATAGACTTGCGCGTTCGATTCGTCGGAGCGGCCCTGCACCACCTGGTAAAGCATGATCAGAATGACGAGCAGCCATTCGATCTCGGCAACCGTGCGCGAAAATCCGCGCAGTTCTTCGGCTTCGAAGCCGGGCGCCGTGACCTGCCCCTTGCCCATGAAATCGTAACCCAATTGCCTCCCTGTACCTTTCATCTTGCCGGCTTTTAAACCCGCCGGCGAATGAGTGGATGATAGCGTATCCGCGCCGCACGGAACACGCACCTGCGGGTGATTTGCGTCTGCGCGACAGCGAATTTCGATGCGCCCATGGACGCGCTTGCTTTTTTCCGGTGCGCGCTATTCCGCTTTTGCGCTGGACTGTTTGACGACCTTCGCCCAGCGCGCGAAGTCAGCCTGTAGAAACGCGGCGAATTCAGGCGGCGTCAATGTACCGGGTTCGGCGCCTTCGCGCGCCAGCCGCTCGCGCAACTCGGGCAACGCGAGAATGCGCGTCGCTTCGGTATTGAGACTGCCGAGAATGCCGGCGGGCAGCGCGGCGGGCGCGAACAAACCGAACCACTGCTGCGATTCAAAGCCCGGCATGCCCGCTTCATTGAGTGTGGGCATCTCCGGCATCGTTTTCGAACGCCGCGGCGAAGTGACGGCGAGCGCGCGCAGGCGGTTGGCCTGAACCTGCGGCAATACGATCACGACCGTTGAGAATGACAGGTCGACCTGGCCGCCGACGAGCGCCAGCACGCTCGGTGCCGAGCCTTTAAACGGAATATGCGTCATGTCGACGCCAGCGGTAGCCTTGAAGAGTTCCGCGGTGAGGTGAGGAGGTGAACCGCTGCCGCCCGAGCCGTAAGTCAGGCGGCCGGCACGCGTTTTCGCGAGTGCAATCAATTCGCGCACGGATCTCACCGGCACCGCAGGGTGAGTCACCAGCACCAGCGCCGAAGTAGCGATGAACGTGATCGGGATCAGCGCTTTGAGCGGGTCGTAGCCGAGCGCCGGATACAGGCTCTGGTTGATGACGATCGGGCCGGCCGACGACAGCAGCAACGTGTAACCGTCGGCAGTCGCTTTAACGACGGCTTCGGTGCCGATGGTTCCGCCGGCGCCTGCGCGGTTTTCGACGATGACCGGTTGCTTCCAGGCTTCGCTCAACTTTTGGGCGAAGACGCGCGCGAGCGCATCGGTAACGCCGCCGGCGGACTGCGCCGCCACAATCCGAATCGGCTTGACCGGATAAGTCTGCGCCAGCGCGGCGTGGGCTGCGCAGATGAAAAGAGCGGCCGGCAGTGAACGGCGAATGCTCACGTAAGGTACGCGCTCAAACGCTCGCCATTATTTTTCCCCAGCGTGGATCGGGCCGATGCAGCATGCGCGGCCCAGCCGCGTGCAGCGCGGCCCATGTGGTGGACGTGATGTTGAGCAAAACCGGGATGCCGAATTCCGCTTCGAGAATCGGCACCGCATGAATCGCGAACCACAAACCCCCGGGCATCAGCAGCGCTTGTGCGTCCGGCGTTTCACGCAAGACCTGGCGCCCGAGCTCCAGTGCGAGGTCGTGATCTTCGGACGCCAGCGTCATTTTGTTTTCGGCAAGCGTGCGCGCGCGCGAGCGGCACGCAATCGCTTCAATGCCTGCGGCGGCGAGATACCGCGTCAGGGCTGAATTTACCGCTTCCGGCCAGCGCGTCGCCATCGCGATTTTCTTGGCGCCCAGGTATTTCAGCGCGGCGATATGCGCTTCGAGATCGGTGTCGCATGGCACGCCGGTGCGCTTCTCCGCTTCGGCCAGTATCTCCAGCATTTTCTCACGGCCGAGTGCTGACGCCACTGGCACTCCGCTTAAGGAAATGCGTTCCGCTCTTTTCTTCGCGAGCAGATCGAAACGATCCCACAACATGGGCAGATTGCTTTCGACGGACGCGAGTGTGTACTCCGTCAGGTTGAGTCCGGTGGTAATCAAAACCATGCCTTCGGGCGCGATGCGGTAAAACTGGTAGGCATCCATGTCGGTGTATAGATGCGGAATCACGTAACCGAGTTGGTACCACGGATTGACGACGGTCATTTGAAGCAGCCTTTCATCGGGGAAGGTAGGCGCGTTGGCGGCGCATGGTTTGCATGAGAATTGAGGGTAGAGCAGGGGGCGACGGGCGGTGCCCCACGACATGACCGGCTTTGCGTGACGGCGCGCTTACTGCGAAAGCACCGGGTCTTTCATGCCGCCGCTGACGTTCAACGTGCCGCGCGCAATCGAGATCGATTGCGTGCCCAGCTGAACGCTGAGTTTGCCCGCGAGTTCACTGCCGGGCGCGACTTCAATCACCCCTGATGCATTGAGAGGTCCCGCGACAAGCTTGAGATTGCGGAACGCGATGCGATTGGCGGCCGCCTGTGCTTCGCCGGATATTTCGGTATACGGTGTCTTCCCGCCGCGCAAGCCGCTGCGGCTTGTCGATTGAATCGCGCGCACTAGGTCGACGTTGTTCAAGGTGCCTTTTTGCAGGGTGAAGGTGGTGGTGGCGCGGGGTGCTGCGAACAGAGCAGCGGGCGTTTTGCCTTGCGCCGAAAATTTCATCGATGCGTCAAGAGCGCCGCTCGCCGCGAAATCGCGCGTAAAGCCGGCAAGGGCGCTGCCGGCCTCGGCGCCTTCCAATGCAAGTTCACCTTCGGCGCTGACGTCGTTTTTCCACTGCACGGTAGCCTCGCCCGTCAATGCGCCGCTGAACAGATGGCCCTGAATGTCGGTGATCTTCGCCTGCCCCGCGGAGAATGTCGCGGTGACCTTGAGATCGCTGAATTCAAACCTGGGCCCGATGGGCGCCTGCCAACTGCGCGCGTCGAATTTGGCGAGATAACTGCCTTGCTCCTTGAGTGGCGTGATTTCCAGCGTTGCCTTGGGATCGCGCACCGTCAGTTTTTGCCAGCCGCCGTCGGCGCCGAGCGTCAGCAAGGCATCGAGCGTTGGCATTTCGACCCCTTGCAAGGAAAGCTTGATATTGCTGGCCTTGACGCGTTGGACTTTGAGCCGCGAACCGCTTGCCGCCGGCTGCACCCAGGCGGGGAGACGGGGAATGGCGTCCTGATCGATCGTGAGTCCGTTCAATGCGATTTCATCGAACTCTTTCACGTCATCGAACAAGGTGGTCGAGGATATAGAGACCACGGCGGAATCGATTTTTACGTCCTGGCCCTGGCCGACGGAAAGGTTCTCGATTTTCAGCGTCGGCATCGGAAACAGCGAAAATTTGAGTCCGCCGATGTTGACGGGCTCTTTCAGGCGTTCGGTCAGCAGCTTTTCGACGGTTGGGATGTAACTCGTCAGCGGCATGACCTGGATTACGGCGACCGCCGCCAGCAGCAGCACGATAACGCCCGTCGCCAGCATGCGCCCCCACCTTGCGGGGCGGCGCGCCGCGGCGGCGTTGTCACCGCGTGCGGCCGCGTTCTCGTTGTCCAGATAGCGTTGAGCGGCGGCCGCATCGGCGCGTTGCTGAGCCTCGGCGCGCGCTTTAACTTCTTCGTCGAATTCTGACTGTGCGCGTAACTTGAGTTCGGCTTCGACCTTCGCCTCGATTTCCTTCTCGGCGTTCTGTCGCATCTGGTGTTCCTGCATCACCCGGGCGACTGCTTCCTGTTTGGCGCGATCTTCGGCAGCGGCGCGCGCGCGCTTCTCGGCGATGGCTTTCTGTTCGGCGCGCACGCGCGCCGTCATTTCAGCCTGTGCTTTCGAGACTGCCTTTTCATGCTGGAGGCGCGCCGCGTCGAGCATGCGTTCGGCGTCCGCGCGCATCTTTTGTGCTTCATCGCGTGACTTCTCGGCGACCGCGGTTTCCTTGCTCGCAGCCTCGCGAATTAACTTCTCCGCCGTCGCGCTGATCGCGAGCGCGGCCTTGGCCTGCGTTTCGGCTTCCTCCCGTTTTCGTTCCGCTTCTTCGCGCGCTTTGCGCTCCGCATCGACGCGCTCGGCGAGTTCGGACTGCGCTTTGCGTTCGGCTTCTTCGCGCACGGCGGCAACTTTTGCCTCAGCCTCTTCGCGCGCCTGACGCTCGGCTGCGATGCGCGTTTCGACTTCCGCGCGCGCGCGGTGTTCGGCTTCCTCGCGCGCTTTCTGTATCGCCTCTTCACGCGACTCGCGCTCCACCGCGACTTGCGCTTCCGCCTCGGTGCGCGCTTTGCGCTCAGCCACGACTTCTTCCCGCGACTTGGCCTCTGCGATCGCGCGCTGATCCGCTTCCGCCCGCGCCTTGCCGAGCTGTTCTTCGCGAGTAGCGAGCTCGGCGGCTGACTTGGCTTCCGATTCGGTGCGGGCTTTACGCTCCGCCGCGATTTCTTCGCGCGACTTGGCCTCTGCCAGCGCGCGCGACTCGGCTTCGGCCCGCGCTTTGCTCAGTTGTTCTTCGCGCGATGCAATCTCGACTGCCGCCTTGGCTTCGGATTCGGTGCGCGCTTTGCGTTCCGCCTCGAATTCTTCGCGCGCTTTCGCTTCGGCCGCCGCGCGAGATTCGGCTTCGACGCGCGCCTTGCGAACTTCTTCTTCGCGCGCCGCAATTTCGGTAGCCGCCCGGGCTTCGGCTTGTTCACGCGCGGCACGCTCGGCGGCAATCTGTGTTTCCGCTTCCTGGCGCGCTTTGCGCTCTATTTCTTCGCGCGATTGCGCTTCCATCCGCGATTGCCGGATGTTGTCTTCGAGCACGCGGAATTCGGCGCGCATTTTGGCTTCGGCTTCTTCGCGCGCAATCTGCAATTCGGCTTCGCGCTGCAGCTTGTCGGCTTGTTCCTGCGCACGGCGTTCGGCTTCAGTGCCGGCACGCGCTTCGGCGACCGCGCGCGCATCGGCCTCGATTTTCATACGGGCCTCGGCGGCTGCCAAAGCACGCGACGCCTCATCCGCTTTGGCCAGCGCTTCCTCGCGCGCCTGTTCAGCCGCGCGGGCGATTGCTTCGGCTTCTGCTTTTGCTTTGCCTTCGGATTCGCCGAGCGAGCGCGATTGGGCTGCAGCGCGGGCTTCAGTTTCCGCTTTGAGGCGTGCTTCCGCTTCCGTCCTGGCCGCTGCGGCGGCGGCCGCCATGGCGTGCGCCTGGGCAACGGCTTCCTCGGCGGCTTTCGCGCGTGCTTCTGCTTCGGCGCGCGCCGTCGATTCCGCTTCGGCGCGCGCTTTCGCGTCGGCTTCGGCGCGGACGCGGGCTTCGCTTTCGAGCTTCGCCCGTTCCTCGGCCTGCTGCAGCGCTTGCTCCATCGCGCGCATCTTCGCCTCGAGCGCGATGCGGGCACGCGCTTCTGCCTGGGCGCGCGCGCGAGCTTCGGCTTCGGCGCGTGCCCGCGACTCGGCTTCGGCGCGCGCACTGGCCTCGGACTTGGCCTTGGCCTCCGCTTCCAGCTTGGCTTTCACTTCGGCTGCGGCGCGCGTCTTGGCTTCGGCGTCGGCCGCAGCTTTGGCCGCCATCGCTGCGCGCACACGGGCCTCGGCTTCCGCTTTGACTTTGCTTTCGGTCGCCGCGTTGGCCTCGACCTGGGCTTTTGCGCTGTCCTGCGCTGCCGCGCGCGACTGTGCTTCGGCCTTCAGCTTGGCGGCGGTCTGCGCCTGTGCATTTGCTTCGGCGGCTAAGCGCGCCTTGGCTTCGACATCCTGCCGCGCTTTGGCTTCGGCGGCGGCGCGGGCGGCGACATCGGCGCGCGCTTTAGCTTCGGTTTCCGCTTTAGCGCGCTGTTCGGCTTCTGTATTGAGCTGGGCGACTTTCACGGGCGACGTGAAATCAAGGTCCATGTCGTCGTCCGCGGGCGGCTTGGCGGCGCCGTCCGAGAGAATCTTGATATAACCGTCAGCCAGCAGCTTCTGGATCGCGGCCTGGACCGCGGCTTCATCGGCGCCGCACTTGCCGGCGACTTCGGCAACTTTCGCTTTGCCGTCGACCGAGAGAAAGACCAGGCCGAGCTCGCGCGGCAGACGGATGGTTTTGTTTTTTACCTCAAGCACGCCTTTGGCGGTCTTGGTATATATCGTATCGCTGTGCATTGGATTCAGTGGTGAAGTCGCTGATTTCAGCGTAAGCAGCCGATGATATTAATGCTGGTTCTCCCCGCGTTGCAGCGTGCCTAATTTTATGCCGCTGGTATATTCCCTGCAGGCTGCCGCCGCGCTGGCGCGACCTGCAATTCCCCTGTTGATAACGCCTTGCCATTATAGTTTAATACTTCGCGAAATCGCGTCGGTTAGCTTTTTTTATGGGGATCGCCGAAATGCGGCACAGACGCAGCGACCACGATGTGACCGACAGCGTCAAGACGACCGACGTTGACGCCGTCGCCGGCGAAGTTCGCCGCATCTACCTTGATTTGTTTCGAAAAGGCGAACTCACGGCGCTCGACCGGTCGTTCGCGGACCTTGGCGCGCTCTACGCCGGCGAAAACGAGCATTATCATGCCTGCGATACCGGTTATCACGACCTGCAGCACGTGCTGGATGTCACACTGGCAATGGCGCGGCTCATGCACGGCTACAAACGCATCGGGCGCGAGCCGCTTGAAAGCCGCATATTCTGCCTCGGCGTGATTCTCGCCCTGTATCACGACTGCGGCTACATCCGGCGCCGGCACGACTCGCGACATGCTAACGGCGCGGAATACACGCTGACCCATGTTTCGCGCGGCGCGCGCTACCTTCGCAACTATCTGCCGGTGCTCGGCATGGCTGACCTCGCGCCGGTCGCCGCCCGTGTGATCCATTTCACGGGTTACGAAGTGCCGATCGCGAAAATCCGCGTGCCGCAGCCGGTGTTTCGCGTAATCGGCAATCTGCTGGGCACGGCCGATATTCTCGGGCAGATGGCCGACCGCTGTTACCTGGAAAAATGCCATGATCGCCTGTTTCCGGAGTTCGAATTGGGCGGCATCGCGCGCCGCCGCGATAAAGGCGGCGATGAAACCGTGGTCTTCGCGTCTGCCGCCGACCTGATCGGCAAGACCCCGGATTTTTATGAAACCGCCGCGCAGCGCCTGGATTTTGTGCTCGAAGCCGCCTACCGTTACGCCGAGCCGCATTTCGGCGGCCACAACTATTACGTGACGGCGGTCGAGCAGAACATCAGTTACGCGCGCAAGCTAGCTCCCGCCGCCGACAAAGCGCGCCTGCGCCGCCGGCCACCGCGTCTGGCCAATCCCGCGCAGGACCAGCTGCAGTTCAACTGATTGACGCAGCGATTTCGGCTGGCGACGGCCGCCGGCCGACTACGTCAGCGTTAAAACAATTTTCCCGATGTGACCGCTGGATTCCATCATCGCATGCGCTTTGGCAGCGTCGGCAAGCGCAAAGGTCGCGTTGACCACCGGTTTTATTTTGCCGCCGGCGATCAGCGGCCAGACTTTCTCTTCGAGCTCGCGGGCAACGCGTGCTTTGTACGCCGCCGGCCGCGTCCGCAACGTCGAGCCGGTGTAAGTGAGGCGCTTCAACATGACCGGCATCAGGTTGATCTCGACTTTGGAGCCCTGCGCGAAAGCTAGCTGAATCAGGCGCGCATCATGTGTCGCTGCTTTCATGTTTTTCTCGATGTTGGGACCGCCAACGATGTCGAGTATGACGTTGGCGCCGCCGGCCTGGCGCACGACTTCGACAAAATCTTCGGTCCGGTAATCGACGACGCGATCGGCGCCGAGGTCGGCGCAAAACTTGCAGCGCTCGGCCGGACTGTCCGTTGCGATGACTTTAGCGCCGAACGCTTTGCCTAGCTGGATGCACGTGGTGCCGATGCCGCCGGCGCCGCCATGCACGAGAAAGGTTTCACCGGCGTCGAGCCGTGCGCCGATGAAAACGTTGCTCCAGACGGTGAAGTAAGTCTCGGGCAATCCGGCGGCGTTGACGAGTGAAACGCCGTTTGGAATCGGCAGGCAGTGTTCAGCATCGACCGCGCAAAATTCCGCGTAACCGCCGCCGTTCGTCAGCGCTGCTACCTGGTCGCCGGTTTTCCAGCGTTTCACATCCGCGCCCACCGCGACGACTTCTCCGGCGATTTCCAGCCCGAGCAGATCGCTCGCGCCCGCCGGCGGCGGATACAAACCTTTGCGCTGCATCATGTCGGGGCCGTTGACGCCCGCGGCGGCGACTTTGACCAGCACTTCGCCGGCGCCCGGCTGGGGGACCGGGCGTGTGGCCAGGCGCAATACGTCGGGGCCGCCGGCGCCGTTCATTTCAATTGCCTGCATTTGCTGCGGTAGCGTCTGGGTCATTATGGTTTCGCTTCTCTGAATATACGGATACGTTCTTTCAAACCGGGCACGCTCGCCGATTGCGCGAGCGCCGCCATATCCGCGTCGCGCGTGTCGATGATCGTTTGCTCATGCAGGCGTGCGAGTGCCGGCAGCATGAGCACGGAACTTGTTTCGCGCGCCGCATCAGTCAAGCCGGGCCATTCCTCGCGAGCGACGATGCGCGTGAGGAAACCCAGCTCGAGCGCCGCTTCCGCATCGAACGTGCGGCTGGTCTGCAAAATTTCGCGCGCTGCATCGGCGCCGATGCGCTGCGCAAGCCGGCGCGTGCCGAGCACCAGGCCGAAACGCAGTCCCGGCATGCGAAAGGTCGTGCCCGCTGCCGCGATTCGCGTGGTGCAGGAGCACACGAGATCGGCGCCGGCGCCAAAAATTTTTCCGTGCGCAAGCACGAGCGTCGCAAACGGCGCGTGATAAATTCGCTGCAGCAGATTTTCGATGCGCACGAAGCGCAGCACGAGTTCGCCTTCGCTCGCGTCCTGATAGCCGCCGAAATCGAAACCGGCGCAGAAATGGTTGCCATTGCCGTCGAGGATGAGGAGCCGCGTGCCGTCGGTTTGCGCGTACTCGACCGCGTTGATCAGCGCCTCGACGAGCGAGGCTGACAGCGCATTGGCTTTATCGGGGCGATTGAGCGTCAGCCGCGTGACATGCGCGGCGTGACTGCGCAGCAGTTCATTGTCCATACCGGACGGAGGCTAGGCGGCGATGCCGGCGCGAACTTCCGCCGAGCGGTCCCAGAAATTCGGTATCGATGCAGCCGAGTATCCGGACACGAATGGTTTGGGCGCGCCGGTGACCGCATCGAACACGTGCCGGCTCACGGCGCCAATGTTCGCGCCATAAATGTGGATGCTGATCGAGGCGCGATCCGCAAATGCATTTTCAACTTTGTGTACGTCGCCGACGGTCGGGGAGACGCGGTCGACCTGGCCCGGCAGGATTTTGTGCGACGGGCCGGCTTTCAGCGCACCGCCAACCATCGAGTACTCATGACACATTTCGGCGCCGCGCAGCATGCCGATCATGCCCCACACGGTGTGATTATGGACCGGCGTTTTTTGTCCCGGCCCCCACACGAAGCTGACGACAGAAAAGCGTTCGAGCGGATCGCAATGCAAAAGGTATTGTTGATAATGTTCGGGATGCGGCTCGGCGGCGCTGGCAGGCAGCCAGTCATCGGTCGCGATCAACGAGGAAAGCAGCTTGCCGCCGTCTTTAAAGATCGCCGGTTCATCGTTGCCCGCACGTGCCACGAGTTGGGTGAAGTCACCAATGAATTGCCTGAAACGCGCGAGATTTTGCATGGGATATCGGGGCAAACGAAGGGCGGGATGGAAGCCGATAGTCTAACATGGCGGCCTTTCCTGTCGTTTGGCAGGCGCACAATACTTCGGAGGAATTGGTAATGCGAAAGTGCCTGGCGTTGGCTTTTATCCTGGGTGGAATCACGGCGGCGATGGCTGCCGATAACTATCCGACCAAGCCCGTGCGGCTCGTCGTGCCATTCGCGCCAGGCGGCGGCAACGACATCGCGGCGCGTTTCGTGGCGCAGCGCCTGACCGAAGCATTCGGCGAGTCGGCGGTCGTCGATAACCGGGCGGGGGCGGGCAGCACGATCGGCACCGATATCGTTGCCAAAAGCGCGCCCGACGGCTACACGCTGCTCGTCGTCCACAATGCAATCGCGATCAATCAAACCTTGTATGCAAAGTTGCCGTACGACACGGTGCGCGATTTTGCGCAGGTCGCGATGATCGGCACTACCACCAATACCCTGGTGATCAATCCCGGCGTATCAGCGCGCAGCGTCAAGGAATTGATCACGCTGCTGAAAAACAAGCCCGGCAGCCTTAATTACGCGAGCACCGGGGCCGGCGGCACCGCGCATCTTGCGATGGAATATTTCCGGCTCGAAACGGGCACCAACCTCGTGCACATACCGTATAAAGGCACCGCGCCCGGATTGACCGATGTCGTTGGCAACCAGGTCCAGGTCATGATTTCCGCGCTGCCGGGCACGGTGCCGTTTATCAATGCGAAGCGCGTCATCGCGCTGGCAACGACCGGCAGCAAGCGCTCGGCGTTTCTACCGGAGCTGCCGACGCTCAACGAGGCCGGCGTAACGGGCTACGAGTTCGACACGTTTTACGGCCTGCATGCGCCAGCCAAAGTGTCGAAAGACATCATCACGCGATTGAACGCGGAAATCGTCAAGGCGCTGACCAAAGCCGACGTGAAGGATCAATTATTCAAGCAAGGCATTGAAGCGCAGACGTCGTCGCCTGCCGAGTTCACGAAATACGTGCGCAACGAAGTTGCCAAAATGGGCAAGATCATCAAGGCTTCCGGCGCGAAGGCCGAACAGTAGAAATTAAAACTCGGCTTCGAGCTCATCGATATCGTCGGGCTCGAGCTTCGCCGCGGCTATCCACTCCTGCATTTCGGGTAGCGCCATAATCGATTTTGCATAGAGGGCTGCCTGCCCTTCGAGTTTTACATCGTAAGTGACAAAGCGCGTGACGACCGGTGCATACATCAAGTCGGCCGCGCACACTTTCTTCCCGAACAGGTAGGGGCCGCCGTTGGCGGCAAGGCATTCGCTCCAGATCGTGAGAATGCGCTCGATGTCGGCTTGCGCGCGCGACCACACTTTGAATTTCGGGAAATGCGCTTTCAGGTTCATCGGCAACGCCGACCGCAGCGCACTGAAACCGCTATGCATTTCACCGCAGATCGAACGGCAGCGCGCCCGCATTGCGCGGCTGCGCGGGAATAAACCGGCGTCCGGGCAGACTTCATTCAGGTATTCCGTGATCGCCATCGTGTCCCATACGCCGTGGCCGTCGTGAATCAGGCACGGCACCAGCATCGAAGGCGCTAACAGCAAAATTTCCGCGCGCGCGGCCGCATCGTCGGGCGGAATGATTTTTTCGGTAAACGGCAGTTCAGAGAATTTGGTCAGCAGCCAGCCGCGCAACGACCACGACGAATTATTCTTGCTGCTGATGGTAAGCGTGGCTTTACTCATTGATGCAGTCCTCACGATT
>JAQGMI010000004.1 GCA_028292435.1 Betaproteobacteria bacterium
CGTTCGAGCGCGTGGCGGTGGGTCACCAGCAGTTCGGCGCACTGAATCTCGACATCCATGATGATGTCGCGTGCCTCGGCGATCGCTTCCGGATAGCATTCCCTGCGGCGTTCGCCGTAGGGCAGGCCGGCGTAGCTGAACGGGCCGATTTTTTTGCTGAAGCCGAATTCTGTCACCATGCGGTACGCCATGCTCGAAACGCGTTCGAGGTCGTTCGCCGCGCCCGTCGATGCCGTTTTAAGAATCAACGCTTCGGCGCTGCGTCCGCCGAGCAGCATGGTCATGCGGGCCCTGATCTCCGGCTCGCTTTGCAAAGTGAGGTCCTGCTCGTTCGTGAGCAGCGTCACGCCGAGCGCGCGCCCGCGCCGCAAAATACTGACTTTTTCGACGACGCCGACGTTAAGCAGTTTCGCGATCAATGCATGGCCGGCTTCGTGCACCGCGATTCGCTCGCGCTCGGCCAGCGTCATCGCGGCCTGGCCGCCGGCGCTCGGTCCGCCCATCAGATGCTGTTCGAGCACCCGGTGCAGATGTTCGTGCGTCACGGCGCGCGCATCTTCTTTTGCGGCAAGCAGTGCGGCGGCGTTGACTGCATTGGCAATCGACGCCGGCGACAATCCTGCAGCGAGCCGCGCAAGCTGCCTGAAATCGGTCGCGCCGTCGCTGCGCAATTTAGCGACATACAGGCTGAACAATCTTTCGCGCTCGTCGACGTCGGGCAGGCCGAGATTGCACATGCGGTCGAAGCGACCGGGACGTACCAGCGCCGGATCGAGACTGTCGAGGTTGTTCGTCGCGCCGAGCACGACGATGCCGGACGTTGCGGAGAAACCGTCGAGCTCGACCAGCAGCGTGTTGATGATGCGGTTGTTTTCAGTTTCGCCGGCGGAGTTGCCGCTGCCGCGTTTGCCCAGGCCGTCGATTTCGTCGATAAAGATTACGCACGGCGCAAGCTTGCGCGCGAGCGCAAAAAGTTTGCGCACGCGGCGCACGCCGACGCCGAGAAACATATCGCTGAAATCGCCACCGGCGAGCGCCACGAATGGAACACCGGCTTCGCCGGCGACGGCTCGCGCGAGCAGCGTTTTGCCGGCGCCGAAATGGCCTTCGAGCACGACGCCCTTGGGTGGCCGCGCGCCAAGATCCGAGAACTTGGCCGGATTTTTCAGGTAGGCGACGATATCTTCGAGTGCTTCCTTCGCTTCTTCAACGCCGATGACATCGGTGAAACGAGTATCCGGCTTGGCGGACGTCTTGAATACGCTGCTGTTATTGGCGGGACTCATCTGCAGGATCATGAAGATGATCAGGAGCGGGCCCAGCAGCGAAATCAAAACGGTTGAATTCATGCTGCGCGACATCATGGTCAGCGGCGGGGCGGGCGGCTGAATGTCGCCGATCGAAAACACCGCGGGTGCGGACTCCGACAGATTGCCTTTGAGCAGTTCGGCCACCAGCACGCGCTGATTGTCGGTGCGCACATAGTAGCGATCGCCGTTGTGCATACTCACGAGTGCAAATTGCGGCGACAGGCCGATGTGGGCGGCGGCGCCGGTTTTGACATCGCGAGCGAGCGCCGAAATATCGCGTTCGGTCGCGAAGTAGGCAGTCGACTCCTTTTCCATCGCCGTGACAATCGCGTTTTTGCCTTGTTCGGGCGAGTTAAACGTGAACCATGCAAGCGCGCAGCACGCCGCGATCAGCAGGAGGAGGCCTGCGATGGTTAACGTCTTTTTGTGCTTTTCCAGAGACCTGAGCATGTCGGTTCCTTGACCTCTAAATGGGAGGCATCCCGGGACGTATGTCGCGGATGCAGTTACAGGGTTTCGGGCTTCCAATCGCCGGGCGGCGATCAGCGCGTGAAGGAGTCGCGCTCGTGGTCGTGTAGGTACTGACTGACAAACGAGCCGGCGAAATTATATAACCTTGCCGCGGCGCTCGTCATGCAATATCACACACCGGAACGAAATTTTTTCGGACTACATGTCCGCCGCGGCACCGCTACTCGATCTTGATATTTGCCGCCTTGACGACCCGCGCCCACTTGGTCGTTTCAGCGCGCAGAAAAGCACCGAATTCGTCCGGCGTGCCGCCGATGGCTTCCATCCCTGATGCCGTGAAGCGTTCTTTGATATCGGCAAGGTGCAGACTGCGGCCGATCTCCTGCGCGAGCAGGTCGACGATTGCTTTGGGTGTGCCTGCGGGTGCAACCACGCCGTTCCATGCCGTGCCGATGACCGCGGGCCAACCGGCTTCCCCCATGGTGGGCACTTGCGGCAAAAGCGCGGTGCGCTTGTCGCTCGCCACAGCCAGTACGCGCAACCGGTCGCCCTGAATGAAAGGCAACGCCGCCGGCAACACACTCCACAGCGCTTCCACCTGGCCGCCGGCGACGTCGGTCGCCGCCTGAGCACCGCCCTTGTAGGTGATGACTTCCATGCGCGCACCGGTTGCGTGGTTCAGCATCTCGGCAAGCAGGTGCTGAACCGATGCGATGGTACTGGCAGCGATATGCAATTGCCGGTTCTTCGCAAGTGCGATGAGTTCTTTGACCGAACGCGCGGGGACGGATGGATGCACGGCAAGCACGTTGGGACTCGCATTGACGAGGATTACCGGCGAGAGATCGCGTTCAGGGTCGTACGGCAAATTCGGATACAGCGACTTGCCTGCCGTCACCGGGCCGGGCGTCGCCATGCCCAGCGTGTAGCCATCGGGTGCAGCCTTGGCCATTGCGTCGGTGCCGATATTGCCGTTGGCGCCGGCGCGATTTTCGACGATGACGGTTTTGCCCAGCGTTTCGGTAAGTTTCTGCGCGATGAGACGCGCCGCCAAATCTGTACCGCCTCCCGGCGGGTAGGGAACGATGATTCTTAGCTGCTTGGCCGGGTAATTTTGTGCGATGCCCTGCGCGCTGCCGAGGGCGAGCATCAAGACCGTCAGAGCCAAAAATATTTTCATGGCATTATGTTCTCATGAACCCTGTCCTTTTAACGCGCACGCTCGTTGTCTTTGCCTGTCTCGCTTCCCCGGCTGCCATAGCGCAGGACTATCCCAGCAAGACTATCCGCATCATCGTCCCGTTTACGCCGGGCGGCGCGACCGACGTCGTCGCCCGTATCATCGCCCAGAAATTGAGTGAGCAATTCGCGCGCCAGGTGGTCGTAGATAATCGCGGCGGCGCCGGCGGCATCGTCGGGGTCGAGGTCGTTGCAAAGGCCGCGCCCGACGGCTATACGCTCGTGATGGGCACCAGCGGCACGCATGCTATCAACGCGAGCCTCTATCCAAAGCTTTCGTACGACCCGGTGAAGGATTTCGCACCCGTTACGCGCACGGCGCTGTTGCCGAGCATGATCGTGGTGCATCCGTCGATTCCAGCGCGTTCGGTCAGGGAGTTGATCGCGCTCGCGAAAAAGAATCCGGGCCAGCTCACGTATGCGTCGTCGGGCAGCGCGCAGTATCTGACCGGCGCGTTGTTTAACACTATGGCGCAGATCGAGATGGTGCATGTGCCGTATAAAGGCGGCAGCCAGTCGATGCCGGCGCAATTGAGCGGTGAGGTGTCGCTTTCATTTACCACTGTGGTTTCGGCGCTGCCGCACGTGGCGAGCGGACGGCTGCGCGGACTCGCGGTGACCAGCGCCAGGCGCACGCCTTCAGCGCCGCAATTTCCGACCGTCGCCGAATCCGGATTGCCCGGCTATGAAGCCGTATCGTGGTACGGCGTGCTCGCGCCGGCTGGAACGCCGCGCGAGGTCGTGACGCGGCTCAACGGCGAAATCGTGCGGGCTTTGAAATTGCCGGACGTGCAGCAGCTGATGCTCGTGCAGGGCGCGGAGCCGATCAGCGAATCGCCCGAGCAATTCGCCGCTTTAATCAAGGCCGACGTGGCGAAGTGGGGCGATGTCGTGCGAAAGTCGGGCGCCAAGGCCGATTAAAACGAAGAGGGCGCCGCAGCGCCCTCTTTATCCTGCCTCTTTGCGGCGATCAGTTACTTTGCTGCGTTCGGAAACGCCGGCAGCAGGTTGATGTCGCGCGCGTCGTGCTGAAGAATGACTGTGGCACGCTGATTCATCGCAAGCCGCTTCACGCGATCTATCGACGCGAGCGTCTGCGCGCGGTCATGGTTAAACCACGGCACGCCGTTCGAATTGTAGTTCTCGTGAAAATGCGCGAAGTCGCCGCTCAGGATCACGCTGCCCGACTGCGCCAGCTTGACCAACAGGCTGTGATGGCCGGGCGTATGTCCGGGCGTACTCAAGACGATGACGCTGCCGTCACCGAACACATCCTTGTCATTCGGCAGAGACTCGACATTGCCGCCGCCCTTGATCCAGTTCGCAAACGGCTCCGGATTGACGCCGGCGGGCGGCTTCGCGCTCGTCAGGACGTCCCAATCCCCCTTGCCGATGAAGAGCGTCGCTTTCGGAAACGATGCGACCTGGCCGGTATGATCGCCGTGAAAGTGACTGATGCCGACGTACTTGATCTGGTCCGGCTTCAGGTTCAGTTTCGCGAGCTGGTCAACGAGACTGACCTTGGGCGCGACGGGCGCCGAATTCATCGGTTGGCCCGTGTCCCAGATCATGTACTCATCGTTATGCTTGATCAGGTAGCAACTGAAAACGAATTGCACTTTCAGTTCGCCGAACGCAAAGGTGTCGGAAAAACGCTGGTTGACCTCGGTCGGCGCCTGACCGGTGCCGCAGTCGAAGCGAGTGAGGCTGACGTCAGGCGCGCCTTGCGCAACGGCCGGCAGATGGATGAAAGCGCTCGCGCCGAGCGCCAGCGCGATGATGGTTTGTTTCATAGGGCTCCCCTGAAATGACGTTAGAAAGTTGACCGCGCGGGCAGTATTGCCGACCCCGCGACGGGAAGTCAATCGACGAAAAGTTGCGCGGTGACGTCATATGCTTTCGCGGGCGGTCACGGCTGTCATCCGACGCAGATTTATTCGCCTTTGATCTGGCGCTCCCTGATGACTTTTCCCCAACGCGTCGCTTCGGCGCGCAGAAAAGCTTCGAATTGTTCGGGCGGACCGCCGACCAGCTCTGCAGACAGCAGCTCAAAGCGCTCGCGCACATCCTTTTGCGCCAGCACCGCGCTGATTTCGGCCGCGAGCCTGGCGACAATCGCGCGCGGCGTGCCGCCAGTGGTCACTAGTCCTTGCCACGCCGAAACTTCATAACCGGGGAAACCCGATTCGGCGATGGTCGGAACGGCGGGCAATTGCGCACTTCGTGTAGTGGTCGTGACCGCTAGCGCGCGCAGTTTGCCGGCGGCGACATGAGGTCCAATGCTGCCGATGCTGTCGAACATGACGGGCACGCGTCCCGAGATGACGTCGGGATGCGCAGGCGCGCTGCCTTTGTAAGAGATGTGCAGCAGGTTCACGCCCGCCATGCTGTTCAACAGTTCGCCGGCGAGATGGCCGGTACCGAGGTTGCCCGACGATGCGTAGCTGATGCCGCCCGGCGCCGCTGCCGCGAGACGCAAAAATTCTTTGACGGTTCTAGCCGGCAGCACCGGATGCACGACCAGCATTTGCGGAAAGCGGGCAGTCTGCGTCACCGGCGCAAGATCCTTCGCCGTGTCGTACGGCAGCATTGTCATGACGAGCGGATTAATGGCGAACGGCGCGGCCGTCATCAGCAGTGTGCAGCCATCCGGCGCGGCTTTGGCAACGAATGCAGTTGCGATGACCGTGCTGGCGCCGCCGCGGTTCTCGACAATGACAGTATGCGCGA
The DNA here is from genome assembly GCA_028292435.1 of Betaproteobacteria bacterium. Taxonomy (GTDB): domain Bacteria; phylum Pseudomonadota; class Gammaproteobacteria; order Burkholderiales; family SG8-41; genus PALSA-1004. The sequence continues at coordinate 5,751 of JAQGMI010000004.1, forward strand.
GCCGTTCGCCGAGTTTCTGCGCGATGATGCGGCCCTGGATATCGGTCGGGCCGCCCGCGGGATACGCGATGACGAAGCGCAGGCTTTTGCATGCGGGGAAATTTTGCGCTTGCACGCTGCACGCCGGAATCCATGCCATACAGGCGATCAGCAGTTTATATCGGCGCGACATGCATCCTCGAGAAGCGGGTGGCTGAATCGGAGCGCCGAGGTCGGCGCTGGAACCGCGATCTTACCGTTTCTTTGGCTTGCTTTTGCGCGGGCCTTTCGCGCGCGCAGACGCCGGCGGACGAATTCGCGCGAGACGCCGCGCATCGTCGTCGGCTTCTTTGAGCAGCCAATTGCGAAAGGTTGCAATCTTCGGTAACTCCGATGCTGATTTCGGACATACGATCCAGAACGCAAACGGCGCTTCGAGCGCAAGATCGAACGGCCGGACGAGACGTCCGGAAATTAGATCCGCCGAAACGAGTGCTGTACGTGCGAGCGCAATGCCCTGCCCGTCGACTGCAGCATCGATGGTCATACTCGCCTGGTTAAAGACGATGCCGCGCTTGACGTCGACGCCGTCCACGTCGACCCTGCGCAGCCAGTTTTCCCAGTCCGCCGTGCCATTGGTGTGCAGCAGCGTGTGCCGCGCGATATCGCGAGGTGTACGCAGCATGCCGCTGCTCGACAGCTTGGGACTGCACACCGGAAAAAGCTTTTCGGTACACAGCCGCGTCACGTGCATGCCGGGCCACTGTCCATCGCCATGGCGAACCGCGAGATCGATATCTTCACGGGCAAAATCGATGTGCTGAACCGAAGCGCTGACGCGCAAATCGATTTCGGGATGTGCTTCGGAGAATCGTCCGAGGCGGTGCACGAGCCATTTGGCGGCAAAGTTGGGTGACGTTGTGATGGTAAGTGTCCCCGCTTTCTGCCGCTGTAGCAGGCGCTCGGTGCCCATCCCCAGACGGTCAAATGCATCTCGCACGACCTCCAGATAATTTCGCCCGGCGTCGGTAATGATGAGCCGCTGGCGTTCGCGGCGAAACAGGCGCACGCCCAACTCAGATTCAAGCCCTTTAACCTGCTGGCTCACGGCGCCTTGCGTAACGCACAGTTCATGCGCCGCCTTGGTAAAGCTCTCATGGCGGGCAGTGACCTCGAACGCTTTGAGCCCGTTCAGCGAAGGTAGTCGGCGTCGCATGGTCTTATGTCATTAGAAAATCTATTGATAGGTCTAGAAATCATGCTTTGCGCATGCAGTCAGTGTGCATGAATATGCGCGTCAAAGGAAGTCGCCGATTAACCAGGTATTCAATAATTTAACTACTGAAGTAGCGCAACCCGCAGGTGCGGGCTGCCACTCAGCCGGGTCATATGCAGACACCCGGTCACTCAGGACGATGTTGTCCCAAGTCTTGCTCGACCTTTGGCAAGGAGTGCGTTATGAGCAACCGAATTTTCTCAATCAATGGATGGCCGGCCGGATTTCTTGTAGTTCTCGCTGTAGTTCTCGCAATCGCCGGGTGCGGTGATACAGGCAAACCCTCGAACGAGTCAGCGCCAGGCTCCGCCGCCAGCGCAACCTCGCGCAACGAAACACCGGACGGTAAGGACGTTTTGCGCATAAGAGAAGATGTCGTACGCAACCGGCTTTGGGTCCTGACACTTAATGAAGTGCGGATTTACAACACCGCTGCTACGGGTAAGCGGCTGATCCGAACCGTAACGTTGCCCGCCTGGTCGGTGATCGGGTTTCGGAATGTATGCATGCCCGATCTGGTGTTGGATCGGTCCGGAACCGCATTCATCGGCAGCAACGGGCAGGCGCGATTAATACGAATCGATGCTGATCGTTTTGCGATCGAAGATTACGCCATCACTTTCAATGGAAGGGAAGGAATGGACATTGGTTTTGGCGCACTTGCGTTCGCTGCGGATGGCGCATTATTTGCACGCACTACGCCAGACGGAATGCTGTGGAAAATCGACCTTGCGCGTGCAAGTGCAATGACGACCAGCCTGAAAAACCTTCCCGCCGACCCATGCACTCTCACGACACAGTTGATGACTACGCTGTTAGTGGGCGACCTTGAAAGGAGTTGAGAGCAATGAACGATCGAAATTATGCGGCACAAGAGGCAGTGTCGACGGGCATATTGACTTGCAACCGACGGCCGGCGTATTCTTTACCGCGTGGGGTCAATGCAGATTCCCCGCCGTCGTCAAGACGCCTCGCGTCCAAATTCTGCTTCTACTCGTTGTTTTCGGAGTGAGAAGCCATGGACGCAGCAATTAATTCCATCACTTTGCAATCCGAGCGGGGCGGCAATCGCCCGCCGCTCGTGATCGACGTACGTAAGACGCCCGCCTTCAGCGCCGCATCGGAAATGATCGCGGGCGCGTTGCGGCGCGATCCTGCCGCGGTCGATGCATGGGTTAAAGAACTGCCGCCGGCGAGCACGGTGGTTGTGTATTGCGTCCATGGACATGAAGTCAGCCAAGGCGTTGCAAAGAAGCTGCGCGATGCAAGCATCTCTGCGAGATACCTTGCCGACGGCATCGAAGAGGGCTGGAAGCAGGCGGGCGGCGATCTCATGCGCAAAGCAGCTAATGCGGCGACGCGCTGGATTACGCGCGAACGCCCGAAGATCGACCGTATCGCTTGTCCCTGGTTGATTGCCCGCTTCGTCGACCCTGCCGCCGAGTTCCTGTATGTGCCGACCGCGGAGGTACTGGACGTCGCAAAGCAAAAGGACGCGATTCCGTACGACGTTGCAGACGTCGCCTTTACGCATGACGGCGATCTTTGCAGCTTCGATGCTTTTCTCAAAACATACAGTCTCACAGACCCGGCGCTCGTCCGGCTCGCGCTGATAGTGCGCGGCGCCGACACCGCGCACTTGGAACTTGCTCCGCAATCCGCCGGCCTGTTCGCGATCTCGCTCGGCCTGTCGCGAAACTTCTCCGACGACCACGAAATGCTAAAGCACGGCATGGTCATGTACGACGCGCTCTATGCATGGTGCAAAGACGGCCAGGACGAGACGCATACGTGGAACCCGGCGGCGTACCGCTGACCCGACAATGCCTGACACTGAGAGACTCGCATGCGCTATCAACTCGCCCCCATGTTCCACCGCCCGTATCTGCTGAATGATTTATCGCAGAAGCTTATCGAGAGCCATTACGAAAACAATTACGGCGGTGCGCTGCGGCGCCTGAATGCAATCACACAGGAGTTGGCATCTTGCGATTTCAAGCAAGCGCCGGGCTACGTGGTCAACGAGCTAAAACGCGAGGAACTCATCGCGATGAATTCGACGCTGCTCCATGAACTCTACTTCGCGAGTCTGGGCCTTGCAGTCAAGATGAGTGCCACATTCGCGGACGTGCTCGCCCGCGATTTTGGATCGGTCGAGCGCTGGCGCGACGAATTCATCGCAATGGGGAACGCGCTAGCCGGCGGCTCGGGCTGGGTGCTGCTCGTCTATCTTCCCCGCGACCATCGGCTCATCAACCAATATGCATCGGAACATGCGCACGGGATTGCCGGGGGCATTCCCATCCTTGCGCTCGATATGTACGAGCACGCATATCACATCGACTTCGGCGCGAACGCGAAAGCGTACGTCGACGCGTTCATGCGTAACATCAACTGGACGGCGGTCGAAGCCCGCTATGAAGATGCGTTGAAAGTCGAACCGCCGCGGCCCCTCGTGCAGCCTGAGTTCGGCGACGTGCCGGGTGTCACGGTCGAAGAAGTCAAAGCCATGCTGGACGGCAACGAACCTTTGCAGCTTATAGATGTGCGCCCGCAGCACTACGTCTCCCGCATGAAGGACATGATCGAAGGCGCAATCTGGCGCGACCCGGAGCGCGTACGCGAATGGGCTGGTGAATTGTCGAAATCCGAACCCGTGGTTGTGTTCTGCATGTACGGATTCGACATGGGATGCAAGACCGCGATTGCGCTCCGCGACGCAGGCTTCGACGCGAAATACATGAAAGGCGGCCATTGGAGTTGGCGGTCGTTCGGCGGCCCGGTGAAGCAGCACGTATAGAGATTCCTCATCCGTCAATGGAAAGAATGTCTACATGAGCATGCTCAAAGAGTATTACCTGCAGCCCAATGCACCCGACCCTGTTCTGCCGGAGGCCGAGGTGCTGCGCTGCGTGCGCCGTTTCGTGCCAACGGCAAAAGCCGTGACGAGCGTTGACGAATCCGGCGGCGAGGGGCGGACCTACATGATCGATGAGGCCATCGTGCTGAAGGTACAGCGGCCACAACAAGTGCGCGTCGGCACGAGCCTCGCGCGCGAAGTGTTTTTTCTTAACCAACTGGCGGCGGCTGCGCCCGACCTGCCTGTGCCGCTCGTCCTCGGCTACAACCGCGAAACGAATTTATTGGAGTACAACATCCAGACGCGGATGCCGGGCGTGGCCTACGAAAATGCCACCCTTACGGCCGAAGCGCGGCACGGCGTCATCTTTAGCTTGGGGCGGCTACTGCGCCGCCTTCATGCCATACCGCAGCAGCCGTTTCACGACAGCGCTCACTTCCCCACAGACCGCACCCCGGCTGACTTCAAAGGGCGCCTGTCTGAATACTTCGGCGTAGCGGCCAGGCGACTCGGAAAGAATGGGCGGGCGTGGCCGCTGGAGATTCCATTGGAAAAGGTACGAGAACGCGCACTGGCAGCCCTGCCTGAATCGCAAGAGTTCGTGGCTTTGCATTCCAACCCAGGCCCCCCTCACGCCTTTGTTGACGGAAGCACCGGGCGCTTCCAGGGCCTGATTGATTTCGGCGATTCATACATTAGTCATCCTGCTTTGGATGTGTGGCGCTGGCGCTGGCCCACCGAACGCGTCGCCGCGCTGGCCGGCTACACCGCCGACGCGCCCGTGAGCGATGACTTTATGCGAACGTGGAGAGCCGTCACGGTTGCCGCTTCCACCATCCTCGTCGCATTTTTTCCTGAACGTGAGGACGAAGCGACAAGGGATTTGCGACAGTCGTTGAGCAACTTGTGACCAGGATGACAACGAATTCAACGCCAGACGTGCAACCCGATGCAATTTCTTTCAACGCTTAATTGTTTTAACAGGAGAACAGCATGCGCTACCAATTGACCCCGATCCACTGCCGGCCCTGGACGCTCAACGCACTTTCATTCAAGTTGATCGAGAGCCACTACGAGAATCACTACGGCGGAGCGCTGCGCAAGCTCAACGCAATCACCGAGAAGCTCGAGGCACTCGATTGGGAAAAAACACCCGGTTATGTCATTAATGGACTCAAGCGCGAGGAACTCATAGTGCTTAACTCGACGCTGCTGCATGAATTGTACTTCGCCAGCATGGGCGGCGAAGGCGGCAAGCCGCCTTCGGTGCTTGCGGATGCGTTCACTCGGGATTTCGGGTCGTACCTTAAATGGAAGACTGAATTCGTCGCAATGGGCAATGCGCTCTCCGGCGGTTCGGGCTGGGTGTTGCTCACCTACATCCCGCGCGACGGCCGGCTTATCAACCAGTACGCATCCGATCACACGCAGGCGGTGGCAGGCGGCATTCCGATTCTCGCGCTCGACATGTACGAGCACGCCTACCACATCGACTATGGTGCAAATGCCAAGGCGTATGTCGACACGTTCATGCGCAATCTGGACTGGAAATCGGTCGAAGCGCGATATGAAGATGCGACCAAGGTTGCACCGCCGCGGCCGCTCGAGCAGCCCGAGTTTGGAGATCTGCAGGGCGTCAGCGTCGAGGAAGTGAAGGCGATGCTCGACGCCGGGAAGTCGGTTCAATTCATCGATGCGCGCCCGCGGCATTTCGTCTCGCGCCAGCAGGACATCATCGAAGGCGCGACGTGGCGCGATCCCGAACGTGTGCAGGATTGGATGGGCGAGCTTTCGAAGTCGGAGCCGGTCGTCACGTTTTGCGCGTATGGATTTCACATCGGATGCAAGACCGCGATCGCTTTGCGCGACGCCGGGTTCGATGCAAAATTCATGAAAGGCGGCCACTCGGCGTGGCGCGCGATCGGCGCACCGGTCAAGCAACACATGTAGAAACGACATGGAGTAAGCATGATGAAAGCATTAATTACGATAATTGCATTGACACTGATGACGGGAGCTGTGATGGCAGAAACGGTGAGCTTCGATAACGATAAGGCAGGCGCGGTGCCCGCCGGATGGACCGCAGGCGTGACGGGTCGCGGCACGCCTAAGTGGGCCATCGAGCCGGACGCGGGCGCGCCAAGCAAGGGCAACGTGCTCAAGCAATCGGGGAGCGGTACATTTCCGTACTGCGTGTTGAAGGAAAGTTCGCTCACCGACGGCTACGTCGAAGTCAAGTTCAAGCCGATCTCGGGCCGCGAAGACCAGGCGGGCGGGCTCATCTGGCGGTTCAAGGACGGCGATAATTATTACGTCGCCCGCGCCAACGCGCTAGAGAACAACGTATCGCTTTATTACACCGAAGGCGGCAGCCGCAAGACGATCAAGTACGTCGATGCGCCGGTGCCGAAGAATACATGGCACACCTTGCGGGTCGAGTTTTCCGGTCAGAGCATCAAAGTCGCATTGAACGGGAAAACATACATCGAGGCCAAAGACAATCACATCGCGGGCGCCGGCGCGGTCGGCGTGTGGACGAAGGCTGACAGCGTGACGGCATTTGACGATTTTTCCTACGGCAGCAAGTAAGAATGACCTCTACAGTAAAAACGGCGAACGAGGAATCCGCGGCCACGCCAGCATATTCGCTTTGGCAACTCGTCATGTATGCATTGCGACTGGGCACAACCGGGTTTGGCGGTCCCGCCGCGCTGGTCAACTACATGCATCGCGACTTGGTGGAGGAGCGCAAGTGGATCTCGGAATCGGATTACAAAGAAGGGCTTGCCCTGGCGCAGCTCATGCCCGGTCCACTCGCCGCGCAATTGATGATTTATCTCGGATATGTTCATTACCGTAATTTTGGCGCGGCGGCGGCGGGCGTCGCTTTCGTCATCCCGTCATTTCTCATGGTCGTCGCAATCGGCGCCGCGTACGTGGTTTACGGCGGGCTGCCATGGATGCAGGCTGTGTTTTACGGCGTCGGCGCATGTGTGATCGGCATCATTGCCATCAGCGCGTACAAGCTGGCGACCAAGAGCATCGGCAAGGACAAGCTGCTGTGGGCGATCTATCTGGTGAGCGCGATCGTTACGGTCATGACTGAATCTGAATTCGTTACGCTGTTTCTCGTCGCGGGGTTGCTGGTGTGGATGGTGAGAGCGCCGCCAAAGCAATGGTTTGGCAGCGGCGGCACGCCGGGGTTGCTGGCGATTTCAGCGCAGTTGCCGACGGCAGTGCCGCTTGCCGCGACGACCGACTGGACAGTGTTGTGGCAGATCGGCGTATTTTTTGCGGAGGCGGGCGCTTTCGTGTTCGGCAGCGGACTTGCGATCGTGCCATTCCTGTATGGCGGCGTAGTCAATGAACATCATTGGCTGACGGAGCGCCAGTTCGTCGACGCGGTGGCGGTCGCAATGATCACCCCGGGTCCGGTGGTCATTACTGTCGGTTTTATCGGCTACCTCGTGGCCGGGTTTGCGGGCGCTGCCGTCGCTGCGCTGGCCACCTTTCTGCCGTGCTATTTTTTCACCGTCATTCCGGCTCCATATTTCAAGAAATACGGCAAGCATCCGGGTGTCGTCGCCTTCATCGATGGTGTGACGGCGGCTGCGATCGGCACGATTACCGGCGCCGTGATCGTGCTCGGCAAGCGCTCGATTACGGATTTTCCCACCATCCTGCTGGGTGTTACGACCGTAGTGTTGCTATGGAAATTTAAAAAGATTCCCGAACCGGCGATCGTCGCAGCCGCAGCATTGATCGGCCTCGTCGTTTATCCGTTGGTGCATAGCGCATGAGATTTAATGATGAGTGCGGCGGGTTTTTTCACCAGTGCCATGCACATCGCGTTTACGGTGTGCTGCATTGCCGCGAGCGACTCAGCGAGCGCCTACCGCCCGTTTGATTCGACCGACGCAGACGTTGCAAAGCGCGGCGAATTCGAACTGGAACTCGGCCCGATCGGTTCGCTTCGCGATGGCGGTACCCGCTACTAGATTGCGCCTGCCGTAGTGGCGAACTTCGGTATTCGGGATGATCTGGAACTTGTGCTGCAAGGTCAGCGCCAACAGTTGCGCGATGGCGGCGCCGGCGTGCCCGCAACGAGCGTCGTTAATACCGGCGCCTTTATCAAGCAGGTATTGCGGCGAGGTGTGTTGCAGGACGCTGAAGGTCCAAGCGTGGCAACCGAGTACGGATTCTTGCTGCCGACGGTGAACGACGAACCGGGCGCTGGATTTTCCTGGGCTGGCATCCTCTCGCAGCGTGTGCGCTACGCAATGGCACATTTCAACGCAGAACTCGCGTACACGCGTGCCCATAAGCCGGGCGCTTTTCTTGGAACGATCCTCGAAGGACCGCACGAGTGGGTAACCAGACCGGTGATGGAAGTGACGGCCGAGCAGGAATCTGGCGGCCCGCGCACAATTTCCCGCCTGGTCGGAATCATCTGGCGCAAACAAGACAATCTTTCTTTCGATATCGGCGTGCGCTCAGCTCACGGCGGCGAACATCATGTCAAAGAACTGAGGATAGGTTTCACATGGAATCTCACCGTTCGCAAATGAAGGGCGCGATCGTTTCGGCGATTCGCGGTGCGTTAATGTATGCGGGCGTCTTATGTGCGGTGACTGTCGGTCCTGCGCACGCCGCCGACGGCGCACCGCCTGGCGGCGGTCTGCCGCTCACTATTGTTGCCGACGTCGGTTTACCCGGCCCGGCCAATCGCTTCGACTATCAAAGCCGCGATCCGCGCACGCACCGTCTGTACATTGCGCATCTGGCGTCAAGCAGCATCGTTGTGTTCGATACCGAGACGAGGAAGGTCATCGGCGAAATAAGTGACGTGAGCCAGGTCCACGGCGTACTTGCAGTTGCCGAGTCGAACAAGGTCTATGCGTCGGCGACGGGCGCGAATGAAATCGCCGTCATCGACGGCCGGACGCTCAAGATCGTCGCACGAGTGCCGACCGGCGCCTATCCCGACGGTATCGCCTACGCGCCGGAAGTGCGCAAGATTTACGTCTCGGACCAGCGGGGGCGTAGCGCGACTGTCATCGATGCGCAAACGGACAAGCGCGTCGCCACGATCGCGCTCGAGGGCGAAGCGGGCAACTCGCAGTACGACCCGATCTCAAAGCACATCTTCGTCAACGTGCAAACGCGCAACGATATCGCCGAGATCGATCCCGCGACCGACAAGATCGTCGCGCGCCATCCGTTGAACACGGCATGCCGTAATCATGGACTGCTGATCGCACCCACGCAACGCGTGGCGTTCATCGCGTGCGAAGGCAATGCGAAGCTGCTCACGTTCGACATGAATGACAAAAAAGTGATTTCGTCGGCAGCCGTCGGCAAGGATCCGGACGTGCTCGCGTTCGACGCCGGCTTGAACCGCCTGTACGTCGCGGCCGAAAGCGGCGTTGTTTCCGTCTTCAGGCTCGACGGCAAGTCGCTCGCTAAACTCGGCGTAGCCAAGCTCGCCGAAAACGCGCATACAGTCGCCGTCGAGCCCGAGTCGCATCTTGTGTATTTTCCGCTGCAGAACGTGAACGCAAAGCCGGTGCTGCGCATCATGTCGCCTGTACAATGAAAAGACTTCTCGTGCATATCATCGCAACGCTGTGCTGCGCCCATGCTGGCGGCATCGCGAATGCCGCAGATGCCTTCAAGCGCCTCGACGCGGCTGCGATTCGCATGCACATCGCTGGCAAAGTGATAACCGATGGCAGTCATTGGTCGGACCGCTTCGCTGCCCGCGGCGTTTTCGACGCGATGGAACTCGGGCAACACAAGTCGGGCAACTGGCGGATCGACGGTAATGACATGTGCGTGACGCGAAAATCACGCAAGCCCGTCGAAGACGGCTTCGAAATCTGGCTGGCGGAAGAGCGGATCGAATACCGGCGTGATGGCGTTATCTTGACGACGGCGTATTTGCGTAAGGAGTAATTCCATTGAAATGCAAAAGGTTGTTGTAGTTGATCGAAGGAACACGATTGAAGTATTGAAAACCAAAAGGAGCAAACATGAATACTAAATTCGTAATCTCAGCGTATGCGGGTGTCTTTCTGATGGCGGGTGTTGCGATGGCGGAAGAAGGCGGTGTCGAGTGGAAGACGCTCAGTACGGCGAAAGTGTCGCTTCAAAAAGGACTCGCCGCCGCGCAACAAAAGGGTAAACCGATTTCGGGCAAGTTCGAGATGGAACACGGCAAACTGCAGTTGTCGACCTACACTGCCGGCAAAGGCAAGTATTCGGAAGTGATCGTCGATCACAAGAGCGGGAAAGTCGCAAAGACGGAGGAAATCAAGGAAGGCGACGACCTCAAGCACGCGCAGGCACAGAGCGAGGCGATGGCAAAAGCAAAGAAAAGCCTTGCCGCAGCCGTCGCGCATGCTGTCGTGCAAAACAAGGGATATCGCGCAGTCAGCGCCATGCCGTCACTTGAAAACGGCGCGCCGGTTGCGGCCGTTGTGCTGGAAAATGCGAGCGGCAGCAAGACAGTATCCGAGAAACTCAATTGATCCCAACAGCGCGCGAAGCGATGGCGGCGCGATGAACGGCGGCATCGGAAAGAAAGCGCGGCCGCGCGTCGCCATACTCTCGCCGCGCGAGCGCGATGCACAATCGCCGCAGGACACCCGTTTCGCCAAAGTGTACGAAGCGTTGGGTGCGCACGGCATCGATGCAGAGCCTGCGCTCTACGATGACAATCATTGTGCAGCAGTTCGCAATCAGATCATGGGCGTCGACGGCGTCTTGGTCTGGTTCAATCCCGATGAAGGCGGGCGCGACCGGTCGGTGCTCGATGCGATGCTGCGCGAAGTCGCGAGCGCCGGCGTATTCGTCAGCGCGCATCCTGATGTCATCCTGAAGCTCGGGACAAAAGAAGTTCTGTATCAGACCCGTGAGATCGGATGGGGCTGCGATACGCGTATCTATCGCTCGCTCGACCAGTTGCGCACTGAACTCCCCGCGAGTCTGAGTTCGGGCGCGGCCCGCGTGCTCAAGCAATACCGGGGCAGCAGCGGCGAGGGTATCTGGAAAGTCGAATTATCAGAAAAGAACGGGGTACGAGCGCTCCATGCGAAGCGCGGAAGCGTCGAAGAAGATATGCCGCTGAGTTCATTTTTCGCGCGCTGTGAGCGATATTTTTCGGGCGAAGGCAGGATGATCGATCAGGAATACCAGCCGCGGCTGCCCGAAGGCATGGTGCGCTGTTACCTCGTGCACGATAAGGTCGCGGGTTTCGGCCACCAGGCGATCGTTGCATTGTGCCCTGCGCCACCGGGCTCGCCGCCCGAAGCGGCGCCGCAGCCGACGAAGCGCGGCTACCATCCGCCGTCGCTGCCGGAATTTCAATCACTCAAGCGAAAACTGGAGCGGGAGTGGGTGCCAGCGGTGCAGCGGCTGCTCCAAATCGAGACTGCGATGCTGCCAATATTATGGGACTGCGATTTTATGCTGGGTCCAAAAGATGCCGCAGGTCAGGACACTTACGTGCTGTGCGAAATCAACGTGAGCAGCGTCTCGCCGTTTCCGGATTCCGCCCTGGCGCCGATTGCAGAAGCGACACTCGCAAGTACACAATCCGCAAAGCGGGGACATCGGGGTTAGAAAATCACAATCAAGCCGGCCGCGGCTACTACGATCGCAGCGCGCCGCAGTGTTTGTCGATGAGGCTTGAAGCAGGCCGTGTTTAAACAAAAGCCGAGATACGTTGGGAGGCCACGATGGATGCAATGAAGCTGCTGCTCGAGCGTGCTTCCGCGGTAAAGGTTCAGGAACCCGGCCCGAAGAAGGAAGAACTCGACGCGATACTGCGCAGTGCGTTACGCGCGCCTGATCACGGTCGTCTTCGGCCCTGGCATTTCATCGTTATCACAGGCGAAGCGCGTGCGCGATTCGGTAATCTCCTCGCCGAGTCACTCCGAATTCGCGAGCCTGCAGCAACGCCGGAAATGCTTGAACGCGAGCGGCACAAAGCATTGCGCGCGCCCGCGATCGTTGTCGTGGTGGCACGAGTAAAGCCAGGCGACAAGATTCCCGACGTGGAGCAAATTGTTTCAGCCGGTGCGGCAGCGGAACACATCATGCTGGCCGCGCAAGCCCTCGCTTATGGCGCAATGTGGCGCACAGGCGCACCCGCCTATGACGAGCGCGTGAAGGAAGGCCTCGGGCTCAGGACCGATGATGTCATCATTGGCTTCATCCACATCGGCACACCGGCCGTGGTGCCGCCCGAATTGGCTCGGCCTCAACTCGACGATTGCGTGACTCGCTGGCAGGGCTAAGCAGCGTCGCTTGGTCGATGCGGGGCGGACACTCCGTCCGCATCGACTCGCTGGCAGGGCTAAGCAGCGTCGCTTGGTCGATGCGGGGCGGACACTCCGTCCGCATTTTCACGCCGGCACCGCTCCAATACTCCCTTGGGAACAAGTCTCCGGAATTGTTACGGCGTGTAGCCGATATCGTTCTCCGCGTCGAAACCATTCGAGACATGCGATGTCGATATGAAGCAGACATCCGCGGTTTTCCAATAGCGAATGGCAAACTTTACAGAGGAGACGATATGCAAATCTTGAAAACGATTGCGCTCTTGAGTTTCATCGTGCCGGCTGCCGCTCAAGCGCAGTCAATCGACTGGAAGAAGGTTGATACGGCGATGGGTAGAAGCGCTACTGTATCGGGCGAAGTTCATCGCTATGGATTTCCACGCTCGGATCTGCAACCAGCGCTCGACGGGGTTACGATCAAGCCGTCGCTCGCGCTCGGCGGCTGGGTTGCATTCATGCCGATGCACAATACAGCGATGGTCATGGGCGATCTCGTATTGCTTGAGAGCGAGGTCAATCCGGTAATGGCGAAATTGCTCGAAGGTGGTCTGGACATTACCGCCATCCACAACCACCTGCTGCGCGCGAACCCTGCGACTTTTTACATGCATGTTGGCGGCACTGGCGATCCGGTCAAGATGGCAGAAGTCATCAAAACGGCATTGGCGCAAAGCAAGACGCCGCCCGCTGCAACCCCGCCGGCAACGCCGCCTGCGGTCGAGCTCGACATGGCGCAGCTCGACCAGATTATGGGCGCCAAAGGGCAGGCGAATGGCGGCGTGTACCAATTCAACGTGCCTCGCCGCGAACCAGTGACTGAGGGCGGCATGACAATACCGACGCCGATGGGCTCGGCGCACG
>JAQGMI010000074.1 GCA_028292435.1 Betaproteobacteria bacterium
GTCGAGCACCATTACGAAACCCCGCGCATGGACGCTGCGGACATCAAAGCGAAAGTCGAGCGCGGCGAAAAAATCGTGATCCTCGACAGCCGTCCGCTGCCCGAATACAAAAAAGTCAGCATCCCGGGCGGCATCGATTGCCCCGGCGCCGAACTCGCGTATCGCGCGCACGACCTGATCGGGCCGCCCGACACGCTGGTAGTGGTCAACTGCGCCGGGCGCACGCGCAGCATCATCGGCGCGCAATCGTTGATCAATGCAGGCATTGCGCACAAGGTCGTCGCGCTCAAGAACGGCACCATGGGCTGGCACCTGGCCGGCTTTGAGGTTGCCAAGGATCAGGACCTGATCGCCCCTGCGCCGACCGCCACGGGACTGCGCAAGGCGCGCGAATGCGCGGCGCGGGTCGCCAAACGGTTCGGCGTGCAGTACATCAACGTCGCCAAGGTCGCCGAGTTCGCGCGCGAGATGGACAAGCGCACGCTCTTCATGTTCGACGTCAGAAGCCCGGAAGAATTTGCCGACGGCCATTTGCATTCGACCGTGTCGGCGCCCGGCGGCCAGCTCGTGCAGACGACCGACAGCTTTGCGGGCGTGCGCAATTCGCGCATTGTCCTCATTGACGATCATGGCGTGCGCGCGACGATGACCGCCTCCTGGTTGATCCAGATGGGCTGGAAAGAAGTTTACGTGGTCAAGGATGCGCTGAGTTCGGGGCCGCTGCTCAAAGGCGCGGCACCGGTCGAGGCACTGGGCCTCAATAAATTGCGCTGCGAAACGATCGCACCGGCGGCGCTTGCGCGCGAACTCGACGGCATCACGGTGATCGACCTCGACAGCAAACCGCGCTACGGCGAAGGACATATCCCGGGCGCCTGGCATGCGATCCGCGCCAACCTGGCCGCCAACCTGCAGAAGATTCCCGAGCCGCAAACCATCGTCCTCACGTCCGCCGATAGCATCGTTGCACAGTTTGCCGCGCCCGAAGTCGTGCAGCTCACGACGTCGCCGGTCTAAGTCCTTATCGGCGGGACCGCCGCGTGGAAACGCGAAAATCTGCCGCTCGAGCAAGGGCTCACGCGCCTCACCGATGCGGTCGACGACGTATGGGTGCGCGCGCACGACCGCACTGAGAACCGCGAGCAGGCGATGAAAGACTATCTCACGTGGGAAGTCGATTTGATTACGCAGATCGGGCGTGACGACGACGTCGAGTTCCGCCACTTTCCTGTTTGAGTGCGCGCATGGCTGACTTAGAGTGCCTAACATGATGAAACACGTGTGCGTTGCAGCCAGAATTGGTGAGGGCAAGGCGCCCGGTGAAGGCAATAGTCATTCTATTGCCAAGACGTGCAACGCAGCCATCACCTATTCTGGCTGCAACCCGGCGGGCTGGCACGAGTATTGGCCCACGGCGTCGTCGAAAGTCTCTTGCTTAGAATGACTAAGCCGCGCGCCTTTCTTCTAGCCCTGAGCCAAAATCGTGACAGCGCATCGCGTGTTTCATCGTGTTAGGCACTCCATGCGTCATCAAGCTCACGCTTTATGGGCGCACGTACTGCCATCTGTGCGATGACATGATCGCTGGTCTGCGTGCCATGCAGGCCGGCGCGCGCTTTGAGCTTGAAATCATCGATGTCGACAGCGATGCAGCGCTCGAAGCGCGTTATGGCGAATGGGTGCCGGTGCTCGTTGGCGCTGATGGCGAGCTTTGCCACTATCATCTGGATGTGGCCAAAGTTAATGATTACCTGAGAAAAATCGGCTAAAATCCTCCTTTATTTTTTCAGAAGGGCACGTATTCACGCGTGCCCTTTTTTGTAGATCTGGTAGATGCAGCACATTCGCAATTTTTCCATCATCGCGCATATCGACCACGGCAAATCAACGCTGGCCGACCGCTTTATTCAGTTCTGCGGCGGCCTTTCGGACCGCGAGATGGAAGCGCAGGTGCTCGACTCGATGGACCTCGAACGTGAACGCGGGATTACGATCAAGGCGCAGACCGCGGCGCTGCAATACAAGGCGCGCGACGGCGAAACCTACTTACTGAACCTGATCGACACGCCCGGCCACGTCGACTTCTCGTACGAAGTCTCCCGCTCGCTCTCGGCGTGCGAAGGCGCATTGCTGGTGGTCGATGCATCGCAGGGCGTGGAGGCGCAGACGGTGGCCAACTGCTATACGGCAACGGAGCAGGGCGTCGAAGTGGTGCCGGTCATCAACAAGATCGACCTGCCGTCGGCCGAACCGCAGCGCGTCATTACCGAGATCGAAGACATCATTGGCATTCCGGCGCAGGAAGCGATACTGGCGAGCGCCAAGTCCGGCCTGGGCGTGCAGGACATCCTCGAAGCGGTGATTGCGCGTATCCCGGCCCCGCGAGGCGATCCCGCCGCGCCGCTCAAAGCGCTGATTATCGACTCGTGGTTCGACAATTACGTCGGCGTAGTGATGCTGGTGCGGGTGGTCGATGGAGAATTGCGCCCCAAGGACCGTATTCTGCTGATGTCGACCGCGACCCAGCATTTGTGCGAGCAGGTCGGCATTTTTACGCCGAAGTCGCGCATGAAAACAAGCCTCGCCGCGGGCGAAGTCGGGTTCGTGATTGCCGGCATCAAGGAACTCAAGGCCGCACGGGTCGGCGACACCGTCACGCTGGTCGAGCGCCCGGCGACGGAAGCCTTGCCGGGTTTTAAGGAAATCCAGCCACAGGTTTTCGCCGGCCTGTATCCAATCGATTCGAACCAGTACGAGGCACTGCGCGACGCGCTCGAAAAACTTCATCTGAACGACGCGTCCCTGCGTTTCGAGCCTGAATCATCGCAGGCGCTGGGCTTCGGGTTTCGCTGCGGATTTCTTGGCCTGCTGCACCTCGACATCGTGCAGGAGCGGCTCGAGCGCGAGTACGGGATGGAGCTGATCACGACTGCGCCGACCGTTATCTACGAAGTGCTCCTGAACGACGGGACGCTGCTCGAAATCGAAAATCCGTCGAAACTGCCCGACCCGTCTAAAGTCAGCGAGATCCGCGAACCGATCATCACCGCGTCCATCCTGATGCCTCAGGAGTATGTGGGCGCCGTCATTACGCTCTGCACCCAAAAGCGAGGCGTGCAAAAGAACATGCAATACCTCGGCCGTCAAGTGATGCTGACGTACGAGCTGCCGCTCAACGAAGTCGTGATGGATTTTTTCGACAAGCTGAAATCAAACAGCCGCGGCTATGCGTCGCTCGATTACGATTTCAAGGAATACCGGGCCGGGGATCTGGTCAGACTGGATATCCTCATCAACAGCGAACGAGTAGATGCATTGTCGCTGATCGTACACCGCGCCAACGCGCAGTATCGCGGGCGCGAGCTCGCGTCGAAAATGCGCGAACTGATTCCGCGTCAGATGTTCGACATCGCCGTGCAAGCGGCTATAGGCGCGCATATAATCGCGCGGGAAAACGTCAAGGCTCTGCGCAAGAACGTCCTTGCTAAATGTTACGGCGGCGACATCAGTCGCAAGCGCAAGCTGTTGGAAAAGCAAAAGGCCGGCAAAAAACGCATGAAGCAGGTCGGCAATGTGGAAATACCGCAGGAAGCGTTCCTCGCGATTCTGCAGGTCGAGAGCAAATAAGGTATGGAGCCGCAACTGCTTACAAAACGGGACATCAATAAATGAATTTCGCCCTGATCATGTTCTCGCTGCTGGTCGTCACCGGGCTGGTCTGTCTGCTCGACCATTTCGTATTGCGCAAGCACCGGGCTGCCGATGCGGCAGAGCCGTGGTGGATTGAGTATCCGAAAAGTTTTTTCCCGGTAATTCTTATCGTTTTTCTGCTGAGATCATTTCTCGTGGAACCGTTCAAGATCCCATCCGGGTCGATGCTGCCGACGCTTCTGATTGGCGACTTCATATTGGTGAACAAGTTCACGTACGGCGTCCGCCTGCCCGTCATCAACAAGAAAATCATGGACATCAACGCGCCCCAGCGCGGCGAAGTAATGGTATTTCGCTATCCTGAAAATCCTTCGCTTGATTACATCAAACGCATCGTCGGCACTCCCGGTGATAAGGTCAGCTATCAGAACAAGCGGCTGTCGATCAACGGGCAGGAAATCAAAACCGAGGCGGACGGCCAGTTCAACTACGTCGAGACGGGCTTGAGTTTTGTCGCGACGCAGCGAATTAAAGAATCTTTGGCGCCCGAACACGAGCATGCGATCCTGATCAATCCGGAGATCCCGACCCTGCGCACGTCCGACGTCAAGCGGTTCCCTTTTTACGAGAATTGCGCCTACAATGAAGCGGGATTTACCTGCACGGTGCCGCCCGGCCACTATTTCATGATGGGCGACAATCGCGACAGCAGCAGCGACAGCCGCTATTGGGGATTCGTGCCGGATGCGAACATTGTCGGCAAGGCATTCCTGATCTGGTGGAACTTCGACGAGTTCAAGCGTATAGGCCAGGCAATAAAATGACAGGGAGCATTATGAAAAAACAACGTGGCGTCAGTCTGACTGGTTTGATGGTATTTTCGGTAATTCTTATTATTGCGTTGCTGTTCGGCTTCAAATTATTCAAGCCTTATAGCGAATACTTTGCGTTGCAGAAAATTTTCAAGATTCTCGCTGCCAAACCCGAACTCAAGACCGGCACCCGCCGCGACGTCATGACGACCTGGGCGAGCTATGCGACGATCGAGGGCATCACTTCGATTAGCGGCGACGACTTGGAAATTACCAAGGACGGTAATAGCGTCACCGTCAGTGCCGCGTATCAATCGCGGATTCCGCTGTTTAAAAATTACACCTTGCTGATCGACTTCAATCCGACCTCGACAGGGCCGTAGGTTCGCGGCGGGGCGTAAACGTCAATAGCATGGTACGTCACGCCCTCGCTGAGATCACGGGTTATCCGTTCGTTAATGCGGATCTGCTGCGCCAGTCGTTGACGCACCGCAGTTTCGGCGCGCCGCATAACGAGCGCCTCGAATTTCTGGGCGACGGCGTCCTGAACTGCATTATTGCGGCGCTGCTTTTTGAGCGGTTTCCGCAGTTGGCCGAAGGCGACCTTTCACGCCTGCGCGCGAGTCTCGTCAATCAGCAAAGCCTGTACGAAATCGCTCAGCAGATCGAGCTTGGCGGTGAGCTTCTGCTTGGCGAAGGCGAACTCAAGAGCGGCGGCGCGCAAAGACCGTCAATCCTCGCGGATGCAATCGAAGCGCTCATTGGCGCAACCTTTCTCGATGGCGGTTTTGACGCCGCCCGCGCGGTGGTAGTGCGCTTGTTCGAGCGCCAGCTTGCGGGTGCCGACCCGCAGACCGTCGGCAAGGACGCAAAAACTTTGCTGCAGGAACTATTGCAGTCGCGTCGAATTGCATTACCGCAGTATTCGGTCGTCGCGACCGCCGGCGAAGCACATGAACAGAACTTCCGGGTCGAATGCGCAATCCCCGAATTGAAAATACGCACGCAGGGCGAAGGCAGCAGCCGCCGCGCCGCCGAGCAGATAGCAGCCGGCCGCGCGCACAATCTGGCCACGGCAGGTAAATGAGGTATACATGAGCGAGCCCGCAATTATTTTCAGAGCCGGTTACATTGCAATCGTCGGCCGGCCGAACGTCGGCAAATCGACCTTGCTCAATCGGATCGTTGGCCAGAAGCTGAGTATCACCTCGCGCAAGCCGCAAACGACTCGCCAGCGGATCACCGGCATTCTCACGCGCGATGACGCGCAATTGATGTTTGTCGATACGCCCGGCTTCCAAACGCGTCATACCAGCGCGCTCAATCGTCACATGAACCGCACGGTGACCCAGGCGCTCGGCAATGTCGATGTGATTGTGCTGGTCGTCGAGGCGGGACGATTCAGCGCGGAGGATCGCGCATTGTTAAAGTTGTTACCGGCGGGGCGCAAAGTCCTTCTGATCATCAACAAGACCGACCGGCTGAGTGATCGCGGTTTGCTGCTGCCTTTCATGACGGAAGTCGCGACGGCTCACGAGTTTGCCGAGATAGTCCCGGTATCGGCTGCCAAAGGCCATGGCGTCGATGAACTCGTGACGACGATCAGCCGCTATCTGCCCGAACAGGCGGCGCTTTACGGCGCGGACGAAATTACTGAATCGAGTGAACGCTTTCTGGCGGCCGAAATGATCCGCGAAAAGCTGTTTCGACTGCTTGGCGACGAACTGCCGTATGCGAGCGCGGTCATAATCGATAAGTTCGCGCTTGAAGGTAATTTGAGGCGGATTCATGCGTCGATCCTCGTCGATAAGGATTCGCATAAGGGCATCGTGGTGGGTGCCAAGGGCGCCCAGCTAAAAGCGATCGGCACCA
>JAQGMI010000093.1 GCA_028292435.1 Betaproteobacteria bacterium
CTTGGAGACTGCATTAGCACGGGGCTTTGTCGGTTGTTCCCGCAAACGGGCGTTCCGCTAACGAGTCACAACCGCCGCTCCTTCCTTGCCTGCGACTGCTCGGCGTCTCAGAAGGGGGTTGCTTGCGAATGGAGTCGTAATGAGAACGACCGAGAGATTTTTGAGTGGGTAAGTTTTAGTACACCACTCAATCGTTTCAATTCAATTCGCGTCTCGACACTGCTCGCCGCTTAATCCCCTCGTGAGACACCGAGCAGTCGCAGGCGTGAAAAGGCGGCTGCGACCCGGCATCGCGAAGCGTCGGGGGCGGGAGCAGGCGCTAAAGCCATGGTCGACACCGTAGAACGCAGCCGTTGGCGCCATTACCCGCTCCACTCTTCGAGAGTCCGAGTCCATGGCGCTCGGCGAGAAACTGTCTGAGCTCGCAACCCCTATGTGTCTTCTCATACTGCGAGCGAGTTCTTTGAGCCGCTTTTCACGTCGAGCAGCACAGGGAACGCGAAGCGCGTCTCGCTGGGGTCGCCTTCTCTTGGGTTACTTTCTCTTGGCGACTCAAGAGAAAGTGACCAGCACCGGGTCTGCCACCCGGAAGATTGAAACCGGGTCTGCCACCCGGGAGATTTAAACGCCTATGGTAAAAACCTACCCGCTACCGGCCCAGCACGTCGCGCCCGCGACTTTACCTTCGGCCGGATCACCGGCGCCCACCGTCCGAGGTCCGACAACTTTTTCCACTCAGGCGTCTCGTGCAGATTTTCCTTTGCGAGGAAGTAAAGCGCCGAATAAACCAGGAAGCCGCGCTCGTTTGGATTCGCATCGCGAAAGCGCACAATCTCGAGCACGCCGGGGAGCTTGAGAATATTCGGAATGTGATCGTTGTCGTAGATATCGTTGAATTCCGCTTCGTCGGCCGGCTCGATTTCAAACGTGATCATCATGCAGTAAGGTGCGGTTTTGTCTTTGATGCTGGTCGCCATGAACGTCGCTCTCCGTGTCGGTAAAAGTAAAAATAGAACCGAACACTAGCATGGTTTTTAATTGGCAGCGTCCGCGGCAGCGCCTATCATGGCAGCGCGCATAAAAATAAAGGATCGCGATGGACCTCAAAGGATGTGCAGCAATCGTCACCGGCGGCAGCGGCGGACTCGGGCAGCGCATCTGCCGAGCGCTTGCGTTGAACGGCGTGAACATCGTCGTCAACTACGCTGAATCGGAGAAGAAAGCGAAGGACTTCGCAGCGGAACTCGAAAAGCTCGGCGTGCGTGCAATCGCGATCCGCGCCGATGTGACCGATCCCGCGGCGGTATCACGCATGGTCGCTGCGGCGCATAAGGAATTTGGCCGCGTCGACATTCTCGTCAACGATGCCGCATTCAATAAAACCATCGCGTATCCGGATCTCGACGGCATGACGCACGAGCTCTGGAGCAAAATCATGAACATCAATCTCACCGGAACGTTTAACTGTATCAAGGCGGTCGCGCCGCTGATGAAAGCGCAGGGGCAGGGCCGCATCGTCAATATTTCGTCCGGCGCGGGCATCGCGCCGCGCGGCAGCAGCATAGCGTATGCGGTGTCGAAGGCCGGCATGATTCATTTGACGAAGTGCATGGCCGTTGCGCTCGCGCCTGAAGTGACCGTGAATTGCGTAGCACCCGGCTTCATGGAAGGCACGCGCGCAACCGCCAACCGGCCGGTCGAATACCAGGCGACGGTCGCGGATATGACGCTGCTCAAGCATCCCGTGAGCAAAGACGACGTCGCCGAACAGCTCATCACTTTCTGCCGCAGCGACAGCATGACGGCGCAGACGGTCGTGATGGATTGCGGGCGGTTGTAACCAACTTAAAACGTTCGAACTCGCTGTCTGCGGGAACGCGCCTGGCACGGCCATCCTATACAATGCGTGCCGACGTTAATCCCTCAAAAGGTCACGCCCATGAAATTCGCCGCTCTCGCATGCGCTGCCGTATTTGCCGCTGCGCTGTCCGCCTCGACGTTCGCG
The DNA here is from genome assembly GCA_028292435.1 of Betaproteobacteria bacterium. Classification (GTDB taxonomy): domain Bacteria; phylum Pseudomonadota; class Gammaproteobacteria; order Burkholderiales; family SG8-41; genus PALSA-1004. Next base: position 2,006 of record JAQGMI010000093.1, read on the forward strand.
CAGAATTATCCCGCCAAGCCGATTCGCATCGTCATCGCGCAGGCGCCCGGCAGCGCGACCGATGTGATCAGCCGCATCGTCGGCAATCGCCTGAGTGAAGCGCTCGGCCAGTCGATAGTGGTTGATGCGCGGCCAGGCGCAGGCGGCGTGCTCGGCACCGAAATCGCGGCGAAATCCGCGGCCGACGGCTATACCCTCTTCATGGGAAACAATTCGACGCATGGCTCCAACCCCGCGCTTTACGCCAAGCTGCCGTATGACGCGATCAAGGATTTCACGCCGATCATTTTCATTGCGGCGACACCGTATGTGCTGAGCGTGCATCCGTCGGTGCCGGTAAAAACGTTGAAGGAGTTCATCGCGTTTGCGAAAACGCATCCCGGCCAGATCAATTACGCGTCGGCCGGCAACGGCAGCACGCACCATTTTTGCGGCGAACTTTTGAAGTCGCTGGCCGGCATCAATCTCGTGCACGTGCCGTACAAAGGTTCGACGCCGGCGCTCGGCGCATTGATGGGCGGCGAAGTGTCGATGATGTTTTCGAACGTTGCCGATACGCAGCCGCTGATCAAGGGCGGCCGCATACGGCCGCTGGCGGTGACGGCGGACAAGCGCGCAGCGCCGCTCCCCGAAGTGCCGACGATGGAAGAGGCGGGCCTGCGCGATTTTTATGTGGTGTCGTGGTTTGGACTGCTCGCGCCCGCGGGCACGCCGCCGGCGGTGATTACCCGCGTCAACGCAGACACTGTCAAAGTGCTGCAGCGCGCGGACGTCAAAGCGGCGCTCGGCGCGCAGGGTCTCGAAGTGATTTCAGGTACGCCCGATCAGTTCGCGACTCATATCAAATCTGAAATTGCGCGCATGACGAAAATCGCCGCGAGCGCTGGCATCAAGGCCGATTAAACGCTGATCGTCAATTCAGCGCGCGGGCTGAGCACGCGAATGCCGCGGCGCTGAATCGGCGCCTTCGATAACCGGCGTGCCTTTGCATTGCGTGCGATGCATGACGCGGCGCGAATCTGGATCGAAAGCATCTCGCCGGTGCATCGCGCAGCGATTGTCCCAGATCAAAATATCGCCGACTCGCCACTGGTGGTGCCATGACGCTTCGGGCCGCGCCGCGTGTTCCCACAACGCTTCGAGGAGCGCTTCAGATTCGTCGAGCGGGAGGTCGTTTATATATGCATGCGGCCGCCGTCCCAGATACAACGCATTGCATCCGGTTTCCGGATGCCGGCGGACCAGGGCGTGTGAAGGCCCCGGGGTCGAGCGAATATCTTCTTCGCCCGTGTAGCCCGGGCGCAGTTGGCCGCCCGATGTATAGCGCATGTCGTGCTTGATGGTTTTGCCTTTGATTGCGGCGCGCAGTGCCTGCGGCAGCGTGTCGAGCGCCATATACATATTGGTGAAGCCGGTGTCGCCGCCCGCCGGCGGAATTTCGAGCGAATGCAGAATGCTCGCGCTCGGCGGAATCTGGTTAAAGCAGCTGTCCGAGTGCCACACCGCTTCGCCATCGCCCAAACCGCCGATCGCGACACCGTTCTCGAGGACGTTTGAGATGACGGCGAGCTCGGGCAGTGCGCGCGGTTTCTGACCGATATGGACCGGCGCCGCAGCACTCAACTCGCCAAAACGCCGGCCGAATGCAAGCAGGTCGGCATCCGCCAACGTCTGTCCGCGAATCAGCAGCACGAGGTTATCGAGAAACGCGCGCTTAACCAGCGCGAACGACGTTTCATCGAGCGACTTGACGTCGCCGCAATCGACTTCGGCGCCGAGCGCGGCGCGCATCGGTTCGACGGTTACGCCGCGCATGTTTGATGAGTGGATTGCGGTTGCCATGACTTTATCTCGTGAACCGGAATTATAACGCCGCGCCACGGCCGCCTGCGCTCACGACTCTGGACAAACCCGGCGCTGATGCGCATCATAGCTCCACATTTTTCCGCGCCTGGCCGTGGACGAGAAGACTTAAGCCGAGGAGAATTCACGATGCGCTTTGCGAAATTCATGCTCTTCATTGCGGCGGCGCCTGCAGTCATCGCGTGGACGCACCTGCATGCTGCGCAAACGACTTTCCCCGATAAGCCGATTCGCCTCGTCATCGGCAGCGCCCCGGGCTCGGGTCCCGATATCATTTCGCGTGCGCTTGCCGATCGCCTGTACGGCGCATGGAACCAGCGTGTTGTCGTCGATTCCCGTCCCGGCGTCGCCGGCATCCTGAGTGCGGATCTGGTGTTGCGCGCAGTGCCCGACGGTTACACGTGGATGATGCTGACTTCGCAGTTGCTCGTGGCCACGTCGGTTTATCCGAACGTGAAATTCAGTCTGGCCAAAGATTTTGCGTCAGTCAGCCTGCTCGGCACCGTGCCGTTCGTGCTCGTCGTTAACAACGAGCTGCCCGCGAAATCGATTCGTGAATTGATCGAGCTCGCGAAGAAGACGTCGCTGTCATACGGTTCGGCCGGCACCGGCGCATCCGAACATTTGTCGGGCGATCTTTTCACGCGCATGACGGGCACCAACATGCTGCATGTGCCGTATAAAGGCGTTGCCGAAGCGCTGTCGGCGACGATGGGCAAGGAAGTGCAGCTGACTTATGGTGTGGTGCCCGCGGTCATGGGCGCGGTGGGGTCGGGTCGCGTGCGCGCGCTCGGCGTCACGGGTCTCAAGCGCAATGCGCTGCTGCCCGACGTGCCGTCGATTTCCGAAGCGGTGCCCGGCTATCAGACGCTCGGCTGGTACAGCATCGTGGCGCCGGTCGGCACACCCGAAGCGGTGCTTGCAAAGGCCAGCGCCGAAATCGCGAAGTCGGTCAAGGATCCGCAGTTCGGCGAGCAGCTAAAAGGCCTCGGTCTCGATCTTGTCGGCAGCACGCGTGCCGAACTCGACGCATTCCGCCGCGACCAGACGAAACAGATCAGCGATATCGTCAAAGCGGCCGGCGTGACGGCGAAGTAGGCGCAGAAAGCGAAACGACCATGCTTGTGTGCCCAACGACGCGCTCGAAGATTCTGCGTTTTCTGCCTGAAGGCGGCGAGGTGGCCGAGATTGGAGTCGCCAACGGCGATTTCTCGCAGGAAATTCTGACGCACGCCAGTCCGCGCAAATTGCATCTGATCGATCCGTGGGAGCGCCAGGAGCGCAGCGATTACGCCAACGATCCGAGCAACGTTTCCACGCACCAGCAGGACGATCGGTACAACGCGGTGCTTGCGCGCTTCAGCAAGGAGATCACCGGTGGCACCATCAGCGTGCATCGCGAGTATTCAAAGAATGCCGCGGCGGCATTCGCGGACGGGCAGCTCGACTGGATCTACATCGACGGCATGCATACGGTCGAGGCCGCCTACGATGATCTCGTCACCTACGCGCCGAAAATCCGCGCCGAAGGTTTCATCATCGGCCACGACTATACGAACCACGTGCAGGCTCGCGACTGGAATTTCGGCGTCGTCGAAGCGGTCAACCGTTTTGTGCTGGAGCGCGGCTACGAATTCGTCGCGCTGACCATCGAGGGATTTCCGACTTATGTGCTCACGCGCAACAAGGATTCGGCGCGGCAGATGACGGAGTTTCTGATCCGCAATGTGCCTTACGTCGTCGAGGTCCGCGATTTTCCGCAGAAGCATCAGTTCGAGCACAAAGCGCTGACGGGCAAGCAAGGAACGCTCGTTTATCCATCGTTTTAAGCGCGTGGAGCGCGGCGCCGATGTTCAAACTAATTAGATTTCTCCCCAGATGCTCAAGCGCTTTTTGATGCACATCAATTGATTGGCCACGGCCACCGTGTACTCTGTGTCATGCAACTTGCCGATGCTTAACCGCAGGCTGAATTGACTAATCCAGAGGGTGGCGCGGATAATCTGTCATACATCATGTTCAAGCAATCTTTCAGACGCGTTGTGGCCAAAGTATGCGTTGCCGTGCTGCTCTTTGCCCAGCTCGCGGTTGCCGCCTATGCGTGTCCCGCAGACAGCGCTGCAGGCGCAGTCTCACCGGCCAGTATCGAGGCCATGCAACAGACGATGCCTGGTTGTGAAATGGATTCGGGCAGCAGCAATCCGAATCTTTGTGTTCAGCATTGCCAGGCCGGCGATCAGTCGGTGCAGACGCTGCCGCACGCCGGTGTTCCGCCGCTAGGCGCAACGCCGACGCTCGTTACTGTCGATTCCATACTGATTTGCGAAGGACCCGGTAGTGCGCTTCGCGCTGACTGGTCCGCATTCGTTCCCCTGCCGCCGCCGTTAGTTCGATTCGGCGTTCTGCGCATTTAATCTCCCCGCTGGTCCGGTCGTTTCCGTGCGCGCATGTTGCGCGTACGGCGCTTAGATTTGTTCGGGAGATTGCCATGTCCACTGTTTCCGCAGCGTGCGCGCATCGCACGCGAATGTCGTTTGAATTGCATCGCTTCGCCGCTGTCATTGCGGCTGCTTGCCTATTGTCGATTGCTGCGCCGAGCGTTTCGCACGCGCAGGCTGCACTGAGCTTACCTGACGCATTGGGCATCGCCGTCGCGCGCTCGAGGCAGATTGATGCGCAGGATCAGTCGATCATTGCGATGAAGGAGATGGGCGTTGCCGCCGGTCAGTTGCCCGATCCCGTTTTGAAGTTCGGCATCGATAACGTGCCCACCGACGGGCCCGACCGGTTCAGTGTCGCCCGCGATTTCATGACCATGCGCCGGATCGGTGTGATGCAGGAGATGACTCGCAGCGATAAGCGCAAGTTGAAAGCCGAGCGCTATGAGCGCGAAGCGGAGCGCGCATCCGCCGAAAAAAGCGTCGCCATCGCGGTGCTGCAAAAAGACACGGCGCTGGCATGGCTCGATCGCTATTACCTGGAACGCATGCGCGCCGTTGTCGTGAGCCAAGCGCAGGAAGCGAACCTCGAAATTCAGTCAGCTGAAAGCGCTTACCGCGCAGGCCGCGGCAGCCAGGTCGATGTGTATTCCGCGCGCGCGTCGCGAGTCGCGCTCGACGATCGGTTGTCCGAACTCGATCGCAAGCTTAAAAACGCGAACACGATGCTCGCGCGGTGGATCGGCATTGCAGTACAGCTGCCGCTGATCGGCGCGCCGGATATTTCCAAAGTGCCGCTAGCAGGCCACTCGCTCGAGCAGGACATCGAAGGGCACCCCGAAATCGCGATGCTCGCGAAGCAGGTCGCGATCGCGCAAACCGAAACGCAGCTCGCGCGCGCGAACAAGCAGCCCGACTGGAGTGTCGAGCTCGCATATCAGGAACGCGGCTCCGCGTTTTCAAATATGTTTTCGGTGGGCGTATCGGTGCCGCTGCAATGGGACGCGAAGAACCGGCAGGACCGCGAGGTCGCGTCGAAAACTGCGCTGATGGAGCGCGCGAGGGCGCAACAGGAAGAGATGGTGCGCGCGCACGTGGCCGAAGTGCGCTCGATGTTGAACGAATGGGAGAACGGCCGCGAACGCGTTGCGCGCTACGAGCGCGAGCTTGTGCCGCTCGCGAAAGATCGCACCGAGGCGGCGCTCGCCGCCTATCGCGGGGGAAAAAGCGATCTCGCGGCGGTGCTCGCAGCACGCCGCAATGAAATCGACGTGCGCACGCAAACATTGCAATTGGAAATGGACACCGCACGCATCTGGGCGCAGTTGAATTACCTGTTGCCCGAAGGACACGGCGGTCAGGACGAGCACGCGACAGCGAAGGAGGCGAAATGAAACGATTGCCGATTATCGTTGTGACACTCGCTCTGCTGGCGGCCGCCGGCTACGGTGTATACCAGCTCGGCATGAACCGCGGCATGCAGATGACGTCGGCGGCGCCGGCAGCGCCCGCGACGAAAGATAAAGCAGAGGCCGCAAAGACCGATGCAACCAGCGACAAGCGCGTGCTGTATTGGCACGATCCGATGGTGCCTGGGCAAAAATTCGACAAGCCCGGCAAGTCGCCTTTCATGGATATGGAGCTGGTGCCGGTGTACGCGGATGCCGGCAGCGACAGCGGCAACGTCGCTATCAGTCCGCGCATGCAGCAAAACCTTGGCGTGCGTACGGCTGAAGTGACGACCGGCACGATTACGCAAAAGCTCGAAGCGGCCGGCAGCATTGCGTACAACGATCGGGATGTAGCGCTCGTGACTGCGCGCGTCGGCGGTTTTGTCGAACGACTGCATGTGCGCGCCGCGCTCGATCCGGTGCGCAAAGGTCAGCCGCTGGTCGAGATTTTCGTACCCGACTGGATTGCGGCGCAGGAAGAGTATTTTGCAGTGAAGCGCATGCAGGCACAAGGCACTGAAGCGCTCATAGCGGCAGCGCGCCAGCGCATGCTGCTGTCCGGAATGAGCGACGAACAGGTGCGATCGGTCGAGACGGGCAACAATGTGCAGCCCCGCTTCACGTTGACCGCGCCAATCGGCGGCGTGATCGCTGAACTCGCAGTGCGCGAAGGCATGACAGTTGCGCCCGGTGCGATGCTATATCGCATCAACGGGCTGGGCTCGGTGTGGGTTTATGCGGAGGTGCCGGAAAGCCGCGCCGCATTATTGCGGATCGGCAGCAATGTCGAAGCGCGCACGCCGGCATTTCCGGAGCAGGTGTTCAAAGGCCGGGTCGCTGCGATCCTGCCCGAGGTGAACCAGGCGACGCGCACGTTGAAGGCGCGAATTGAAGTAGCCAATCCGGGGGCGCGATTGACGCCCGGCATGTTCGCAATCGTGGACTTCACGCCTTCGGTCAAATCATCCGCGCTCGTCGTGCCAAGCGAAGCGGTGATCCAGACGGGCCAACGCAAGCTCGTCATCGTGCAGCGTGAAGATGGCAGGTTTCAGCCCGCCGACGTCGAAACCGGCGTCGAGGCGAACGGCCGGACGGAAATCCGCAAAGGCCTTACCGCCGGACAGAAGATCGTAGTCTCAAGCCAGTTCCTGATCGACTCTGAGTCGAGCCTCAAAGGTACGATTTCGCGCATGACGGACGTGCCTGCGGCGATGGATATGCAAGGTAAAGACGCGGCTCACGGTGCTCACAAATGATTGCCGCGCTGATCCGCTGGTCGATCGCGAGCCGCGTTCTCGTGCTCATCGCGACGCTCATGCTGGCGGCGTGGGGCGTGTGGTCATTGCAGCGCACGCCGCTTGACGCGATCCCTGATCTATCCGACGTGCAGGTCATCATCCGCACGACGTTTCCCGGACAGGCGCCGCAGATCGTCGAAAATCAGATTACGTATCCGCTCACGACGACGATGCTGTCGGTGCCGGGTGCGAAGACGGTGCGCGGCTATTCGTTCTTCGGCGACTCGTTTGTCTACGTCCTGTTCGAAGACGGAACCGATCCGTACTGGGCGCGCTCGCGCGTGCTCGAATATCTGAACCAGGTGCAGTCGCGGCTGCCCGCGCCGGCCAAAACTGCGCTCGGGCCTGACGCGACCGGCGTCGGCTGGATTTACGAATACGCGCTCGTCGACCGCAGAGGGCGCATGGATCTGTCGCAGCTGCGCACGCTGCAGGACTGGTTTCTCAAGTACGAATTAAAAACCGTCGCCAACGTAGCGGAAGTCGCGAGCGTCGGCGGCATGGTTCGGCAATATCAGATCGTGCTCGATCCAGCGCGGCTTCGTTCGTACAACATTACGCACTCGAAAGTCATCGAGGCCGTGCAAAAGGCGAACCAGGAAACCGGCGGCTCGGTCGTCGAACTCGGGGAAGCCGAATACATGGTGCGCGCTTCGGGATATCTGCAGTCGCTCGACGATTTCAGGCGCATTCCGCTCAGCACAAACAACGCGGGCATCGTCGTGCATCTCGGCGATGTTGCGCGCGTGCAAACCGGACCTGAAATGCGCCGCGGCGTCGCCGAACTGGACGGCGAAGGCGAAGTCGCGGGCGGGATCATCGTAATGCGCTCGGGCAAGAATGCGCTTGAGACGATTAACGCAGTGAAAGCAAAGCTCGAAGCGCTCAAGCCGGGCCTGCCACCGGGCGTCGAGATCGTCCCGACGTACGACCGCTCGAATCTGATCAAGAGTGCGGTTTCAAATCTCACGGAAAAGCTGGCAGAGGAATTCGCAATCGTGGCGCTCGTCTGCGCGCTGTTCCTGTTTCATCTGCGTTCCGCACTCGTGGCGATCGTGACGCTGCCAATCGGGATTCTGATTGCATTCATCGTCATGCATTACCAGGGCGTGAATGCGAACATCATGTCGCTCGGCGGCATTGCGATAGCGATCGGCGCGATGGTCGACGCGGCGGTCGTAATGATCGAAAACGCGCACAAGCACATCGAACGCTGGCGGCATGACAATGCCGGCGCCGAATTAACGGGGGAGACGCATTGGCGCGTAATAGGCGAGGCCGCGGCAGAAGTCGGGCCTGCGCTGTTTTTTTCGCTGTTGATTATTACGCTCTCGTTCATTCCCGTCTTCACTCTCGAAGCGCAGGAAGGCCGCCTGTTCTCACCGCTCGCATTCACCAAAACGTACGCGATGGCGGCGTCCGCGGGACTCGCGGTCACATTGATCCCCGTGCTTATGGGTTATCTGATTCGCGGCCGCATTCCTTCGGAACAGGCGAACCCGCTCAATCGCTCATTGATCGCGGTGTACCGGCCATTGCTCGACCGCGTCCTTGCATTTCCGAAAACAACGCTCGCCGTCGCGCTGCTGATCGCGACCGCAACGATTTATCCGGCGATGCAACTGGGGGGCGAATTCATGCCGCCGCTCGACGAGGGCGATCTTTTATATATGCCATCGGCGCTGCCTGGTATTTCCATCGGCAAGGTCACCGAGGTGCTGCAACAGACCGACCGCCTGATCAAAACAGTTCCTGAAGTCGCGCGCGTGTTCGGCAAGGCAGGGCGCGCGGATACCGCCACCGACCCGGCGCCGCTCGAGATGATCGAGACGACGATCCAGTTCAAGCCGCGCAGCGAATGGCGCGCGGGCATGACGCCAGACAAGCTGGTGGAAGAACTCGACCGGATCGTCAAGGTGCCGGGCATCTCGAACATCTGGGTGCCGCCGATCCGCAATCGCGTCGACATGCTCGCGACCGGGATCAAAAGTCCGGTCGGCGTGAAAGTCGCCGGCGCCAGCCTCGCGGAAATCGACCGCGTTACCGGCGAAATCGAGCGCGCCGTGAAAACGGTACCCGGTGTTACTTCCGCGCTGGCCGAGCGCTTGACCGGGGGTCGCTACATCGACGTCAAGATCGACCGCGATGCGGCGGCACGCTATGGCATGAATATCGCCGACGTGCAGAGCATCGTTTCATCTGCGATCGGCGGCGATAACGTCGGCGAAACCATCGAGGGATTACAACGCTTTCCGATCAACGTGCGCTATCCGCGCGAGACGCGTGATTCAGTTGAAAACATTCGCAATCTGCCGGTGGTGACCGAACGCGGTGCGCAGATTCGGCTCGGCGACGTGGCCGCAATCAACGTGATGGACGGCCCGCCGATGCTGCGCAGCGAGAACGCGCGGCTCGCAGGATGGGTCTATGTCGATATCCGCGGCCGCGATCTGAAATCGGCCGTCGCCGACATGCAGAGCGCGGTCGCGAAGGACGTTAAGATTGGCGCGGGCTATTCGGTTTCATGGTCGGGGCAGTTCGAATATCTCGAGCGCGCGACGGCCAGATTGAAGGTCGTCGTGCCGGCAACGCTTGTGATTATTTTCGTCCTGCTCTACCTAACATTCGGGCGCATCGACGAAGCGCTGCTCATCATGGCGACGTTGCCGTTTGCGCTGGTCGGCGGCTGCTGGCTGCTGTTCGCGCTCGGGCATCATCTGTCGATCGCCAGCGCGGTCGGTTTCATTGCGCTTGCCGGCGTGGCAGCGGAATTCGGCGTGATCATGCTACTGTATCTCAAGCACGCGTGGGATGCGCGTGAGTCCGTTGGTGCGGGATTACCTCAGCTTGACGACGCAATTCGCGAAGGAGCGGTTATGCGCGTGCGGCCGAAAGCGATGACGGTCGCCGTTATCATTGCAGGCCTGCTGCCCATCATGTTCGGCAGCGGCACGGGTTCCGAGATCATGCAGCGCATTGCGGCGCCAATGGTAGGCGGAATGATTACAGCGCCCCTGTTGTCCATGTTCGTAATACCCGCCGTCTATCGCTTGATGCGCGCGCCGCGTCGGCTGATGGCGCGGACGGCGGCTACAATCGAGTAGTCGGAGACTTGAGAGGTCATGGCAATGGCAACTGATCCGGTATGCGGCATGCAGGTCAACGAGCAGGCGGCGAAAAACGTCAGCGAACTCAACGGCACGCAGTATTTCTTCTGCGGTGCCGGCTGCAAGCGCAAGTTCGACGCCGACCCGCAGCAGTATTTGAACAAGCCGCGCACGGCGCCGCACGCCCATACGCGTCACTCGCACGCCGCACCGCCGGCCGCCGCTGGTGAAAAAGATGCGATTTACACGTGCCCGATGCATCCCGAAGTGCGCAACGTCGGCCCCGGGGTTTGTCCGCTGTGCGGCATGGCGCTCGAACCTCTGCTCGCCAGTGCGGAAGTCGATAATTCGGAATTGCATGACATGACCCGGCGGTTCTGGATTAGCGTCGTGCTCTCGCTGCCGCTGTTCTTGATTTCCATGAGCGAGCTCGTCCCGGCCTATGACTTACATCGGGCGATACGGCCGGCGTGGCTCGCGTGGATGCAGGCGACACTCGCGACTCCGGTCGTATTGTGGTGCGGGTGGCCATTTATCGTGCGCGCGTGGCTGTCGCTCAAGACATGGAACCTCAACATGTTCACGTTGATTGGCATCGGCATCGCCGCAGCTTATCTTTTCAGCGTAGCGGGACTGCTGTTTCCGCAATGGCTGCCTGACGCATTCAAAATGAACGGCACGGCGCCGCTGTACTTCGAAGCGGCCGCGATCATTGTCACGCTCGTATTGCTGGGCCAGGTGCTCGAGCTGCGCGCACGTGCGCGCACGAACGGCGCGGTCAAAGCGCTGCTCGGACTGGCGCCGAACACCGCGGTGCGCGTCGCGGCGGACGGCAGCGAGCACGAAGTGCACCTCGATGAGGTTCACGTCGGCGATATCCTACGCGTGAAGCCCGGCGGTAAAGTGCCCGTCGACGGGGTCGTTACTGAAGGCAGCTCGAACGTGGACGAATCGATGCTCACTGGCGAACCGATGCCGGTCGCCAAAGGCGCCGGCGGCCGCGTGACCGCAGGAACAGTGAATCAACAAGGCTCGTTTCTGCTGCGCGCCGAAAAAGTGGGCGCCGAAACGCTGCTCGCGCATATCGTGCAAATGGTCAATGATGCGAGCCGTTCGCGCGCGCCGATTCAGAAGCTTGCAGATCGAGTTTCCGGCTGGTTTGTTCCGGGCGTCGTCGTTGCGGCGGTGATTTCATTCGCCGTGTGGGCGCTCGTCGGACCATCACCCGCGCTGGCCAACGGGCTGGTCGCCGCGGTTTCCGTGCTGATCATCGCGTGTCCGTGCGCGCTCGGGCTGGCGACGCCGATCTCGATCATGGTCGGCATCGGGCGCGGCGCGCGCGACGGCGTGCTGATCAAGGATGCTGAAGCACTCGAACTGATGGAAAAAGTGGATACGCTGGTCGTCGACAAAACCGGCACGCTGACCGAAGGCGTGCCGAGGGTTGAGCAGGTCGTCGCGGTGGACGGCTTCAGCCAAAACCAGTTGATCGAGTATGCGGGCGCGCTTGAAAAAATGAGCGAGCATCCGCTTGCGCGGGCCATCGTCGATCACGCGCGCGAACACAACGCCCGCTCGCCGGCGGTTGATAATTTCGAAGCGGTCACGGGCCGCGGCGTGCGCGGCGTCATCGGCGGCAAGCCGGTGCTGCTCGGCAATGAGCGTTTGTTGCAGGAAGCGGCGGTTGTGCTTACGCCGCTCGAAGCCGAGGCGCAGCGCTTGCGCGAGCTGGGACAGACCGTGATCTTCGTTGCATGCGACAGCCGGCTCGCCGGTCTCATCAGCGTTGCCGATCCGATCAAAGCTACGACGCGCGAGGCGATCGCCCAGCTGACCGCATCGGGCTTACGCATCGTGGTGCTGTCCGGCGATAACGAGGCGACTGCAGGCGCGGTGGCGCGCCAGCTCGGGCTCAGTGACTTCAAAGCCGAAATGATGCCCGCAGACAAGTATCGCGAAGTCCAGGCGCTGCAACGTCAGGGCCGGATCGTCGCGATGGCCGGCGATGGCGTCAACGATGCGCCGGCACTCGCCGCCGCAAATGTGGGCATTGCGATGGGAACCGGCACCGATGTCGCGATGAACAGCGCGCGCATCGTGCTGGTGAAAGGCGACTTGCGGGGCATCGCAAAAGCGCGGCTTTTAAGTCAACACACGATGCGCAATATCCGTCAGAACCTTTTCTTTGCGTTTGTTTACAACTTTGTCGGCGTGCCGGTTGCGATGGGTGTGTTGTATCCGTTTTTCGGCATCTTGCTGAGCCCGATGATTGCGAGCGCGGCGATGAGTTTAAGTTCGGTGTCGGTGATCGGGAATGCGTTGAGATTGAGGAACGCTTCGGTTTGATTTTTGGTTTACGTCCCCCGGGGCTACCCCCCCGGGAGGTCTAACCCCGCTTCGCCTTATAAGCGACAACGGCCTTATCAAGATCCTCGAGCTCCTCACACCGCAACAAACAAATCCCCCGTAATGCGGTCAGATGTTTTTCCGCATTGGGCAGATCATTCATCATCAAATACGCTTCGCCGATATATTCATGCGCACCGCGATGCCGCGGATCGATTTCGATTGCGCGTTTGTAATGGCGGATCGCGAGATCATAATTTTTCTGGTTTCGATAGGTATAGCCGAGATAATTGTGAAGGTCGGCGCTGTCCGGATTTCGTTTTAACGCAATCTGAAAACTCTTCGCTGCGTCGGGCCAGTTTTTACGGTCCATCGCCTGCTTGCCGGCCGCGTAATCGGCGTCGCTGGTCGCAAGGTTCGGATTCGATTCGAACGGCTCGGCACACACGGGTGCGATCGCGGCCAACGAGGCCAATGCAACTACACATGCCGCCTCCCTGAAGCGCATCATTGCTGCGCCACGTACGATTTTGCGCGCGCAAGTTCGGGCCGCGTGCCGTCGGAGTTCTTGGCGAGCGTGAGCAGTTTGGCGTAATGCTGAGCGGCTTTCGCGCGGTCGCCCGCGGCTTCGGCCGCTTGCGCCGCACCATAAAATCCGCGGAAGCGGTTGGGCTCCCGCAGTTGCGACGCTTCGTATTCTTTGAGCGCGGCCGCAGGTTGCTTCGATTCCAGCAGCATGTCGCCCAGCAGTTCGCGGGCAGGTAGCACGCGGCCCGGCGTCACGATGCTTTTTTCGCTTTTATCTTCGAGGTCTGCCGCCGCGCGCATGTACTTGAGCGCATTGTCGGTATCATTTTTCGCATAGGCAATCCAGCCCGCCGCCGTGAGTCGCATGACTTCGATTTCAGTCGCCCAGTAAGTGTCTTTCGCCTCGAGCAGGGCTTTATGCAGCTTTTCGAGTTCCGCCGCGTCCTTTTCCGCGGCCGCGGCGTCGCCGCTGCGTGCGGCACCGATCGCCCGCGCCGAATAAGTGATTCCGTCGACGAACGCTACCTTCGACGGCTTGACGGTTAAATTCATTGCCTCGCGCCAGCTGTTGCGCTCCAATGCGTAGCGCGCGGGCATCGCTGCAATGGCATAAGGCGCGCCACGGACCGCCGGATTGTAGTTGCTCACTTTGAGGACTTCCTCGATCGCGAGCCTGGCATCGCGGTCCTTGCCGAGCTGGAGGTAACCATACACAGCGTAGTCCGTCGCGTGATACGCCTCATTGGGCTCGCCGCCTTTCTTCGCCGCCTCTGCCGAACGCAGATTGGTTGCGACCGATTCGTCCCATGCGCCGACCCGGGTAAAGATATGTGAAGGCATGTGCAGCGCATGCGGCGCTTCGGGCGCGATGCCGGCGTAGCGGCGCGCCGCGTCGAGACCTTTCTCGGCAATCGGCGGCGCATCGTAGCTGTGGATCAAATAGTGCGCGACGCCGGGATGATCGGGATATTTGACGAACTGTTTCTCGAGAATGGCCGCCGCTTTCAGGTACGCGGCATAGGTCTGGTCGGATTGCAATTGCGTGCCGGCGATATAAAGCGCTGAAAAAATCTGCGCCTCATCGTCCTTCGGATAGCGCGCCGCGAGCGTTTCGTATGCTTTGGCACGTGCTACCTGGCGCGCGCGTTCGCCCCGGTTCGCCCAGTCTTCGTAGTACGCGGCGACTGCTTCGATGTAATCACGCTCGCGCTGCGTCTTCGCCCCGATCTTGCGGCCTTGCTCGAGCATCGCGAGCGATTGCTCTGCACCTTTGGCCGATGCACCCTGGCCGGCGAGCGGATTGGACATCTTGATGGACGCGAAGCCCCATGTTGCAATGGCGCATGTCGGATCCTGCGCGAGGACGTCGCGAAAAGTTTTCTCGGCGGCGCTGTACCAGAACGAATGCAGCATCGCGACGCCGCGCTGCAGCAGCGGCTGCACGTTGTGACTGCACGAGTTTTCGAATGCAACCTTGCCGAGCTGGCCTTTCGCTTCATCGTCATCATGGGCAAGTGCAGAAACCGGCAACAGCAAAACAAGCGTAGAAACGGCGGCGGAAAATTTGAGCGGTCGCATGATATTTCCTCTCGAAAACGATTAACGCGGACATCCGGCACTACACGCTTCCGCGCGATGAAAAAAGTATGATAATCGACGATGTCGTTGTCAATTATGAACGGATTTACCGGCAGGGAACTTGCATTCGTGCATCGGGCGCTGGCTTTGGCATAATTCGGCACCGCGTGGCACACCGGTATAATTTGCGCTCGTCCCGACCCGATAGCATAAACATTCGATGAGCCCAAAGATAGCTTCAGTTCAGCGGTTCGTGATTTCGTTGATCGCCGTGCTCGCGGTACCGCATGCGCACGCACAGCCCGCGGGCGGCGATTATCCGAGCAAACCGATTCGCCTCGTCGTGCCTTACCCGCCGGGCGGCACGACCGATATCGTTGCGCGCGGCATCGGCAACAAGCTCGCCGAGCGTTTCGGCCAGCAGGTCGTCATCGACAATCGCGGCGGCGCGAGCACGATCATCGGTGCCGACGCGGTCGCCAAATCGCTGCCCGACGGTTACACATTGTTATTGACGACCGCGACGACGATGTCGATCAACCCGCAGGTGAACCCGAAGCTTCCATACGACGCCGTCAGGGATTTTGCGCCGATCACGAGCGCGGTCAATGTACCGTTCATGATTGCGCTGTATCCGGGTGTGCCGGTGAACACGATGACCGAGCTGATCGCGCTGGCGAAAGCAAAACCGGGCGTGCTCAAGTATTCGACACCGGGTTCCGCATCGAGCAACCACGTCGCCGGCGCGCTGCTCGAATCGATGGCCGGCATCAAGCTCACGCATATTCCGTATAAAGGTTCGGGGCCGGCGACGGTCGCGGCGCTCAGCGGCGAAGTCGATATCGTGATCACCGGCATTGCGACGGTGACGCCGCAGTGGAAAGCCGGCAAGCTCAAGATCGTTGCCATCGGCGCCGACAAGCGCCATCCGAGCTGGCCGGAAATTCCGGCGACGAGCGAAGCGGGTCTGCAGGGTTATTACGCCGGCACATGGTTCGGCCTCGTCACGCGCGCGGGCACGCCGCGGCCGATCATCGATCGCGTCAATCGGGAAACCGTCGCGGCGCTCAACGCCGGTGAATTGAACGAGCGGCTGACCGCGATCGGCTTCGATGTGTTTACCGGCACGCCCGAAGCATTCGCGGCGTTTCTCAAGACCGATATGGCGCGCGCGGCGCGCGTCATCAAAGCGGCCGGCATTAAAGCCGTCGATTAACAAGTCAGAAGATGGACACGATCAAAGCGCCGACTGATTTCTCCAGCGTCACTTATGAAGAGGCCATCTGCCACGCGCGGGAATTAATTCCGCTGTTGCGGGAGCAGGCGCCGCTCAGTGAAGAATTGCGCCGCCTCACGCCGACGGTGATGGCCGCGCTTGATGCACAAGGACTGCTGCGCTATCTGCAGCCGAAAGCGCGCGGCGGCATGGAGTTGCCGTTCGTGGCCTATTTCGACATACCGGAAATGCTGTCGCGCGGCGACATGTCGGTCGGCTGGGTCGTCACCAATCTCGGTTCGCATCACCGCAACTTGGCGCTCTGGGACGAGCGCGCGCAGGAAGAAGTGTGGGGACGGGATCGCGATGCGGGGATCGCGTCAGGCATTGCGTACCCACAAGGCCGCGGCGTGCCGGTCGACGGCGGAATCCGGCTGACGGGCGAATGGAATTTTTCGTCGGGCACCGATCATTCGCAATGGAACATGCTGGCGTGCATCGTGCGCGACGGCGAGCGCATCGTCGATTACATGTATTGTCTGCTCGAGCGCTCGCAATATGAAGTCCTCGACGACTGGCAGACGCTGGGCATGCGCGCGACGAGCAGCAAGACGGTGCGCTGCACTGATGTGTTTGTGCCCGCGTACCGCGCACTGTCCATGCACGTTGCGCGCGAAGGCCATTCATGGCCCGGCCTCGCGATACACCGCAATCCGCTTTATCGCATCCCGACTTCCGCGCTCGGGGGCCATGGCATCGGCGGCTGCCTGGTCGGCAATGCGCGCGCCGCGCTCGAGACGGCGATTGCCATGGTGAAATCGCGCAGCACCGGCTATACCGGCGCGCGCATGCGCGATTTCCAAACCGTGCAATCACGAATCGCCGCCGCCGGTGCCCAGATCGATGCCGCGGCGCTTGTCTTGCGCAACGATTGCATCGAGACGCAACGCACTTACGAAGCGGGCGGCACATTGGATATCGAGGCCCGGCTGCGCTGCAAACGCAATTGCGCTTATGCGGCAAAGCTGTGCGTGGAGGCCGTCAGTTCACTGTTCGAGATGGCGGGCGGCAACGGTATATACGACCGCGATCCCTTGCAGCGCATGTTTCGCGACGCGCGCGCAGCCGCAGGCCACTTCAGTTTCAGTACCGATGCGCAATTGCCGCCGTGGGGGCTGGTCGCGACGGGAGGCGACTTCAAAAGCCCGACGTTGTGACGAAGTACGGCGCACGAGCCAAATCTTAAGGGGAGAACAAACCATGCGTGCATTGCAACTATTGTTCGGCGTCGTAGTGCTTTTTGCCGGCATGGCGGTCCATGCGCAATCGTGGCCTGCGCAACCGATTCGCATCATCGTGCCGTTTCCGCCGGGCGGCACGACCGATCAGGTCGCACGCCTGCTCCAGCCATACTTGCAACAGGCGCTCGGCGTGTCGGTGGTCGTTGATAATCGCGGCGGAGCTTCGGGCGCCATTGGTTCCGGCGTCGCGGCGAAATCCGCGCCCGACGGCTACACCTATCTGCTCGTGTTCGATACGCATGGCGTGAATCCGAGCCTGATCCCGAACATGCCGTTCGACACGCTGAAAGACCTCGCGCCTATCATGCTGATCGGCAAGTCGCCGATGGTGATTACGGCGCATCCATCGTTTCCTTACAAGACATTCGGCGAAGTCGTGCGCCTCGCGAAGGCCAAGCCGGGTGAAGTTACCTTCGGCACCATCGGTTCAGGCAGCCTCGCGCATCTCGCGATGGCGATGATCGGCGGCTATGCAAAAGTTGAGATGACGCATATCCCGTACAAGGGCGGCGGCCCGCTGATCATCAACGCGATCGGCGGTCATGTGCCGGTTGCGATCGCGTCACTCGCGCTCTTTTCGCCCCACATCGACTCGAAACGCCTGAAAGCGATCGGCATTACTTCGCCCAAGCGGCATCCGAGGCTTCCCGACGTACCGACGGTCGCCGAGCAGGTGATGCCGGGATTCGACGCGGAAGCGTGGTGGGGGCTTCTGGCGCCCGTGAATACACCGGCGCCGATACTCGGGCGCATGCATGCGGAAGTCGTGAAGGCGCTCAAAGCGCCGGCGCTGCAGCAGCACCTCGATCAGCAGGCGTTGGCAGTCACAGCTTCTTCGCCCGAGGAATTCCAGAAATTTCTGACCAACGAAGTGGAGCGCTGGTCGCGCGTCGTGCGCGACAACAAGATCAAAGCGGGTGAATAACGCGCCGCGCTGAACGACTGGCGCAATCCCTATCCGTGATAGTGCGGCGTGCCTGCGTTGCGCAGCCACAGCCGTATCATCAAGCGCTTGTTGTGCGGCTCGGCATGATCGACGAAAGTCGTGCGGCGGTGGCACAGCTCGAGGTTGTTCACGAACTGGATCTGGCCGCGCTCCATCACGAAATCGAAGCGCAGCGACTCGTTCGTGAAGACGCGTGTGAGCGTTTCGATGGCAGTGACGGCCGCCTCATCCATCGGCTGGTTCATGAGCGAGTAGCCGCTCCTGGCCTGAAAGAGACCGAGCCGCACTTTGAGCCGGCCGTCGTATGAAAATATGGGTGCCGACAGCACGGCGGGCTCGCCGGGCTGATATTCTTTCTGCCGATCGAACCAGACCGGCTCGTACAAACGCGAAATGACTTCGGGGTGCGCGCGCAGCAACTCGTTGTGCAGCGTATAGAAACTGATCACCTGACTGACGCCGCCGGTTTTGGCCGGCCGCACGCACAAGAGCGCAACGTATTCGGGCTGCGTCGTGTTGTACGAGTTGTCGTTGTGAAAAAACTGGTCCATGTTGGTCTGGTCCGGCCGCACGCCGGAGCCCGGTGTCGCTTTCTTGCCGGTGTCGTGCACGTCGTAAATCAGCGTGCCGGTCAGTTTTTGCTGTACGGGTCGTGCAAGCAGCGACGACAAAATCCAATACAGTGCTTTTGCCTCGTCATCGCTGATGTCGTCCATCGGCAGCCGGTCGACCACCGCAAAGCGTACGCCTTCATCGAGCGCGGCTTGCACGCGGCGCATCAAATCGCGGCAGGCCGGGATCGGCAGTTGTGCGGCATCGATTTGCTCGGCGAGCTGCGGTTTACGGCGCAAGTCGGCGACAATCGCGTTCAGTTCATCGCGACAGTCGGGCGTTAAGGGAAAGAGCCAATCGTCACGCGCGATGTCCGCGCGCACCCACGCTTTCTTTCCGGCGACGACGTGATCGATGGTCTGTATCACGGCGTCAGGCGTAGGCGGGAACCTCGACGTCGATCGTCGTGATGCGGCGCAGCTCGCGCGGATACCTGGCATCCTCGAACGGCGTCGAGCGATGCATGCTTGCCTGGTTGTCCCAGATTACAAGGTCGCGGTCTTTCCAGGCATGGCGGTACACATACTGCCGCTGGGTTGCATGCTCGGTTAAATCACGCAGCAGCAAGCGGCCTTCGGGCAAAGCCATTTCGATGACGCGGGTCGCGTGCGCAGCCAGGTACAGTGAGCGGCGTCCGGTGCGCGGGTTCACATGCACGAGCGGGTGCACGGCGCCCTTGAGTTTTTCGAGTTCCGCCGGCGAAAAATCGAAACCGAGCAATTGGCGCGAGTACGCAATCGAATGATGCACATGCAGGCCTTCGATCTGCTTTTTCATCGCGGCGTCGAGATCGTCATACGCGGCTTGCATGTCGGCGAATTCGGTATCGGCGCCGACTGGCGGAATGACGCGCGCCGACAGCGTCGAGTAACGTCCGGGTGGATCCTGGAACGACGCGTCGGTGTGCCACAAGCGGTTCGCGAGCGAATACGCGCGCTTGCGGTCGTCCGCGGCGCGAATCCCGCCGTCTTCGTTGATGTTGCCGATGTCGGCGATCGCGTCGTTATCGAACCGGTTTTTCGCGAGCGCGGCGATGCCGGGCTTTTTGTGCAGCGGCCCGCCGAAGCGCTCGGCAAATGCGAGCTGCTCGGCGTCGGTGAATGGCTGATCTCGAAACACGAGCACGCCGTGCTCATCCATGCCGCCGACGAGCGCATCGAGCGTCTCGCGATCGTGAATCTGGCGCAGATCGAGCGGGCTCACTTCGGCGCCGATGTGCGGGTGCAGCTTTTTGAAAGTTACGTTCATGGTCATCTCCTCCGGCGGGAACGTTGCCCGCCAACTAAACGTTCAATTCGGCTTTATTCCGCATACCCGGGCAGCTCGCGGTCGAGCACGCGCATCATCGCTTCGAAGTACATGCGCTCGCGGTCGGCATGCGAATGGCGGTCGTGATGCATCGGCGTCTTCACCTTGGCGACGATCTTGTCGGAAATGATTTCGAGCGGCTGGCCGGTGCTCATCGCGAGCACCTGGGCGCGACAGACCCGTTCCAGCATATAGAGACGGCGGTAGGCCTGCGGCACCGTCGCGCCGACAACGAGCACGCCGTGGTTTTTCATAAACATGACCTGCTTCTCGCCGATCAAGTGGCCGAGGCGCTCGCCTTCTTCGAGCGTGTCGGCATTACCCGCATAATTGTCGTCGTAGCAGATCGTGCCCTGGAAATACGCGGCACTCTGGCTCGCCGGCACCAGGCGGTTGTCCTTCAGCATGTTGAGCGCGGTCGCCCACGTCTGATGGGTATGCAAAACAACGCGGGCGCCCGTGATGCGATGGATCGGCGCGTGGATGCACTTCGCCGAGCGCTCGACGTCGCCGACGCCTTCGAGCGTT
>JAQGMI010000082.1 GCA_028292435.1 Betaproteobacteria bacterium
TCGGGATCGTTTTTGCTTTCGAACTGGCGTCCGCCGGAGTGATAAGGGTTGCCGCCGTCTTTCGGATCGAGCGGCTGCAGCAGCAGCCGGCTTTTTGCAATATCGCCGGGAACGACAAGCGACGTAGCCGACGCGAAATTCTTGCGCGACTGCTCGTCCGTGTATGCCTTGGCGCCGTGGGCGAGATGCTGGAGCTTGAACGCGTTATTGCTTTCGGAGTGACAGACATAGCAGCGCACATGCTCGGGACGCTTCTTCAGGAAGATCGGTTCGACGCTGGCTTTGAAAAAGTTGTAGTCGAGCGGCGAATCCGCGGCCTGCGCAAACGGCGACAGTGCGACGAGCCCGGCGAGTGAAAAGGCGGCGATGGTTGCGTGGCGTAGTGTCATGGTGCTCCTCCTGAGTTTCCGGCATCGCCGGTACTGATTGTTGTAAAGACGTTTTATCACAGGCCCGTGGCTCCTGCAATCGGCGGCCGGCTGAAACGCGCAATCGGGGCACCGATGCAGGCGTGGTAAAGTTTGAGCGACTAAAGACGGAGCAACCCCATATGGCAACCACCACCGAAGCGCCGAAATTGCGACCCTCACTGTTGCGCGAACGCGTGAGCGACGATGAATGGCAATTGCGATGCCAGCTGGCGGCCGCGCACCGGCTGATCGCGCATTTCGTGTTCGTCGACATGACCTATAACCACATTTCGGCGCGCGTGCCGGGCGAGCCGCGACATTTTCTCGTCAAGGCCGACAACGTGTTCATGGAGCAGGTGACGGCGTCGAACCTCGTCAAATACGACATCGACGGCAATCGGGTCATGGCATCCGAATACAAGGCGAGTCCGGCTGCCTACAACGTTCATGCCGCAATCATGAAAGCGCGGCCCGATATCATGGCCGCCGTGCATACGCATTCGCCCGCGAACCTCGCAGTGTCGGCGCAGCAATGCGGGCTCCTGCCGCTGACGCAGCAGGCGATGCGTTTCCACGAGCGCATTGCATATTACAAGAACGAGGTCGACGACACGACCCCCGAAGGCACGCAGCATCTTGCTCGCGCGCTGGCCGACAAATGGGTGATGATTCTCGAAAATCACGGCGCAATCGTATGCGGCACGACATTGCCAGAGGCCTATATCTTCCACCACTTTTTCGAGCTCGCGTGCCGCGCGCAGCTCGGCGCGCTTGCCGGCGGCACGCCGGTGATTACCCCGAGCGCTTCGGTGTGCGCCGAGCGCGTCAAAAAATTCGGGCGCATGGGTCAATACGATGCAAAAAGCCGCGACTGGGTTGCCAGCATGGCGCTCGTCGAAAAACATTATCCCGAATACAAACTATGAACGCAGTTAAAACAGCTAAAACGGACATTACGTTATGACGAGGGAGTCGGCAGTATCGCGCGCGACGCGTCACTTCGACGAGGGCGCATTCATCGCCGACCTCGCGCGCCGCGTTGCTTATCGAACGGAAAGCCAGGTGCCGGAAAGCCGGCCGCAGCTGAGTGCTTATCTCGCCGAAGAAATCGCGCCGTCGTTCGAACGGCTTGGGTTCAAGGTGGAGATTTTTGAAAATCCGGTCGCGACCGGCGGCCCGATGCTGCTCGCCGAGCGCATCGAGGACCCGCAACTGCCGACGGTACTCTCGTACGGCCACGGTGACGTCATACGCGGGCTTGCCGATCAATGGCGCGCCGGCTTGTCGCCATGGGAATTGAAGCAGGAAGGCAACCGGTACTACGGACGGGGGTCTGCCGACAACAAGGCGCAGCATTCGATCAACATGGCTGCGCTCGCAACGGTGATTGCGGAGCGCGGCAAGTTGGGCTTCAACGCAAAATTTCTGATCGAAACCGGCGAGGAGGTTGGTTCGCCCGGCTTGCAGGAAATCTGCACGCGCGAAAAGAGGCGGCTCAAGGCCGACGTCCTGATTGCGTCGGATGGCCCGCGCTTGTCCGCGCACCGACCGACGATTTATCTCGGCTCTCGCGGCGCAGTCAACATGGACTTCACCGTCGATCTGCGCGAAGGCGCGCATCACTCGGGCAATTGGGGCGGCTTGCTTGCCAATCCGGGCGTCATACTGGCGCACGCGCTCGCCAGCATTGTCACGCGCGAAGGCAAAGTGCTGGTGCCCGGAATTTTACCGCCGTCGATTCCCGATTCGGTGCGCAAAGCGCTCGCCGATTGCGCGGTCGAGCCGGGTGCGGACGAGCCGGCCGTGGACGACTGGTGGGGTGAGCCGGGTTTCAGCCGCGCCGAAAAAGTGTTCGGCTGGCACACGTTCGAAGTGCTCGCATTTCGCACCGGGAATCCGGATAACCCGGTCAACGCGATTCCCGGCCGCGCGACGGCGCATTGCCAGATCCGTTTTGTCGCCGACACCGATCCGTATTCCTTCGTGCCGGCGTTGCGCAAACATCTCGATGCACACGGCTATGCCAATGTCCAGGTGGCGCAGGCGAAAAAGGGCTTTTTTCACGCGACGCGACTCGATCCCGATCACCCCTGGGTGCAGTGGGCGGCGGAATCCATCGAGCGCACTATCGGCACTAAGCCGGCGGTGCTGCCAAACGTCGGCGGGTCGCTGCCGAACGAATGCTTTGCCGACACGCTTGGGTTGCCGACGATCTGGGTGCCGCATTCGTATGCAGGCTGCTCGCAGCATGCGCCTGATGAGCACGTGCTGGCGCCGATCCTGCGTGAAGGTCTGCAGATGATGACCGGCCTGTATTGGGATCTCGCAGAAAACGGGGTTCCCGTATGTAGGACAAATGCATGATGCACCCAATGCGGGCGTGACTTTGCCCGCGCATCAGAAGTAAAATCGCCGCAGTCAAAAAAAGGGGAGCGGTATGAAAACACGAAGAATTTCGTCGCGACTGATCGCAATGCTGATGACAGCTGCGTGTTTCAGTGCGGTCGCTGCATACGCGGATACGTCGACTTACGACAATAAGCCGACGGGCGTTGCGGAAGGGCCGCAGCCCGTTGGTCCCAGCATTAACAACGAAGCGTGGACCAAATTGCGCGCGGAATGCGAAAAGGACGTGCCGTCAGGCAAGACGAACGGGGACGTTTGTGTCGAGGCCGCCGCTTTGATGCTCAGCAGCGACCTGCCGAACGAATTTCGCGAATTCAAGGAAGATCACCGGATCAAGATCGCATTGCGCCTGCTCGAGCGCGGTGTCGACAGCAGCAACCTTGCGCGCGCACGTGCCTACGACTATTACAGTCGCATCGGCTTTCTCGGCCTGAGCCCCTATGCGGATTCATACCGCGCAGACGAACTCATGGAGATGATGGATAAGAGCGGCTATCCCGGCGGCACTTTGCGCAGAATACGTTCCCAGTCCTCGATCATCGCATTCGGCACGAACGACGTGCAGAAACGCGAGGGCTGCAATTCGGCCAAGAAGATGCTGGCCGATGGCAAGCTTGACGGCGACAGCACTATCGTCGCAAAGGAAATCGTCGCAACCGCCGTTTGCACGGGATTCGACCAGCCGCCGCCAAAGTAACAGTGAATTGACGGCATAATTAAGCGGCCATCGCGTTAGATGGCCGTTTGTTTTTTAATCGAACAGAATCGCGAATCAGTGACGGTAATGAGCGAATTGAAGCCCGGACTCAAAGGTATGGTCGAGATCGTCGTCGGCGAACAGCACACGGCGCCGCACGTCGGCAGCGGCCGCGTGCACGTGCTGGCCACGCCG
The DNA here is from genome assembly GCA_028292435.1 of Betaproteobacteria bacterium. GTDB lineage: Bacteria > Pseudomonadota > Gammaproteobacteria > Burkholderiales > SG8-41 > PALSA-1004. The sequence goes on from JAQGMI010000082.1 coordinate 3,709, forward strand.
GTGATGGTGAACCTGATGGAAGCCGCCGCGCTGCAGGCAGTCGAAGGATTGCTGCCGGCCGGACATCAGACGGTCGGCACGCATCTTGATATCACGCACACCGCGGCCACGCCGGTCGGCATGCGCGTCAAAGCGTTCGCCGAACTGACTCGAGTCGACAAACGCACGCTCACCTTCAGCGTTCACGCGGAAGATGAAAAAGAAAAAATCGGCGGCGGCGTGCACGAGCGCATCATCATCAATCTCGAGCGCTTCGATGTGCGGATCCAGGAGAAACTCAAATTGATTTCGAAGGCTTAGCGCGTGCCGCGTCTGGCCGCAATCAGCGCGGGACTGGCGGCTGCGTGCTGGTGCTCGCTGCTCCATGCACAACCTTATCCGGCGAGGGCGATCAGAATCGTGGTGCCGGTGGCGACCGGCGGCGCGACCGACATCGTCACCCGCGCGCTCGCTAATCGACTGACGTTGGCGGTGGGCCAGCAGGTGCTCGTCGACAATCGTCCCGGCGGCGGCAGTAACGTTGGTTTTGAAGTGGCAGCCAAATCGCCCCCGGATGGCTATACCCTGTTGATGGCGCAGCCGGCGTTCACCGTGAACGTCAGTCTTTACAAAAAGCTTGCGTATGATCCGCTGCGCGATTTCAGCGCGATTACGCTCGCCGCGACGGGCGCCAACGTGCTCGTCGTTCACCCGTCGGTGCCTGCATACACGCTGAAGGAATTCATCGCGCTCGCGAAGGCGAAGCCCGGCCAGCTGAACTATGCGTCGTCTGGCAACGGCACCACGCCGCACCTGAGCGGCGAGCTGTTCAATTCGATGACGGGTGTGAAAATCGTTCACATCCCTTATAAAGGCGCCGGCGCATCGGTGGTGGATTTACTCGGCGGCCACGTCGACCTCGCATTTCTGAGCCTGTCGTCGGTAGTGCCTCAACTCAAAGCCGGGAAATTGCGCGCATTGGCCATCACGAGCGCCAAGCGGTCTGCGCTGATGCCGGAACTGCCGACGTTTGCGGAAGCCGGGCTCAACGGTTATGAGGTGACCGGATGGTATGGCGTGCTCGCGCCGGCCGGCACGCCGAGGGAGATTATCAATCGCCTGCACGCCGACATTACCCGGGCACTCGCGACTGGCGAAATGGTTCAGTCTCTCAACGCATCCGGGCTGGAGCCTGCGCCATCGAATTCGCCCGAACAATTCACCGCGTTTTTGCAGGCGGAAATCAGCAAGTGGGCGAAGGTCGTCAAAGCATCGGGCGCCAAAGCTGATTGAAACTTGGCTTAGCCATTTTCATTTGCGCAACCGGGCGGGTTGCCGAAAAAATGGCTGCCTGTCTGATTGACGCGTTGCAATTTCAGGTGATGTAATCACTTTGGACCGACCCCGCTTGCGGGAGGTCCACCATGCCACGAGTACTCGTCATCCCCACAGGGGACTGTTTGCTGGCTGCAGCCAGAAATTCAGCGGGCTGCGGAACCGGCAGCGTGTGAGCGGCTCCGGATGGGGTTGCGCGCCTGCGTCAATGGTTCGTTCGTCGGCAGACGGTCAGCATTACCCCAAGCCCCGTCGTTCCCGGCAGTCCCTTGGTGGCCATCACACGCCGAGGAGCAGACCATGACACCTGATGTTCTCCAGAATTCCGCGGTTCCGCCGAATGCTGCCCTATCGCCGCCGACGGTCCGCGTCCGGCTTCGCATCAATGGCACCGAACGGACCGTTGAGCTCGACACGCGTACGACTTTGCTCGACGCGCTGCGCGAGCGCTTGCAGCTCACCGGGACCAAGAAGGGCTGCGACCATGGACAGTGCGGCGCGTGCACCGTGTTGATCAACGGCCGGCGCATAAACTCGTGCCTCACGCTTGCAGTCATGCACGAGGGCGATGAGATCGTCACGATAGAAGGCGTGGGTGCACCGGGCGCCCTACATCCGCTCCAGGCTGCGTTCATCGAGCACGACGGTTTCCAGTGCGGATACTGCAGCCCAGGCCAGATCTGCTCTGCCATCGGTATGTTGCGCGAGGCAGAGGCGGGATGGCCCAGCCATGCAACCGCCGACGTCGCCGCGCCGCGCATCGCGCTGACCGAGGCGGAGATCCGCGAACGCATGAGCGGGAATATCTGCCGTTGCGCCGCCTATCCGAACATCGTTGCCGCCATACGCGACGTCGCGAAAGGAGCGCGCGGATGAAAACCTTTACCTACGAGCGCGCGACCGACCCGGGCGCCGCGATTGCTGCGATTGCCAGAGGCGGGCCTGGCGCAAAGTTCATCAGCGGCGGCACTAACCTGCTCGACCTGATGAAACTCGAGATCGAGCGTCCCACCCACCTCGTCGACATCAGCCGCCTGCCGTTCAGGGACTTGGAAGACCTGCCCGATGGCGGGCTGCGCATCGGCGCCCAAGCCGCGAACTCCGACATTGCCGCCGATATGCGCATCCGCAGTCGCTACCGGGTGCTCGCCGAAGCGCTGCTCGCCGGCGCCTCGGGCCAGCTTCGCAACATGGCATCGGCCGGCGGCAATCTGCTTCAGCGCACGCGCTGCCCGTACTTTTACGACCCGCTGTACGGCTGCAACAAGCGTACGCCCGGTACCGGATGTTCCGCGGTCGGCGGGATCAACCGCAACCACGCAATCCTGGGCGCGAGCGACGCTTGCATCGCCACTCATCCGTCGGACATGGCCGTAGCGATGGTTGCGCTCGAGGCGCGGATCGAGCTGCTCGGTTCCAGCGGCGCCACTCGTGTCGTACCCATTGGCGATTTCCATCGCTTGCCGGGCGATACGCCCGACATCGAGACTGTCCTGCATCCGGACGAAATGATCACCGGCGTCGTCCTGTCCGCACCGCCGCCGGGGCGGCAGATCTACCGCAAGGTACGCGACCGCGCCTCGTATGAATTCGCGCTGGTGTCCGTCGCTGCCATCGTCGCGGCGGAGCAGGGCAGGATCACGTCGGCCAAAATTGCGTTCGGGGGCGTGGCGCATAAACCGTGGCGATCGCTGGAGGCGGAGGCTGCTTTGGTCGGGCATCCCGCTAAGATGGCCACCTATCGCGCTGCCGCGGATCTCGCGATGAAAGGCGCAGCGGGGCGTGGCCACAACGACTTCAAGATCGATTTGGCCAAGCGCACGCTCTGTCGGACGCTGGCGCAAGCGGCGCAGGAGGGTTGAGACCATGGCCGCACTCATCGGACAACCCATCGACCGTATTGACGGTCCACTCAAGGTCAGCGGTCGCGCCACTTATGCGGCCGAACACTGGAACGTCGCCGAGCCGCTATACGGCCATATCGTGGGCGCCACGATCGGCAAAGGGCGCATCACCGCCATCGACACGACGCGCGCTGAGCAGGCCACCGGGGTCCGCATGGTAATGACCCATCGCAACGCGCCTGCGCAGGGCGCGGCCGATCCCTCGGAATCGGCCTATTCGCGAGCGTATCCGACGTTGAGCGGGCCCGACGTCCGCCACTACGGAGAACCCGTTGCGCTCGTGGTCGCTTCGACCTTCGAGCAGGCCCGCGCCGCGGCGAATCTCGTTGATGTCACGTACGCCAATGCGTCCGGGCGGTTCGACTTCGCCGCACGGCTCAATCACGCCTACGCCCCGAAGAAGGTGAATGCAGGCCTTGCCACCGAGAGCGCGATCGGCGACTTTGATGGTACGTTCAGCGGCGCCGAAGTCACTGTCGACGCGACCTATACAACGCCCTATCAGTTTTCCCACCCGATGGAGCCGCATGCGTGCATGGTTGTGCCGGACGGCGAGGACTTGACCGTGTACGTCAGCTCGCAGATCGTCGGCGACGCGCGCACCGCGATCGCCAGCACGCTAAAAATGGACGAAGAGCGCATCCTCGTCGTCTCGCCCTATGTCGGCGGCGGGTTCGGCTCGAAGCTGGGTATCCATGCCGAGACGATTTTGGCGGCGCTCGCTGCGCGTGAACTGAAGCATCCGGTCAAGGTCGTCATGACGCGGCAGCAGATTTTTCAGCTGCTTGGTCTGCGCGCGATGACGACCCAGCGCATGCGGTTGGGCGCGACGCGCGATGGCCGCATGGTGGCGCTCGGGCATGATGTCACGATGCACAATAATCCGATCGCGCAGTACGCGGAACAGACGGCGACTTCAGCACGACCGATGTATGCGGCACCCAACCGGTTGACGCGACACTGGCTGGTCGATCTCGATCTGCCGCGCGGCGAAGACGTCCGTGCGCCGGGCGAAGCGCCAGGACTGCTCGCGGTCGAGTGCGCGGTCGACGAGTTGGCCACGGCGCTGAACATGGACCCGATCGAACTGCGCATTCTGAATGAGCCGAAGGCCCATCCGGAAACAGGGCAGCCGTTCAGCGATCGGCGACTCGTCGAGTGCATGCGCGAAGGCGCGCGCCGGTTCGGCTGGGAGCGGCGCCCGGCGCGGCCGGCAAGCGTGAGGGACGGCCGGTGGCTGGTCGGCTACGGCATTGCGGCCGGGGTGCGCATGCAGTTCCAGTTGCCGAGCAAGGCGACCGTGCGCATGCGGCCTGACGGAACTGCGTTGGTCCGTTCAGACATCACCGATATCGGCACCGGCACGTACACGATCGTGGCCCAGGTCGCGGCCGAGACACTTGGCATTCCGATCGAACGCGTCAAAGTGGAGATTGGATCTTCCGACTATCCGCGCGGCGCCGGCTCCGGCGGATCGTTCGGCGCGACCAACACGTGCACGGCGGTTTACAACGCGTGCATGGCGTTGCGCGAGAAACTGAAGAAGGGCAGCGTTCCCGCAGAGGGCGTGGAAGCCGAGGGCGCGATCGCCGCGATGTGGAAAGATCCGAACTATGAGAAATATTCGATCCATGGCTACGGCGCTCACTTCGCCGAGGTCGGCGTCGATGCGGATACGGCTGAAGTCCGGCTCCGGCGGATGCTCGGCGTCTTCGCGGCAGGGCGTATCTTCAACGCGAAGACCGCGCGCTCCCAGCTCATCGGTGGCATGACGTTCGGCGTGAGCTCGGTCCTTCATGAGGAAGCGCTGGTCGAGCCCGGCAGCGGCGCATTCCTTAACCACGATCTGGCGGGATACCTGCTTCCGGTGCACGCGGACATTCCCGCAATTGACGCCGTGTTGCTCGAGAACTTCGACGACAAGGCAAACGTACTGGGCGCCAAGGGCGTTGGCGAACTGGGTAATTGCGGCGCCAATGCAGCGGTGGCGAATGCAGTGTTCAATGCCATCGGCGTGCGGGTGCGGGACTTTCCAATTACGATAGAAAAGCTGCTGCCCGGTTTGCCGTTGCTGGACGCGTGAAGCGAGGTTGGCGTGCATGCATGACGTAGCGAGCGGATATCGCAGCGTTTGCGTCAGAGTGATTCCCGCAGGGTCAAGCCAAACGTTTGACCCAGACTGAGCTGTCGTGAAACGCGGCGCCGCCGTTGGGCGCGCCTGCGTCAGCACCAATCAGCGAATTTATGCCGATGCCCCCTTCGAACGCCGAGTTCGGCCAGATCGATTCAACGACGAGCACGCCGCGCTGGACACCGTCGAACGGTTTTGCGTGCAGCGTAACGCTGCCGCGCTGGTTGCCGATCTCGACGCGGCTGCCGGCGTCGATGCCGAGCTCAACACAATCCGCGGGATGAATGAAGGCAGTCGGCCGCTGCTCGCGTTTGATCGACGTCCTGGTTTCAGTAAACGTGCTGTTCAGGTAACTGCGCGCGGGTGCGGTGACCATGCGGAACGGATGCTGCGCGTCCGCGACTTCGATACTTTCCATGTGATCGGGCAGGGCGGGCATCTTCGCGTGGTCTTTGCCGCGTGCAGACCAGTCGGGCTTGAAATGAAACTTGCCGTCGTTATGCGGAAAGCCGTTGATGAAATGAGCCTGCTCGAAGTTCGGCTGGCGGTCGATCCAGTGGTCGCGATGCAGCGTCGCTGCGTCCGGATAGCCGGACAGCCTGAGCGTCTCGTCGATAATCTCCCACGCGCTCATCGTGAAACCGCGATGCTCGGCGCCGAGCCGCTTCGCGAGTTCACAATGAACGTAATGATTTTCCCGCGTCTCGGCATAGGGCTCGATCACTTTGCGCGTAACCTGGAAAAATGAATGGCCGCCTGCACGGTACATATCGTCGTGTTCGAGAAAGGTCGTCGCCGGCAGCACGATATCGGCGAGCTTGGCGGTGTCTGTCATGAACTGCTCGTGCACGCAGACGAACAAATCGTCACGCATGAAGCCCGCGCGCACGGTTTTCGAATCCGGGCACACGAGTGCCGGGTTCATGTTCTGGATCAGCATCGCGGTGACCGGCGGGCCGTCGCCCAAATCGCTTGCGTCGCCGGTCAGCACCGGCCCTACGCGTGAAATGTCGAGCGCGCGAATGGCGGGATCGAGGCAATCGGTGCCTTTGATCAGCGCATCCTTGATCTTGTAAATGTCGCCGTTACTGTAAAAGGTGCCGCCGCCCTTGTGCCGCCACTTGCCGCCAACGGTAGCAAGGCAGGAAACCGCGTGAACGTTGGCGGCGCCGTTGCGCGACCGCGAAAAGCCGTAACCCATACGGATGAAAGCACGCTGCGTTTTGCCGTAAAGCTGGGCGAAGCTTTCGATTTGCGCAACCGACAAGCCGGTAATGGCAGCGGCCCACTGCGGTGTGCGCGAGGTCAGATGCCTCTCGAGCTCGTCCGGCACGTCAGCATGCGTGCGCAGGTACTCGCGGTCGGCATGTCCGTCGCGGAACATGACATGCATGATTGCGCAGGCGAGCGCGCCATCCGTGCCGGGCTTAAGCATCATGTGCACGTCCGCGACCTTGGCGGTTCCCGTGCGATACGGATCGACGACGATCAGTTGCGCATTACGCTCGCGCCGGGCCTTCGCGACGTGCGTCATGACGTTGACCTGGGTGGATGCCGGATTGCTGCCCCACACTACGATGAGATCGGACTCGGCCATTTCGCGCGGGTCGGGTCCCATTTTCGCGCCCACACCGGCCATCCAGCCCGCATCGACCAGTGCAGTGCAAATCGTCGAATGCTGGCGCGAATAGCGCATGACGTGACGCAGCCGGTCGATCCCGTCGCGCTGCACGAGACCCATCGTTCCAGCGTAAAAGAGCGGCCACACCGTAGTGCTTCCCAAGCGCTGGGCCGCACGCATGAACTGCTCGGCGACTTCGTCCAGCGCCGCATCCCAGGGGAGGGCTTTGAACTCACCGCTGCCTTTTGCGCCGCTGCGTTTGAGCGGTACCTTCAGGCGGTCCGGATGGTGGACGCGTTCGGCATAGCGCGCGACCTTCTCGCAAACGACGCCCGACGTGTACGAATTGGCGGCAGCGCCGCGAATGCGGCCGATGTGATGGCTGTCGAGTTTCTCGACTTCAAGCGCACAGGTGCTCGGACAATCGTGCGGGCACGTGCTGTGGACGATGGTGCTGGCGAGCGAATCGGGCATCAAAGCGATTAAAGCACGCGAGCGAATCACGTAGCAAACCGCGAGGTAATCGGGACGGCGACGTTCATCGTTCGGTTAGAATCGGCCGCATGAAAATCGTCATGGCGCGGCTCAATCACGAGACCAATACGTTTTCTCCGCTGCCCACGCCGCTTGCGGCGTTCGGCGCCGGCGACCCGCATGGACCGGCGTTCGGCGGCGATGCGTATCAGGTGGCGCGCGGCTCGACCACCGCCATGGGTGCATTTATCGATATGGCTGAGCGCAAGGGCTGCGAACTGGTGACGCCGCTGTTCGCAATGGCCAATCCGAGCGGAACCGTCGACGCATCGGCCTATCGCACGATGCGCGATGCAATCGTCGCGACAATCGCGCAGGGTTGCGACGGCATTTTGCTCGACCTGCACGGCGCGATGGTGGTCGAAGACGAGGAAGACGGCGAAGGCGCATTGCTCGAGCGCATCCGCGAGATTGCACCTTCGACGCCACTAGCGGTCGCACTCGATCTGCACGGCAATATCTCCGACCGCATGATCCGGCATGCCGACATCGTGGTCGGCTTCAAGACGTATCCGCACGTCGACATGTATGACACGGGCGCGCATGCGGCGCGACTGCTGTTTGACATGCTCGCGGGCAGGATCAAGCCCGTGGTTGCGATTGCACGTCCGGGAATACTTTCGCAAACGCTGTGCCAGAACACCGAGATTCCGGGCGCGATGCGCGACGGCGTTGAATTCGCGCGCGAGCTCGAACGTCATGGCGCGCTTGCCGCGACGGTGTTTGGCGGTTTTTATCTGGCCGATATCGCCGACGCCGGCATGAGCGTCGTCGTCGTGGCCGATCGTGACGCGGCCAAAGCGCAGCGCTGGGCTGACGATTGCAGCGCGATGCTTGCCGGGCGCAAAGGCGAGTTCATATTCCGCGAGACACCTCTCGGCGAATCGATTGCGCGTGCACGCGCCGTCAAGCACGGGCTCACGCTGCTGCTCGACCACGGCGACAACTGCATGTCGGGCGGCACCTGCGACACGATCGACGTGCTTGCCGAATGCCTGCGTCAGGGACTTACGCATATCGGCGTCGGCCCGCTCTGCGATCCGGAGGCGGTCGCGCAGGCGATCAGCGCCGGCGCCGGCGCGACGGTCACGCTCGACGTCGGCAACAAAATACCAATGCGCAATATCGCGCAGCGCGCGAGTGCACCGCTGCGCCTGACCGGCACCGTGCGCGCGATCAGCAACGGCGAATATACGATCAGCGGCCCGATCTATACCGGCACGCGCTGCTACATGGGCCGCACGATATTGTTCGACATCGGCGCCGCGCGCATCGTCATCACCGAACAGACACAGGAGCCGTGGGATCTCGGGGTTTTTTCGTGCGTCGGCCTCAATCCGATGCACGAACGCTATCTGATACTGAAGTCGCGCATGTATTACCGGCCCGTCTTCGCGCCGCTGGCGACCACGATTATCGAATGTGCGAGCGTTGGCGTCTGCTCATCGGATTTCTCGCTATTCGATTATCGCCGGGTGCGGCGGCCGATCTATCCGCTCGACGCCTGATAACGGCTCGTGCACCGTTGCGGCGCCAAAATCGTCCCGGGCTGCCCTTTAGTCGTGCTTATGACAGGTGTGCGCGAGTTGCCCCGTCGCGGCGGATGCATGTAATACAATAACCTCGCTTCAACGGCAGCCTGCCGGCATAGAACGGGCACTCAAATTGCTCACTCAACCTTAACCGTATCGTTTCCGATTAAAGAGGAGATTTCGATGATCAAGCAATTCCGTTCGGCCGGCATCGCGGTTACGGCAGCCATGCTTGCTGCCACCCTGGTGGCAGGCGCTGCGAATGCGCAGCAAAAGGTTTTGAAGTTCATCCCGCAGGCGGACTTGCGCATACTCGATCCCATCGCGACCACGGCGTACATCACGCGCAATCACGGCTACATGGTGTACGACACGCTGTTTGCGATGAACGAAAAGTTCGAAGTCAAACCGCAGATGGTCGATAAATTCGATCTTTCAAAAGATCGCCTCACCTATACGTTCACATTGCGCGACGGCCTCAAGTTCCATGACGGCCAGCCGGTGCGCTCGGCCGACTGTATTGCATCGGTAGAACGCTGGGCGAAACGCGATGCGCTCGGGCAGAAGCTTGCCGAAGCGACCGAGGCGTGGACCGCGGTCAATGACAAGACGTTCCGGTTAAAACTGAAGAAACCGTTTCCGCTGACGCTCGAAGCGCTCGGCAAGCCGTCGTCTAACGTGCCGTTCATCATGCCCGAGCGCGTGGCAAAGACTGACGCGTTCAAGAACATCGAAGATGCGACCGGTTCTGGCCCGTTCAAAATGGTCAAGGAAGAATGGGTGCCGGGCAGTAAAGTAATTTACGTGAAGAACACCGACTACGTACCGCGCAAGGAAGCGCCGTCATGGGCGTCGGGCGGTAAGGTCGTCAAAGTCGATCGCGTCGAATGGATTTACATCCCGGACTCGGCGACCGCCGCGGCCGCGTTGAACGCCGGCGAAGCCGACATCTGGGAGCAGCTGCCGCCCGATCTGATTCCGGTGCTCGCGAAGAATAAGGATATCACCGTCAAGAACATCGACCTTCTGGGTTCGATGGGCATGATCCGCTTCAACTTCCTGCATCCGCCGTTCAACAACCAGAAAATGCGCCAGGCGCTGTTGTACGTGGTGAACCAGCAGGATTATGTGATTGGCATCGCAGGCGATCCAAAGAACGGTTATCCGTGCTATTCGTATTTCACCTGCGGCACGCCGCTGTCGTCCGAAATAGGCGCGGAACCGCTCAAAGGCAAGCGCGACGTCGAGAAGGCGAAGCAGCTCGTCAAAGAGTCGGGCTACAAGGGCGAGAAGATTGTCATTATCGACGCCACGGATCAGCCTATCGTGCACGCGCAATCGCTGCTCACGCTCGAGATGCTCAAGAAAATAGGCTTGAACGCGGAAATCCAGGCCGGCGACTGGGGCACCTTGATCACGCGCCGTTCGGTCAAGGAACCGGTCGAAAAAGGCGGCTGGTCGATTTTTCACACCTGGCTTGTCGGTCCGGACATGGTGAATCCGGCGGTGAATTTTCCGATTCGCGGCACCGGCGAAAAAGCATGGTTTGGCTGGCCGACCGATAACAAGATGGAAGAACTGCGCGAAGCTTGGTTTAACGCGCCGGATGCGGCAGCCTCGAAGAAAGCCGCAGACGCAGTGCAGAAAGAAGCGTTCGAGTTCGTGCCCATCATTCCGACCGGCCGCTTCATCCTGCCGACCGCTTATCGCTCCAACATCAGCGGGCTCATCATCGCGCCGATTAATTTGCTGTGGAACGTCGAGAAAAGATAGCGGCTTTGTGTCTGCTTAACGCTTAAGTGTTTTCTTATGTAGTACGTCGATTGGGCGCGACCATTGTCGTCATGGCAGTCGTCGCGTTCGTCGTTTTTTCGTTGTTGTACCTGACGCCCGGTGATCCGGCGGCGATTCTCGCAGGCGACGCCGCGACCGACGATGATATCCGGCGAATCCGGGAAAAGCTGGGACTCGACGCGCCGTTCATGGTGCGCTTTGGCGGCTGGGTGTGGGCGCTGCTCCACGGCGACCTCGGCACGTCGATCTTTACGAATCTGCCTGTCACGCATCTCATCGGACAACGCATCGAGCCGACCGTCGCATTGACGCTGTGCACGTTGTTTATCTCTGTCGCCGTCGCCGTTCCGCTCGGCGTCATCGCAGCGGCGCGCGTAGGCACCTGGGTCGATCGCGCCGTGATGGGGTTTTCGGTGCTCGGCTTTTCGGTCCCGGTTTTCGTACTCGCGTATATATTGATACAGACTTTTTCAATCCAGCTCGATTGGCTGCCGGTGCAGGGTTACCGGCCGCTGCGCGACGGCGTATGGCAATGGTTTCGCCATCTGGTGCTCCCCAGCACTGCGCTCGGCACCGTTTACATCGCGCTGATTGCACGCATCACGCGCGCGTCGATGCTCGACGTGCTATCGCAAGATTACATTCGCACGGCGCAGGCAAAAGGGCTGTCCTCGCGCGCGGTGCTCATGGGACATGCATTGAAAAACGCGGCAGTGCCGATCGTAACGATCATCGGCATCGGCATTGCATTGCTGATCGGCGGCGCGATCGTGACGGAGACGGTGTTTGCCATTCCCGGCATCGGGCGGCTGACAGTCGATGCGATTCTGCGGCGCGATTACCCGATCATCCAGGGCGTGATCCTGTTGTTCTCGGGCGCTTACGTGCTCGTGAACCTCGCCGTCGACTTGAGCTACATGTTCTTCGATCCGCGGATTCGCTATTGATATGAATGCCGTGGTTATCGATGCGCTGCCGAAATCCGAATCGCCGCTCTGGCGGCGATTTCGTGAATCGTTGCGGCGGCATCCGACTGCGATCGTCGGCGGCGTTGTTTTGCTGATCATGGTTTTAATTGCCATCTTCGCGCCGTGGCTCGGCACCATCGATCCGCAGGCGACGGCGCCGATCCGGCGCATCAAGCCACCGTCGGCTGAATTCTGGTTTGGCAGCGACATGCTCGGCCGCGACGTCTACAGCCGCGTGCTGTACGGCGCGCGTGTGTCGCTGACGGTCGGCATCGCGGTCGCGCTGCTCAGTACTTTCCTCGGGCTCGCTATCGGTCTGGTCACCGGCTTCGTGCGTTGGCTCGACGCCATCGTCATGCGCGTGATGGATGGTTTGATGTCGATTCCGCCGGTGCTGCTGGCAATTGCCTTGATGGCATTAACGCGCGCGAGCGTCGAAAATGTCATTGCCGCGATTGCGCTCGCAGAAGTCCCGCGCGTGGTGCGGCTCGTACGCAGTCTGGTGCTGACGTTGCGAGAGCAGCCTTACGTCGAAGCGGCAGTCGCCGCCGGCACCACTTTGCCACGCATAATGATAAGGCACATTTTGCCCAATACGGTTGCGCCTTTACTCGTACAGGCGACCTACGTCTGTGCGTCGGCGATGATTACCGAGGCGATACTTTCGTTTATCGGCGCCGGCACGCCGCCGAATATCCCAAGCTGGGGCAACATCATGGCCGAGGCGCGCAGCCTGTTTCAGATCGCCGGCTATCTGATACTTTTTCCCGGCCTCTTTTTGTCGGTGACCGTCCTCGCCGTCAATCTGCTCGGTGACGGCATGCGTGACGCGCTCGATCCTCGGCTCGCGCGGAGAATGTGATGGACCAGCCTATTCCACTGCTGCAGGTAGAGGACTTAAAAACGTATTTCTATACGCGCGACGGCATCGTGCGTGCCGTCGATGGCGTCTCGTTTACGGTTTTTCCCGGGGAAACGCTCGCCGTAGTCGGTGAATCGGGCTGCGGCAAAAGCGTGACCTCGTTGTCGATCCTGCGCCTGATCGCATCGCCGCCCGGCAAAATCGTCGCCGGCCGCCTGTTGTTCGAAGGCCGCGATCTGCTCGGCCTGACCGAAGACGAAATGCGTGACGTCCGCGGCAATGAAATTTCGATGATTTTTCAGGAACCGATGACTTCGCTGAACCCGGTGCTGACGATTGGCCGCCAGATCGCCGAAGCGCTCGTGCTTCATCGGGGCATGTCGCGGAAGCAGGCGCTCGAGCGCGCGGTGGAAATGCTGACGCTCGTCAACATTCCCGAGGCGGCGCGGCGCATCGGGCAATATCCGCATCAATTGTCGGGCGGCATGCGCCAGCGCGTAATGATCGCCATGGCGCTTGCTTGCAATCCGCGGCTGCTCATTGCGGACGAGCCGACCACCGCGCTCGATGTGACGATACAGGCGCAAATCCTCGACCTGATGCGCGGATTGAAAGAGAAGACGGGCGCGGCCATAGTCTTGATCACGCATGACCTCGGCGTCGTCGCCGAGATGGCGCAGCGTGTGGTCGTCATGTACGCGGGGCGCAAGGTCGAGGAAGCACCAGTTGCTGAACTGTTCGCCAATCGGCGGCACCCGTACACCGAAGGCTTGTTGAAATCGATTCCGCGGCTCGAGCAGGCGGGCGTCGCGGAGCGCGAACGGCTCGCCGAAATCCCTGGCATGGTGCCGTCGCTAAAAGATGACATCGCGGGTTGCCTGTTCGCGCCGCGTTGCGCTTATGCGGTCGACCGCTGCCGTGCCGAATACCCGCCGCTTGAGGAGAAAACGCGGGGACATTTCTCCGCGTGCTGGGAGTCCGCGCGACTTGGAGGCGGCGCATGACGGTTGGCGACGCGCTTCTGGAGGTCAAACACCTGGTGAAGCATTACCCGGTGCGCAAGGGCGTATTTGGCCGCGTGACGGGACAGGTGCATGCAGTCGACGACGTGAGTTTTTCGATTGCGGCCGGCGAGACGCTCGGACTCGTCGGCGAAAGCGGCTGCGGTAAATCGACGACCGGCAAAGCAGTCTTGAAGCTGATCGAACCAACAAGCGGTGAAATCGAATGGCGCGGACGCCGCATCGATCAACTTTCGGCGGCCAGCATGCGGCCGTACCGGCGCGAATTGCAGGCGGTGTTCCAGGACCCGTATTCGTCGTTGAACCCGCGCATGCGGGCCGAGGACATCGTCGGCGAGCCGATACGCAACTTCGAAGCGGCCGGACGCGGCGAGATCCGTGAGCGCGTCGCCGCGCTCTTCGACAAGGTCGGATTGCGGCAAGACCAGCTGATCAAGTATCCCTACGAATTTTCAGGCGGGCAGCGCCAGCGTTTGGGCATTGCGCGCGCGCTGGCATTGCGGCCCCGGCTTATCGTGTGCGACGAGCCGGTGTCGGCGCTCGATGTCTCGGTGCAGGCGCAGGTGATCAACCTGTTGATGGACCTGCAAAGCGAAATGCAGCTCTCGTATTTATTTGTCGCCCACGATCTTGCGGTGGTCGAACACATCAGCCATCGCGTCGCCGTCATGTATCTCGGCAA
>JAQGMI010000119.1 GCA_028292435.1 Betaproteobacteria bacterium
TGAGCAGCGTGCCGCTCCAGTTGCCGCGCCCGGGGTGGACGACGAGGCCCGCCGGTTTGGCGATGACCAGTACCGCGGCATCCTCATGCACGACATCAAGCGCGATCGATTCGGCGGTTGCGGCGACGCTCGCCGGATCGGCTGCGGGATTGACAGAGACTTTTTCCCCGCCCCATACTTTTGTTTTCGGCAGCGCCGGTTCGCCGTCAACTTCGACCCGGCGGTCGCGGATCCACTGGGCAAGCCGCGAGCGCGAAAATTGCGGCAACAAAACCGACAGCGCCTGGTCCAATCGCTGGCCGGCGCTGGCGGCAGGTAGCACGAGCTGCAACAGGTCGGCGGCTGACGATGCGTTATAATTTAACGGTTTCCGCGCAAGGATCATGGTATGCGTTCAAGTTTAACTTTTATTCTCGTGCTGTGCCTGGCCGGGTGCGGGATGTTGCCCGCGGTGAACGACGACGAAACGCGCGGCTGGAGCGCGAACAAGTTGTACACCGAAGCCAAGACGGCGCTGAACGAGACGTATTACGAAAAAGCCGTCAAGTACTACGAGAAGCTCGAAGCTCGTTATCCGTACGGACGTTATGCGCAGCAGGCACAACTCGAGATCGCCTATGCGTATTACAAGGACAAAGACGTCACTTCGGCGATTGCGGCGGCGGATCGCTTCATCAAGCTGCATCCGAACCATCCCAGCGTCGACTATGCTTATTACCTGAAGGGACTCGCCACGTTCAACGACGATCTTGGCATCCTGGGAAATCTTGCCAGCAAGTTCTCAGGACAGGACATGACCGAGCGCGATCCGAAAACGTCGCGCGATTCGTTCGATTCGTTCCGCGATCTGGTTGCGCGGTTTCCCAACAGCAAATATGCGCCGGATTCGATCGAGCGCATGAACTACCTGGTTAACTCGCTTGCCGCGCATGAGGTCCACGTCGCGAAGTACTACATGAAGCGCGGCGCGTATGTCGCCGCCGCGAACCGCGTGCAGTACTGCCTTAAAAGCTATCCGAACGCGCCGGCAAACGAGGAAGGCCTGCTGATTCTGGTGCAGGCGTACGACAAGCTGGGGATGGCGGATCTGCGCAATGACGCCGAGAGAGTGATGAAGACTAATTTCCCGGAGAGCAAATATCTGTCGGGCAAGGCGGTCAAAAACGCCTCATGGTGGCAGATCTGGAATATCGACTAGGCGGCTGCTGACGGCGCGCTGCCGTCAAACGCCTTAGTTGCGGGTGAGCCGCCCGTCGATAAAGCGCACTTTGTCGCCCGTGCGAAATCCCGGTTCGACGTCGTAGTTCACGGTGCGCAAGCTGCCGTCGTCCATCCGCACGCTGACGTCGTAGTGCAGCACTTTCTTGACGTTTTTCTCGACTTGGTTGCCCGCATACGCGCCGCCGGCAGCGCCGATAATTGTTGCGGCGGTGTTGCCGCTGCCCCGGCCGATCTGGTGACCCAGAAGCCCGCCGAGCACGCCGCCGGCAATCATCCCGACCGCGCTGCCTTCACCCGCTTTTTCAATCGTCCGGATTGAGTCGACAGTGCCGCAATTCGAGCATGGCGGCTGGGCGGCGACGGGCGGCTGCACTTGCACAGGCGCCTGCACTTGCGGCTGCACGGGCGCCTGTTGCTGCGCGGTTTGCGGCGCCGTGTCGCCGCTCGGGTATCGATAATCCTGTGCCATTGCCGGCAACAAGCACGCCGCAATCAGCGTCGCCGCAAACATCGCGTGTTGATAATGATTCATTGCAGGTCTCCCTCAATCATGACGTCGTCTTATTATAATGCGGCGCAGGCGTGTACCGGCGGCACAAATTCACGCGTCAGGTGCTCAGCTCGTCACGGTCACGAAATAATTCCAGTGCTTCGGGATTGGCCAGCGCTTCCAGATTTTTCACCGTTCGGTTATGCACGACGTTGCGCACTGCCAATTCCACGATTTTGCCGCTCTTGGTGCGCGGAATATCGGTGACCTGAACCACCTTGGCGGGGACGTGGCGCGGTGTCGTATTGGCGCGAATATGCTGCTTGATGCGATCGATCAGCATCGCATCGAGGGTTATCCCTTCGCGCAGGCGCACGAACAGTACGATGCGCACATCGGTCGGCTGCTGCGGCGGCCAATCCTGACCGATCACCAGACTTTCGATGATTTCATCGAGCTGCTCGACCTGGCGGTAGATTTCAGCCGTGCCGATACGCACGCCGCCTGGATTCAAGACCGCATCGGATCGCCCGTAGATGATCATGCCGTCATGCGCCGTCCATTCGACGTAATCGCCGTGCCACCACACGTTCGGATATTTATTGAAGTAGGCCGCGCGATATTTCTGTCCGCGCGGGTCGTTCCAGAATCCAACCGGCATTGAAGGGAACGGTGCCGTGCACACGAGTTCGCCTTTTTGGCCGCGCAAGGGCCGGCCTTCATCGTCGAACACGTCGACGCTCATACCCAGCGTCCGGCACGGAATTTCGCCGCGCCAGACCGGCAGCAGCGGATTGCCCGAAACGAAGGTGCCGATGATGTCGGTGCCGCCTGA
>JAQGMI010000143.1 GCA_028292435.1 Betaproteobacteria bacterium
GTATGTTGCAACTCGGTTACTGACCGCCAGCCGGATTGATCAAAAAAGGCGGCAGCCGGAGCGGATCACCGGCGTCGCGTTACCCTATGCTTTGGAACATTGCGCACCCCCTGCGGAGCGCGAAAGACGTCCCTGCAACAGATCCGTTCTGCCGGATCCAGACATTTATCCCACTTGGATTTTTTGGAAAACCGGCGGACAATTCCGCGAGGGACTGCGGACGGCTCGCTGGCAACTGTTAAGCGGCCGTTCAAATCTGGCTGCGCGGGAATCTCCGCGCGATCTCTCACAAACGTTAGCTGTTTTCTGGCACGTGGAGACCTCAATGATCGGACTGGATGATGCAGTAGTGGCAGGCAAAGCCGGGATCTCTTTCATTCCCGGCATCGTCGAGGTCGTCAAGAAGCTTCGCAAATCCGGCCCCGAGCCGACGATTCAGCGCGTCATTGACCAGCTGATCACGGATACCCGCGAAGAATGCAAAAAGCTTAGCGACGAAACGAGAGCGCTCGAACGAAGCTTGAAGGAGATGGGCGTCAAACCGGACAAAACGCTCAGCGAGGTCTACCGCGACTTGAATTTTTTGAATTTCCCTGCGAAGTTTTCGCTCAACCGGCACAAAAAAAATCTTCAGGTGATCGAGGCAAAGCTTTCGTCCTCCGTCGACGATCTCGTCTCGGTGCTGATCTGTGCCGGTAAAGTTAGCGATCTCGAATCAGCAGCAGAAATTTCGCAAGCCGTGCGCAAGGATCTCGATGGTCTTACCGACAAACCGATCGGCGAACTGCTTGAGATTTACCGCAAAACCATAGACCGTTGGGTTCAGGAACTGATGTGAGCGCGTGCCGCCTTTTAACGCGCTTGGGTAAACGAGCGTCCACTCTGCGACCGCAAATCTGACTGCTATGGTGCGGGCGGAGACACATCCTAATTCGCGAAAAATGAAACCGGTCATCGCGACCCGGCTACTTTTGCTGGCGCTGTTTCTGCTGGGTGCTGCGGCCGCGGTGGCCGCCGCAGAGGTCGGCCGCGAGGACGCGCTGGCCATCCGCAAGGTGGTCGCTGATCAGCTCGATGCGTTCGCGCATGACGATGCGCCGCGTGCTTTTTCACTGGCAACGACAGATATCCGCACGCAATTCGGCACGCCCGAAGCGTTTATCACCATGGTGCGCTCCGCCTATCCGGTCGTTTACCGGCGCAAGATGACGCAGTTCGAGCCGCCGGAAGTTGTTGATGGCTGGATCATTCAGCCGGTGAGAATGACCGATGAGCAAGGTCGCGCCTGGATCGCGCTGTATCCCATGCAGCGCGAAGCTGACGGCAGCTGGCGCATAAATGGTTGCCAGCTCGCGAGATTGTCGGGTTTGGCAGCGTAGCGCCGCCGAGTCTCACGGAAAACCCCGGGTGATGAAGTTCTCATGGTGATTTCAGAAGCCGGGATGCGAATACCGGCTCACATGGCGTTGCTGGCGGTTTTCGCGGCGCTTTCGCCCGCGCAAGCGCAGCAACCCGATCCGCGCCAGCTGCAACTGCGAATACAGGAGCTTAAATTTCAACAGTCGCAACAGCAACTGATGCAACAGCAGCAATCGCAGCAACAGCAGCTTCAAGCGTATCAGCCGCCGCTTCAGCAACAACAATCTGAGCTTCAACAGTTTCAGCATCAGCAGGTTCACCAGCAGCAACTCGAATCGCTGCGGCTGCAACAACAACAGCTTCAATCCAACGGCACACCCGGAAGCTCTGCCCCAGTCATCCCTTTTATCCCCGAACGATAAAAAAATCATCGCGGCGTTGCGTTGACCGAATCAGCGCATGAGACATGGCGCTTTAAGTTCGCTGGCGAACAGACGCGTCTTGCATCAGCGCACAAACTCAGGTTGCATTGTTCCGCACACCAACTAGAAATACGGCGCAGATGCGCAATCCCGATACGTTTCGTGCAAAGCCGCCCGCCAATAAAGGCTGACGCTGCCCGCTGCGACCGGTTTCCGGCTCAGGTTAAAAAGGGAAGACAAAATGAAAACTACTGTTGGCTTGTCCAGAACGGCGGCATGGATCGCGGCATTGACGCTTAGCGTCTTCACGTACGGATGCGGCGGCGGTGGCGGTGGCGGAACGCCGGCGGCAGTCGTCGTTGGTGGCGGCACTATCACAGGTGCGCCGGCTGGTGCAATCGCCCCGGCTGCGGCGTGCCCTGCTGGCGCCGGAGCGGCGATCCCAACCGTCACTCAGTCGAGCCCGGTCAACGGCGACCTGCTGGTTTCGACCAGCACCACGGGCGTCGTGAATTCGGGCAAGTCGATCGCCGCAACCTTCAGCCTGCCAATGAACGCTGCAACCATCAACACGCAATCGTTCACGCTGACGCGCGTTGGCGGCGCCGCGCTGACGGCCTCGGTGACGGTCAACGCGTCGTCCACAGTCGCAACACTGACGACGACCGCTGCACTGTTGCCCTCGACTTCGTATACGGCAGTGATCTCGACCGCAGCGACGGCGGCAAACGGCAATCAACTCGCCTGTGCGTACGCCTTCAACTTTACGACGGCAGCCGCGGCTGGCACAGCGCCGGCACCGATCGCGCTCGGCTTGGCAACCCCGTTCGCGATTGCCTCTTCCGGCGGTATCACGAACGCCGCGCCTGCCGGCTCGACCAAAATCAACGGCGACGTTGTGCTCAACCCCAATCAGACGTGCAACGCGGTTGCGGTTGGCGCGGGCAACAACTTCGGACTTTGCGGAGGAACGCCGCCCATTAACAACCCAGGCGACCGCGTGATTACCCAGATCTTCCCCGACACGACAACCGCAGACGCAGTTATCGTCGACATGAAGAGCACGTTCAACAATCTGGCGCCTGCTGCTTTGCCCGGCGCCACGGTACTCGGATGCGGTGTGATCGGCTCAGCGGGCGGCGCGGGCGCCGGCGTCGGTTGCGCTGGCAATGCCACACTGCCGCCGGGTGTCTACATCTCAGCGACCAGTTCGTCGATCGGCATCACCGGAACGCTTACACTCGACGCGGCCGGCAACCCGAACGCCGTGTGGGTATTCCAGGCGCCATCAACGCTGACCGTCAATACGCCAGGCGCCGTGGTCCTGACGGGTGGGGCCAAAGCGTCGAACGTGTGGTGGTACGTGGGCAGTTCGGCCACCCTCAACGGCGGCGTCGTGATGAACGGCAACATCCTGGCATCGGCAACGATTTCGCTGGGCACGCTCGCGACTTCGTGCGGCCGCTTGTTATCGGGCGCGGCGGGTGCGGG
The DNA here is from genome assembly GCA_028292435.1 of Betaproteobacteria bacterium. Classification (GTDB taxonomy): domain Bacteria; phylum Pseudomonadota; class Gammaproteobacteria; order Burkholderiales; family SG8-41; genus PALSA-1004. The sequence continues at coordinate 3,273 of JAQGMI010000143.1, forward strand.
CTCTTTGACGATGCTGTCGAACACGGTCTCGGTACCCGGGCATGCGAACGCCCCGGTCACTTGCCGCTAGGAATCATTCACAATGCGTTAAAACTCGCAGCGTGTAAGTAACAAGCAACGCCCGTGCCGAAATCCGGCCGGGCGTTGTCGCTTCAGAGCACCAGTTGGGTAAGCTCGTCTTTTGCACGCTCCCTATCGTTTCAGCCAACATGCCGGCATGGAGCGTCACCGTTAACTGCAGATGAAATACTCCGTTCGCGACTTATGCTTGGCGTGGTTCATGGCGACGCTTTTCAGCGGCGTGCCGTCGACATTGTTTTTCATCATCACGGGCGTGGACTTATGGCCGCCGATCCAGGCCGTCGGCGAAATGGTTCTGCCCTCGAGCTCTGAGCCTTCACAGATATTTATCGCCGCAGCGCTGGTGCATGGCACGGTGTCGGTGTTCTGGACCCTCGTGGTTGCGCGGATACTGCCGGTGAAGCACGCACCCGCTTATGCGATTGCCGCGTCGGCATTGATTGCCGTCATCGATCTGCGCGTGATTGCGCCCGTATTTTTCCCGGCAGTGGCCGCACTTTCGTTCTGGCCGCAAGTCGCCGACCATCTCGCATGGGGTTTGTTGCTCGGCGTGACACTTGAATGGTCCGCGAAGGCGCGCGCGAGGCGACGAGGTGCGGAGCCGGCAAATTGATTTGGCTGTCCGCGATGCCCTATTATGGCGCACACCCCAAATTCGCAACGGAACCGTGATGGCCTTTGATCTGATCATTCGAAACGCGAGACTCGCCAACGCGAGCCCCGCCAATCCACCCGTCGACATCGGGATTCAA
>JAQGMI010000156.1 GCA_028292435.1 Betaproteobacteria bacterium
CGAATAACGGCTGGGCCAGTGAAGCGCCGAGCGACCAGATGATGCTCGGCGCCGCGAACAAGGTGGCGAGTGATGTGCTCTCGCCGCCGTAGTTCGAGCCGAGCGTAATGCTCGGGAAAAACGCGGCGCTGGTAACGCCGATCTGCGCGTTAGCCGCCGCCATCGCGCGCTCCGCCGAGGCAACATCCGGCCGCCGCTCGAGCAGATCGGAAGGAACGCCGAGGGGAACTGCCGGCGCCGTCGGCACCCGCAAGTCTGGCGCAAGGGTAAAACTGGGGGCGGGGGTCCCGGTCAGCGTCGCGATCGCGTGCTCGAACTGGCTGCGCTGTTTGCGTAACAGATCGACCTGCGTCAACGTGCTGTCGAGCAACGCTTGTTGCTGCGCGAGGTCGAGTCCGGATGCGGCGCCCAGATCATGGCGCGCCGCAACCAGGCCCAGTGCGCGCTTTTGCAGCTCGATCGAACGCAACAACACGTCCATTTCAATGTCGAGCGCGCGCAGGCTGAAATAATCGACAGCGAGTTCGGTAATCAGCAATAGCCGGACATTCTCGGCATCCGCGGCCGATTGCGCGGCCGATGCGCGCACGCTTTCGACGCTGCGACGCACTCGCCCGAAGACGTCGGCTTCGTAGTTCACGGAAAACGCCGCGACAAAATCATTTTGCGTTGTGGAAAAATTGGGCGACGCGTAGTTCGTCAACGGGCGATTGCTGGAAATTTTGCCGCGGGCGACGCGCGGACCCAGCCCGACCTGCGGAAACATGCCGGCGGAAACGGCAGTAACCGCCGCCTGCGCCTGCGCCAGTCGCGCATTCGCAGCGGCGATGGTAGGGCTGCCGGCCAGCGCCTGGCGGATGAGCGAGTCGAGTGAAGGCTCGTTGAAACCGGCCCACCACTCGCCTTTCGCCGCCGTATCCTGCGGCGTGCTTGCCCGCCAGGGCGACTCGAGCTTCCATGCTTGAGGCATATCGAGCGAGGGCTTGCGATAGTCGGGCCCCGCCGTGCATGCGGCGAGCACTGTGGCACTGATGACAACGCCCAGAACGCGCCGAGCGCTCACTTTGCCTTGGCTCCCGGCGGCGCCGGCGCAACGGCCACTTTGTCGCCCTCCGCCAGCGAATCCGGCGGATTAAGCACCAGGCGGTCAGTAGACGCAACGCCCTCGAGCAACTCGACCGTATTGCCGAAATTGCGGCCGATTTTTACGGGACGCAAATTGACAGTTCCCTGCGCGCTCATGACTGCGACGCGCGTGCCGTCGCCGCGAAATATAAGCGCGTTAGTAGGTATCACAAGCGTGCGGCTCGATTGCAGCGGTAACGCGACGGTTACGTAAGCGCCCGGCAACAGCGCCCCCTCCCGATTGGGCAGTGATATCTCGACTTGCATTGTGCGCGTCGCGGCCTCAATGGACGCGGCCGTGCGCGCGACTTTCCCACGGAAAGTCTGCCCCGAGAGTTCCGCCTGGGTGATGATCACTTCCTGCCCAGCCTTCACAAGCTGTGCGTAGGCCTGCGGCACACTGACGTACACGCGCAGCGGATCTGTCTGTGCGAGCAGAAATAATGCGCGGCCTGCGCCGCCGGCATCGATCAAATCGCCGACGTCGACGTTACGCCGCGTGATGACGCCGGAGAACGGCGCGACAATGCGTTTGAAACTTTCGGTCTGCCGCAGACGCTCGACGTTCGCGTCGGCGGCGGCAAGGTTCGCCCGCGCCTGGGCGTCGCCGCTACGGCGCTCGTCGAGTTCCTGCTGGGATACCGCGTCTTTCTTGCGCAACGCTTCCCAGCGCTCTACGGTGCTGCTCGCCAAGGAGAGGCTCGACGCCGCCTGCTGACGCGCCGCCAGCGCCTGCGAAAGCTGCTGATCGATTTCGGGCGTTTCGATTTCAGCGAGTAACTCGCCTTTCTCCACGCGGCTGCCGATGTCCTTGTACCAGCGGCGAAGATAACCACTGGCACGCGCAGAAATCGGCGCCTGCACGAAACCCTGCAAAGTACCCGGCAAGGCAAGCGTCGGGCCCGTCTCGCTGCTCTGCGCAAACGCGGTCTGCGCATATTGCGTGGCGAGCTCCGAGGTCCGCGCTTCGAGCGCTTTCTCGCTCGACATGCGGCTCAATACCGTGCGCCCGGCGCCCAGCGCAAGCAGCACGAGCACCACGACGGCGCCGATTTTTGCGCGGCGCACGATCTGCCTTCGCTTCAGGAGTTGCCCGGCATCCTGCGGGTCGAGCGCATGAATGCCGAGCTCGGAATGACGTTCTTCAGACATCGGTTCAGGTCTCCTGTTGACTGCCATGCAGCGGCTCCTGCCGCAACGCCGCGCGCGCCGCTTTGCGCTGGTCGAGGCGTCGATGCACGCCGGCGTACACCACCGGCACGAAAAACAAAGTTGAAACAGTTGCGAATAGGAGACCGCCGATCACCGCGCGGCCGAGCGGCGCATTCTGTTCGGCGCCTTCGCCGATCCCGAGCGCCATCGGTATCATGCCGATAATCATTGCGAGCGCAGTCATCAGCACGGGGCGGATGCGCGTCGCACCCGCTTCCAGCGCCGCCGACAATGGGGTCACACCCGCCGCCTGCCGGTCGCGCGCGAACGAGACGAGCAATATGCTATTGGCGGTGGCGACGCCCATGGTCATGATCGCGCCAGTCAAGGCCGGCACCGACAACGTCGTGCCCGTTATGAACAGCATCCACGCGATGCCAGCCAGCGCCGCAGGCAGCGCCGCAATGATGACCGCCGCGTCGATCCAAGACTGAAAGTTGACGACGATGAGCAGGTAGACGAGCACGATTGCCATCGCGAGTCCGGTAATCAAACCCGTGAAGGATGCCTGCATGGTTTGCACCTGACCGCGGATCGTGACGTCGCTGCCGCGCGGCAGTTTGGAACGGATCTCGTCGACGCGCTCTTTGACCTGGCCGGCGATATTGGCGAGGTCGGTGCCCTGGACGCTCACGTAAACGTCGATGGCGGGCAGGATGTTGTAGCGCGACACGATCGCGAGACTGCGTCCGGGCCGGGCTTCGACGAGATTGCCCAGCAATTGCGTCGGACTGTTGGCAGTACCGCTGTTGCCTACCGGTATGTTGAGCAGCGCGTCGAGCGAATCGACGCGGTACTGCGGGGTCTGTACGGCAATGCTGTAGACCACGCCATTCTGCGGATTGAGCCAGAACGCCGGCGCAGTTTGCGAGCTGCCAGAAAGCGTCACGAGCACGTTCTGCCCGACGTTAAATGCGGTTAGCCCCATTTGCTGCAAGCGCGAACGGTCCATCTGCAGATCGACGCTCGGGTTGTCGAGCCGCTGATGCACGTGGACGTCCACCGCGCCGGGAATGCTGCGAATCGATTTGACGAGCTCGCTGGCGAGCGCGGCGTTCTTGACCATGTCGGCGCCCGTAAATTGCACGTCGATCGCAGCGGGCAATCCGAAATTCAAAATCTGCGTGACGATGTCGGCCGGCTGAAAGAAAAATTCGACGCCGGGAAAGCGCTTCGGCAGCTCGGCGCGCAACAAGGTAACGAACTGCTCGGTCGGACGATGGCCTTCGCGCAGCGACAACTGAATCTCGCCGTCGAGCGTGCCGATGGTGCCGGCGTTGCTGTACGACAAGTTGATGCCGCTGTTCGGTACGCCGAGATTGTCGAGAATGGTATCGAGCTCGGCGGGCGGTACGAGTTCGCGGATCACTGCTTCGACGGCATCGGCAAGCCGCGCGGTCTCTTCGATCCGGGTACCAGTCGGCGCTCGCATGTGCAGCCGGATCTGGCCTGCATCGACGCTCGGAAAAAAGTCGCGCCCGAGAAACGGAAATAGCAGGCACGACAGCACGCAGAACCCGAGAAATATCATCGAGAAGGTGCGCCGCTTCGACAACAATGCCGACAGTGTCAGCGTATAGGCGCGCCGCGCATGCTCGAACTGCGCATCGAACGCCCGATAAACACGCTGCAGCGCACTATTGCTCGCCCCCGCTCCCGCATGCACGCCGCCCATCAGCAACATGACGAGCGTCGGCACCAGCGTGCGCGACAGGATGTACGAAGCGATCATTGCAAAAACCACCGCTTCCGCCATCGGCACGAACAGAAAGCGCGCGACGCCGGACAGAAAGAACATCGGCACAAAGACGATGCAGATGCACAGCGTCGACACGAATGCCGCAACGCCGATCTCGCCCGCGCCGACCAGGATGGCCTGATCGAGTTCGGTGCCCATGTGCAGGTGGCGCTCGATATTTTCGATGGTCACGATCGCCTGGTCGACGAGAATACCGACCGACAGCGCGAGGCCGCCGAGCGTCATCAGATTGAGCGTCTCGCCGAGCATTTGCAGCACGATTATCGCGGCCAGGATCGACAGCGGGATCGTCAGCGCGATAATCAGCGTGCTGCGCCAGTTGCCGAGAAAGAGCAGCACCATCGCCGCAGTCAGCAAGGCGGCGATCAGCGCTTCGATGATCACGCCCTTCACCGCCGCGGTGACGAAGATCGATTGATCGAATAATGGCGTGACCTTGATGTCGCCGGGCAGGATCTGCGATGCGCGCGGCAACAGCGCCCGCAGGTTGGCGACGATATCGAGCGTTGAAGCGCCGCCGTTTTTGAGCACGGACAGCAGCACGCCGCGCTCGCCGTTCTGGCGCACGATATTTGTCTGCGGCGAGAAGCCGTCGCGCACATTGGCGACGTCGCGCAGATAAGTGGTCGTCCCGCCGGCGGTACGCACGGGCAGGTCATTCAAGCCGATGATCGCATTCGGTGAACCGTTCATCCGCACGTTGTATTCGGTGTCGCCAAACTTGGCGGTTCCGGAGGGCAGAACCAGATTCTGGGTATTGACGGCAGTCACCACGTCGGCTGGTGTCAACGCCCTCGCCTGCAGTGCCTGAATGTCAAGATCGACCGAGATAACGCGGACCTTGCCGCCGTACGGAAATGGAATGGCAACCCCGGGAATCGTCACGAGTTGCGGGCGCAATTGATTGACCGCCGCATCGAACACCGACTGCTCGGGCAATGTCGGGCTCGAAAGACCGAGCTGGATAACCGGGATGCTGGAAGCCGAATACTTGATGATGAGCGGCGGCGTGATACCGGGCGGCAGCTGGCGCAGCTGCGTTTGTTCAATCGCAACAACCTGGGCAATCGCCGTTTGAATATTGGCAGTCGGCTGGAAGAATATCTTGATCACCGATACGCCGGCCAGAGACTGCGATTCGATATGCTCGATGTCGCTGACTGTCGTCGTCAGGCTCCGTTCGTTCTGAGCAGTGATGCGCTGCCCCATTTCCTCGGCAGACAGGCCGGTGTAATTCCATACGATGCTGATGACCGGGATGTTGATCTCGGGGAAAATATCGGTCGCCATATTTCGCAGCGCGAACGGCGTCGCGAGCAGGATCAGAATCGCCATCACGATGAACGTGTACGGCCGCCGCAGCGCGAGTGCGACGACGGATCGCGCTGTTTCTTTGGTCCCGTAGGATTCGCTCATGGAATCAAGCGGGCGTGCTGAGCGTTCGGGTAAGTGTAAGTAATTGGGATCACGAGATAAAAATTGCCTGTGTAGTACGGCCGCGGCCTGGTGGCCATCCGAGGCACTCCCTGCGCACTTGTTGCGCGCGATGCACCGCGCGACGTCAATGCGACTGTAAGCCCGCAATTTTATGTGAAAAGCCGGTCGCGGTGTTGCGAGTCCCCGGCGTCGACCGACGCCGCTGGCCACCGCCACGCTGACGAAGCGCCGCAAGGCTCGGCGGTCTAACCGACCGTTCGTGGATTGCGCTCGCTTATTTGCTCCTCATCGGTCGGCCGCTGTACGGCAGGCTTGGCCATCTATGCGTCCGGCGCGCGGGCGGCCCTTTGTTTTCTGTACCTCTCGAACGTCTGCCCGCACGGTAAACTACGCATGGGGGCTCGTCGCCTCATCCGCAATGACGCACAAATTATCGCGATAACAGGAGAACTGGCAATGAGCATCAAAGGACGCAGAGTCGTCACTGGCTTCAACAAAGAAGGCAAAAGTTGCATCAAATGGGACAACGAAATCGAGCCCATTCAACTGCGGCCCGGTTTTGAGAACATTCCGATGTGGGCGACGCGCAAACTGCCCGCAGAGTCGACCGACGACGATCCCAACACGTGGGATCTCGGCACCAGTCTTGCCGGCGGGTCGGTATTTCGTTACGGCCGCTATGAACCCAAAAACATCGCACGCTGGCACAAAACCGACTCCGTGGATTATGCAATCTGCCTGTCGGGAGAAATGTGGATGGAGATGGAGGACGGCGAGGTGCATTTGAAACCAGGGGACGTCGTCATTCAACGCGGAACGTTGCACAACTGGAACAATCGCGGTACCGAACCTTGTGTGATGGCATTCGTGCTGGTCGCAACGGAAGGCGCGAAAACCACCGGTTGGAACGAACCGCATTAACCTTGGCCCATTCAAGGGGCCACAACACCGTTTAAGGGCTGTTCACTCTGCAAATAATCCGACGCGGCGTCACATCGGCGCCGCGCGGGTTTCGAAGCGTATTGAACCAGACCGTGCCTTTAAGGGTCACATCCTGTGCTTGTAGCTATTCACAAGAACAACGATGTCATGAAACACACCAACCCGCCCTCTTCCGTCGCAGCCGACAGCGATGCCGTTACTCGCTCGCAATTCCTCGATCTGTTCACCGCGGTTTTTCTGCCGATGTTCATGGCGGCGGTCGATCAGACACTGCTTGCCACCGCCACTCCAACGATAGCGGCAACGCTCGGCGGCCTTACCGACACTTCATGGATCGCGGTCGCCTATCTTCTCGCGTCCGCGTCCGTCGTGCCGCTGTATGGCAGGCTCGGCGATCAACGCGGCCGGCGCCAAATGCTGATGCTCGCGGTCGGAATATTTTCCATCGGCTCACTCGCCTGCGGAATTGCCCAATCGCTGCCGCAGCTGATTGCGGCGCGCGTGGTGCAGGGCCTTGGCGGCGCCGGGCTGATGACTTTGTCGCAGGCGCTGATCGGTGAACTGATCGCGCCGCGCGAGCGAGTGCGGTACCAGGCCTATTTCGCCATGGTGTTTACGCTCGCGAGCGTCACCGGGCCGGTGGTCGGCGGCATCGTGGTTTCTCATTTCAGCTGGCGCTGGCTGTTCCTCGCGAACCTGCCGCTTGCCGCGTTCGCCCTGTGGAAATTGCGCCAACTGCCAGTTGGTGCGATTCACCCGGCCGCGCGCGGCACTCATGACTTTGCGGGCATCGTTCTTTTTGCCCTCAGCACTGTCACAGGTCTTTACTGGCTGACTTCGGGCGGCCATCACTTCACCTGGCTGTCAGTACAGAGTCTGGCGCTGCTGTCGGTTTCCGCGATTACTCTGATCGTTCTGGTGTTGCGCGAACGAACCCACTTGTCGCCGTTTATCCCTGTCGATTTGCTGCGCGACAAAACAATATTGCTGTCGCTGATCACTACGTTGGTATTTGCATCGTGCATGTTCGCTCTGGTTTTCTTCCTGCCCATCTACCTGCAACTCGGGCACAAGGTAAGTGCAATGCATTCTGGATTGCTGCTGCTGCCGCTGACCGCCGGGATGGTGGTCGGATCGTTGATGGCGGGTCGGTTCGTCTCCCGGACCGGGCGCGCCAAGTGGGTTCCGGTGTCGGGCATGGTGCTTGCGAGTGCTGCGCTGTTCACCTTGGGCGTGCTGGCGCCGCGGACGACCCTCGTCGGGGCACTCGGTTTCGTCGCGGGACTCGGACTCGGCGTCATCATGCCGATCAACCAGGTTGTCGTGCAAACGGTCGCCGGCCGTGCGCGGCTCGGCGCGGTGACGTCGATGATTTCGCTGTTCAGGTCGGTTGGCGGCGCGGCGGGCGCCGCGGTTTTCGGTGCTGTCGTGTATTCGCTGATGCCCGAGGTCGAGCACACCGCTTTATCGTCGTCGGCGGAAGCATCTGCGCCGGTCATTCGTTCGTTCCATATCGCATTCATGATGGCGGCATCGATCGCGGCAATCGGGGCGCTGGTGGCAAGCCGGATTCCGCAAGTGCCTTTATGGCAACCGGTCGCCACCAAAAGGCCCGATGAAATTCTTGCCACGGATGGGCCGGGCATCACCTGACGTGCTCTGCGATCGAGAATCCGGCGCGCAGTGCTCATCGACATTTCCGACCGCCGTCGCCGAGGCACCCATTCGTCACCTGTCTCCTTGAGGCGACACTTTAAGCGCGACGCATGTTTACGCGCCACCGCAGAACCTTGAAGTCGTTGCAAGGGTCAGATGGCTTTCGAGGCGCCGTAATCATCGCGGCGGGCGCCATCGTAAAAACAATTTAAGAGACAGAGGAGACGCTCTTTGGATTTTGCTTACCCCCGCCCGCAACTGGAGCGCAACGGCTGGACCTCACTCAATGGCACCTGGAATTTTTTATTCGACCCTGACCGGCGCTTCGAGCGGCCATCCGATATCACCGAATGGCCGCTGAAGATTCAGGTGCCCTTTCCACCGGAATCGGCGGCGAGCGGCATCAAGGACACCGGATTTCATCCCGTTTGCTGGTATTCGCGTGATTTCGAAGTGCAGGCCGGCGATGGCCGCATCCTGCTTCACTTCGGCGCGGTCGACTATAGCGCCAAGGTATGGGTCAACGGCATCGTCGTCGCGAACCACGAAGGCGGCCACACACCTTTTACCGCGGATATCACGGGAGCGCTCGATCCTTCGGGCCGGCAGACCGTCACTCTGCTAGTCGAGGACGATCCGCACGATCTGGCGAAGCCGCGCGGCAAACAGGA
>JAQGMI010000089.1 GCA_028292435.1 Betaproteobacteria bacterium
GTTACATCGAGCAGGGTTTCACTGCGGTCAAAATGAAAACTGGCGGCCTTCCGCTCGCGCAGGACATCGACCGCGTGAAGCGCGTGCGCGAAGCGATCGGTCCCGGCACCCAACTGCTGATCGACGCCAGCCGCTCGTATTCGCTGATGCAGGCGGTCGATGCCATCCACGCGTTCGAGCCATACGACGTGTTCTGGTATGAAGAGCCGCTGCACTGGTATGACGCAATCCGCGGCATGGCCAAGCTGACACAGCACACCAACACGCCGCTCGCCTGCGGCGAAAGCGAAAGCCATCTGTGGGCCTGCCGCGACCTCGTCGATCTGGGCCTCGTGCGCTATTTGAATTTCGACTGCACGCGCGCGGGCGGCGTCACCGAGTGGCTGCGTATCGCCAGCTACTCGCACGCGCACGGCGTGATGATGACGACGCATCACGATCCGCAGATCCAGGGCCATCTGGCCGCCGCGGTGCCGAACGGCTATTGCGTCGAAGTGTTCGCCGATGAAGACCGCGATCCGCTGTGGAATAACCTGTTCTCGCAGCGCGCCGAAATGCGCGGCAGCAAGCTTGTGCTGAACGACGAGCCGGGTTTCGGCTATGCAATCAATTGGGATTTCGTCAACAAATATCGCGTGTAGAAACGCAGGAGGCCAGCATGGAAATGAACATTCGCAAGATCGGCATTACGAGTATCGGTGACATGGGCGGGCAGGTCGCGGTGCGCTTGAAAGCGTGCGGCTATGAAATCTATACGGCGCTCGAAGGCCGCAGCAAGCGCACGATCGCGCTCTCCGCCAAAGCCGGCGTCACCGATTGCGGTTCGGTCGAGAAGCTCGTCGCCATGTGCGACGTCGTGATTTCGGTGCTCGATCCCGCATCGGCCGTCACCAAGGCGCGCGAAGTCGCGGTCGGCATCAAGGCGACCGGCAAGAAAATCATGTTCGTCAACGGCAATGCGGTCGCGCCGCGCACCGCCGTGGAAATCGACGGCATCATCCGCGCGGCGGGCGGCTACTGCGTCGACGGCAGCATTCTGCGCGTGACGTCGAAAGGCAAGTCCGAATTGCGCTTGTACGTGTCAGGCCCCGAAGCGTCCGTGCTCACGCAAATCAAAGACGAGATTCTCAAGATCCGCGTCGTCGGCGAAAAAATCGGCAACGCCTCCGCGCTGAAGATGTGCTACGGCGCGTTCACCAAAGGCGCGCTCGCGCTCGGCGTTGAACTCCTGCTCGCGAGCCACAAATTGGGCGTGGCGGAAGAGCTCGCCGCCGAGTTCGAAGACACCCAGCCCGAGGTTTACAAATGGATACTCGGCCGCACCGTCGGCATGGCGCCTAAAGCGTACCGCTATGTGCCCGAGATGCTTGAAGTCGCCACCACATTCGAAGATGCGGGCATGACGCGGCGCATGATGGAAGGCGCTGCCGACATGTTCGAGATGCTCGCCAAAACGCCGCTCGCGAAAGAAACGCCCGAAGAATCGAAAGAGCGCGCCCGCACCGGCAAGCAAATCGTGCAGGCGCTGGCTGAAGGCAAGGCGTAGCGCAGTCGAATAGATGCGCACGCGTGAGGCGCCCTAGCCTTGCAGTTCATTCTCGCCAGCATTATACTTTTCGTAATACATAGTTTTACGGAGTGAGTATGCTTAAGCAAATCACCAAGGTCGGCAATTCGCAAGGGCTGATTCTTGACAGCGCCTTGATGGAACTCACGGGCCTCCGCATCGGCGACCAAGTCAATATTTCGGTGTCCCCCGGTGGGGCGATTGTGCTTACGCCGATACGCAAGGCCGCGTCGCGCGAAGAAGTGTCCGCCACCATCCACAAAACCGTCAGGGATTACCGCAAGACACTCAAAAAGCTTGCATGAGTGCGACGCCGGACGATTGCATTCATCTCACAGTCGATATAGTTAAAGAGATTCACGCGGCGGTACTCGCCCAATTTGGCGGCTCAGACGGAATTCGGGACGAGGGGTTGCTGCATTCTGCGGTGGCCGCACCGCAAGCAACGTTTGGCGGCGAATCGCCGTTTGGTGATCTGGCCGAAGTGGCGGCAGCGTATTTGTTTTATATCTGTCGCAACCACCCTTTCATTGACGGCAACAAGCGGGCAGCAATGACGGCGGCGATCGTCTTTCTGCGGCTTAATGGGATTGAGCCGGCCGCGGATAGCGACAAATGGGAGACACTCTTGCTCGATGTTGCAAGTTCAAGGCTCGACCGCGACGGCACGACCAGCCGGATGAAAGCTTTACTGCCGCGGACTCGATGAGTCGGTTAGAGCACCGGACATTCACGCACGGAGGAAACCATGCAGCGCGTAGCCGCCCGAGTTACTCTCGCCTTTCTCTCATCGCTTACGTGTTTACCCGCATGGTCAGCGCCCGCGGTTACTCCTGCCGAATCGTATCCGAATAAAACAATCCGCTATGTGATCCCGTTCCCGCCGGGCGGGATCACCGATTTGATGGCGCGCACGATCGCGCAAAAAACATCCGATGCGTGGAAGCAATCGGTCGTGATCGACAACCGGCCTGGCGGCAATGCGCTGTTGGGCGCCGACCTCGTCGCGAAGTCTTCGCCCGACGGTTACACCTGGCTCGGCATGACGATCACGCACACCGTCAACGCGACGCTGATCCCGAATGCGCCGTATAACTTCAGCAAAGATCTGACCGCAGTAACGGTTCTGGGCTCGCTTCCGCTCGTCATGGTGGTGCCGCAAAGCCTGCCGGTGAAATCGCTCGCCGAGTTGACGGCGTTCAGCCGCACGCGCTCGCTCAACGGCGGCTCGAGCGGCAACGGCACGCCGCAGCATCTCGCCTTCGAGCTTTACCGCCAGTTGAGCGGCGCCCACGCGCAGCACATTCCGTTCAAAGGCGGCGGCCCGTCAACCGTCGCGCTGATCGGGGGCCACGTCGATTTCATCATCACCGGCCTGCCTGAATGTCTGCCGCATATCCGGGCGAACCGCTTGCGCCCGCTTGCGGTGGCCGGTGCGGCGCGGCTGCCGCCGATCGCGGACATTCCGACGACCGCCGAACTCGGCATGCCGAGCCTCGCGATCACGAGCTGGACCGGACTCATGGTGCCCGCTGCGACGCCCAAAGCCGTCGTTGCGCGCATCAACGCCGAAGTCGTCAACGTGTTGAAGCAGCCGGATATTGCCGAGCGCGTGCGCGAGCAGGGCTTCGATGTCGTCGCCAATGCGCCGGCCGACGCACAGGCTTTCATGGCGTCGGAGGTCGCGCGCTGGGGCAAGCTCGTGCGCGAAGCGAATATCAAAGCCGATTAAGCCGTTGCGCTGCCCCCACCCTAGCCCTCCCCCGCATGCAGGGGAGGGAACGTTTCACTGCGCGCTTGCTTACCTCACCCACAACTGGTGCGCGATGATGGCCTGATAGAGGCATAGCACCGCCTCGATCAGCAACACCAGGGACGTGAGC
>JAQGMI010000013.1 GCA_028292435.1 Betaproteobacteria bacterium
TCGACTACACGTTGTTCGGCCCCGCGCGCGTGCAGGGCGATGCGTTGCAGGATTACGTCAACAAGGCGCTCGCAAATCGTTCGATTGAAGCGCTCGGCCGCCCGTTCGCGGTGATCGCGACCGAGCGTGCGAACAATACGATGACGATATTCAATCGCGGCAATACCGGCCTCGCGGTGCGTGCATCGAGCAGCATTCCCGACGTGTTCTGGCCCGTGCTGATTGAAGGCCGCGAATACGTCGACGGCGGTCTTACCAGTCGCGTGCCGGTGGCGGTGGCGCGGCGCATGGGCGCCGACGTGGTCATCGCGGTCGACGTGTCGTGGCGCGGCACGAGCGAAGCGGACGCAGCCGATGTCGCGATCCGGCCGGATACGCCGCGTACGCGTTCACTGGATTTCTCCGCGAAAGTCGCGGCAATCGCCGCAGGCGAAGCGTCGGCGCGCGAAGCCATTCCGAAAATTCGCGCGAGCATCGCGGCGGCCGCTACATTAAAAGGCGCCGGCAGCCTCGCCGACGCGCATTGATATTCATTTTTGCCGCGCCTGGTATTGTTTCAACGCATCGGCGGCAATATCGCGCTGCTCAGAAATTTTTCGTTCGAGCGCAGGGTCGTCGTTAGCCAGATACGCGGCGACGGCGTGCATGCCATTGCGGCGTGCAATCGCATAGCGCAGCAATAAGTCGTAGTCCTTTCTTGATGGCGCTTTCGCATCCAGTTCAAGATTGCTGAAGCGTGCTACTGCGGCATCCCATGCCGGCAGTATCTCCGCTTGCAGCCTCGCAACCGTTGCGGCGGAATCGATCTTCTCGGCGCGGGATTTCGCGGCGATCGCGATGAAAGCGGCTTGCAGCCGTTTTTCCTCGGTGCTGAATGCTTCAATCTCTTTCTGTAACTCGCGCGCCTGCCGGTAAACCCGCGAGGTATCGGGGGTGTACAACGCCGCCGTCGGCAACGTCACCGCGGCAAGCAATACTGCGAGGGCTGCCCGGCGCGCAAGACCCTTGCCGCGGCGGGATTGATCAAGCGGTCGAGCGAGTATCGCCCCCATGACGAAGCCGCCGAGGAGGCCGCCGATATGCGCGGCATTGTCGATGCCGTTTTGCATGAAGCCATAGAACATCGCATACACGACAAAGGTCGAGGTGCTGATGCGCAGACGATTGAGCGCTTGCGGCGGAATCGAGCCGCGCTCGACAGACATGTAAGCGAGCAGCGCGCCGAATACGCCGAATACCGCGCCCGATGCGCCGCCGCTGATGACTTCCTGATTCCACAACATGCTCGTGCTGCTGCCGCACAAGCCGGCGAAAACATACACGACCGCGAACGAAGCGTTGCCGAACAATCGCTCGGCCAGCCGACCGCTGTCCCACAACGCCCACAGGTTGAACACAAGATGCACGATGCCGAAATGAACGAAAAGACAGGTAAAAAGCCGCCACCATTCGCCGCCAGTGGTAAGCGGCGCGAAGTTAGCACCGAAGCGAAGATACTCTTCGGCCCGGCCGCCAAGCACCTGGATACCGAGCGCAGACATGACGGCGAATACCAGCAGATTGATTGCAACGATCGTCGGCGTCACGTACGCTTGCGGCGTGACGGCGACAACGCGCTCGTGAAAATCGCGTTCTATGCTTGCATCTTCCGGCACTGCTTCCATGCGCAGCATTATGCCCGACGCGCCGCGGCACAGCGTCAGGCGGAAGGTGAACTGCGCGTGCGTGGCACGCGGTCGATTCGCCAGTTGGCGATCGCCCACTGCCACAAGTCCGCGACGGCTGCTTTGGCGAGGGCGGACGGCGGTTGGTGGCCGAGAAATCGCAGCACGGGCATCAGCGCGGCAAGCGGATTCGAATAGTCAATCGCAAGCGCGCGAGTCTGCTTGCTCAGTTTCTCGCCGGCGGGATTTACGGCAATGGGCACATGACAATAGCGCGGCGTCGGCAGATGCAGCCGGCGCTGCAAAAAAATCTGGCGCGGCGTCGAGTCGAGCAGATCGGCACCGCGCACGACGTCCGTGATGCCCTGTTCGGCATCGTCGACGACGACGGCGAGCTGGTACGAGTACACATGATCGGCACGCAGTAACACGAAGTCGCCGATATCCGTTGCAAGCTCCTGCTCGAGCGGACCTTGAATCGCGTCTTCAAAATCGATCACCACCCCGCGCGTATCGATGCGCCAGGCGCGCATTAGTTTGTCCGCCGCAAGCCCATCCCGGCACGTACCAGGATAAACCGGACCTTCGATGCCGTGCAGCGCGGAATCGGCAATTTCGCGCCGCGTGCAGGCGCAGGGATAGACGATGCCTTGCGCACGCAGGCGATGCAGTTCGGCGTGATAAGCGTCGCTGCGCGCGCTTTGGCGAACAACCGCGCCGTCCCAGTGCATCCCGCACGCTTCGAGCGCGCGCAGGATTTCGTCGGCGGCGCCCGCAACGGTGCGCGGCGTATCGAGATCTTCCATGCGCACCAGCCATTCGCCGTCGTGTGTTTTGGCTTCGAGATAACTCGCGACCGCGGCGACCAGCGAACCGAAATGCAGCGGGCCGGTCGGGCTCGGGGCGAATCGGCCGCGATATGAGGAGTCGAAAATTGGGGAGTCGGAAACGGAAGTCATGCGCGTCGCTGGTTGCCGGTGTTTGATAGTATAGCGACCATCACCCGAAACAAAGCCGGAGGCAGTCATGCAAGTCAAAGCCGCGGTCGCGCACAAGGCCGGCGCGCCGCTCACCATTGAAACAGTCGATCTCGACGGTCCGAAAGCGGGCGAGGTGCTCGTCGAAATTAAGGCCACGGGGATTTGCCACACGGACGAATTCACGCGCTCGGGTGCCGACCCTGAAGGCTTGTTCCCCGCAATCCTCGGTCATGAAGGCGCCGGTGTGGTCGTCGATGTCGGCCGTGATGTCACAAGCCTTAAAAAAGGCGACCATGTTATTCCGCTGTACACGCCGGAATGCCGCCAGTGCGAGTACTGTTTGTCCGGCAAAACGAATCTCTGCCAGGCGATTCGCGTGACGCAGGGCCAGGGCGTGATGCCGGACGGCAGCAGCCGGTTTTCGCTTGGCGGCAAGAAAATTTTTCATTACATGGGCACGTCGACGTTTGCGAATTACACGGTTGTGCCGGAAATCGCATTGGCCAAAATCCGCGAAGACGCGCCGTTCGACAAGGTTTGCTACATCGGCTGCGGCGTCACGACCGGCATCGGCGCGGTGATCAACACCGCGAAAGTCGAGCCGGGCGCAAACGTGGTCGTGTTCGGACTTGGCGGCATCGGGCTCAACGTGATTCAGGGCGCGCGGCTGGCCGGCGCCAACATGATCGTGGGCGTCGATCTCAATGCGTCACGCAAATCGCTGGCCGAAAAATTCGGGATGACGCATTTCGTGAACCCGAAGGAAGTCGAAGGCGATCTCGTTGCATATCTCGTCAACCTGACCAAAGGCGGCGCCGACTACAGCTTCGAATGCATCGGCAACGTCGACGTGATGCGGCAGGCGCTCGAATGCTGCCACAAGGGCTGGGGTGTGTCGGTGATCATCGGCGTTGCGGGCGCGGGGCAGGAAATCAAAACGCGGCCGTTCCAGCTCGTGACCGGCCGCGTATGGAGGGGCACGGCGTTCGGCGGCGCCAAAGGCCGGCGCGACGTGCCCAAGATTGTCGACTGGTACATGGATGGCAAAATCAACATCGACGATTTGATCACGCATAAATTGAAGCTCGCCGACATCAACGAAGGCTTCGACCTGATGCACGCCGGCAAATCGATCCGCAGTGTCGTAATATTTTGAAGCGGCCGGCTGGCTGATTCGGGTTCGACGCGCCGTCGATGGCTTCACGCCGCCTTTAAGGCGGCGTTTTTATTTCACGTGCCTGGCCGCGACTGGCGGGCGGCCAGCCTCGCATGCGGCGCTCGTCCTGAAGCGCCTCCAATAAATCTTCTGTCATAAGCTCGCTGGCGAACAGACCGGCGGGCGGGGATTCCGTAAATTTTGGCAGTCGCATCGCTGCGGCGCCTGACAAATCATCGTTGAGCGTCGTGGCGGTGCGCAGGTTGTCGGTCGGGCGGCGGGTGTCGCAGCCGATATTAAAAAAACGCAGGTGCCAGGGCGGTGTCCGCGCACTCGAACAACGACAAAGGGAATTCCATGAACAAAAGACTGATCGCAGCATCGGTGGCCGCCGCGGTCGCGGCGTGGGCGCTGCCTGCCTTGGCTCAGCAAGTCATCGTGATCACGCCTCCCTATACGTTTGGCCCGAATCCGGCCGATGTCACCGGACAGGCGAGCGGCATTCGGACTACGGGTCCGGGCACCTTGAACGTCAATCCCAATATCAACATCAATACGACCAATAATCTCGGCGGCGGGATCACGACCGATGCTGCTGCCACGGCCAACATCGTTTTCGGCGGCAGCTCGACTGTTACCGGGTTTACCGGAACGGTCGGCAATTCATTCCTCAACATCGCGGCCGGCGCGGCGGGATCGACCGTCAATTTCAACGGCGCGGTTTTTGCGACGACCATCAACGTGACTGGTACCGGAACCCTGAATTTCAACGGCAGCGTCGTTGGCGCCCCCAACTTTGCGGCTGACGGGTTCATCAATCTGGGTGCGGGTCAGTCGCTGACCGGCGCTGTCATCACCGCGACCGCGAGCACCGGCACGTTTACGTTTAACGGCGGCAGCAGCGTCACCGGCGCAATGGGCGGCGCGAACGGGCTGAAGGCAATCAATCTAGTGGGCGGAAACGCGGCGATCACCGGCGCAGTGCAGACGTTGGGCTTCAATCTCGGCGCCAACACCCTGACGATCACCGGCGCACTGACGACCAATGCCGGTGGCACGATCGCCACCACTGTCAACAGCACCGGCGTATTCGGCAGGATCAATCCGACCGGCGCTTCCAATATCAATCCGGGCGGCATTACAGTGACCCCCACGGTGACGGGTCCGCTCACCGTGGGCACCAGCTTCCGGATTGTGAATGGCTTGGCCGGCACCGCCGGTGCGCCCGTATTCGTTGTCAACAGCAGCCCGCTGTTTACTTTTGCCGGTGTGCCGACGACGACCGGTGACGTCAACATACTTTTGACCGCGATGACGCCACTCGCGGCCGTCGTGGCCGCACCGGCCGCGGCCGGACTCGGACCCGTCGCCGCTGCGGGCAGCGATCTGGCTACGGTGCAAAACGCGATTTTCGCCCTGCCCTCTGCAGCCGCCCTCAATAATGCGGTTGCCCAACTCTCCCCGGGCACCTCGAATATCGCCGCACCCTGGGCAGCGGGACAGGCCACGCACATGTTTGAGGATATGTGGCAGGCGCGCGTTGAGGAAATTCAGGACCTCTGCTGCGACACGTGCGAGCCGAATAAACCGGCAGCGCCGGCAAATGCGCAAAAATGCAAGGGTACTGAGCGCAGCAATTGGTGGATCAAAGGCTTCGATAACGCTGCGCGCCAGCGCGACAAAGAAACAATCAGCGGCTATAAAAGCAAAGCCGTCGGCGTGATGATCGCGTACGACGTGCCCATCAATAGCGAGACGCGCGCGGGCGTGGGCGGTGGCTATGCCAATACTCGGATCGACGGCAACAACATCGACGGCAATACCGATATCGATTCTTATCAGCTCACCGGCTACATCAGTCATAAGCCGGGGCCGGTATTCGTGCAGGGTGCGGTTACAGCCGGCATCGACAAGTACAGCGGTGCGCGGTCGATTGCATTTCCAGGCGTGAGCCGCACGGCGAACGCCGATTTCACGGGACAGCAGTTCACGGCGCTTGTCAGCACCGGCAGGCATTTCTACTTCGGCCAGAACACCTTGACGCCGCTCGCGTCATTGCAGGCCTCGCGCATTCATGTCGACAGCTATACTGAAACGGGCGCCGGCGACGTCAATCTGCGCGTGAACAGCCAGAGCTACAATTTCGTGCAGTCGAGCCTCGGGATCAAGGCCGAGCGGTTGATGCAGTCGGCAAATGGCTCCTATGCGCCGGAAGTGCACGCTAAGTGGCTGCATGACTTCACTTCCACGACCATGCAGCAAACGACGACCTTCAGCGGCGGCACCATTCCGTTTGTAACGCAGGGCGTTGCCCAGGATCGCGAACTTTTTAACGTGGGTGCGGGCCTGACGTTTCTCTCCTGTAAATGCGGCGAGAAAACGTGGACGGCGAAAGCGCTCTATGACTATAAGTGGAACCAAAGCAATTACTCGGCGCACCAGGTATCGCTGATCGTTAGCACGAAGTTTTAAGTGGCCCGCGCGCCGGCGGATAGCCGCCGGCGTTTCGGCCCTCTAGCCTGGCGCCTTCCGGACCCCGGATGGCCGCGTTTCGCGCCGGCCCATCGACGCAAAAATCGATTGCGCACAATCTGGTAAAGTGCAAAACGTGAACGCGCGAATAGTACCGCGCGGTCCAGATTCGCGAACACCGCATCGACTGCGGGTCCGCGCACCTCTCGTTGCTGCAACACGTCGTTAATTTTTTTTTGCTGAAGGATTCTATGGCCAACATTTATCTCGTCGCGCCCGATGCGCCGATCGAAGAAACGACGCAGTTGAAATCGAGCCGCAGGTTAAGCGGCGGCATCAGGCTGGGCGTGCTCGACAACAGCAAGGCGAATGCCGATCACCTGCTGAAACTGATCGTTGACGGCGTGAAAAAAGACTTCAAGGTCGATTCCGTCGTGATCAAACGCAAGCCCGCCTCGAGTCGCCCGGCGACGCCCGAGATGCTGGACGAACTCGCAAAGGAGGCCGACTTAGTCATCTCGGCCATGGCTGATTGAGGGTCCTGCACGTCGTGGAGTGTCCACGACATGGCGCAGTTGACGAAGCGCGGCCTGATTGCTGCGGTGGTTTGTTCGGATACGTTCATGAAGCTCGGCACCGCGCAGGCGAAAGTGTTTGGCGTGCCCGATCTGCCGCTGTTGAAAATCCAGCACCCGCTCGGCGGACTTAACATGGAAAAAGTTATTGAACGCGCGGCAATCGCATTGCCGCAACTGATCAAGGTGGTGAAGGAGAAGCAGTCATGAGTTCGCTCGCTGCAATGCTGCAGGCGCCGGGCGCGATGGTCCAGTGCGACGACGATCCGGAAGCAGTCTACGAATTTCTGTGCGAGAAGGGCTGGAGCGACGGCCTGCCGGTCATTCCGCCGACGCCCGAGCGCGTCGAGCGCATGCTCGCTTATTGCGATCGCGATCTCGATAAGGCGGTGGTCAAAATTCCGCCGCGCTTCGGAGCCGCGACGCCGCTGCGCATCGCATCCAATGCGGTGATGGCGGGATGCAAACCGGAGTATTTTCCGCTCGTGCTGCTGGCGCTCGAGACGCTCGCCGAAGAGGAGTACAACCTTTACGGCACGCAGGCGACGACGCATCCGTGCACGCCGATGCTCATATTCAACGGCCCGATCGCGAAGGAAGTCGGCTTGAACTCCGGCAACAACGTGATGGGCAATTATTTTCGCGCCAATGCGGCTATCGGTCGCGCGGTGCGCCTCGCGCTCGTCAACATCGGCGCCGCGATTCCCGGCACGGGCGACATGGCGACAGCCGGCACGCCGTGCAAATTTACGTTTTGCGTCGCCGAGAATGAAGAGTCGACCCCATGGGAGCCGTTGCACGTTGAAATGGGATTGCCGAAAGATGCGACGACGGTGACCGCGGTTGCCGCGGAAGGCCCGCACAACGTCAACGACCATGAAAGTACCACTGCAGAGGGCATCCTGACGATGATCGCCGGCACCATGGCGAATACCGGTTCCAACAATGCCTACTACGATGGACAGCCGGTCATGGCGTTCGGGCCCGAGCATGCGCAGACCGTCGCCGCGGACGGCATGAGCAAGGCAGATGTCAAAAAATGGCTGTGGGAGCACGCGACGATACCGCTGTCGAAGTTTTCGAAAGAAGGCATCGAACGGCGTTTCCGCCGCAAGCTCGCGCATCAGTACGCAAACGCACCTCTCGATACGCCGGTGCACATGTGGGCGAAACCCGAAGACCTGGTGATCGTGGTCACCGGCGGCGCCGGCAAGCACTCGCAATGGGTGCCGACTTTCGGCAATACGCGCGCGGCGACGCGCGCATTGAAGCGCGCCGATGGTGAATACGTGAAATCGATTCAGGAATTGAAGCGCGGCTGATCGCTGCGCCGCGTGGCTGTTTTAAAAAACGGTCAGGAAGTCAGCTTGCAAAGGCCGCGCGGGCCGCGCAGTGTCGCGATGAGCTGCACTGCAACGCCCGATCGGACCTTGATCAATTGATCGAGAGCTGACGCGCCGAGGGCTGTCGCGATACGTGCAGACTCCGGATGCGCGCCTTCGATCTTGATCAGACTGCATCCGCTGTTGTGCAGATTGTCGGCGGGATGCGCCGCGCAATCCCATTGGATGAGCGTGGGCATGAGTCCGGCGCATACGAGCGCGCCGTCGTCGGGTATCGTGATGCGCCATTGGTAGCTGCCGCGCGTCATCGGATGAATGGCGCCGGGTGACATTTCGCATCGTCGCACCGCGCCTTGAATGTCGGGCGTGCGCGCGGCCCAGGTCAATAAGCGCGGCGATTCGCGCAATCGTTCGCGAACGGCTTCATCGTCGAGCCCGAACCAGCGCGGTCTTGCAGGCGCAACACCCGCCGGGTCGATCGCGATCACTTCGAGATAGCTGCGCGCACCAAGCCGCAGCACTTTGTTATGCGTGCCCATCGCGAGATGCCGTCCACCGGTTTGCGGGGCGGCACCAAGCAAGTCCTCGATGAATGCAACGCCCTGTTCGAGCGTGCGGGCGCCGACGACCAGATGATCGAATTCACAGGCGGGGTTCATCAGATAAGTATCACGGTTTTACGGCCGGTTTGAACGGACGAATGTTTTCCTGAATGTATACCGGTTTAAACGTGAAAAGGTCGGGGTCGTCCGTATCGATTCCGATCAGGGTGGCATGGACTTCGTCCTCGCCATGCACCATGAGCCGCGTGACATTCATGATGCGCTGCCCGCCCGGCCCGATCAGGGGCTGGTCGATGACGAGACGGTGCTGGTCGCCGTGAATCAGCAGCACGGGCTTGCCCCACGCAATCGCGTTGCGCTTTAACGCGTTCAAAGTGTCATTAAAGCCAGAGCGCAAATCGGTTTCCGGCGGTTCCTTGTCAAAGCGCAGGTGGGCCTGGAAAGCGAGCACGATGCCCCTGGCGCCCGCCTCCTTCGCGCGCGCGAAGGTGGCGTCTATCCAGGCGAGATTGGCGGCATTGCGTTCGATGTATTCGTTTACGGACGCCTGGTCGCGCTGCAGGTTATTGTTGCTGCCGGGAATATGCACCGTCGCGAACACCACCCCGGCGCGCTCCCAGCGCGCATTCTCGATGAATTTCGCATAACGCGGGTCGGCACTTTGCGGCGCGACTAACAGCGGCGTCCGGCCGAGGCTGTGCGTCGGGTCGCGAAAAAACAGCTCGCGCACACGAGCGAGCCGCTCAATTGGATCATAGCGGCCGCTGTTGGGGCGATGACAATCGGTCCACTCATTGTCGCCCGGCGTGTAGACGAGCGCGCCATCGAACGTCGAGAACATATCGCGCACGCGCGAGAAAAGCGCATCGTCGCAGCGGGACTGGCCGCTGATGATGTCGCCGACGTGAAGCGTGAACGCCGGCCGCGCCGCATTGATGCGCGCAATCACGCGTTCAAAGGCGGCGTAGTCGCCGGGCAGGTTGTACGGCATGTCGCCGATCGCCATAAAAGAAAAACGTTCAGCGTGCGCGACTGGCGCCGGTAATACGGCTGCAACGGTCAGCCAGCCGAGAACGCAGTGTCGTAAGGAGGCGGCGCGGATCATGAAACGCCCGAGTCAAAGTTATAATGATGCATGCGCCAGGTTTAGATTTTGTGACAATGCGCTGTCGCTCTAAGGCAAAATACCTCGTCATGCTTTTGCGTACTGAACTTCCTTATCGCGCCGACGGTACGGCGCTGTTCGAGCTGGTCGCCGACCAGCCGTGGGCGGTTTTTCTCGACGGCGGCGGCCATCACCTGACGCAATCGCGCTACGACATTATTGCCGCGGAGCCGCATACGACGCTCGTCACGCGTGGCAAGCTCACCGAAATTCGCAGCGATGCGATTGAGCTGTCGCGCGAAGACCCCCTCGTGCTGCTGCGCCAGCATCTCGGTGTCGACGCCGCGGGCCGCAGCGACCTGCCATTCACCGGCGGCGCGCTCGGCTACTTTTCTTACGATCTCGGCCGGCGCTTCGAACGGCTGCCCCAGCTCGCGACCGACGACGAAAAAATGCCCGAGATGGCGGTAGGCATCTACGACTGGGCGGTCGTCGTCGATCATCTCGACCGTCGAAGCTGGCTCGCAGGGCAGGGGCGCTGCGTCGATACTCATGTGCGCTGGAACGAGCTCGTTGCCCGCTTCAGCGCCGAGCCGGTGGAGCGCGCGAGAGTGCCGTTTCGCATCACCGCGCCGGTCGCTTCGAACTTGTCGCGCGACCGTTATGCGGCCGCGTTTGGCCGCGTGCTCGACTACATCCGCGCGGGCGACTGCTATCAAGTCAATCTCGCCCAGCGCTTCGCCGCGCCGGCGACCGGCGACGCATGGCTTGCCTATCAGGCCCTGCGCGTGATCAATCCCGCGCCTTATGCCGCGTATCTGAACACGCCTTACGGCCAGGTGTTGTCGGCATCGCCCGAGCGCTTTCTGAAAGTCGAGGACCGGCGCGTCGAAGCCAAGCCGATCAAAGGCACGCGCGCGCGCGCCGGCCACCCGCGTGTCGACGCCGAGCGTGCGAATGAGCTCAAAGCGAGCGAAAAAGACCGCGCGGAAAACGTCATGATCGTCGATCTGCTGAGAAACGACTTGTCGAAAAACTGCGAGCCGGGCTCGGTTGCCGTGCCTAAACTGTTCGAAGTCGAGAGTTTCGCCACCGTGCACCACCTGGTGAGCACCGTCACCGGCACCTTGCGTCAGGGCCGCGATGCGCTGGACCTGCTGCGCGGATCGTTTCCCGGCGGCTCGATCACCGGCGCGCCGAAAATGCGCGCGATGCAGATTATCGAAGAGCTCGAGCCGCATCGCCGTGGCGTGTATTGCGGCGCCATCGGCTACGTTGGTGCCGATGGCAATATGGATTTAAACATTGCGATCCGCACACTCGTGTACAGCGGCAATACCGTCCGCTTCTGGGCGGGCGGGGGCATCGTTGCCGACTCCCGTTGCGACGACGAGTATCAGGAAACGTTCGATAAGGCTGCGGCAATGCTGAAGCTTGTCGAGCAGACCGCCGTTGGCAGCAGCCAGCCAATGCTGCGTTGACGTTTTAGCTGGCGTCAGCGCCGGCGGTCGAGCGCCGTGCCCACCGGCCTGAATTCGCGAGTCTTGCAACCCCAAAAGCAACGCCACGCTATGCGTGACGTTTTTTTCAGTTATCGCTTGCCGGAGTTTTCCGTCAGTAAATGCAGCAATTGTTCTACCGGCAACGGTTTGCTGAAGAGATAACCCTGCATTTGGTCGCACTTGAGTTCTTTGAGGAGCTGTTTCTGCTCTTCGGTTTCAACCCCTTCAGCCACCACTTTCAGTTTGAGAGAATGAGCAAGCGAAATAATGGTTGAAACGATTGCCATGCTTTCCGCGCCTTTCGCCATCGTCATGATGAACGAGCGGTCGATTTTCAGCAGGTTGACCGGGAGCCTCGCCAGGTAGCCCAGCGACGAATATCCGGTGCCGAAATCGTCGATGGCAATGTCGATATGCATTGCGCGCAGCGCTTTAAGTTTCTGGATGTTGCTTTCCATGTCGTCCATGATCAGGCTCTCGGTGATCTCGAGATCGAGGCCATGCGGTCCGGCTTTCACCGCGTTGATCGCATTGCCTACGCGGTCGACGAAATCCTTCTGTTTGAGCTGAATCGACGAAACGTTTACCGCGATGCGCGGCGGCTGCAGACCGCGCTGGTACCAGTCATGCTGGTCGGCGAGCGCCTTGCTGATTGCCCACGCGCCGACGTCAAGGATCATGCCGGTCTCCTCGAGCAATGGAATGAACTTTGAAGGCGGAATAAGGCCGCCGTCGGGATCGTTCCAGCGTATCAGTGCTTCGAGGCCAATGATTTTTCCGCTGCCAAGATCGATCTTCGGTTGATAGTGCAGCACGAATTGCTCTTGTTCGATTGCCGCGCGCAACTTGTTTTCGAGCAAAAGCGCCTCGCTGACCGCGGCATTGATCTTGGCGTGATAAAAAAGGTATTTTTCGCCGGAACTCTTGGCTCTCTTGAGCGCCGCTTCGGCATTTTTGAGCAGGGTGTCGGGGTCGTCGCCGTCCGATGGCGACACGGCGATGCCCGCAGTAATGGAAATGCGCAGTTTCTCGGTGCCGACGTCGACCGGCTGGCTCAGGGCTTGCGCGATCGATTTTTCGATAAGGTGCGCCATTTCGGAGCCATCACGGATGTTGACCACGATGCCCGCGAAACTGTCCGCTGCAAGGCGCCCAAAGTTATCGGGTTCAGGCCAGCTCTGCTTCAAACGCCGGCCAATCTCGCGCAGCACCGTATCGCCGGCCTGGCGGCCGAGCGTTTCGTTGATATGGCTGAAGCGTTGGATATTGCAAATCATGACCGCTGCTTTGGATTTTTCGTCCTGCATGCGTCGCACGATCCGGCCGAGATAGGTCTGCAGCAATTCGCGGTTGGGCAGCCCGGTGAGCGCGTCGTAATACGCGAGGTAATTGAGTTTTTCTTCTTTCGCGATATGCTCGAGTGCAAACGAGATATCGCCCGCGAGTTCGCTCAGAAGCTTGATTTCCTCGTGATCGAACGCGCCGGTTGTTCCTGCGTACAGCAACATCACCGCAATCGTCGCGCCTTCGACTTTGAGCGGCAGGCCGACTGCGCCCAGGAATCCGCGGTCGATCGACTCCTGAATGAGACGCATGCGGGCATCGCTGACGATGTCATTGATAACGACTGGTTTGCCGCTGCGGATCACGCTGCCGACAATGCCCTTGCCTTCGGGCACATCGGGGCGTGCCGAACTGCGGATCAGCTTGAGATAGCCAGCGTCGTCGCCAAAGGATACGGCGGGTTTGACTTCCTTGGTTTCGATATCGAGCAAACCGATCCATGCCACTTTAAAGCCGCCGTGTTCAACCGCGATGCGGCATGCCTCGCGGAATAGTTCACCGCGATCGTGGATACGCACAATGGCGGAATTGATGCCGCTCAACACCGTGTGGATCCGGCTCAATCGCGCGATTTTTTCGTCCGCGCGAAGGCGCTCGGTAAAATCAACCGCGACGCCGCCGACCAATACCGGCTGTCCGGCCGCGTCCGGAATCGGAAACTTATTAACGAGGTAGGTGTGGACGCCGTCCGCGCGCGTAAATTTCTCGAACACCTGGATTGCCTGATTGGTCTCGACCACCCGGCGATCGTTTTCCTGAAAAGAAACCGCGCCAAGCGGCCACAGCGTGGCGTCCGTCTTGCCGATTACTTCAGCGAGTGTTTTTCCGGTGAGCTTTTCCCAGGTGCTGTTGACGTAGCAGTAGTAGCCGCACAGGTCTTTCATGAAGGCGGCGCCCGGGAGGTGACGCATGAAGAGCTCGAAGCGCTGTTGGGTCTCGTGAAGCGCCGCTTCGGCGTCGCGCTTGGCTTGCCGATCGGTACGATCCCTCAGCGCGCGCAGCACCGCCGGTGCCAGCCGTGCCATGTTGGTTTTCAAAATGTAATCGGTGGCGCCGCGCTTTAAAGATTCGATCGCGACCTCTTCGCCGATCGTCCCCGACACGAAAATGAACGGCGTTTCCGGTACCTGCAGCTGCGCGAGTTCGAGCGCCGTGAGCCCGTCAAAATGCGGCATCGAGAAGTCGGACAGGATGATGTCCGGCGCAAACGCAACCAGCGAGTCGAGAAATGCGGCGCGGGTATCAACTCGCGCGCTGTAATGGATAATGCGCGCGCGCTTCAGTTCCCGCAATGTCAACTCTGCGTCCGTCAGCACGTCTTCGACGAGCAGCACCTTGATCGCGGTTTTCGCTTCCTCCCGCTGGTCTGCCGTCACGTTTTCGCTCGTCGTTGTCATGGCCGTCGTTTCTTGATTCAACGGGCAGTGCGATTTAACACTGCCCAGTATAAGCCGGCTTGCGCGACTACGTTGACGAACTGGTTGAAATCGACCGGCTTGACCAGGTAGCTGTTCACGCCGAGCTTGTAGCTTTCCACGATGTCGCGTTCCTCCGCTGAAGACGTCACCATCACCACCGGGATGGATTTCGTCAGTGGATCGTTTTTGACGCGTGTCAGCACCTCGATGCCGTCCACTTTTGGCAACTTCAAATCGAGCAATATCAGTTTCGGCAATCCGCTGGTGCGTCCCGCGTAAGCGCCCGTCGCGAAAATGAATTCAAGTGCTTCGGCGCCGTCCTTGACCCAAAAAATGTTATTGGCGATTTTATTTTTATTCAGCGCACGCAACGTCAGTTCGGCGTCCGTCTTGTTGTCCTCGACCAGCAATATCTCCACCTGCGTTAGTTCCTCCATCCAGCTCTCCTCGGGGAAGCGTAAAAAAGAATGCCGCGCCTTCGTCTATTTTTCCTTCGGCCCATACCTGTCCGCCGTGACGCGTCACGATGCGCTGCACGATCGCAAGGCCAACGCCGGTGCCGGGAAATTCATCGTCACTGTGCAGCCGCTGAAAGACGCCGAAAAGCTTACGGTAATACTGCATGTCGAATCCCGCCCCGTTATCTTTTACCCAGAACGTGAACTTGTCCGCTTGATGTTGAACGCCGACTTCGATTCGCGGTGCCGGTTTGTCGCGCGTAAATTTGACCGCGTTGGTCAGTAGGTTCATCCACACCTGGGCGATGAGCGCGCGATCGCAGTTGACATCCGGCATCGGCGCGACCTCGATGAGCGGCTTTTTTTGACCGGCCGCAGGCTCGACACTGCTCACGATTTCGGCCAGGAGCGCACGCATATCTACGGCGGCCGCGGTCACGGGCTTACGGCCAAGTCGCGAAAAGGCGAGCAGATCGTCGATCAATGCGCTCATCTTCTGGCTGCTCGCGCGGATGATGCCGAGCAAGCGCCGGCCTTCGTCGTCGAACTTGTCGGCGTAGTCTTCGCTGAGCATCTGCGAATAGCCGTCAACGGCGCGCAACGGCGTGCGCAGATCGTGCGATACCGAATAGCTGAAGCTTTCGAGTTCCTTGTTGGCGACCTCGAGCTGGAAGGCGTGCTGCTCAAGGTCTGCATTCAGCTTGATGATCTGCTCTTGCGCGCGCTTGCGTTCGGTGACGTCTTCCGAAATTCCCAGCAGATAAAGCGGTTTTCCCGAGCCATCGTTAACAGGAATCTTCTGGGTGTGCAAAATTCGCGTCTCGCCGCCGCGTGTATGGATAGTTTCTTCCGCAATGTCGGCGAGCACGCCGCCGTCAATGACTTCGCGGTCTTTCGCCGTGAAGCGGCGCGCTTCTTCTTCCGCGAAAAAATCGAAGTCGCTTTTGCCGGCGACTTCCTGCTGCGTGTAGCCGAGCAGGCGCTGACCAGCCTTGTTGATGCGGATGAATTTGAGGTCGACCGCATCCTTGATAAAAAGCATGTTCGGGATGTTTTCGATCACCGAGTCGAGGAATGCGTTGTCCTGCTTGCGCTTATGCGCGGCTTCCTTGCGCGAAGTGATGTCGAAAATCGTGCTGCGGCTCATCACGTAGGCGCCGTTGTCGTCATATATCGCGGTTGCATTGAGGGAGGCCGGCAGCACGCTGCCGTCTTTGCGCAGATAGTTGAATTCAACGTCTTTGAGCCATCCCTGCCGCTTGAACAGAGGAAACGCCTGCTGCTGAAAGTAGCGTGCACTTTCCGAAGTCATGAGGTCTGGGTGCCGCATCTTGCCGACGACTTCCTCCCGGCTGTAACCGAACCACTCGAGTTCGGTGTTATTCATCCGGATGATTGTGCCATCGTCGGCCACCGAGTGGTAGCCGCACGGCGAATTGTTATAGAGATCCTCGAATTCGGCGGCCAATTCGCGCGCCGAGTGCTCGGCGCGCTCGCGCTGCCTGACCTCGCGCCGCAATGCCCAGAACGCACCGGCAAGAATCGCAAAACCGGCGGCATTGCCGAGAAATATGACCGCCATCGCGTGACTGGCGCTCGTTGCCGATTCCCGCGACCGCGCGGCCAGCAGCGAGCGCTCTTCTATCTGCATGTCTTCGCCGATACTGCGAATGCCGTCCATCGTGCGCTTGCCCATGCCGAACTCGGCTAAAGTCGCGTTGTCCGAGAGCGTTGCTGTGCGCTTCGCTTTAATGCTGGCGCCCAGAAATTCCAGTTCCTGTCTCACCAATTCGCCGATACGGTCAATTCGCCGCTGTTGGGCCGGGTTGTCGCTGTTGATTTCGCGCAGGTTCCTCAGTTGGAAAGGAATGCCGGAAAGCGCGGCGGTAAATGGTTCGAGATACGATTCGTCGCCGGTCAGCAGGAAACCGCGCTGGCCGGTTTCGGCATCCTTGATATCCGACAGCAGGCTTTCAACGGCTGCGATCACGGCATGGGTATGCGAAACCGACCGCTCGCTGTCCTGCGATTTTCTGATGTTGTAATACGACGAGACCGCTATCGCCGTCAGCAAGAGCAGGGCGATGCCCAATCCCAGGGCAACGATTGCCGACAAGGCGCCGCGCATTTTCACGCGGGTTTCCGCCCACAATTAGCGGGCGCGGGGCAAGACGCGAGCGATCCGCGAACCGCGCGCCGGTAAAATCGACACTGCTTACACCAAAACTCTTGTCTGGTGTATCTCATCTTCTACAAGGGCCCCCTGTTTATTATTGTTGAATGCGCCTTCTGTATCTGATCGCCTGCAGCTGTCTGGATTTACCGTGGTGTCCTATTTAATATGCGGTTCGGCGTCGGTCATCGCTGCCTCACGAGCCGGGATTTGATACAGTTTAACATCGTACGGCCACTCGCGTTTCCCGGACGGCCGATTGCGTGACAGGTTTATCGATGAACGGTACTACGCGACCACACAATATCGTCATCGTCGGCGGCGGCGCCGGCGGACTTGAACTCGCAACGCGGCTTGGCAATACGGCAGGACGCAAAGGGCACGCGACCATTACGCTGATCGACCGCGCGCGGACCCATTTGTGGAAGCCGCTGTTGCATGAAGTCGCGGCCGGCAGCATGGACCGCGACCAGCATCAGCTGGATTACCTTGCGCAGGCGAGCTGGCACCACTTTCGTTTTCAGCTCGGCGAAATGGAAGGTCTCGAACGCGCGCGCCGCGAGGTGACGATCGGCCCCTGGCGCGACGAAACTGGCGAAGCGATTATCCCGCGCCGTGCGATTCAATACGATACGCTGGTGATCTGTGTGGGCAGCCGCAGCAACGATTTCGGCACGCCCGGCGCGCGCGAGCATGCATTGCCGCTCGACACCGCGCACGACGCCGAGCGCTTTCACCAGCGCCTGCTCAACGCGTGCCTGCGCGCGAACGCACAGGCCGAGCCCTTGCGGCCGGAACAGTTGCGTATTGCGATCGTGGGTGCCGGCGCCACCGGCGTTGAACTCGCGGCCGAATTGCACACGACGACACGCGAGCTGCTCGCGTACGGACTGGACCGCATCAATCCCGAGCGCGACGTAAAGTTCACGATCATCGAAGCCGCGCCGCGGATCTTGCCCGCATTGCCCGAGCGTTTGTCCACGGCGACCGAAAAACTTCTGGGTAAGCTCAACGTCGCCGTGCATACCAATGAGCGGGTGACAGCGGTGACGGCGAACGGCGTGCAGACCGCGAGCGGCCGGCAAGTGCCCGCGGAGCTTGTCGTGTGGGCGGCGGGCATCAAGGCGCCTGAGTTCCTCAAGGCGATCGGCGGACTCGAAGCCAACCGGCTGAATCAGCTCGTCGTCATGCAAACGCTCGCCACGACGTGCGACGACAATATCTTTGCTTTCGGCGATTGCGCGGAATGCCCGTGGCCGGGACACCCGCGCCCTGTGCCGCCGACCGCGCAGGCCGCGCACCAGCAGGCGTCGCACCTTTTCCGCTCGTTGCTGCGCCGGCTGGCGGGCAAGCCGTTGCGGCCATTTACCTATCGCGATTTTGGTTCACTGGTCTCGCTCGGCGAATACAGCACCGTCGGCAGCCTGATGGGCAAACTGGTCGGCGGCGCGCTTTTCATCGAGGGATACTTCGCGCGGATCATGTACAACTCGCTCTACAAGCTTCATCTGTATGCGCTGCACGGGTTCGCGCATGTATTTTTCAACTCGCTCGCGCAGATGATCTCGCGCCGCACGGAACCGCGCGTGAAGCTGCACTGAAATCGCAGTTGCCGCGGCAGTGCACAAAAGACCCCCCGGCCATTTTGAAGCAATGAAACGCGTCGCGGCTTCGCTGCGCGTCCTCGATGCGGACTTACAGCAGTTTGTCCAGTCGCTCTGGCCGGCCGATGCCGAATCCCTGCACGAAGTCGACGCCGATTTCGCGCAGCTTGATGACCGTCTCGTCGGTCTCAACGAATGCGGCAATCGTGCCCACCCCGATCCTCCGGCAGGCGAGCACGATCGCTTTAGTCTTCGCGAACTCGGATTTCTCAGTGAGAATATTGAGGATGATGTTGCCGTCGATTTTCACAAAATCGAACTTTAATTCCTTGAAGGGGGCGAACGAAACCTTGCTTCCGCCGAAGCCGTCGATCGTGAAGCGGCAACCGTGCGGCGCGAGTATCGCAATCAGCGCCCGAATGTCGCGATGGTGGCTGATCAGGTCGAGCTCCGAAATCTCGAAGCAGAGGCAGTGGCCGAATTGCTTGTTGTCCTCGAGTTCCGTCTGGACGAAACGCGGAAACCCCGGGTCGTTGAGCGTTGCGCTCGAAAGATTGAGGCAAAACAGCGGCGGGCTCCAGTCGGGCGCGGCGCGCTGGTGCGCCGCGCATAGCCGCAGCAGGTTGCGCACGACCCAGCGGTCGATTTCAGCGAGCAGGCCGTAGCGTTCCGCGACGGGAAAAAAACCGCCTGGCGGCAGCATGAGATCTTCCTCTTCCTGCATTCGCAGTAAAACTTCCATGCAGCGCCCGTTTGGCGGGCCGCCGCGAATCGCTTCTATTTTTTGCGCAAACAGGATGAATTGATCTTCCCGCAGCGCCTTCACCAGCCGCTCGCGCGGGTCGTCGCCGCCGATCAACTGGTCGGTCATGGACTCGAGATACACGGTGCCACCGCTGTCCTGCGAAACGATATCCGATTTAGACCCGGCGTCTTCATGCCTCGCTGCGGGAGCGGCTTCGGCGGCGGGCTTGCGCGATATCAAGACGTAATAGCCGGTGGCAGTTTCCGCGTCGGGCGGATAGCGAAGCAGCGTGACATCGACGTCTTCGCGCCCGCCATCGCGGCATGGCCACGTCGTCGCAAAGTTCAGCTTGCGCGTGGTCAACGCGGCGCTGCGCCGCTTGATGTCGAGATGGGCCTCACCGGACAGGACGGTGCCCAGCGGCAGGCCGTCAAGCTTCTCGATGCCGCGGCCGCACCACGAGGCAAACGCCTGATTGTGGTAGCCGCAGCGCTCCTCGCTGTCCACGAACGCAATCATGACGGGCAGCGCTTCGTTGATCAGCCGAAAGCCGGTTTGCGCCGCGGACAGCGCAGCCGCGGAATTTTCCCGCTCGCGGATGGTCGACGTGAGCGTTTCCCGGGTGCGTTCGAGCTGACGTGTTCGCCGCGCGAGGCGCCATTGCGCATTGACATTCTGGCTCGACGTTGCTGCCACCGCGGCGAACAGTACGCCGGCGAGGAAAGCGATCCATTGCAAGTCGAACAACGTGAAATAAATGGTGGCGAGCAGCATGGCGCCCAATATCAGCGTCAATGCGGGCGCGAAAAGTCGCTTCAGGTGGTGCATCGCAGGTTTCGCCTATTCATGTGGATTTTCATCGTGTCGAAGGTTACTCGTTTCAAGCGGTTCCCGCCGCGTGCACCATGACGCGGTTGCGACCCGCTCCCTTGGCAGAGTGCAAAGCCTCGTCCGCCGCACGCAGCAGCGCATTCGCATCGCCGCCGTCCTGCGGAAAAATTGCGACACCGATCGACACCGTTACTCGAACGAGCCGGTGCGCGATGTCCTCTGTCTCAAGTGCTTCGATCACCGTCCGCAACGATTGCGCCCGGTCACAGGCGCCCGCGGGCAACACGTCAGGCAGGACAACGGCAATTTCCTCTCCGCCGTAACGGCAGGTGTAATCGCTGCCGCGCATGGTTTGTGTGATCGCATGTGCGACCGCTTTGAGCACGAGATCGCCGCATTCATGCCCGCAAGTGTCGTTGACGCGTTTGAAGTGATCGATATCGATCATGAAAACGGCAAGATGCGCGGACTTGCGTCGGGCGCGCGCCAGTTCGCGCGGTAGCAAGTCCAGGAGAAAACGCCGGTTATAGAGGCCCGTCAACGCGTCAGTCACCGCTTGCGCCTTCAAATCCAGTATCTCTTTCTGAATATCGGCATCCCGCACTTCAAGCGCATTCGCCATCGTGTCGAACGCGTTGCCGAGCTGGGCGAGCTCGTCGCTGCCGTGGATGAGCCCGCTACGCGCGCTCAGGCTACCGGTTTCGACCCGGTGCGCGACGTCGACCAGCGCTTTGATCCTGCGCAGCACGAACACTTCCGCGCCGTACCCGGCAGCCGCGAGCAGGAGGAGGGTGGCGACAGCGACGCAAATGAGATTGCGGACAAGCGTTGCGTTCGCATCGGCGAAGACGACGCTCAGCGGCAAACTGATCATTACGCGCAGTGGAATGTTGCCATCCGGGTTTTCGGTCACGCTTTGAAATGCAAACAGGCGGTCGACGCCGACGTTGTCGCGGTTTTCGAAGACGCCCTGTCGGGCCGAGAGCAAGGACTCCTGGATTGCCGGCGCCCGCAGCTGGTGGCCCACGCTTTCCGCCTGCTCCGGAAAACTCGCCAGCACCGTGCCGATGCGATCGGTAACCGTCAGAATTCCGTGTGCCGGCAGCGGCACCGCGGCGGTGATGTGGCGAAAGCTCGCCAGATCAAGTGCAAGGAATGCGACGCCCCTGACGCGGTTTTCGGCATCGGTGACGGGATAGCCGAAGTTGATGCCCTGCTGTCTTGTCACGCGGCCGATCTGGTAATCACCGATGGCGAACTTGCCGGTCTTCAGCGGGAGCTGGAGGTAAGTGCGGTCGAGCGAATAAACCTTGCCTTTCCACGGAATGGCGTTGCAGATGAGCAGGGAATCGGTATCGTACAGTCCGACGGAGTGAAAGATGCCCTGGCTACGGGTCAGCAGTTGCGCGAGATAAGCGTTGCAGCGGACTTGATCGTTATGCAGCGTCGACGGCAGCAGCGAAATGGCAATCAGCGTATGGCGGGTGCCTTCGACGATTTGCGCTATTTGCTGAGCCGCCTGCAGGGTGATTCGCTGCAAGTCTTCGCGCGCGTGTGCCGCGGTGCGCACCCGCTCGTCCCAGGTGCTGTAGATCGTGAGTGCGAGCGCGGGAAGCGCCGCCAGGACGACGAGCAGGATGATGCGGCTGCGGATGGTGAAATTTTTCACCGGATCATGCTTTGCGTCGCGGTCGGCACGACGTCATCTGGTCGGTCCGGCGGTTGCGAATGGCTCGGCGGGCGCACAAACCTGAATCAATTCAACGCAACTCTACAGTTGACCATCAATGCTCCCCTGTTGCCGAACCGGCTTATTGCCGAGTATAGCGGCAAGCTGGCAGAACTCGCGTCAGGGTATTCGCCGCTACCGCCTCAAGCGTCTTTTTAATCGAATTGCCGCGTTTCTTCCAGCACTTCAGTTGTTTTTCCCGGGCGGGCAGCGGTTGGCGGTAGCAGAAATCCACAGGCATTTACTTTTCCGCGCTGAGCATTCCTGGCAACGCTGCGTATAAACAATTTACGGCAAAGCGCCCGCCGCTTACTTCTGCTTGTACGGCGCGAAGCTGTAGTAGACGAACGGAATAAAGGCGTCCGTCTTGCGGAACTTGCCCCATTCGGCGTCAAACTCTTTCAGCGGTTGCGCGGCAATGACCTGCTCGAGCGTCTTGCCTTGCTTGACCATTTTTTCGACGCGGGTCGCGACCGTCGAGATCATGTTGCGGTAGGCAATCACTTCGCGTTTGGTCGAGAGCGGGCCGTGACCCGGGATGACCTTGGTGAGATCGTCGAGCGTCGGCAGCAGCTTGTCGATGGCGGCGACGATGCCTTTTACCGAGCCGCCATTGGTGCTGTCGATGAACGGATAACGGCCGGATGCGAACACGTCGCCCGTATGCACGACGTTCGCGTTGCGAAAGCGCACGAAAGAGTCGCCGTCGGTATGCGCCGGCGGCACATGATAAGCGGTGATTTCCTCGCCGTTGATGTGATAAACCAGGCGGTCGTTGAACGTGACGACCGGCAGGCCGACTTTGGACAGTGCCGCCGTCTTGCCGAGCAGATTCGACTGCTCGACCGTGAGCCGCTTGTATACGTTGTCGTGCGCGATGATGATCACGCCCATCTTACCGAGATTTTCATTGCCGCCGGTATGGTCGCCGTGCCAGTGCGTATTGAACAGGAAGCGAATCGGCTTGTCGGTGATGGTTTTGACCGCATCGACGATTTTCGGCGTGAGCGGCGCAAACTGATCATCGATGAGCAGCACGCCGTCGTCACCGACCGAGACGCCGATGTTGCCGCCTTCACCTTCGAGCATGTAGATATTTTGCGCGACCTGATGGACCTTGATCTGCACTGCGTCAAAATTGCGCTGTTGCGCGGCAGCGGTAAAGGTCGCCAGCAATGCTGCGGCTGCAATAAAGTATTTCATGCGATTCCCCCTCCGGAATTAGCAATTACGCCAGCATAACGGTGCCGTCGCCGCGGCGCAAAATTTCACCGACGGTCCGCTGCCGCACCCATCAGTTCCGTGGCGGTCGCGAGCGAACCCGGCTTGTCGAAATTGCGCACGCACTCATAAAGCGCTTTTGTATTCGCGCTGCCGATGATCGGCTCGGCGAGTCCCTCGAATTTCGTGAACAAGTCTTCCCAGCTCATCGGATTGTCGGGATGACCGATCACGATGTCGGTGTCCGCGTGCAAGTGTTCGCCGCCTTCCAGATAAACGTCGAGATGGGCGGAATGCGGCGCCTGGCCGACTACCGCTTCGAGCTCGACCAGCGGCACGATATTCATGACTGATTTGTCGCGCATGGTTGCATCGGTGAAATCGGTGAAGACGGCACGGTAGCCGCGCAAGCCGAGCGCGATGCAGAACGGCACGCTGAATTTGCCTTCGAGCGGCGTGCGCGGATCGCGCTTGCCGGCAGTGACGAGCGCATTCGGGTGGACTCTGGCGTGCACCCGCGTGACGTTCTTGCCTTTGACCCGTTCGGCCAGCGTGCGTGCGGCTTGCGTCGAAGCCTGCGTCGCGCGGCAACACGCGAAAGGCTTGAATCCGTTGCCGAGCAATTCCCAGCGCGCGGCGAAATCGAGCGGCGGGACTTCGACTTCGCGGTTTTGAATAAACGCGTCGAGCAGGCCGCCGCGCAGTTCGTACAGATGCGTTGCTGCTTCGAAGCCCGCGGCCGCAAGCTCGGCGGCGAGTATGCCGTCCATCGCCGCCTTGCCGGCGTGGAACGGTTTCGAATCGGTGCCGAACGAACCAACGAGTCCGCCGGCAGTCGTCGCGGCGGCGCCGAGTGCGTGCGCCGTTTGCTCTTCGGTCAGGGCCAGCATCGAACAGGCAACGGCTGCGGCGGCCGACCGGCCGAAGACGGACGTCGGATGAAGGCCGCGTCGCTGCAAACTGCGACCGACGCCAGGCGGGCCGCCGCCGCCGAGCCGCGCCATGATTTCGAATCCGGCGACGAAGCCGGCGAGCGCGGCATGTTCCGACAATCCGTGGTGCTGCGCGAGCGCCAGCGCGGTTGCCCAGCACGGCGCACTCGGATGGCCGGTGCCGCCGGGATGCGTATCGTCGTAATCCATCGCATGCGCCATCGTTGCATTGACGAGCACGGCGACCGCGGGCGTGGATTTGCCGTCGAGAAATATCTGCGCGTTACCGGCGGCGTTCCACGATTGAGCAACGCGCCGCGTGGCGATCACCACGGGTTGTTCGACTGCGCCGATGGAGACGCCCGCGAAGTCAAGCAGCGCGCGTTTGGCAGCGTCGAGAATTTCGGCGGGCAGCGGGCGTGCCTGGGTGCCGGCGATGTATGCGGTCAGCTGTTGGCCGCGCGTGAGGGATTCGGCGGCGGACGATAAGCGCGACATCTTTGACTCCGGTGACTGCGGATCGCTAAATGAAAGGCGGCCCGTTAACGTTTCGCCACGGCGATGCTCGTGTAAACGATTTCCACAAACTGGTCGGGCTTGAGGAACCCGTTGCCCCATTTTCCGTCGTAGGCGCTGCTCGGCTTGGCCGCAATCACTTGCGCGAGCGTCTTCTTTTGCTTGACCAGCATTGTCACTTTCGCCGAGACGCTCGCGAGCATGTCGCGATACGCTTTGAGTTCAGCCTTGTTCGACAAGGGCCCGTGGCCGGGAATGATCTTGCTCGTGTCGTCGGTCAACTGCAGCCCGCGATCGGCCGCCGCGATCATGCCTTTGACCGAACCACCGGTGCCGGTGTCGATGAACGGGTACAGACCGTTGAAATAAGTGTCGCCCATGTGCACGACGTTCGCATTGCGGAAATGAATAATCGAATCGCCGTCGGTATGCGCATTCGGCGCGTGAATGGCGGTCGCCTGGTCGCCGTTCAGGTGAAAGGTCACCGTCTCCTTGAATGTGATCGCGGGCAGGCCAGCCGCCGGCGTCGGTCCGTACGTGGATTTAAAAAAGTCGATCGGTGTTTTGGCGGCGAGGCGTTTGCGCACGTTGTCCTGCGCAACGATTACGACGCCGTTCTTGCCGAGATTCTCGTTGCCGCCGGCGTGATCGAAATGCCAGTGCGTATTGATCAAAAAGCGTACCGGCTTGTCGGAAATCGTTTTGATCGCGGCGAGTATGCGTGCGGTGAGCGGCGCGAACTGGTCGTCGATCACAAACACGCCGTCGTCGCCTGTCGAGACGCCGATGTTGCCGCCTTCGCCTTCGAGCAGGTAAACGTTCTGGCTAAGTTTCGTCGTTTTGATCTCGACCTTGTCAAACCGGTCGGCCTGCGCCGCGGCGCTTACGCTGTAGATGACTGCCAGAAATACGACGAGTTGTTTCATTGCATTTCCCTCCAATTTCGTTGGTCGCAGCTTAGCATGACGCCTCACGTGGTCCCGCGGCGAGACCACAAACTTCGCGATGCGGCGGGTGGTTTCGGCAACGCAAAGGCAGCGCAACCGATTTGTTACACTGAACGCCCGCCCAGCGAAAGCGATTATGTTTAAAGCCCTTGTCATCAGCAAGACCGGCGACCAGCAGGAATGCGCCTTGCGCGACGTCGACGAAGCCGAAATGATGGCCGGCGACGTAACGCTTAAGGTCGATTACTCGACGCTCAATTACAAAGACGGGCTTGCCATCACCGGTAAGGCGCCCGTCGTGCGCAAATTTCCGATGGTGCCCGGCATTGACGGCGCCGGCACAGTTATTGCGAGTTCGCATGCGCAGTTCAAGGTCGGCGACAAAGTCGTGCTCAATGGCTGGGGCGTGGGCGAAACGCATTGGGGCTGTCTCGCGCAAAGCGCACGCCTCAA
The DNA here is from genome assembly GCA_028292435.1 of Betaproteobacteria bacterium. Lineage (GTDB taxonomy): Bacteria > Pseudomonadota > Gammaproteobacteria > Burkholderiales > SG8-41 > PALSA-1004. The sequence continues at coordinate 25,732 of JAQGMI010000013.1, forward strand.
TGGCGACTGGCTGATCAAGATCCCCACGCAATTTAATACCCGCCAGGCGATGGCGATCGGCACCGCGGGCTACACCGCGATGCTGTGCGTGCTTGCGCTCGAGCAGCATGGCGTCACGCCGGACAAGGGCGAAGTGCTGGTCACCGGTGCGGCCGGCGGCGTCGGCAGTGTCGCCATCGCAATACTCGCGAAGCTCGGCTATCGCGTCGTCGCGTCAACGGGACGCTTGACTGAAAGCGAATATTTGAAATCGCTGGGCGCAACCGACATCATCGATCGCGCAACGTTATCGGCGCCGGGCAAGCCGCTGGCGAAAGAGCGCTGGGCGGGTGCGGTCGATACCGTCGGCAGCCACACGCTTGCCAACGTCTGCGCGGCGATGCGCTATCGCGGCACGGTGGCCGCCTGCGGATTAGCCGGCGGCATGGACTTCCCGTCGTCGGTCGCGCCGTTTATTTTGCGCGGCGTGACGCTCGCCGGTATCGAGAGCGTGATGGCGCCGCGCGAGCTGCGCATCGACGCCTGGCAACGGCTCGCGCGCGATCTGGATCCAGCGAAGCTCGATTCGATGACCAATGAAATTACGCTCGATGCAGCGCCCGGCGCGGCAGCCGACATCGTTGCGGGCAAAGTGCGCGGCCGCCTGGTCGTCGATGTGAATCGTTGATGAGATCGGACTTCGATTTTTCGCGCGCCGACATTGAAAGCGCCGCGGCGATCGTCTATCAGACGCTTACGCCGACGCCGCAATTCGCGTGGCCGCTGCTGGCTGCCGAACTCGGCGCGGAGGTCTGGGTCAAGCATGAAAACTTTACGCCGACCGGCGCCTTCAAGGTGCGCGGCGGATTGGTCTATTTCGACGAACTCCTGAAGGGCGTGCGGCCCTCGGGCGTGATCAGCGCAACGCGCGGCAATCACGGACAGTCGGTCGGCTTTGCGGCGCGCAAGCATAAAATTCCCGCGACGATCGTGGTGCCGTACGGCAACAGCCTCGAAAAAAACGCGGCCATGCGCGCGCTCGGTGTCGAGCTGATCGAGCATGGCGCCGACTTTCAGGCGTCGCGCGAATACGCGGCCGAGCTTGCGGCCGAGCGCAACCTGCACATGATTCCGGCGTTTCATCCGCAGATCGTGCGCGGCGTTTGCACTTATGCGCTCGAGTTGCTGCTCGCGGTGCCCGACCTCGCAACGGTCTACGTACCGGTGGGGCAGGGCTCGGGTATTTCAGCAATGATTGCCGCGCGCGACGCACTTAAACTCAAGACGGAAGTCGTGGGCGTCGTCTCTGCGCATGCGCCCGCTTACAAGCTGTCATTCGAATCACGCAAGTCGATCGAACACGCGGTTACGACCGAACTTGCGGATGGCATGGCGTGCCGGGTGCCGGACGCTGCTGCGCTCGATATCATCTGGCGCGGCGCCGCGCGCATTCTGGCGGTAACGGACGATGAAGTGGCGGCGGCGATGCGAATGTATTTCAGCGCGATTCACAGTACGGCGGAAGGTGCGGGCGCCGCGCCGCTCGCCGGCGCGCTGCAGGAACGCGCGCGCAATCGCGGCAGGCGCATCGCGGTTGCGCTGACTGGCGGCAACGTCGATCGCGCGATGTTCGCGCGCGTGCTCGCGGGCTAGTGTTAGAGCCGCGTCACGCGGCTTGCGCCGTCTGCGCGTTGGCCTTGGCGCGGTTTTCCACGCGGCGCGAGTGTTCGGTGCCCCATTTGCACATCATGCGCAGGATCGGGCCCAGCGTGCGGCCGAACTCGGTCAGGCCGTATTCGACTTTCGGCGGTACCTGCGCGTAAACCTTGCGCAGCACGACGCCGTCGCGCTCGAGTTCGCGCAATTGCTGGCTCAACATGCGCTGCGTCACGCCCGGGATCGCGCGCTTCAGTTCGCTGAAGCGCTTAATGCCGTCTTTCAAATGCCACAAAATAACCGGCTTCCATTTTCCTCCTATTACGCGCAGGGTGATTTCAGCCGGACAGGTGCTCCCGTTTGGTACCATCGCTCGATTCTCCTCGGATGCCATGCCGTGCCAAGCATGGTTACTTTTTTGTGCCTACTATACATAACAGCACCTACCATGCAAAATAATACCTGCGTCGAACCGGCTTGTGCAATGCATTCGCAGAGGTCGGCATTTGCCGACGCCTGATTCCAGCAGGGACGCTGGTTGAACAAAGACCGCGTCGTGCAGTCGAATATTTTCCAATCCGCTGTGCGCCCCGTATGTACAAGCACCGTGTATTTTTTGCAAGCGTATAAAACGCCCCTCGATGTCGATGCCGCCGTGGTCTGTCACAATGGCGGTTTTTTTGGCGCGATGGCAGCGGTAAACGTAATGAATAATCGGCAAGGGAGAAGTCTGTGAATGCACTTTTGATTCAGGCGGCGCGACATGGCGCCTTGCCCATGCTGTTGGCAAGCGCGCTCGCGCTTTCCGCTTGCGGCAACAAGAATGGCGGCCAGCAAGCGCCGCCCCCTGCGGAAGTCAATGTGATCAAGGCAGTCACTGAACAGATCACGCTGTTGGAGGAATACGTCGGCCAGACTGAAGCGGTCGACACGGTCGAAATCCGCGCGCGCGTCAGCGGCATCCTCGAGAAGCAGGGATTTCAGGACGGTTCGCGCGTCAAGCGCGGCGACCTGCTGTTCGTAATCGATCCGCAGCCTTTCATCGCGGCACTCGCACAGACGAAGGCGACACTGGCGCAGGCGCAGGCCGCCCATGTCAACTCGAAGCAGAGCCTCGAGCGCATCCGGCCGCTGGTCGCCGACAAGGCAATCAGCCAGCAGGATCTCGACACTGCGATCGCAAGAGAGGCGACCGATGCTGCGAACGTCGAGTCGGCGCGCGCGCAAGTCAGGACTGCGCAACTCAATCTCGACTACACCAGTATCACGGCGCCTCGCGACGCCGTGATCAGCAAGGCGCTGATCAAGGCGGGCGGCCTCGTGAACGCATCGACGTCGCTGTTGACGACGCTTTACTCGGTCGATCCGATTTACGTGAACTTTGCGGTCAGTGAGCAGAAGCTGCTCGAAATGCAGCGCACCTTGAAACGCAATCCGGGCGAGGAAAAGGGACGCCTGCCCACGTTTCGCCTCAAGCTCGCTGACGGCACCGAATACAGCGCGAGCGGAACGCTCAATTTTGTCGACGCGGCGGTCGATCCGAAAAGCGGCACCGTACAGATTCGCGTGCAGGTGCCGAACCACGACCGCTTACTGCGCGCAGGCCAGCTCGTGCGGGTGATTTTCCCGTCGTTAAAGCCGCTTGACGCGATTCGCATACCGCAGCAGGCCGTGCAGGAATTGCAGGGCAAGCGCTCCGTATTCGTCGTCGATGCCGAAAACAAAGCGCAATATCGCGAAGTCAATGCGACTCAACGCGTCGGCAATGACTGGGTAGTCGAAGGCGGACTCACCGCAGGCGAGATGGTGATCGTTGAGGGTGTGCAAAAAGCGCGGCCTGGTGCGCCGGTCAAGCCGGTGGTCCTCGCACGAGACGCCAACGGCAACATCGTGAAGCCGGGGGAACCCGCGGGCGACGCAAAAAAAGGTGAGCCTGCCAAGGACGTCAAGGACATGAAAGGCGGCGACGCGAAAAGCAGTGACGCGAAAAGCGCACCGGCCCCCGACAAGGGCGCGAAGTAATGTTTAATTTTTTCATCGACCGGCCGGTTTTCTCGGCGGTAATTTCGCTGATCATTTCGCTCGCGGGCGGCGTTGCCGTGCTCGGCCTGCCGATCACGCAGTATCCGCAGATCGTGCCGCCGCAGGTGCTCGTTTCCACTTCGTTCCCGGGCGCCAACGCGACCGTCGTCGCGCAATCGATCGCAGCGCCGATCGAGCAGCAGGTCAACGGCTCGAAGAACATGATTTACATGGATTCGAAGAGCGCGAACGATGGCACATACACGCTCACCGTGACTTTCGACGTCGGCACCAACCAGGACCTCGCCGCGGTCGACGTGCAGAACCGTGTCGCCGTCGCGCAGAGCGGCTTGCCGGCCGACGTCATTCGCCAGGGCATCCAGATCCGCAAGCAGTCGACCGATTTCCTGAGCGTGATCGCGTTGACCTCGCCCGACCGCCGCTACGACTCGATCTTTTTGTCGAACTACGCGCTGCTCAACATTCAGGATGCGATCGCGCGGATTCCGGGCGTCGGCTTCGTGCGGCTCTTTGGCGCGCGCGATTACAGCATGCGCATCTGGCTCGACCCCGACAAGATGGCGCGGCTCGGCGTGACCGCCGGCGACGTCGTGCGCATCGTGCAGGAGCAGAACGTGGTTGCGCCGGCCGGCCGTGTCGGCGTGGCGCCCGCGCCTGCGGGACTGCAGATGCAGTACTCGGTGACAGTGCAGGGACGACTTGTCGACGTCAGCCAGTACGAGAACATCGTCGTCAATGCCGGAACGAATGGCAACATCGTACGCCTGAGAGATGTGGCGCGCATCGAACTCGGCGGCGCCGATTATTCAATCAACGTCCAGGAACGCGGTTTGCCCGGTGTATTCATCGGCATTTTCCTGCAGCCGGACGCCAACGCGCTCGACGTTGCCAAAGGCGTCACGGCGACGATGGATACGCTCGCCCAGTCGTTCCCGCCCGGCCTGGTTTATTCGGTGCCTTATACGACTACGCCATTCGTCACCGAATCGATGAAGGAAGTGATGAAGACGCTGTTCGAGGCGATCGTTCTCGTGCTGATCGTCGTGTTCGTCTTCCTGCAAAGCTGGCGCGCGACGCTGATCCCGATGCTCGCGGTGCCGGTGTCGTTGCTCGGCACGTTCGCAATCTTTACCGCGCTCGGCTTCACGATCAATACGCTGACGCTGTTCGGTCTCGTGCTCGCGATCGGCATCGTCGTCGACGACGCGATCGTGGTCGTCGAGGCCGTGCAGCACAAGCTCGATACCGAAAACCTGTCGGCGGTGGACGCCACCAAGGCGGCGCTCGCCGACGTCGGCGGTCCGGTGGTGGCGATTGCGATCGTATTGTCGGCCGTGTTCATCCCGGTTGCGTTCCTGGGCGGCCTCACGGGGCAGTTGTACAAGCAATTCGCGCTGACGCTCGCTACATCGGTGGTGTTGTCCGCGATTGTGGCGCTGACCTTGACGCCGGCGCTGTGCGCATTGTTGTTGCACCCGGCGGCGCAAAACCGGCACGACGGCCTGCTCGCGCGTTTTTTCGATCGCTTTAACCGCATGTTTGCGGCGTTCACGAACCGCTATACGAAGGCCGTCGCCATGCTGATCCGGCGAGGCGTGCTGGTGATGATTACCTTTTTGGTGCTGCTCGGTGTGCTCTGGACAATGCTGAGCACGCGTCCGACCGGCCTCGTGCCCGACGAAGACCAGGGTTATATGTTCGCGGTCGTGCAACTGCCGGCAGGCGCATCGCTCGAGCGCACCAATGCGGCCGTCGACAAGCTCACCACGATCGTCAATGAACAGCCTGGCATCGACGGCGTTGCATCGATCTCCGGCTTTAACCTGCTGACCGGGTTGTCGACGTCGTATAACGCCACCGCGTTTATCCGCTTCAAGCCGTGGGATGAACGCCATGACCCGGCTCAATCCGGCCCGGCAATGCTGAAGGCGCTGACGGGGCGTCTTAACAGCGAAATCAAGGACGCGAACATACTCGTCCTGAATCCGCCGCCGATTCGCGGCCTCGGCACGACGGGCGGTTTCGAGTTCGTGCTGCAAAGCCGCGGCGCTGCCGACATCGCCGAATTTTCGAAAGTCCTGCAGGGTTTTCTCGGCGAAGCGCGCAAGCGCCCGGAACTTGGTTTCGTGTTCGCAAACTTCGACGATCGCGTCCCGCAGATTGAATACGAAGTCGATCGCGACAAGGTCAAGAGCCTCAATATCGCGCTCTCCGATGTATTCTTCGCGCTGCAAACGTTTCTCGGCGGCTACTACGTCAATGACTTCAATCTCTACGGCCGCACGTTCCGCGTGCAGGCGCAGGCAGAAGGTTACGCGCGCGCATATCCCGAAGACGTAAAGCGCTACTATGTGCGCAGCGCGTCGGGCGAGATGGTGCCGCTCAGCACCGTAGTGCGGCCACGCGCGATCAATGCGCCCGAATATTTCCAGCGCTATAACATCTACCGCTCAGCCAGTATTAACGGCGCGGCGGCGCCTGGCTACAGTTCCGGCCAGGCCGCGGCGGCGATGGAAGATCTCGCCAAGACGCTGCCCACCGGTTACAGCTACGAATGGACCGGCGCCACGTTCCAGGAAAAGAAAACCGGCGGTCAGACCGGATTCATTTTCGCGCTGTCGCTGCTGTTTGTTTTCCTCGTGCTCGCCGCGCTGTATGAATCGTGGGCAATGCCGATCGCGATTCTGCTGGTGATTCCGTTCGGCGTGCTCGGCGCCTTTTCGGGACTTATATTGCGTGAGTTCGCCAACAACGTGTACGCGCAGATCGGCCTCATCATGCTGATCGGGCTCGCGGCGAAGAACGCGATTTTGATCGTCGAATTCGCGAAGCTCGCGCACGATCGCGGCGAATCGATTGTCGAGGGCGCATTGCAAGGCGCAAAACTGCGGCTGCGGCCGATCCTGATGACCTCGTTCGCGTTCATTCTCGGCACCGTGCCGCTCGCGATCGCCACCGGCGCCGGCGCCGGCGCGCGCCAGTCGCTCGGCACGACGGTGGTTTTCGGCATGCTGATGGCGACGATGATCGGTATTTTCGTGATCCCGGTTTTCTACGTCGTGATTCAGCGCATCAGCGAGCGGCGCTGGCCGTTCGCGCATGATCCCGCGCCCGATCTGCCCGCGCGCCAGCCGGATACCGAAGGCGAGGGCGGGACATGAAGCGGCTGCTGATCTTATCGCTCGCCGCGCTGTTGGCGGGGTGTTCGCTGTTCCCGAAGTACCAGCGCCCCGAAGTGAAAACGCCCGCGGAGTTTCGCGGGCAGACGGCGCCGCTCGACAGCAAATCGCTGGCGGACCTCGCATGGTCTGATTTGTATCGCGACCCCGTGCTCGAGACGTTGATCCGCACTGCACTTGAGCAGAATTACGACGTCAGGATCGCGCTCGCCCGCATCGAGGAATTTCGCGGCGCGGCCGGTATCAGCGGCCTTGGCTCGATTCCCCAGATTTCGGCCGGTGGAAGCGCCGAACGTTCAAGAATCACTACTGTGGGCCCGACGCCGCTGCCGTCGACTTCCGCTCCCGTGCGCAACACGTACAACGCCGAAGTCGACGTTTCATACGAGGTTGACCTGTGGCGGCGTATCGCCAATCTGAACGTGGCGACGCGGGCCGATTTGATAGCCTCTGAATTTGCGCGTGACGCAGTGCGAGTCAGCGTGGTGGCCAATGTTGCGTCGGCTTACTTCGCGCTGCGCGCGCTCGATCAGCAACTGGCGATTACCGTGCGCACCGTTGAATCACGCGCCAAGTTCGTTGAGATGACGCGCGCGCAATTCGAGCGCGGAGTCGTCTCCGGTCTCGACGTCAATCGCGCGGAAGCGAGTCTCGCTACTGCGCGCTCCGTGGTGCCCGATCTGAAGGCCCAGATCGCGCAGACCGAAAACCTGCTGGAAATTCTTCTCGGGCAAAATCCGGCGCCGATCGTGCGCGCCGAGGCCGCGGATAAATTCTTCCCGGCACCGGTTGAAGTGCCGACCGGCCTGCCCGCGGCGCTGCTCGAGCGCCGGCCGGACCTGCGCCAGGCGGAAAATACGCTGATCGGCGCGAACGCGCGTTTGAAGTCTATCAAGGCTTCGTTGTATCCGACGATATCGCTGACGGGGAGCTTCGGCTCGCAAAGCGCCGCGCTTTCGAACCTCTTTACCGGCCCGGCGCGGATCTGGTCGTTCGGGCTCGGCGTGCTGCAGCCGATCATCGACGTCAATCGCAACAAGTATCAGGTCGAAATTTATACAGCGCGCGAACGGCAGGCGATCTTGCAATATCAGCAGGCGGTCGCGCAGGCCTTTCGCGAAGTATCGGACGCACTTGCCGCGCGCCAGGGGTTTACCGATCGTCTGACGGCGCAGGATGAGCAGGTGGCAGCGCTGCGCTCGGCGCGCGAACAGGTTGGGAGGCGTTACAACATTGGTTTTTCATCCTATTTCGAAGTGATCGACGCCGATACCGCACTCTTCAACGCCGAGCTGACCCGTATCGCGGCCTACCAGAACTCGCTCAATGCGCTCGTGCAGCTTTACAAAGCGTTGGGCGGTGGCTGGCAGATCGAAGCCGACGAACGCGCAGGTGTTGCTGGCGCTGGCGGTACACCGCAAGCGGCGCCCGCGCCGGCCAAATGACCGCGGACCAGCGCGCGTGGTGGCAGCGTCCGAACCGGGTGCTGCTCATCAACCTGCGCGAAGGCGACGAGCCGCGCATCGATCCCGACCGGCTGATCGACGAAGTCAAAGCATTTTCAGCCACCGCGTTTTGCATTAACGGCGGCGGCATTGTCGCGTTTTATCAAACGCGCATCGCAGGTCATCCCATAAGCGCCGGCCTTGACGGCCGCGACCTGCTCGCGGAGCTGGTGCCGCGCGCGCATGCGCAAGGAATCCACGTCATCGCGCGCATCGATCCGAGCTGCGCGCCGCGCGTGCTGGCCGACGAGCATCCCGACTGGTTCGCGCGAGACCGCAACGGCGCGTTTTATCCCGTCAATGAGTTTTATGTAACCTGCCCGAACGCCGGCTACTACCGCGACCGCATGGCCGAAGTCGTGACTGAGATGCTCACGCAGTATGACGCCGACGGCATCTGGAACAACCAGGGCAAGTTCGCCGCATGGGACACCGACGGTTGTTATTGCAATACCTGCAAGTCGATGTTCAAAGCCGACAGCGGCTTCGAGTTGCCGACTGAAGAAGACTGGTCCGACCCGGCGTGGCTCGCATTCAACGAATGGCGCTATCGCAGCATCGCGGCCTGGGTCGCGCACATGCACGCGGCGGTTCATCGAGCCAAGCCGGGTGCCATCTTTATCGCCGCCGTGCAGTTGATGGAATCGCTCGAAACCATCCGTCCCGGCGGCTGGGACATCGACTACTGGCTCGAACACCAGGACGTGCCGACGTTCGAATGCCAGCGCCGTAACACCGCGCCGTGGTGGCCGGGTATCCAGGCGAAATATCTGTCGTCGATAGCACCGGACAAGCAGCGCTGGATGACGGTCGGCTATTTTTATCCATGGTGGCGCCTGTACGCGACGCCGGAAGCGGAGAACCGCGCGTGGATCGCGCAGCAGTTCGCCAACGGGGTCAACAGCTGGCTGCACATTAACGGCGGCTATTCGGAACTGTTCGACCGCCGCAGCCTCGCGCCGATGCGCGAAGTGTTCGCGCGGCTTGCGCGCTGGGAGCCGTATTTCGACGGCGCGCAATCGGGCGCAAAAGTCGCACTCGTTTATTCGCGTTACACCCAGGACAACTACGCCGGCGACAAGACGCACGCCCGCTACCTCGATGCAGTGCGCGGCTTTTATTGCGCGCTGCTCGAAGCGCATGTGCCGTTCGACGTGGTCTCGGACAAGTTGATCACCGACGAAGCGCTCAAGCGCTACCACGTGCTCGTGCTGCCGAACATGGCGTGCATTGACGATGCAACAGCGGCGGTAATCGAGCGCTTTGTTGCGGCGGGCGGCGCAGTGGTTGCCACGTTCGATACCGGCATGCGCACGCGCGAGGGCAAAGAGCGCGTCGAACCGGCATTCGCAAAAATGTTCGGCATCCGCGTGCACGGCCGGCGCACGGATCTCAAGTCGTCTTACGCGCGCATTGAAAATGCGAATGATCCGCTTGTTGCAGGCGTCGGCGACACCGACCTCATTCCGAATGAAGGCGCGCTGGTCGAAGTGAAAGCGGAAGCCGGGCGCAGCGTGCCGCTGACTTTAATCCCGCCGGTGATCGCGCATTCAGGCGCGACGATCAGTATTCCCGAATACAGCGCGATCCGCGCGACGACCGACGTGCCGATAGCAGTGCACGGCGTACACGGTAAAGGCCGCACCGTATATTTCGCGAATCCGATGGATGCGTTGTTCTACCATTACGGCTTTCCTGACCTGGGGCGTGTGCTCGCTAATTCAGTGCGCCATGCTTTGGGCGATGCGCTCGAATTCAAAATCGACGCGCCGGAATTTGTCGACGTGGCGTTGCGGGTGCAGCCGCAGCGCAAGCTCGTGCACCTGATCAACTTTCCGGTTGCCAAGCAGCTGAATACCGGCTGGCGGCATGCCGGGCGCACTATTGTGCCGCTGCGCGATATTGGGCTGAGCGTGAAACTCGCACCCGGCGAGCGCGTGCGCGAAGTCCGCCTTGCCTCGAACGAAAGCGTGCTCGCCTGCGCGGAGAACGATGGCTGGGCGTGCGTCAATGTCCCCGCGCTCGAAGACCACGAGATTATAATTTTCGAACTTGCAGGATGAAACCATGCGCCCCGTCATGAAAACGCCGTTTGCTGGTGCCGTCGTCTCTCTGGTCTTGAGCGCATTCGCGCCAGGCGCTGTCGCCCAGCCGGCGGCCGGTTATCCGGTCAAACCGATCCGGCTGATCGTCGCGCTGCCGGCGGGCGGCCCGACCGACATCCTTGCGCGGTTGATTGCGCAGCCGCTATCAGCGAACCTCGGCCAACCGGTGGTGGTCGATAACCGTCCGGGCGCCGGCGGCAACATTGGCGCCGAGCTCGTGGCTAAATCGCCGGCCGACGGCTACACGATGTTCATGGGCACCTCCGGTCCCCTCGCGATCAATGCGAGCTTGTATAAAAGCATCGGCTTCGACCCGCTGCGCGATTTTTCGCCGGTCATCCTCGCCGCGTCGGCGCCGTTCGTGATCGTCGCCAATCCTTCGGTCCAGGCGAACAACGTCAAGGAATTGATCGCGCTTGCGACCGCGAAGCCCGGACAAATCAATTACGGCTCGGTCACCGGCAACGCATCGCATCTCGCCACCGAGCTCTTCAATTACATGGCTGGCGTCAAGATGACGCTGGTACCGTACAAGGGCGCGGCGCAGGCAACAACCGATGTAATCGCGGGACAGATCCAGATTAGTTTTGCGTCGACGCCGGGTTCGGTGTCGCTGCTCAAAGCCGGCAAATTGAAATCGATCGCGGTGACGAGCGCAAAACGCATCGGTGCGCTGCCCGAAGTGCCGACGGTCGCCGAATCCGGCGTGCCCGGCTACGAAGCGAGCGTGTGGTACGGCGTCGTGGTGCCGGCGAAGACGCCGAAAGAGGTTGTTACCAAGCTCAACGCCGAGATCGGCAAAATTTTGCGCGAGCGCGGCAATCGCGACAAGATCGCGGCGAGCGATTTCGAGGTCACTACAAGCACGCCCGCGGAATTTGGCGAATTCATCCGCAGCGAAACCGCGAAGTGGACCAAGGTCGTCAAGGCGTCGGGCGCGCGCGCCGATTAACTCAGGGAGCCAACCAGGAGATCCCGCATGATCGAGTTACGCAAAAGCATGGAACGCGGCCACGCCAATCACGGCTGGCTCGACAGTTATCACAGTTTTTCATTCGCCGATTATCACGATCCGCGCCACATGGGGTACGCGAGCCTGCGCGTGATCAACGAAGACGTCGTGCAGCCGGGTCAGGGCTTCGGCACTCATGGTCATCGCGACATGGAAATCATCACTTACATTCTTGAAGGCGCGCTCGAGCACAAGGACAGCCTGGGCAATGGTTCGGTCATCCGTCCCGGCGACGTCCAGCGCATGAGCGCAGGCACCGGCGTCAGGCACAGCGAATTCAATGCGTCGCGCGATGAACTCGTGCACTTGCTGCAAATCTGGATCGAGCCTGAAGTCGGCGGCATTGAGCCGGGCTATGAAGAAAAACATTTCGACGCCGCGTCGAGGCGCGGCCGCCTGCGCCTGATTGCCTCGCGCGACGGCGGCGACGGCTCGGTGACCATTCATCAGGATGCGGCGGTTTATGCGGCGCTGCTCGACGGCAGCGAGTCGGCGCGGCATGCGCTCGCTGCGGGCCGTAAAGCGTACGTGCATGTCGCGCGCGGCGAGGTGACCGTCAATGGCACGCCGCTCGGCGCGGGCGATGCGATCAAGGTCAGCGGCGAGCGCGAAGTCGTGCTCGATAACGGCAAGTCCGCGGAGATTCTGCTGTTCGATTTGAATTAATGCTCAACCAGGGAGACGCTATGAGATTTATCACCTACGTACTGACGTGCCTTGCAACGCTCATTCTGGCGAGCGGTGCCGCGCTGGCCGCCGACAGTTATACGCTCGATACCGGCCACTCATTTCCACGCTTTGCCATCAATCATTTCGGCTTCTCGACGCATCGCGGTCAATTCAACAAAACGGCGGGCAAGATCGTGCTTGATCGCGCGGCGAAAACCGGCAGCGTCGAGATCACCGTGCAGACGGCGTCGATCGGCACCGGCGATCCGAAACTCGAAGAACATCTGCGCTCGCCGGATTTCTTCAACGTGGAAAAGTTTCCGACCATGGTTTACCGGGCGAAGACGATCAAGTTCAACGGCGACGTGCCGGTTTCGGCTGAAGGCGAGCTCACCTTGCTCGGCGTGACCAAGCCGCTCACACTCACCATCTCGAGGGTGGTTTGCGCGCAGCATTCGTTCTACAAGAAGGAAGATTGTGGCGCCGAAGTGACCGGCACGCTCAAGCGCTCGGAGTTCGGCATGACCAAGTACGTGCCGGCGGTCGGCGACGAAGTGACGTTGTACATTCAGGTCGAATCGCTCAAGGATTAAAAGACGCTTCAACGGAACGAATCAGGATAGCCGCCCATGATGGAACCACTGACCACGCTGCTCGTGCAATACGGACTCGTGCTCGTGTTGCTCAACGTGTTCCTGGTGCAGGCTGGAATGCCCGTGCCAGCCGTTCCCACCCTGATTGTCGCGGGGGCGCTTGCCGCGGGCAACGGCCCGTCGGTGCTGGCAATCATCGGCGTTGCGGTAATCGGGTCCCTGGTCGGCGATTCGATTTGGTACGCGGCGGGGCGCATTTACGGCATGCGCGTGCTCCGGCTTTTGTGCCGCATCTCGATTTCGCCTGATTCTTGCGTGCGCGAAACCGAAACCCGGTTTTTGAGCTGGGGGCCGGTGTCGCTGATCTTCGCAAAACTGGTGCCGGGATTTGCCACTGTCGCGCCGCCGCTGGCCGGCGCCTCGGGCATAAAATGCGGGCGTTTCATTGTCTACAGCGCGCTCGGCGCGGCCTTATGGGCGGGCCTCGCGGTTGGCGCGGGCCGCTTGTTCTTCCGCCAGATCGACTGGTTGCTCGACAAGTTAGCGCAAATGGGCGTGTACGCGCTGGTCTTTCTCGGCTGCGCGCTGGTGCTGTTCGTCGGCATCAAATATTACGAGCGGCGGCGGTTCTTCAAGGCTTTGCGCATGGCGCGCATTTCGGTCGATGATCTTTACGGACTCATCGAGGCCGGCGCCTCGCCCGTGATCGCCGACGTGCGGTCATCATCGGCGCGTGAAATGGACCCGCGCCGCGTTCCCGGCGCGATCCCGATCGACGTTCACAATCTCGATGCGCAGCTCTCGAAGTTGCCGCCCGACAGCGACATCATTGTTTATTGTACGTGACCGAACGAAGCCAGCGCGGCGCGTGTCGCCCGCATGTTGATCGATAAAGGTTTCACCCGCGTGCGCCCGCTCGAGGGCGGGCTCGACGCCTGGACGGATGCCGGGTACGCGATCGAATCGGTTTAAAGCGCTGGAAATGGAAGTCACCGCCCTTAATTTTTGCGAAGGAGATCTGCCATGGATAGCCATGCAAATTCGAAATACACGCGGCGCGATTTCATCAAGGCGGGCGCGGCCTTGAGCGTGAGCGGCCTCGCCGCTGGTTGCGCGGCGCCCGACGGCAATCCGGCCCCGGGCGCGGCGAATGCGGACCTCGTGCTTCTCAATGGAAAAATCGCAACGCAAAGCGAGCGCCGCTCGATCGTGCAGGCATTGGCCATTCGCGACGGCCGCGTGCTCGCGATCGGCGACAACGCAACCGTGATGGCGTACCGCGGTCCGGCGACTCGCGTGGTCGAACTGAACGGGCGCACGGTAATCCCGGGCCTGATCGATTCGCACTCGCATCCGATCCGCGGCGGCCTCTATTACAACCTTGAACTGCGCTGGGACGGCGTGCCGTCGTTAGCGGATGCACTGCGTATGTTGCGCGAGCAGGCGCAGCGCACGCCGCCCAATCACTGGGTTCGCGTGGTCGGCGGCTGGTCGGAGTTTCAGTTCGCCGAGAAACGCATGCCGACGCTCGACGAGCTCAATGCCGCCGCGCCGGACACGCCGGTGTTCGTGTTGAATCTTTATGCGACGGCGCTGCTGAACAAGGCAGCGTTGCGCGCGTCGGGCTACACCAAGGACACGCCAAATCCGCCGGGCGGCGAAATTCAGCGCGACAAGGCCGGCAATCCGACCGGGCTGCTGATCGCGCGACCCAACGCTTTCATCCTGTATTCAACGCTGGCCAAAGGTCCGAAGCTGCCGTTCGACCAGCAGGTCAACTCGTCGCGCCAGTTCATGCGCGAATTGAACCGGCTCGGCATCACCAGCGTCATTGATGCCGGCGGCGGTTTTCAGAACTATCCGCAGGATTATGAAGTCGTCACCGCGCTGCATAAAAACAACCAGATGACGGTGCGCATCGCGGCCAATCTCTTCACGCAGCGGCCGAAGCAGGAGCTCGACGATTTTTCGAACTGGGCAAAGACGGTCAAGCCGGGACAGGGCGACGACATGTACCGGATTAACGGTGCCGGCGAGATGCTCGTGTACTCAGCGGCGGACTTCGAGGACTTTCTTGAGCCGCGGCCCGACATGGCGGCGAATATGGAAGCAGACCTGACCGGCGTCGTGCGCCTGCTCGCGCAAAACCGCTGGCCATTCCGCCTGCATGCGACTTACGACGAAACGATCACGCGCGCGCTGAACGTCTATGAAGCGGTCAACCGGGAAGTGCCGTTCACCGGATTGCACTGGTTCATCGATCACGCGGAAACGATTTCGCCGCGCAACATCGATCGCATTCGCGCGCTCGGCGGCGGCATCGCTGTTCAGCACCGCATGGCTTACCAAGGCGAATATTTCATCAATCGCTATGGCAAAGCGGATGCGCATCCGCCGATCAAGCGCATGCTCGCAGCCGGCGTGCCGGTCGGCGCGGGCACTGACGCAACACGCGTCGCCAGCTATAACCCGTTCGTCTCGCTCTATTGGTTGACCGCGGGTAAGACCGTTGGCGGCACGCAGATTTATTCGGACGCCAATCGATTCGATCGGATGGAAGCCTTGCGACTATGGACTGTCGGCTCGAGTTGGTTCTCGAGCGACGAAGGCAAGAAAGGCGCGCTCGTTCCCGGGCAGCTCGCGGATCTCGCGGTGCTCTCGGCCGATTATTTTTCGATTCCCGAAGAAGAGATCAAGGCGCTGCAGTCGGTCTTGACGCTGGTCGGCGGCAATGCGGTGCACGCCGCGGGCGAGTTCGGCGGTATGGCGCCGCCGCCTCTGCCGGTGAGTCCCGAGTGGTCGCCGATTGCAACGTACGGCGGCTGGGGCGCGCCGCTCATGCGCAAATCAGAGGCGCCCATACACACGGCTTCAATCGCGACTTGTGGCAGCCTGTTCGATGCGTGGGGGCCGGCCGGCGGTTTTGGCGGCTGCAGTTGCGCGGCGTTTTAACGGCGTGCCTGGAACCGGAACCTGGATTAACGACGAACGGCAAGGCCCGCTCGTCGTGTTGCTGATGATCGAGACGATGGTCACCGGTCTGGTCGATGCGATCAGCTATCTTGAACTCGGACATGTATTTGTCGCGAACATGACGGGCAATGTCGTTTTTCTTGGCCTCGCCGTTGCGGACACGCAGGAATTTTCGGTGGCTGCATCGCTTGCAGCTATGGCTGCGTTCCTCGTGGGTGCGCTCGCGGGCGGCCGGCTTGGCGTCACCGCCGGGCAGCACCGTGCACGACTACTCGCCATTTCGACGATTGTGAACATCAGCTTGCTGAGTATTGCGCTCGCGGCTGAGCTGCTGGTGCCACGGGATGGCTTCTTATATTTGTACGCATTGATCGTGCTGCTGGCCGTTGCGATGGGCATGCAGAACGCCGTCGCGCGGCGGCTCGCGGTGCCGGACATGACAACCACGGTTCTTACACTGACGCTGACCGGCATCGCGGCCGATTCGGCGTTGGCGGGCGGAAAAAATCCGCATCCCGGCCGGCGGGTGTCCGCCGCGCTCGTCATGTTTTTCGGCGCCGCCATCGGCGCCCTGTTGATTTTCAAAAGCGGCATTGCGAGCGTCCTGATGCTGGCAATCTTCCTGTTGTTTGTGACGGCACTGGCGGCTTGCCGCGCGGCATCGTCGACCGCGGCCTGGACTGCGGCTGCATAATAACGACCGCAGTCTTGCGGAAACCGGCGCGCGAATGCGGTAGCATCGGTCTCATGCGTTGCGTTTGAAAGGGGAGGCGATGAACGCGATTTGTGAATGGGTAAAACAGTACGGGCCATTGGTCGCGCGCATTCTGCTTGCGCAGCTTTTTATCGTGTCGGGCATCGGTAAAATCGGCGGCTTCGCGGGTACTGCCGCATTCATGAGCGGTGCGGGCGTGCCGGCCGCGCCAGCGCTGCTGGTTGTGATCATCGCGCTCGAAATCGGTGGCAGCCTGATGCTGATTGCCGGCTGGCAGGTGCGCTGGGCCGCCGCCGCGTTCTGCGTGTTTATTCTCCTGGCGTCGGTCGTGGTGCACCCTTTCTGGAATTCCGATGCGGCGAGCTTTTTAAGTCAGATGAACAATTTCATGAAGAACTTCGCGATCATGGGCGGTATGCTGTATGTGATGGCGTACGGAGCGGGACCGTTCAGCGTTGATAACGCGCGGGCGACGGGCGCCACAGGGACCGATCAATCTGGAAAAAAGCGGAGTCGTCATGATTAACCAATCAGCGCAACAGTTGAGGCTCGGATTACAGCGCGCGGCATGCTCGGCGGCGTTGATTGCGCTGCTGCCGCTGGCGGGCCATGCGGCCGACAGCGACAAACGATATGCATTGGAGCGCAGCGGTTTCCTGCAGATGAAAGTGCCGGCTGGCTGGCGCGATGAAGTCGACGCCACCACCAAGCCGCCGGTCATCAGCTTTCGCCCGGCAGAAGGCCAGCCGTTTTTGATTTCCGTCACGCCCGCGCAGGCCATCGAAGGAAGTCGAGTGCCGTCGCGAAAAAAACTGCGCGAAGACGTTGCGCAAATGGCCGCGGCGATCCGTCATTTCTCGATCGAAGGCGACAAGATCAAGCTCAAGGAGTTTGCTGGGTCATCCGGTCCGGGCTTCGAGTTTTTCGCGACCGATTCGGCGCCGGCGGCCGGCGAGTTTAAATACATGACGCGCGGCAAGCTCAATGTCGGCGACGTGTCGGTCACGTTCACGATACTGACCAACGATGGCCAGGAGAACGTGATCCGGGCGGCGCAGGCGACGCTGCAAGGCGCCAGGCGCGTCGCGCGTTAACGGGTCTCGCGCTTGTCCGACCGCTTGCGCCGTTCGCGGAGTTCACGTCTTGGCCGCTGACCTGCTGCCGCTTGCCCAGCGCATCGCCGCGATCGCGCCGTTTCACGTCATGGAGTTGCTCGCGCGGGCACGCGAACTCGAAGCGGCGGGCCGCAGCATCGTGCACATGGAAATCGGCGAGCCGGATTTTCCGACTGCGCAGCCGATCTGCGACGCGGGCGTTCGCGCGATCGAGAACGGGAAGCATTTCTACACGCCGGCGCTCGGCATTCCCGAGCTGCGCGCGGCCATCTCGAGTTTTTATCGTGAGCGCTACGGTGCAGACGTGCCGGCCTCGCGCATTATCATTACGTCCGGCGCTTCCGGCGCGCTATTGCTCGCGATCGGGGTGCTGATCGACGCCGGCGATGAAGTGCTGATGGCGGATCCCGGGTATCCATGCAACCGGAATTTCGTGCGCATGATGGGCGGCGTGCCGGTCGAAGTGCCGGTCGGCGCGGAAAGCGCGTATCAACTGCTGCCTGAAATGGTAGCGAATCACTGGACGCTGCGCACGAGGGCAGTCATCGTCGCGTCACCGTCGAATCCGACAGGAACGCTGATGCCGGTGGATTCCCTGCGCGCGATTGCCGCGACTGCGCGCGAACGCGGCGGCGTGCTCA